>JAURER010000040.1:0-20000 GCA_030827315.1 Gemmatimonadota bacterium | reverse complement strand
CATGAAGTCCGCGTCGGAGAACGTCTCGAACAGGTCGGTCGGCTGGTGCCAGTGCGGATTCGCCCGGTTCCCGGTCTCGTAGAGCCGCCGGTTCTCGCGCAGGCTCACCGCGGGCACGAGGTCCATGAAGGGCGTCGAGTCGGTGTTGCTCATCGCGTTGCTGAGGACCGCGGGGTAGTCGCTCGCGTGCATCCGATTGGCGTTGATCAGCGCGATACCGAGCAGCGCCGACTGATCTGCCATGGCGGAGTTGAGCTGGAACTCGACGTCTACGTCCGCGTCGAGCGCCTGATCGTACGTCACCGGGTTCCCATGGTCCCACATCATCATGTCGTGCTGGATCATGCCCAGCCAGCGAGGCTCCGGATAGCGGCCTGAGCCGGGCGGGTCTTCGACACCCTGGAGGCCGGCCCTCTGCTCCACGTAGGCCCGCGCTCCGTCGAGTCCGGTTTCCTCGTTGTTCCACAGCGCCAGCCGGATGGAGCGATCGGAGTGGACGTCCGAAGAGGCCAGGACCCGCGCGATCTCCATCACGAGCGCGGTACCCGAGCCGTCGTCGATGGCGGCTTCACCCCCGCCCCGGCCGTCCATGTGCGCCCCGAGGATGTACATCTCGTCGGGTCGCGCACCGCCCACCTTGGTGGCGAAGACCTCCTCGCGAGGCTCGGCCGTTTCCGAGTTGCGCGGCGTGTACATGTAGTGGACCCGCTCCGTCTCGTAGCCCCATCCGCGCAGGCGGTCCTCGATCCAGTCGAGGGCGGCCGCGTTGCGGGGCGTGCCCTGCTCCCGGTCACCGAATTCGGTGAGGCCCCGGAGCAGCTCCTTGTACGAGTCGAAGTCGAGTCGGTCGACGATCTGCTGGTGCATGCTGTCAGCGGCGGTCATCTCCACCCCGCCGAGGATACCGCGCAGGTTGCGCCGCAGGACCGGCGGGTCACTCGGGCGTGCCTCGGGCCGCTGCGCGCCGGTCTGCGCGAGGGTCGCCGAAGGGGCCGCGAACGAAGCCAAGCCGAGCGCGGCGGCGAGGGCGATGGAGAGTGACAGGCGCTGTGAGCAGCTCTTCATGGCGGGGTCCCGGAAGGACGAATCGGTCGAGGCAAGAAGACGACGCGGCAACATCCGACCACCCGGGCCGCGCACGCAAGGACACCGGGCCACCGGAGGCTCCCCGGAAGCGAAAAGGCCGCTCAGAAGCGCAGCGAGGCCCCGAGCGTAATCGCCCGGCAGACGTAGCACAGATCCAGGCCCGCCGGTTCCGCGTCGGACCCGACCAGCAGCCCGGCGAATGGCATGACGGGGGTCGGTATGCTTCGCCACCGCGATCAGTTCGCGGGCTCGAGACGGACGATCGGGCTCGGTTCGCCGCCACGGTCCTCGATGGCCAGGTAGATGAAGCCGTCCGGACCCTGACGCACGTCACGGATCCGACCCATGCGCTGGGCAAGCTGCTCGACGTTGAGCACGACGTCGCCGTCCATGGTGAGGCGGACGAGGAGCTCACCGGCCATCCCGCCGGCGAAGACGTCGCCCCGCCACTCCGGGAACGCCCCGCCGTCGTAGACCGCCAGGCCCGACACGCCGATGGACGGCACCCAGACATGGACCCCGTTCTCCCACCCTTCCCGCATCGTCGCCTCGTGGATCCGCCGGCCGGGCCCGTAGTTCACCCCGTATCCGACGACGGGCCACCCGTAGTTGGCGCCCGGGAGCACCTTGTTGAGCTCGTCTCCGCCCTGCGGGCCGTGCTCGGTGATCCAGACCGTTCCCGCCGCGTGGTCGATGGCCAATCCCTGCGGGTTGCGGTGCCCGTACGAATAGATCGACGGTTCGACACCCGTCTCCCCGACGAACGGGTTGTCGCCCGGGATGCTTCCGTCGTCGTTGAGCCGGTTCACCGTTCCATGATGGTTCGAACGATCCTGGGCCGGGTGGCTCTCGAGGTCGCCCGAGGGCGGCGCCTGCCGGTCGCCGACGGTGAAGAAGAAGTGCCCGGCGCCGTCGAACGCGATGCGGGACCCGTAGTGACCCCGACCACTCGACCTGGCCACGAAGAGCTCTTCCACGTCGTGGAGGGCGTCGTTCTCGAACCGTGCGCGGATGATCGCCGTCGTCGACGAGTCCTGGTGCGCCAGCGGCTTCGAATAGCTCAGGTAGAGCATCCGGTTCGACGCGAAGTCGGGGTGCGGAACGACGTCCATGAGACCGCCCTGACCACGCGCGAAGACCGCGGGCACGCCCGAAACCGGGTCGGGCAGCAAGCGGCCGTCCCGGACGACCCGCAGGCGACCGGGGCGCTCGGTCACGAGCATGTCGCCGTTGGGCAGCCACGCCATCGACCAGGGATTCACGAGCCCGTCGACGACGGTCACGACACGGTAGTCGTGGTGGGCCGAGCGGTGCACCGCACCCGGGTCCTGCGCTGCCACGGCGGTCGCCGCCGCGAAGGTGAGTCCGGCCACCAGGAGGGCCGCGGAAGTACGAGCCATCGTGCTGTTTCTCCTCGCAAATGCAGAGCAGGAAGCCATCCGGGCTTCCGTGATTGATCGTCGCAGGGACACCGGCGACAGGCGCGGGGTTCCCCGCGGGGCCCATGCCGTCCCCTGCCACGGCGTACATTACCCAGCCGCCGCGAGCGCGGCCATGGGGCCGGCTCACCCTGAGCGGTTGGCGAGGCCGCATCGCTCTTTCTACCTTGGCCGCGCCGGCCCGCGCGACGACGGCCGGGGCCCGACCTTGACGGAGGGAGAGCATGACGCAGGAGCGCATGAAGGCCGGGGACTTCCCGCAGGAGGTCCTGACCCTGTTCGACCAGTACGTGCACGGCATGATCGACCGCCGGGCCTTTCTCGACGGGTCGGCGAAGTTCGCCGTCGGTGGCATGACGGCAGCCTCCTTCCTCGACGCATTGAGCCCGCAGTACGCGTGGGCGGCGCAGGTCCCGGAAGGAGACGAGCGGGTTCGCCTGGAGTACGTCGAATACCCCTCGCCCCAGGGCTCCGGGACCATGCGCGGGTACATGGCCCGCCCGACCGGCACGCCGGCGCCGTGGCCCGCCGTCCTGGTCATCCACGAGAACCGGGGCCTCAACCCCTACGTCGAGGACGTCGTGCGCCGCATGGGTGCTGCGGGCTTCCTCGCGCTCGGACCGGACGCCCTCACGCCCCTCGGCGGGTATCCAGGAAACGACGACCAGGGCCGCGAAATGCAGCGCCAGCTGGACCTCGGCACCATGACCGAGGACTTCGTCGCCGGTGCCCGCTACCTCATGAGCCATCCCGAATCGACGGGCCGGGTCGGAGCGGTCGGCTTCTGCTTCGGGGGCGGTATGGTGAGCACGCTGGCCGTGCGACTGCCGGAGCTCGCGGCCGGCGTCCCGTTCTACGGCTCGCAGCCGCCCGCGGAGGACGTTTCAAAGATCCAGGCGCCCCTG
This sequence comes from Gemmatimonadota bacterium, assembly GCA_030827315.1. GTDB lineage: Bacteria > Gemmatimonadota > Gemmatimonadetes > Longimicrobiales > Gaopeijiaceae > UBA2589. Next base: position 16,570 of record JAURER010000040.1, on the reverse strand, counting down.
CTCATTCAATACGCGGGGCTCGACGAGCGCATCAACGCGGGGTGGCCCGCGTTCGAGGCAGCGCTCCAGGCCCATGGCAAGCAGTACACCATGCACATGTACCCGGGCGTGAACCACGGCTTCCACAACGACACCACGCCACGCTACGACGAGGCGGCGGCGCTGCTGGCGCAGGAGCGCACGATCGCCTTCTTCAACGAGCACCTGAGGTAGGGCACGGCCTCGGCCGTCGGTCACGTCCAGCCCCGCCGTCCGCAGGCGAGCATGCACGAGGGAGAATCCGGCTGAAGCGCACATCGACGATCACGGACGAAGCGGCGCGCGCGGCGGCGGCGGTCGACGCGGACGCGTTGGTCGCCGCCGCTCGCCGGCTCGTCCGGATTCCGACGCACGGCGGCAGGGAACGCCCCGCCCAGGAAGCTGTCGCCGAGCTCATGCACGTGGCCGGTCTCGAGACGGACGTCTGGGAGATCGACGTCGCGGCGGTCCAGGGCCACGCGGCCTGCTCATGGGAGATCGAACGCCCCGACGCGCTCGGCGTCGTGGGCACGCTCCCGGGCACCGGTGGCGGCCCCACGCTTGTGCTGAACGGGCACGTGGACGTCGTGCCGCCCGGTGCGGAGGAGCTCTGGACCCGTCCTCCGTTCGGCGCCGTGCTGGAAGGGGGTCGCCTGTACGGGCGCGGCGCGCTCGACATGAAGGGGCCGCTCATGGCCGGGCTCCACGCCATGGCCGCGGTCCGCGCCACCGGAATCGAGCTGCCGGGCACCGTGATGCTCCACAGCGTCGTGGCCGAGGAGGACGGGGGCATGGGTACGCTCGCCACGATCCTGCGGGGGCACCTCGGCGACGCGGCGATCGTCATGGAACCGACCGAACTCGCCGTGGTCCCGGTCCAGGCCGGCTGCCTGAACTTCCGCGTCACCGTGCCGGGTGCCGCCGCGCACGGGGCGGTGCGGGAAGAAGGCGTGAGTGCGTTCGAGAAGATGTTCGGCGTCTACCACGCCCTGCGCGAACTCGAGACCCGACGGAACACGGTCACCGCGGGCGACCCGCTCTTCGCCCGCTACCGCGTTCCCTTCCCCATCAGCATCGGGACGATGCACGGGGGTGACTGGGCGTCGTCGGTTCCCGACCACGTCACGATGGAGGGCCGCATGGGCGTGCGGCCCGACGAGGCCCTCGAAGACGCGCGAACCGAGCTCGAGCGCGCGGTAGCGGCTGCCGCCGCGGCCGACCCCTTCCTGGCCCGTCATCCCCCGGTGGTCACCTGGTGGGGTGGCCGTTTCCTCCCGGCGCGCACTCCCGTCGAGGCACCGGTGGTGGCGGCCCTGACAGCGGCCGTCGGGATGGTGACGGGACGCCCCGAACGCCTGGAGGCCGTCCCCTTCGGAGCGGACGCGGGGCTTCTGGAACGCGTGGGCGGCATGCACGCCGTCCTCTTCGGGGCCGGCGACATCCGGCACGCCCACCGCCCCGACGAGTTCGTCGACGTCCAGGAGCTGGTGACCATGGCCCGGGTGCTCGCCGCGACGATCGTCGGCTTCTGCTCGCGGTGACCCATGCGCACCGCGGCGAAGGGGGTCAGCCGGCTCGAGCCCTGCCCGCCGCCCTCCCCTGCGCCGCTCCGTCGAACGCGTAGACCGTCGCGCTGAACAGGGAGAGCGCCGTGGTGACCGCCATGAGCAGGGTCACCGCGACCACCGGCGCCCGCAGCGCCGCGGACCACAGAACGACGTGTACGAGGATGCTCGCGGCTCGCCCGTGGACCCGATGCACCACCTGCAGAGGACCGTAGCGCCAGCGGAGCATGAGCACGCCGATGAGAAGCACCAGATCGCGCCCGAAGATCAGGATGAGGAACCAGAACGGCAGCGTACGGAACGCCGGCCCCACCGTGAGCGTGAAGAAGGCGACCAGGCTCACCTGCACGAGCTTGTCGGCGACCGCGTCCACGACCGCGCCCACCTGCGTCGTGAGTGCCCAGCGCCGGGCGATCCAGCCGTCGAGCACGTCGGTGGCGCCCATGAGCAACATGATCGCGAGCGTGGCCCACCGAAGCGCCTCGAAATCGCCGCCCGCCCCGGCCGTCGCCTGCGTCGCGGACCCGACGAAGAGGAAGAGCGGAATCAGCACGACGCGCAGGAGCGTGACACTCCAGAGAAACACGCGCATCGTTCGCCTCACCCTCCCCCAGCCGTGCTACATGATGACCTTGCGGTACCTGGCGGTCCGGGAAACCCGCCGGGCCGCGCGGTGTCTACGTCCGCGGACCCAGTCCCGGGTGGCCCACCCCACCGCGAAGAGCGTGATCGCAGCGAACACCGCGGTCATGATCGACGCAAAGGAGCGGGGCCATACGCCCCCGAGGTGAACCACGTGGACTCCCTCGACGGTGGAGCGGTACACCCCGGCATACAGGCCCCCGCGGATCAACGCGACCGACCCGGCAGCACCCACCCAGGCCACCGCCAGCCGGAACCCGCTCCACTTCCGCGCCTCGGACATCCGACCTCCGAACCGGTCCGTACTTCCGCGCACACATCCCTAACTTAGCACCCCGGGCAAGAACCGCCTCCGCCCCGCGCCCGGGCTACAGCAAACGGCCCTGAGTCCCCCAGCGCGCCATGTACCCCTCGAGCTCGACCTTGCGGCGGGTCGAATCGGAGCTCATGGAGCGGATCTTTCCGTAGACGGCCCGCTCGGGCCACCCGCGGTCGAATCGACCGAGCACCCACATAATACCCGTATACGAGTTCGGGTCGCGCCCGTCGATGGCGTAGCGGTTGTTCAGTTCCACCATCACGTCGAGCGCGTCGCGCGGGTGTTCGGTCCACTCAAGGATCTTCTTGCCCCAAAGCATCCGCAGGTAGTTGTGGATGACACCCTCGCCCACCAGCTGACGCTGCGCCGCGTTCCACAGCTCGTCGTGCGTCGCCGCGCGGTCGAACTCGTCGAGCGTGTAGACGTACTCGCGGGGATCGGAGGCGTGCTCCTCCATGGTCTGGATCGCCCAGTCCGGCAGCGATTCCCAGCGGTCGTACCCGGGGTGATGCGCGCAGAAGCCGTACCCGACCTCGCGCCAGGTGACCAGCTCGTCGATGAACGACTCGGCCCCGGCGCTCATGCCCCACCACCCGCTGCGACGGCCGTCATGCGGGGGCGAAATCCTCGCCGGACTCCACCCTTCGCGGCGCACGACCGCGTGGAAGATCTCGTGCACCGACAGGTGCCCGTAGTGTAGCCACCCCGACAGGCCGCTCGCCGCGCCCGAGTCCGGATCGTTGCGCTCCTCGGCGTACCGGTCGAGGCCGGACGCGAGGAAGGTGTCGAGGCGGGCGCGAGCAGCGGCGTGTCCTCCCCGCCATCCGGTCGGCCCGACGGAGTGGTCGATTGGAAACCCCGCCAGGTGTTCAGCCATCCGCTCCTGGGGCGGGAGCCCACCCTCCGGGCCATCGGCGCCCGGCGCCGCATCGAGGCCGAGGAGCGCCGGGGGCGCCGCCGGCCAGCGCCCGGCGACGTCGGCCGGAACCTCGCCCGAGGGGAGCGCGAGGTCCGACAGGGGGTCCGGGTCGGGCATGTCGCCCAGGTGCGCCGGCAGCTCCCGGTGCAGGAAGCGGCGGAAGTGGTACGCCGCGGTGAAGGTCCGATCCGCGGCGCGCAGCGGAAGCAGGCCGCAGCTGTCCACGGCCTCCACGGCGCAGCCCTCCAGCCGTCCGGCGGCCCTCAGGAGCGCCGGTGTGAAGAAGACCGGCGAGTCGTCGGTCACCACCACGCACGCATTCCTGGCCGCGGCCTTCAGCAACCCGTCTCCGGCCCCTGGCTCGGGTTCGATGTACGGATGGTACGCCACGCCCGTGCCCTGCAACCGACGCGCGTGCTCGGCCATTCCGTCGACGATGGCGAGGTGATGGCGGTCCGAAGCCCAGCGGTACCCCACGTTGAGCGGCTCCAGCACGAGGAGCGGGCGCTGGAGTCGCCGTGCGTGCTCCAGCGCGCGATCCAGACCGAAATTCCAGCTCAGCCGTCGGCTGGCGACCATCCAGTACAGGACATGGTCACCGTCCGTCCGGACGGGGGCGTCGTTCAGTCGCCGGAGACGGAGGTGCGGGATGGACATGGGTGCGGGCCGGAGGCTCAGCCGCACGGGGGCGGCACGATGGCGAAGTCGAAGTCGTGCACCGGAAGGCCACTCGGGACCGACGCCGGGATCAGGTAACGCAGCGCGTCGGGCGCCGCGTCGGGGTCGCTGAGCCCGGGACCCACGAAGGCCGTGAGCTGGCGATACTGCTCGTCGGTGAGGTGCCGGTCCGGCTGACGTCCGATGGTGTGGAGCCGATCGAGCATCGGCTCGAACGGCCCCATCGGGCCCTGCAGCGTCGACGGGAGGTGGTCGGTTTTGTACGCCTCGAGCGAGCCAATCGGATCGATGTGGTGCCGGATCGCGTCCTCCAGGCACACGAACGCACCGTTGTGCATCAGCGAAGGCGAGTACACGAGGTTACGCAGCGGGGTCGTGCGGAACTTATAGCGGTCCGCGGGATCGCCGGTGACCCGCTCCAGGCCGAAGTCCTCGTTGCGGGCCGGCCCGTCGAAGTCCGCGTTCGTGACGGTGGGCACGACCTGAGGCACCGCGAGAACGCGCGACTCGAAGTCACTGAACATCTCGTTGGTGAACCCCGCGGTGATGTGACACTCCGTGCAGGACGCGAGGGGTTCGTAGAAGAGGATCCCGCCCCGCTTCTGGTCCTCGGTCAGCGCCGCCGTGTCCCCACGGGCGTACCGGTCGACGGGAGCGTCGGCCCGCACCAGCGTGAACCCGAACTCGGCGATGGCGCTCCCGATGTGCGCATACGTCAGCGCTCCTCCGGCCTCGATGTCGGGAAAGACCTCCGCGAACCGGCTTCGGTACTCGGGGATGGCGTCTACCCGTGCCGCGATCTCGGCCCGGATCTCGTCGTTGGTGCCCACGAAGTCGAAGCCCGTCATCTCCATGCGCGCGACGACCGGCGTGAACGCCTGCGCACCCAGGAGATGATCCATGAAGGAGAGGTCATCGCCCTCCGGCTCGGGGAAGACGAAGCCGAGCGAGTTGTCGAAGGGGGAGAGCGACCCGGCCGCGAACCTCCCTTCCCACATCAGGTTCGGATACAGGGCGGCGTTGATGACCGACGGCGCCCGGCGCAGGTTGTGGGGGCCCGAACGCGTCGGCCCCACCACGCCGTTGTTCTCGACGCCGATGGAGATCGGCTGCGAGTCGTTGAACGATACGTTGGGCCCGTGGCACCCGGAGCAGCTGTTGTCCTGCGTGATCGACAGAATCGGATCGAAGAACAGAAGCCGACCGATCTCGGCCAGGCGGTTGTCCACCGGGCGCCCAAGCATCTCGCTGAGGCGCTCCTCGATGCGGCCCGTGAAGCCGGACATCTGCAGCTCCAGCATGAGCTGCCGATCGAGCTCCGCCCCGACGCTCCCGACGCTCTCGACGACGGGATCCACCCCTGTGGTGCCGAGCGGACCGCCGTCCGAGCAGGCGGTGAGGAGGCCCGCCCCGAGGGCGGCCGCGAGGATGGGAAGAGGAAGGGTGGAGCGCATGGTAAGGAATTCTAAAGCGGATGCGGCCGCGGGCCACCCCGACGTCGCCGGCCTGCAGGCCGCCCGACCGGCTTGTGGGGCCGCCCGCGCCACCGTACCGTGCCGGACGGTGCCACCATTACCGAGACCAGCCATGAAGCGCGCCTCCCTCGCTCTGCTCGCGATCCTGACCCTTCCCATCGCCGCCGAGGCCCAGGACCAGGCCGCGGTCGACAAGGCGCTGGCCGCCGCGCCGGCACGGATGCGCGAAGCCACCATGGTCATCCGGTGGAACGCCGACCACACGTACGCGGTGCTCAAGGAAGGGACCAACCGCATGGTCTGCTTCGACCGCTCCGACGAGGCGCGCCGGGCGGCGTTCGACGTCCAGTGCACCAGCGTCGGCAACCTGGAGCGTGTGGCGCAGAACCGTCGCTTCCGCGCCGCCAGTGCGGACCGCCAGGCGGAGAATGGGCTGATCGAGGCCGCCGAGGCCGACGGCACGCGGGTGCCGGCGCAGTACGGGTCGGTGTGGATCGCCATGCGGGGTGACGACCAGGTCAGCGCGCGTACGCACACCACGATCGCCGTGCCCGGCGCGACGACCGCCTCCACCGGGCTGCCCGAGAGCGGAAGCGAGGGCGGCGCCTACATCATGGATGCCGGCACGAGCGCAGCGCACATCATGATTCCAGGCAGCTGAGCCCGGGAACGCACGGACGACGGAGGGTGGCGAGCCGGGTGCCGCGGGCACCCGAGTAGAGCACCGTCGAACGGTGCGGACGCTCGAGCCGCACGGCCTCAGCCTGCGACCTCCTCGAGCAGAGTCCGCGCGAAGGCGATCTCGTCGTCGTTGATCAGGTGCCCCATGCCCGCGTAGATGCGCTTCTCGACCCGTGCGCCCATCGCCTCCAGGACCACCGCGCTCTCGTCGACCCGCGTCCTGGGAACGTGGCTGTCGACATCGCTGCACCCGAGGAACACCGGCGTGCCCGCGAAGTCGCCACCGTACGGCCAGGTCGTGCCGGGTGGCCCGATCAGACCTCCGCTGAAGACGAGGATCGCGCCGTACCGCCCCGCGTGACGCACGGCGTACTCCGACGTCAGGCACGCCCCCTGCGAGAAGCCGGCGAGCACGATCCTGTCTCGCGGAATCCCGGCGTCGAGCACCTGGTGAACGAGCACGTCCAGCACACCGAGCCCGGAGGAGAGCCCCGGCTCGTTGGCCGCGGTGTCGGCCATGAACGAATACGGGTACCACGTGTTGCCCGCCGCCCCCGGCGCCAGGTAGGTGAACGCCGGATGCGCGAGCGCGGCGGCAAGGTCGAGTATGTTGCGCGGCGTCGCACCGCGCCCATGAACCAGGATCATGGCCGCCGAGCCCTCCCCCAGAGCGCGGCCGCGGGTCTCGACCGGTTGGCCGGCGTGTGGAAGCATGGTCCCTCTCAGATGCGGATGGGCGGGAGGCCGCGCTCGATGGCCGGGCGGTTCGGCTCCTCCCAGGAAGGGAGCTTCAGGTCCTGCCCGAGCGAGGCCAGCTCTTCGTCGGTGGTGAACCCGGGTGGCAGCGTCGCGACCTCGTAGAGGACGCCGCCCGGCTCCCGGAAGTAGATGGACTGGAAATACTGCCGGTCACGCACCTCGGTGACGGGCACGCCCAGCGACACGAGCTCCCGGCGCACGTCGGCCTGGGTCGCGGCGTCGGCCACCGCCATGGCCACGTGGTGCACGGTGCCGAGCCCGTTCACGGCCGCGGGCGCGTCGGGGGCGTGCAGGATCTCGAGCCAGTGTCCGGCCACATCCCCACCGGCCGCGAGCCGCGTGCGGCCGGCCTCCTCGTCGGTCACCCGCCAGCCCAGGACCTCGGTGAGGAAGCGGATGGACGGCTCCGGCGTCCGTACCGACAGCGTGGCCGACGCCACGCCGCGGACCGCGCGCTCCGCCGAGAGGCCGGGTGCGATCCAGGGCACGCGACGGTCGTCACAGGCCAGGAGCTCGAGCACGAGCCCCGATGGATCGAGAAAGCGCACGACCTCGTCACCGAAGCGGTCGCCTACGTCCGAAGGCGAGAGCCCCGCGCCCGAGAGCCGGGCGCGCCAGCCGTCGAGCGAGCCCTTCGGAACCGAAAAGGTCGTGGCGGTGACCTGGCCCGCGCCCTGCGTGCCCACCGGCACGCCCCACCCCCGGTAGGGGAAGGTCGTCATCAAGGTGCCCGGAGTCCCGTGCTCGTCGCCGTAGTAGAAGTGGTAGACGTTGTGGTTGTCGAAGTTGACCGTCTTCTTCACCAGCCGAAGGCCGAGCGCACCCACGTAGCAGTCCAGGTCCGCCTGCGCGTCGTCGGCGGTGGCGGTGACGTGGTGGAGTCCGAGGATCGTGTCGTTCACGGGATCAGCGGGTTCGGGAGGCGCCGACGGTCGTTACACCCGGCCCCGCAAGGGGTGCCGGATCCGGGAACCGGACCCGGGCGCCTGCGCGCCGAGGGCGACGCACCGAGCCCGAGCTAGCGGATCCGCCCCAGGTGCAGGTTGATCGTCAGCCCCGCGAAGCTCGCCGCGGAGTTGAGGTTGCCGAACGCGCCGACGCCGAGGCCGAGCGCCGACAGCGGAGCCCAGACCGCGTCGGCCTGCACGGCCAGGCCCAGGGTCTTCTCGGAGAGCCGCTCGTAGGAGCAGAAGATGAAGAAGCAATCCTCGGCGTCTCCGGAGCGCACCGCGAGGACCTGGCCCACGCCCGCGGCCACGCGATACCAGCTCCGGGCATTGTCCCGGCGGCGGCCGTAGAGCACGGCGGAGTCCTCCTGCGACGCGCTCGGCCCGAACAGGTTGAAATCGGTCGTGCCCGCGAATCGGACGATCACGTCCCAGTTGCGCTTCCCGGCCGCGAGCGAGAGCTGGCCGGCTAAGGCCGGCGTTCCCACCCCCGCCCCGACGCTGAGGTCAACGCGTGTCCGGTCCTGTGCCTCGGAGGGGAGCGCGCCGACGGCGACGAGCGCCAGCACGGTCGAGATCACACGGGTCGCGCGGTTCACGGCTTCCTCCGCAGCGCGGGTGGACTGGGTCGATCTCAAATTGGCGTGGTCCGGCATCGCCATCTCTACGTCGACTGACGTAGCGTCGAGCGTCCCGGGCACGCCGGGGCCCTGATCTACTCGTGCAGCGCCTCGATGCGCGCGATCATCTCGGGAGATTCCCGCGCACCCAGCAACCCGCCCAGAGCCATGGCGAGCGCGCTGGCCAGGAGCGCGACCACGATCGGCGCCACGCCGAGATCCAGGATGCCGACCTGCACGAGCACGTACACGACCGCGCCGGACACCACCGCCCCGACTCCACCGGCCAGGTTGGCTTTCTTCCACCAGAGTCCCGCAATGGTGGGCACGAAGAGGCTGGCGCTCAGGATCCCGACGCCCGCCGTGTAGAACTCCGAGATGAGTTCGGGAGGATAGTACGCCCACACCAGTGCCCCGAGCCCAACGGCCCACGTCGAGCCCACGCGCACGAGGCTGAGGGTGCGGTCGCTGGCCCGACCCCGGAGGAAGCCGCCGAGAAGGTCGTGGGCGACGGCCGAGCTGCAGGCCAGCAGCAGCGCGTCCGTCGTCGACATGACCGCGGCCAGCACCGCGGCCACGGCGATCCCGCGGACCAGTGGCGGAAACTCCGCCTCCATGACCCTGAGAAAGAGCAGGTCGGCGTCCTGGAGCGCTGGAAAGTCGATCCGGCCCACGGGCACGATGGCGAGGACCGCGGCCAGGATGATGGCGCTGTACACCAGCATGGCCAGGTTGAGCGAAAGGCGGGCGCTCTCCGCGTCCTTCGCGGTGAAGACGCGCATGACGATATGGGGGATCACCGGGATCGCCGTCGCCCATATGATGAAGTAGCCGAGGTAGCTGGACACCGGCCGGTGGACGACCTGGCCCAGCTCCGGCGCCACGGCCGTCGCCTGGCTCATGATCTCGAAGGGAGACCCTACACGCGCCGTCAGCACCGCTGCGGTGCCCATGACGACGATGACCATGAGGAAGCCCTGGATCACGTCGGTCCACGTGATGGCCACCATTCCTCCGAACGACACGTAGGTGATGAACACCACCGTGGCGAGGGCGAGCGAGGTGTTGTACGGAATGCCGAGAAGGGCCTCGGACGCGATCCCGGCGGCCTTGAGCTGGGCAACGATGTAGATGGTGAAGGCCGCGACGATCAGGACCGGCACCAGGTAGCGCACCACCGCGTGCGGATACCGGAAGGTCAGGAAGTCCGTGATCGTGAACCGACCGAAGTTGCGCAGCGGCTTGGCCACGAGGATCGAGGCCAGGGGGAAGCCCACGACGGCCCCGCCGAACAGGGCGAGCGTGGCGGGAATGCCCTGGGCGTAGGCGAGCCCCATGACGCCGACGATGGACCCGCCGCTGGCGAGCGCGGCCATGATCGCCATGGAGTTCACCACGGTGCCGATGCGCCGGCCGGCGACCCAGTACTCGTCGTTGGAGCCGAGCACCCGCTTCGACACGGCTACGCCGATGCCGATGCAGGCAGCCAGGTAGACACCGACGAGCATGCGTTCGACGAGCATCAGGACACGCCCTCCCCGTCCCTCGGTGCCGAAGGCTCCTTCTGGGCGCCACCCGCGGTCCGCGTGTCACGGCCCGACAGGAAGATCACCAGCGCGAGGGCCGGCGAGACCACCATCAGCGCGGCGATGAGCCAGCCGAAGACCGCCATGCCCCACAGCTCCGTGGTGCGCCACGCGGGAATGAAGGCGAAGGCCGCGAAGGCGATGAGGAAGCCGAGCGTCGCGGCTTCGCGACGGCGCATGGGGAAGAAGGAGCTCATCGGCGCGGCCCGATCGGAGGGGAGGATGTCGCTACGGTGAAGGTCGGGGAGAACGGGCGCAACCGTGGACTGCGGTGGGAGGCATGTGCGCGTGCGGCGTCATCGTGGTCTGGCCGCGCGCCCGATCGCGCCGGGGCACCGGTCCGGCCCGGGCGACGAGGCTCGATCTGATGCGGGTCCCGCGCGGGGACGCTTCCGTCCTCGCCCTTCCATCCACTCGGCCACTCGCTCGGGCGCGCCGGCTTGCCGACCGGCGCGGCTCCGCCGACCTTGCGCCGCGTCGGGCCCTGCACCATCGGCCCCATCACCGCAGGGGCCGTGGCCCCGGAGACTTCAGATGAACCGACACATTCTCCTCGTCCTCGGCGTGCTCGGCGTGGCCGCGGCCGCCCCGTCGGTCGCCGCGGCCCAGGTCGCGGCGCCCAGTACCGTCTTCATCGAGGCCATGACCTGGATGGAGATTCGTGACGAGATCGCGGCCGGGAAGACGACGATCCTCATCCCCACCGCGGGTACCGAGCAGAACGGCCCCCACATGGTCATGGGAAAGCACCGCTTCATCATCGAGCACGCGGCCAACGAGATCGCGCGGACGCTGGGCAACGCCCTCGTCTCGCCCGCGTTCACCTACGTGCCCGAAGGACAGTGGGGCGAAAACGCCCGCGGTCACATGCGCATGCCGGGGACGATCACCCTGCCCGAGGAATGGTTCCAGGAGCTTCTGACCCACACCGCGAAGAGCCATGCCGCTGGCGGCTTTACCGACATCGTCTTCCTCGGCGACTCCGGGGGCAACCAGAACGGAATGCGCACCGTGACCGAACAACTCAACGCCGAGTGGGCGGGCACGGGGACGCGCGCGCACTTCATCGGCGACTACTACACGAAGAGCAGCGACGACATCAACGCATGGCTGCGTGGCCTCGGCTACACCGACGATCAGATCGGATCGCACGCCGGAATGGTCGACACCTCGCAGCTGCTCTTCGTCGCCCCGAGCCAGATCCGCTCGGAGCTGCGGGTTGCCCAGGGAGGCTTCGACGGGTCCGGCGTGAGCGGCGACCCGAGCCTCGCAAACGCCGAGCTGGGCCAGCACATGATGCGCATCAAGATCGACAACGCGCTGGCCCAGATCCGGGCCGGCATGGGTGCCGGAGGCGACCGATGATCACGCACGCGTACGACTTCTTCCAGGGTACCCGGATCTTGCCGGGCGCCCTCACCCTCGTCGCGAGCATCCTGATGCCGTGGAGCGCCGCGGCACAGAGCCCCGGTGATCCCTTCATCGAGGAGATGACCTGGACCGAGATCCGCGACGCCATGGCAGCGGGCAAGACCACGGTGATCGTGCCCATCGGCGGCACCGAGCAGAACGGGCCGCACATGGTGATGGGCAAGCACAACTACGTTGTCACATTCGCCGCCCGGGAGCTTGCGGCCGAGCTCGGCAACGCGCTCGTGGCGCCGACCGTGGCGTGGGTCCCCGAGGGGAGCTACGAGCGCGAGGACTTCGGCGACAAGCCAGGCGTCATCACGAATCCCTCCCCGAGTTACGACCACCTGCTGGAAGCCGCGGCGCGCAGCCTGGAGTCCCACGGGTTCACCGAGATCGTGTTCATCGCGGACAGCGGCGGAAACCAGCCGGGAATGGAAGCCGTGGCGCAGACGCTCAACGCGGAATGGGCCGACTCCGGCGTGAAGGTCTTCGCCCTCGTGGATTACTACGCGAAGGGACAGGAGTATTCGCGTGCCTGGTTACGGGCGACGTACGGCTACGACATGGAGACGATCGGGACGCACGCTGGCATCACGGATACCTCCGCGGTCATGTACGTCTTCGCTCAGGGCGTCCGGAACGATCTGCGCATGCCCTTCGGTGGCAGCCCCGACGCCGGGGTGACCGGCGACCCGACGCTGGCCACCGTCGAGATCGGCCGGATGGTGGTGCGCTTCAAGGTCGTGGCGGCGCTGCAGCAGTACGAGGCTCTGAAGGCGCCGCCCCGGAGGCGGGGCGGAGCGTAGCGCTGACCGCGGCGCCCATGTAGTTTAAGTTTCATCATGGCCGACCCAGATCGTGACGCGGACCCCTTTGTTCCGGCCTCCGGCCACCACCCGGAGCCGCCGCCCGATCCCGGAGCGATATCGAAGGCCGAACCGGAGCCCGAAGCTCAGGCCACACCCCGGGAGCGCGAGCCTGGAGCCGAGAGTGCAGCGAACCCCTCGACAGACGCTCCTGAATCGGACGCCAACAGCCCGTCCGACGACATCTGGGGTACCCACGGCGCCCCACCACACTCAGCCAGCCACGGGCCCGCAGACTCCGCTCCCAGGGCCGAGCGGGGCGTGCGCTCCGAAAAGAGTGCTGTAGAAAAGCGCACCGACGTCGAGAGCGTTGTTGGCATTGCAGCTTCCGCAGGAGGCCTGGAGGCGCTGCGAGAGTTTTTGGCCGCGCTCGATCCGAAGACGGGTATGACATATGTGATCGCTCAACACATGTCGCCCCGGCACCGTTCCACGTTGGTCGACCTCCTGAGCCGAGCAACATCGTTGCCGGTGTCTGAAGCTGAACACGGTCATCGGTTGAGACCGAACCACGTTTATGTGGGCCCACCCAACCGCGACGTGTTTGTAGAGAATGATCGCATCGGGCTGCGAGACCCGCTGTCTGACACCGGGCCAAGGCCGTCCGCGGACTATCTTTTCGCCAGCCTCGCCGAAGCCTATGGCCCCCATGCGATCGGTATCGTCTTGTCAGGAACCGGCACGGACGGATCTCTCGGGGTACGCGCGATCAATGCCGCTGGCGGGATTTCCATGGCGCAGACCCCGCACTCGGCCAAGTTCGGCGGCATGCCCACTGCTGCCGCCCAGGCTGGTGTGGACTTTGTTCTCGATCCGTACCAACTCGCATCACGGCTCCGCGATTTTAGCCAGACGCCTCGGGCTCACTTTATCTATCGCCCGAACGAGGCCGATCCGGGTTCGAGTCCCCTAGACCAGCTTCTCGAAGCCATCCACCAGAGAAGAAAGATCGACTTCCGGGCTTACAAGCGGAGCACCATCCTTCGGCAGGTCGAACGCCGAATGGCCGTGAATCGGGTCGCCGACATCGACTCTTATTTACGCGTCACCAAGGACAACCCCGACGAGCTCGACTCGCTCGCAAGCAGTTTCATGGTCTGCGTGACTTCGTTTTTCAGAGATCCGGAAGCCTTCGAAGTGCTTCGCGAAGCAATCAAGAAGACGATCGAAGCCAAGCGCGAGACGTCTTCACGAACACTTCGGATCTGGGTTCCCGGATGTGCAACGGGAGAGGAAGCGTATTCCATTGGCATCCTCGTGGCCGAAGAACTGGGCGACGAGCTCGACAGCTTTACCTTGCAGATCTTTGCCACCGACCTCAGCAAGGACTCCTTAGAGTTTGCCCGGAAGGGCCGATATTCGGAAAAGTCACTTGAACACCTCGATCCACAAATCCTCGATCGGTGGTTCCACCTTCGAGATCGCGCGTTCGAGCTTGACCGGAAGATTCGGGGACTCGTGCTGTTCTCCAGCCACAACCTGCAGCAGGACCCTCCATTCTTACGCCTCGATTTGGTGTCCTGCCGCAATGTCCTGATCTACTTAAAACCCACAGCGCAGGCCCAGGCGCTCGACGTTTTTTCCTACGCGCTGTTGCCGAAGGGGTACTTGTTCCTTGGGTCATCAGAGACGATCGGACACGGCCACGATGAGGTTTTCGAAGTGGCCCACGGAAAAACTCGCCTGTATCGCAAGCGCTTCGACGCGAAGGTCTCCGTACCTCGCTTGAATCCCAGCTTTGGTCTCAGGCGCACCGCCTCGGATCAGCCACCGAAGAGCGGGGGCACCTCCGCTTCCTTTTCTGACAGCAGCATGACCCAGACTCCGATCCCCAGGACGCTCCTCGACGCCTACGTACCGCCTACGGTGAGGATCACGGCCGAAGGCCGGGTCTTAGAGGTATGGGGCGACACGGAGCCATTTCTGAAGCTAAGACCGGGGGTCGTCGATTACACCATTTTCTCCGCGTTACCTCACGAAATTGGGATTGAACTCAAGGCCTTGATCGTGAGGGTTGCCCGAAGCTCGACACCACACAGGACAAATCCTTATCGGGTCACCATCGACGGTCAGGAGAAAAAGGTTCAGGCCAGCCTCCATCCACTTGACGTCCGGACCCGTTCGCAGGACCTCTTGGTCAGCTTTGAGCTACTCCCATCAAGCCGGCCAACAGTCCCCAGCGAAGGGGCGGCTGGGTTGGACAGTGCCGGCGAAGACCGCCTCGCTGAACTTCAGCATGAACTCGCAGGCACCAAAGAAAACCTGCAGTCTGTCATTGAGGAGCTCGAGACATCGAATGAGGAGCTCCAGTCCGTCCACGAGGAAGCCCAGGCCGTCAATGAAGAACTACAGTCTACGATCGAGGAACTTCAGACTACCAACGCGGAGCTGGAGGCGACCAACTCCGGACTTTCGGAAGCCAACGCCGACCTGACAAACATCGAGGATTCTCAGGGGTTGGCGACGATGGTCGTTGCTTCTGACTTTACGGTGCGCAGGTTCAATGAAGGAATGCGGGCCTTCATGGAAATCCCACACGGTCGGCGACCATTTTCGCTCGACGAAGTGTACCCTCGTTTTCCGTTTGAGCAGTTTCACAGCTCTGTTCGTGAGGCGCTACGCAGCCACGTCACCACACGCGTGGATTTTGCCCACGGTGCCCAGTCGTGGAAGGAAGTGTCTGTGTCTCCTTACCGACCGGCAGAAGACGTCCGAGGCGCTACGCAAGTCGCGATCGTAGTCCGCGACATAACGCGCAGTGTACGCTCGCTCGAAAAGATGGCTGAGCAGCACAGACTTGACTCCAACACTCTGTGGACCGGTGGCGTGGCCCACGAATTCCACAACCTCCTCGCTGTCATCGTCTCCAACACCGAACTGATTTGTGAGGAAGAGAGCAGCCCCAATGGCAGAGCTGACAGAGATGCGCGATGCGAGGCCGTACTCGAAGCGGCTCTGAAGGCCAGCGACCTCACACAATCGCTTCTTTCCATCGCCGGACACGGAACCGTCGAACCCAAGACGGTTGATCTCAGGGAGATCATCCAAGACGCGATGCCGTTGCTCAGGTCAGCAGGTGGCCGAACCATGGAAGTCACCACCGCATTCGAAGCTGGCCCCCTGATGACGACCGTCGACGTTTCGGCGTTCAGAACCGTCCTGCTCCATTTGATCCACAACGCTGCGGAGGCACACCAGAAGCCAACCCCCGGGCAGCCGTTTCGGAAAGGGTCTGTAGGCATCGTCGTCTCCCACTGTGCCTTCGCGACTGACGTCACACTCAGGGGTGGGGCACTCGAGGCTGGGCCCTACGTGACGGTCAGCATCATCGATGACGGACCCGGGATGACGCCCGACGTCAAGGGACACGCTCTCGAGCCGTTCTTCTCCACAAAAGACGGGTCAGGAATCAGTGGCGTAGGACTCCCGAGGGCGCTCGGATTCGCCACTCAATTCGGTGGCAACCTCGACCTTTCTTCGGAGCGTGGACAGGGCACAGCGGTGACGCTGTACCTGCCCAACGACATCGCTGCAAATGCCAAGTTTGAGGAGCTGAAAGCCTCTCGGCTAGCAAAGCTAGAAGCTTCAGGGATCCTCAAGCATCGTAATGTGCCAGAACTCCAGAGTGCCCTGCGAGCGTTGGCCTCTGCAACCCAGTCGCCCAGAGCGCTGCTGTGTGTCATGGGCGAAGCAGGACCCATGACAACGATTGCGTCCTACGGGCTCGACCCGACTTACGACAATCGCCCTCTCGGCCTCGTCGCGCAGCACTTGGTCGATTCAGGTTCCGAAACCATGTCGGTGAACGATGCAACGACTGATCCGCGTTTCGCGGCCCTGCCATTATTTCGTAACCACGAAAGCCCCCGCTCTTTCAATGGAGCCCCGGTGCGCATTGGCGGCATCTCAACCGGCGTAGTCATGGTGATGAATGACTCACCGCGCCGACTGAGCGAGCCCAAGCGAAACCTCGTGAAACACACGGCGGACTTAGTTTCCGAATGCATCGCCGATGGCAATGACTTCTCATCACTCAGTGCCTTTTCGGAAAGCTTGGAGTCCGGCACACCCAACCTTTCTCT
>JAURER010000024.1 GCA_030827315.1 Gemmatimonadota bacterium | reverse complement strand
TCGAGGACCTTGCTCTGCACGACGAGGACGGCCAGTTCGCCGGATATGGTGCCCAGCACGAAGAGATCGGGGATGGCGCCGAGCCATCCGCCGGGCATCGGGACTTCGTATGCCGGGATCCCGATGAGGGGGATGAACGACGCGAACGGGGTGGTCCAGAACGCGCGCGCGAGATCCGGCGGGAACTCCGGATCCGAGTCTGCCCACGCCCGCGCCAGCCGAAGCGCCCCCTGGTGGGTCTGCCAGTGCCCGGGCGGGTTCGCAATGCACTCACGCCAACCCTCGGCGCCCCGGTGGACTTCCAGATTCTTGTGTGGCTCGCGCATGATGAGCATGGTCGACGCTCCCAGGGGCAGGGAGGGACCTGTTACACCAAGTGTAGGCGCCACCCACCGTGTCGACCATGGGGAAGCATTGCCGACCTCGTGTGGGGAAATTCACCTTCGGTGTGCCGCGATGTCGCCCGGGGCCCCGAGTGACCGCCCGTTCCGGGTAACGCCCGCACGATGTGTCTCCTGAGCGGACGGAATGTCCCAGCGCGGTCCTGCGCCAGACGCGTTGCTTGACGTCCTGCCGGCCCGTGAGTGGCTTCACGGCGGTCGCGTTGCACCGTTAGCATCGGGAGACGGTCATGCCTCTCACCCACAGCGCCCGGTCCCATGTCGCCGCACGAGGAACGCTTCCGCATCGCGCTCTTCCCGCTCCCCGTGGTCCTGCTTCCCGGGGCCCGGATGCCGCTGCACATCTTCGAGCAGCGTTACCGGGACATGGTGCGGGATGCGCTCGCGACGCATCGGCGCTTCGGGATGGTGTACCACGACTGGGACCGTCACGGGCCGTTCCTGGGCGAGGAAGGACGCGTAGGCACCGTGGCCGAAATCACCCAGCACCAGATGCTGGACGACGGGCGCTCGATGATCCTGATCGAGGGGCTGGAGCGGTTCCGGATCGTGGACGGCATCGAGTCGGACACGCGGTACTTCGAGGCGCTGGTGTCGCCGTACCCGGACGCGACGGTCATGCAGGGGGAGGAGCTGGCCTTTCGTCGCGGGGAATCCATCGCGCTCTTCCGTCGCGTCGTGGCGTCGCTCTCCGAGCCTCCTTCCGCGCTCCCGGAGGCGACGCGTGACGCGGAGTTGTCGTTCGTGCTCGCGCGGACTATCGAGGTCGAGCCCGGCTTCCTCCAGCGCCTGCTGGAACTCACCGACGAGGGGTCGAGGCTCGAGCGCATCGACCGGGTCTTCCGGGCCGCGCTGGACTGACGTGGCGGCGGGTCGTAGCGAAACCACCCCCGGGGCCTAGTTTGTCTCCGACCGCTCCGCCCCGCTCCCCTCCTGAGGAGGACGACGTGCCTGAAGAATTCTCCCGCCGCGACTTCGTCGCGACGTCGTCGAAGCTCGCCCTCGGCGGGATGATCGTGCCGAGACACGTGCTCGGGGGTCGCGGGTACCGGGCGCCCAGCGACACGCTCAACGTCGCCATCGTCGGCGCCGGCGGCATGGGCGGCGAGAACGCACAGCGACTCGGCAGCGAGAACATCGTCGCCGTGTGCGACGTCGATCAGGCCCTGGTTGCGCGCAAGGTGAGGGAGCGGATGACCGACGGGGACGGAAATGCGCGCGAAGAGGGGCATCGCTGGGCCGAGCAGTACGAGCGGGCGGCCAAGTACACCCGCTTCGACGACATGCTGGAGCGGCAGGCCGACATCGACGCCGTGGTCATCGCGACGCCCGATCACCTTCACGCGGTCATCGCGGCGGCCGCCATGAGGGCCGGCAAGCACGTGTACGTTCAGAAGCCGCTCACGTACACCGTCCACGAGGCGCGCACCCTCGCCGCCCTGGCTGCGAGCACGGGCGTGGTGACGCAGATGGGCAACCAGGGGCACTCGTCCGACGACGCGCGACTCATCAACGAGTGGATTCGTGCCGGTGTGATCGGCAACGTCCGCGAGGTTCACGTCTGGACGGACCGGCCGATCTGGGCGCAGGGGCTGCGTCGGCCCGCCCCCATGCCGGCGGATTTCGACCCGGTCTCGTCCGACCGGTCGTGGTGGCCGGGATCTGTGGCCGAGTCCCACGCTTCGGGTCTGTGGGCGGACTTCAGCCCACCCGCCGGACTCGACTGGGAGTACTGGGTGGGGCCGTGTGCCAACGACGTGACGTATCACCCGATCTACCACCCGTTCCACTGGCGGGGCTGGGTCGACTTCGGGGTCGGCGCGCTCGGCGACATGGGCGCGCACCTCATCGACCACCCCTACTGGGCGCTCGATCTGGGCTATCCCACCCGGATCGAAGCGACCTCCACGCCGTGGGGCAGGACGGAAGAGGAGCTGATGTCGTACCCGATGGCGACGACCGTCCATTACGAGTTCCCTCGGCGCGGGCTCATGCCCCCGGTCGAACTCCACTGGTACGACGGAGGCCTCATGCCCCGGCGCCCGTCGGCCCTCCCCGACGAGGTAGGACTGGAGCGTGAAGGCGGCGTGATCTTCGTCGGTGAGCGTGGCATCCTGATGCACGAGACGTACGGCCGGAACCCGCAGCTCTACCCGCAGGCGCTGCACGAGGAGGCGGCCGCGGTCCCGCAGACGTACACCCGCATCGAAGAGAGCCACGAGATGAACTGGGCCAACGCCTGCAGGGGCATCGGCGAGGCGACCTGTCCGTTCTCCTACGCGGCGCCGCTCACCGAGGTGATGCTGCTCGGGCTGGTGGCGCTCCGGACGGGCCAGGGTTTCCCGATCGAGTACGATGCCGCGAACATGCGAGTCACCAATTCGGAGGACGCGAACGCGTTCCTCCGACGCGAATACCGGGAGGGATGGTCACTGTGAGATCCGGAGCGAAGATGCTGGCGACGCTCACGACGCTCGCGCTCGTGGGATGCGGTCCCGAAGCCGAGTCCGAGGCCGCGACGCCGGAGGCCACACGGGCCGCGACCGCGCAGGAGGTCCCGGCGCCGAACACGCTGACCGCCGCCGAGCGCGAGGCCGGCTGGGAGCTGCTCTTCGATGGCGAGACGCTGTCGGGTTGGACTGGATACGCCGGACCCGATGCGCTGGAAGGGTGGGGCGTTGTCGATGGGGCGCTCACGCGCACGGGCCCCGGCGGGGACATCGTCACGGAGCGCGAGTTCACGGACTTCGAGCTCTCGCTCGAGTGGCTCGTGGACGAGGGGGGAAACAGCGGCGTCTTCTATCGCGCTGCGCTCGGGGAGGAGTGGATGTACCACAGCGCGCCCGAGATGCAGGTGCTCGACGACGAGCGTCACCCCGACGGGCAGAGTCCTCTCACGAGCGCCGGTGCCAACTATGGCCTCGACCCGGCGCCGCGCGGCGTGGTCCGACCCGCGGGTGAGTGGAATGTGGCCCGCGTCGTGGTGCACGGTGCGCACGTGGAGCACTGGCTCAATGGAACGAAGATCGTGGAGTACGAGCTCGGCAGCCCCGCGTGGGAGCAGAAGGTCGCCGACAGCAAGTTCTCGCAGTGGCCCGCCTACGGGCGCGCATCCACCGGTCACATCGGACTGCAGGATCACGGGGATCCGGTCTGGTACCGCAACATCAGGATCCGCGAAATCCGATGAGAAGGAGAGACTTCCTGGCCGTGGCGCCGCTGGCTGCCGCGGCGGCGTGCCGCGCCGCGGCCCCGTCGGGTGAAGGGGCCGGCGGGGGGGACGCGGGGGCCGAGGCCCTGGCCGGATCCTCCGTGTCCGTCGACTTCGGACTCGGCGTGCAGGTCTACACGCTTCGCGAGGAGTTCGCCGAGGACCTCGATGGCGCGCTCGCGGGCCTCGCCGCCATCGGGTACCGGCACGTCGAGCTCTGGCAGCTCCACGGCCTCTCGGCCACCGAGATGAGGAGCCGGCTCGACGCGGCGGGGCTGCGGGCGGTGTCGAGCCATTACTCCCTCGACCTCCTGCGCAACGACCTCGACCGCACCCTCGACGGGGCCAGCGCGCTGGGTCAGGAGCTCATGGTGGTACCGTCGCTCGACGGAGACGAGCGGACGGCCGACGGCCTGCGCCGCGTGGCCGATGACTTCAACCGGCTCGGCGAGCGGATCCGCGACGCCGGGATGCGGTTCGGCTACCACAACCACGACTGGGAGTTCGAGGCGCTGCCCGACGGCATGCGCCCCATGGATCTCCTCCTCGACCTCACCGACCCGGCCCTGGTCGACTGGCAGATGGACATCTTCTGGACGGTTCAGGGAGGAGGAGACCCGATGGCGCTGCTCGGCCAGCGGGCCGGTCGGGTGACGAGCGTGCACGTGAAGGACCGGAGCTCGGCCGGCGACATGGTGGACGTGGGCGACGGCGTCATCGACTTCCGCACGATTCTGACGGAGGCCGACCGGCTGGGACTCCGGCACGCCTTCGTGGAGCACGACGTCCCGGCGGACGCCATGGAGAGCGTTCGGAAGGGCTTCGCTCACCTCAACGCGCTGGGGTTGGCCGGATGAGACGGAAGGCTCAGGACGAGTACGACGTGATCGTGGTGGGTTCGGGGGCGGCGGGAGGAATGTGCGCCTACGTCCTCGCGTGCTCCGGAGTGAAGGTCCTCATGCTCGAGGCCGGGCGGGACTACGACCCGGTGACCGAGACGCCGATGTTCCAGCTGCCGAAGGACGCCCCCATGCGGGGAGCCGGGACGCCCGAGAAGCCCTTCGGGTTCTACGACGCCACCGTGGACGGCGGCTGGCGGGTACCCGGCGAGCCCTACTCGAGCGCCGAGGGCGCCGACTTCATGTGGTGGCGCGCGCGGATGCTCGGCGGACGCACGAACCACTGGGGACGCATCTCGCTCCGGATGGGGCCCTACGACTACAAGCCGCGCTCCCGGGACGGCCTCGGCTTCGACTGGCCGATGTCGTACGAGGACGTGGCGCCGTACTACGACCGCACCGAGATGCTCATCGGCGTGTACGGATCGAACGAGGGGCTCGAGAACACGCCGGACTCATCGCCGGGCGTGCTGCAGCCTCCGCCCGCCCCCCGGGCCGAGGAGCTCCTCACGCAGCGGGTGTGCGGGGACGAGCTGGACATTCCGGTGATTCCGGCGCACCTCGCCATCATGACGCAGCGCCAGGACGCCGACAGGCTCTCGCGTGCGCTCTGGCCCAACAACCCGCTCGCGCAGCGCGTGACCGCGGAGTCGATGCGCTCGCGCGCCGCCTGCTTCTACGCGACGCCGTGCGGACGCGGATGCTCCATCAAGGCCAACTTCCAGTCGCCGACGGTGCTTCTCCCTCCGGCGATCGCCACAGGCAACCTGGACATCCTCACGGACGCCATGGTGCGCGAGGTCACGGTGGATTCGTCGGGCCGCGCGAACGGCGTGCACTACGTCGACAAGCGCACCCGGGTCGACGAGCACGTGCGCGCCCGTGTAGTGATTCTGGCGGCGAGCGCCTGCGAGTCGGCGCGTATTCTGCTCAATTCGAAGAGCTCCGCCTTTCCCGACGGACTGGCCAACGGCTCGGGGCTCGTGGGCAAGTACGTCATGGATACCGTCGGCGCCGGCGTGGGTGGGCAGATTCCCCGTCTCGAGAACATGCCTCCGCATAATGCCGACGGTGCGTCGGCCATGCACCTCTACATGCCGTGGTGGCTGTATCAGGAGCAGGCGCGTGGCCAGCTCGACTTCGCGCGCGGCTACCACATCGAGTTCGGCGGCGGTCGAAAGATGCCGGGATTCGGTTTCATGGGCGGGCTCGCCCCGTTCACCGACGGCGCGTACGGGCAGCGTTTCAAGGAGGAATGCCGCCGCTACTACGGGTCGTTCATCTGGTTCGACGGGCGTGGCGAGATGATTCCCAACGAGGACTGCTACTGCGAGATCGATCCCGACGCGGTCGACCAGTGGGGCATTCCGACGCTTCGCTTCCACTGGAAGTGGTCCGAGCACGAGTTGAACCAGGCGAGGCACATGCAGCGCACCTTCGCGTCGATCATCGAGGCGATGGGCGGCAACGTGACCAGCGCGGTCCACGACGACGGAGCCGATGCGATCGCGCGGCCCGGTCAGATCATCCACGAAGTGGGGGGCGTCATCATGGGCGACGATCCCTCGCGCTCCGTTCTCAACGAGTTCTGCCAGGCGTGGGAGGTCGACAACCTGTTCGTCACGGACGGGGGATGCTTCGTCTCGAACGCGGACAAGAATCCGACCCTGTCCATCATGGCGATCGCCTGGCGGGCGTCGGACTACATCGTCGAGCAGCTGGCTTCGAGGAGCATCGGATGAGCGGGCGGCGCGGAGACGACGGCGACGAGGCGCGCCGGCGCACCGAGGGTCCCGCCGGCAGCGACGGGCGGTCGATCGCACTGCCGGTCCTGCGGGACGGCGACGCACCGGGGGTGCGCCCGGAGGCTCTTCTGCCGATGGACCGGCGTCAGGCGCTCAAGGTCATGGCCATCGCGGCCGCGGGGCCGACGCTCGCCGCGTGCGCGCCGGGCGAGGAACGCGCCGACCCCACGGCTCCCGCGCCCGTGAGCAATCCCAGGGCGACGGGCACCGCGTGGGACCCCGATCTCGTGGCGCCGGTCGTTCCATGGGAGCGCACGCTCACCGACGACGAACTCTCGTCCCTCGCCGTGCTCTGCGACGTCATCCTTCCCGCCGACGACCGCTCCCCGGCCGCGAGCGCCCTGGGCGCGCACGACTTCATCGACGAATGGGTGAGCGCGCCGTACGAGGGCAACCAGCGCGACCTGGTGGTCGTCCGCGGCGGCCTGCTCTGGCTCGACCGTGAGGCCAGCGCACGGTTCGGCTCGGGCGGCACGTCGGTGCGCTTCCGCGACCTCACGGCCGGGCAGCGCACGGCCATCTGCGACGACATCTGTTACGAGCCGAACGCGCCGGCCGGGTACGAGGCGGGCGCGCGGTTCTTCGATCGCGTCCGCTACCTGACGTCGACGGCCTTCTGGACGACCGAAGCGGGGATGCGCGACCTGGAGTACATCGGCAACGTCCCGCTGGGGCAGTGGGATCCCCCCCCGCCCGAAGTGCTGCGCCACATCGGACTCGAATAGCACCTCGACCACGGGCCGCCCGAGGCCCGCGGTTCACCATCAACCGTGAACAGCCACCCATGACCGACCGCAGCGGATCGTCCCCGGCCGTCAACGCCGACCGCCTTTTCCTCGGCAGCTGCATCGCGCTGATCGCGACCTCCGTGGCCTTCGCCACCGTGGGGGCGGTCATGCTCGCGCTCAAGCGCGACTTCGTGCTCACGAACGAACAGGTGGGCTGGATCGGGGGTGCGGCCCTGTGGGGCTTCGCGGTGTCACAGCTCGTCTTCGCTCCGCTCGCCGACTCGCTCGGGATGCGGTCGCTGCTGCGCTTCGCCTTCGTCGGGCACCTGATCGGGGCGCTCATGATGATCACGGCCGGCGGCTTCGCGATGCTCTTTTCGGGGGCTCTGGTCATCGCGATGGGCAATGGCCTCGTGGAGGCTGCCTGCAATCCGCTCGTCGCGGCGCTGTACCCCGACAACAAGACGGTGAAGCTCAACCAGTTTCATGTCTGGTTCCCCGGAGGCGTCGTCATCGGAGGACTCGCCTCGTACGGGCTCGACCTCGCCGGCGTCGGCGCGTGGCAGATCAAGATCGGGCTCATCCTGATTCCCACGCTCGTCTACGGCTGGATGATCCTGCGCGAGCCGTTTCCGCCCACGGAAGGGGTGGAGGCGGGCGTGAGCATGGGAGAGATGTTCAAGGCCGCGTTCGCCACGCCGCTCATGTGGGTCATGCTCATCGCCATGGCGATGACGGCCTCCGTCGAGCTCGGACCGAACCGCTGGGTGCCCGCGGTGCTCGAGTCGGGCGGGATGGCTGGCATTCTCGTGCTGGTCTGGATCAACGGGCTCATGGCGGTCATGCGCTACCGGGCTGGTGACTTCGTGCACCGCTTCTCGCCGACGGGGCTGCTCCTCGCGGCGTCGGTCGTGTCGGGTGTCGGACTGCTGGCGCTCAGCTACACCAACGGCGTCGGGGCCACCTTCGCGGCGGCGACGGTCTTCGCGGTGGGCGTCTGCTACTTCTGGCCGACGATGCTCGGCGTCGTCTCCGAGCGGATTCCCCGCTCGGGGGCGTTGGGTCTCGGACTGATGGGCACCGTCGGCATGGCGACGGTAGGACTGATCACCTCGCCGCAGATGGGCCGCATCGCCGACCGCTACGCGCACGCCGAGATCCCCGTAGCCGAGGCGGTGACGCTGTTCCAGCAGGCGGAGCGCACCCTCGCGGAGCGTACGGATGCCGACGCGGTGGCCGCGGCCGACGCGGTGGCGGTGGTGGCGCGCGGGTATCAGCAGGGAGCCGGGCTTCCCGAGCCGGCCACGGCCAACGCGCTGCGGGCGCTCATCGCGTCGGACGCGGATCCGGGGCTCGTGGGGCAGGCCCAGGCGATCCTCGGGCCGGCCGACAACTACGGCGGCAAGATCTCTTTCCGCTACGTCGTCCCCCTGTGCGGCGTTCTCCTCCTGATCTTCGCAGGCCTGTACGCCCGTGACCGGGCTGCCGGCGGGTACCGGGTGCAGCGCATCGGGGAGGCGGCGTGAGCCGGACCCGGGTCTCGTCGTGAAGATCCGCTACGGGATGGTCGGGGGCGGACCGGGGGCGTTCATCGGCGCCGTCCACCGTATGGCCGCCGTGCTCGACGGCGAGTGGGAGCTGGTCGCCGGCGCCTTCTCGGCCGACGGCGCGAAGTCGGCGGAGACCGGACACGCCCTCGGACTCGACCCCGCGCGGGTGTACGGCTCGTACGAGGCGATGGCCGAGGCCGAGGCGGCGCGTCCGGCCGGGGAGCGCATGGAAGCGGTCGTCATCGTGACGCCCAACCACCTG
The DNA here is from genome assembly GCA_030827315.1 of Gemmatimonadota bacterium. Classification (GTDB taxonomy): domain Bacteria; phylum Gemmatimonadota; class Gemmatimonadetes; order Longimicrobiales; family Gaopeijiaceae; genus UBA2589. The sequence goes on along the minus strand of JAURER010000024.1, from coordinate 30,609 downwards.
CACCACCCGGTCGCGCGCGCCTTCATGGAGCGGGGCTTCCACGTCGTCTGCGACAAGCCGCTCACGAACACGGTCGAGGAGGCGGAGGATCTCTGCCGGCTGGCCTCGGAACGCGGGCTCGTCTTCGGCGTGACGCACAACTACACGGGCTACCCGATGGTGAAGGAGGCCAGGGCGCGCGTCCGCGGAGGCGATCTGGGTGCGCTCCGAAAGGTCGTCGTCGAGTACTCTCAGGGTTGGCTCCGCACGCTCCTGGAGGCCGAGGGCCAGAAGCAGGCGGCGTGGCGGGGTGACCCGCAGAGGGCGGGGATCTCGTCGGCTCTGGGCGACATCGGGTCGCACGCGCACAACCTGGTCCGGTACGTGACCGGTCTGGAGGTCGTGCGCCTCTTCGCCGACCTCGGGACCGTCGTCGACGGACGCGTTCTCGAAGACGACGCGACGGTCCTGCTGGAGCTCGACGGCGGGGTACGTGCGGTGCTCATCGCCTCGCAGATCTCCACGGGGGAGCGCAATCACCTCCGGCTCCGCGTCTACGGTGCGGACGCAGCGCTCGACTGGTGCCAGGAAGACCCGGACCGGCTGCGACTCGTCGACGCGCACGGAGACGAGCGCGTCCTGTACCGGGGCAGTCCGGCGCTCTCGACCGCGGCCTCGACCGCGACGCGCCTCCCCGGTGGCCATCCCGAGGGGTTCATCGAGGCGTTCGCCAACCTCTACCGCGCGGTCGCGGCGGCGGTGCGGGCCGCCGACGATGCCGGGCAGCCGGCCTCGTCCCCCGCCGTTCTCGACTGCCCGACCGTCCAGGACGGCGCCCGAGGCGTCCATTTCATCCACCGCGCCGTCGCCAGCAGCCGCGAGGGCGGCTGGGTCGACGCGCGCTACACGCCGCCGAGCGGATCATGAGCAGACCGGTCACTCTCTTCACGGGCCAGTGGGCCGATCTCCCCCTCGCCGCGCTTGCCGAGAAGGCGGCCTCCTGGGGCTACGACGGACTCGAGCTCGCGTGCTGGGGCGACCACTTCGACGTCCGCCGGGCGGCCGAGGACGCCGACTACTGCGAGGAGCAGCGCGAGCTTCTGGGAACGCACGGACTGGACGTGTTCGCGATCAGCAACCACCTGGTCGGCCAGGCCGTCTGCGACCGGATCGACGCGCGCCACGAGGCGATCCTGCCCCCGCACGTCTGGGGTGACGGGGACCCCGAGGGCGTCCGCGCACGGGCCGCCGAGGAGATGAAGCTCACCGCGCGAGCTGCCGCGAACCTCGGCGTCCGGGTGGTGAACGGCTTCACGGGGAGCTCGATCTGGCATCTCCTGTATTCGTTCCCGCCCGTCCCGGAGTCCATGCTCGAAGCCGGGTACGAGGACTTCGCCACGCGTTGGAGCCCCGTGCTCGACGTCTTCGACGAGGTGGGTGTCCGCTTCGCCCTCGAGGTGCATCCGACGGAGATCGCATTCGACATCGTGACCGCGGAGCGGACGCTGGCGGCCATCGACGGGCGCGAGGCGTTCGGCTTCAACTACGATCCCAGCCACCTCGCCTACCAGGGCGTCGACTGCGTGGCGTTCATCGATCGGTTCGCCGACCGCATCTACCACGTCCACATGAAGGACGTGTGGTGGGCCGACCACCCCATGCCGTCGGGTGTCTTCGGCGGCCACCTCCCCTTCGGCCACCGCGACCGGTGGTGGGACTTCCGTTCCCTCGGCCGCGGCCACGTCCCGTTCGAGGAAGTCATCCGCGAGCTGAATCGTGCCGGCTACGCCGGTCCGCTTTCGGTGGAGTGGGAGGACTCCGGCATGGACCGGGAGCACGGCGCCGAGGAGGCGTGTGCGTACGTGCGGGACCTCGACTTTCCGGTGTCCGCCACGGCGTTCGACGCCGCCTTCTCCGAGGGCTGAGTCGGGGCAGGGGCCTCGCGCCCCGACGGCGCGCCGGGTGCCGTCCGGCAATCGACCGGCCAGGGAGGTAGCGAAACGACGCGGAATTCTACACCGTTCTGCCCCCCGGACCGGGCCCCGCCTCCCGAGAACCGGCTTCGCGTCACCGATCGCCTCAACCCATCCTACCGTGACCAAGCAGAAAGTCGTTCTTGCATACAGTGGCGGCCTCGATACCGCGTGCATCCTGAAGGACCTCCTGGAGCGTGGATACGACGTCATCGCGTTCGTAGCCGACGTGGGCCAGCAGGAGGACTTCAACGTGGTGGCCGAGCGTGCCCGGGCCACCGGCGCGTCGAAGGTCTACGTGGAGAACCTCCAGCACGACTTCGTGAAGGAGTTCATCTTCCCGGCCATCGCGGGCAACGCCGTCTACGAGAACCGGTACCTGCTCGGCACCTCGCTGGCCCGCCCGGTCATCGCTCGCCGCCAGGTGGAGATCGCCCTCGACGAGGGCGCCTACGCCGTGGCGCACGGCGCGACGGGGAAGGGCAACGACCAGGTGCGCTTCGAGCTCGCCTACGCCGCCCTCGCTCCGAAGCTCAAGGTCATCGCGCCTTGGAAGGAGCGGGACTTCCTGAACCGCTTCCAGGGCCGAAGCGACCTCCTCGCGTACGCCGAGAAGCACGGGATTCCGGTCGAGGCGACGGTGTCGAAGCCGTACTCCAGCGACGAGAACCTCATGCACCGCTCGTACGAGGCGGGGATGCTCGAGGATCCGGCCGCGATCCCGCCGGAGGACATGTTCAAGCTGACGCGCTCGCTGGAAGACGCGCCGGACACGTCGACCGACCTCACGATCTTCTACGAGAACGCGATGCCCGTTCGCGTGGTCTGCGAGGCCGAGGGGGTCGACCTGACCGAGCCGGTTCCGCTCTTCGACTATCTGAACGCGAAAGGTGGCGAGCACGGCGTCGGCCGGATCGACATGGTCGAGAACCGTTTCGTGGGCATCAAGTCGCGGGGCGTGTACGAGACGCCGGGCGGCACGGTGCTCCACCACGCGATCCGCGATCTCGAAGGGATTGCCATGGATCGGGAGGTGCTGCGCCTGCGCGACATGCTCTCGCCGCGCTTCGCGGAGATCATCTACAACGGCTTCTGGTTCTCGCCCGAGATGGACTTCATCCAGGCGGCCTTCCGGCAGTCGGAGAAGCTCATCACCGGCCAGGTCAACGTGCGGCTCTACAAGGGCAACGTGATCTGCCGGGGACGTACGTCGACCAGCTCGCTCTACGACAAGGAGCTCTCGTCGATGGATGTGGCCGGGGGGTACGACCAGGAAGACGCACGCGGCTTTATCCGCATCAACGCGCTGCGGCTCCGGGCCCACAAGCTCATCCTTCGGAAGGCCGGCGAAGACGTGGCCTGACGTCGGGTGTGGTCCACGGACGGCCCGCCGTCGCCTGGTGCGGCGGTGGGCCGTCGCGTTTCCCGATGGCGCGTCGGACGCGTGCACGCCTGGCTCGCCGGTGCGTCCGCCCGGGAGGTGCTCATGCTCCGTCGCCCTTCGACGTCCGACTCCACAACCTCGTCGTCGCGATCGCGGCTCGGTCCGGCGAGGTTCGGCGTGCCGGCGTTCCTGCCATCGTGGTTCAGGGGTGCACACCCGCGGGCAGCGGATCCGGCCGCATCGACGATACCGCCATGGCGGACCAGAGCGGCGCGGACTGGGTGGCGTACAGAGCAGCGTTTCAGCCCGCTGACGCAGATCGATGACGGCAACGTCGCGGCGTTGAAGCCGGCATGGTTTCTCGAGCTGCCCGACGACAAGGGGCTGGTCTCGACATCGCTCGTGGTGGGTGACGTGCTGTACCTCATCGGGAGCATGAACCGCGTGCGGGCCGTGGATGCGACGTCCGGCGCGCCGATCTGGAGCTACGACGTACGTCGCGCTGCTCGTCGGGTGGGGTACGGTGATGGCGGCCGTCGGCGGTGAATTCTCGGCCAACTACGGGTAGGCCTACGGAGAACACAGGCGCATGCTCGTTGCCTTCGCCCTCGACGGCATGTCCAAGTACGCGGACATCGCCTACGAAGACCTCGTGGCGCTGCAGCACTGCATCCGTCAGCGCGTCGAGGTCGCTTGCCGTCTCGTGTCGGTGAGGTCCACCTTGTGCCCTTTCGATCGATGAACAGGAGCGCGCTGACGATGGCCGGACCCTCGAATTTTCCACGTGTGCTGGCTGGGGCGCTGTTTCCCGTCCTCGCGGTGACGCTGCTCGCGAGCGCGCCGCTCCTGTCCCAGGAGACCTACGACGTGGTCATCCGGGGCGGCCGCGTCATGGATCCGGAGACGGGCCTCGACGCCGTGCGTGACGTGGGGATTCGCGGTGAGACCATCGTCGCCATCTCGGAGACGCCGCTGCAGGGCACGACCGTCGTCGATGCCACCGGCCTCGTGGTCGCGCCCGGATTCGTCGACCTGCATGCCCATGGCCAGTCGAACCGAGCGAACGAGTTTCAGGCGATGGACGGCGTGACGACGGCGCTGGAGCTGGAGAGCGGAGTGCCCTCGCTGGCGGGATTCCTCTCCGCCCGAGCCGGCGACGCCGTTCTGAACTACGGGGCCACCGTCTCGCTGGGCGCGGCACGCACTTCCGTCATGCCGCAATACGCCGAAGAGTTCCGTGCCGCGTACGACGCCTTCGCCCGGGAGTCGACGGCGGAGAACCGTTCGGAGGCCCGGGAGGTGGCGGATCTGGGCAACTACGACGTGCTTCCCCAGGAGCTTTACGGCGCGCTCCACGAGGGGCTGCGTGAGGGGATGGCCCAGGGCGCGCTGGGGATCGGCATGGCCCACCAGTACTATCCCGGGGCGTCCCACGACGAGATCTACCGGGTCTTCGAGCTCGCGGGCCAGGAGAACTGGCTCATCTTCACTCACGTCCGCTCCATGGAGATCAGCGCCGTACAGGAGGTTGTGTCCAATGCCGCCGCCACCGGCGCGCCGCTGCACATCGTGCATCTGAACAGCTCGAGTCTCTGGAACATCGAGACGAACCTCGATCTCGTGACCGGCGCCCAGGAGCGGGGCATCGACGTGACCACCGAGGTCTATCCGTACACCGCGGGCTCCACGGCGCTGCAGTCGGCCATCTTCGACGAGGGCTTCCGGGAGCGGCTCCAGATCGACTACTCGGACATCCAGTGGGAGGCCACCGGCGAGCGCCTCACCGAGGAGACCTTTCACCGGTATCGGGAGCAAGGGGGCACGGTCATCATCCACATGATGAAGCCCGAGTGGGTGGAGATGGCCCTGGCCGCGCCCAACGTCATGGTGGCCTCCGACGGCATGCCCTACGCCCCCGGCGCCCACCCTCGAAGCGCCGGGACCTTCTCGCGGTTCCTGGGGCGCTACGTCCGCGACGGGGGCACCACGTCGCTCATGGACGGGCTGCGGAAGGTGACGCTCATGCCCGCCCAGCGGCTGGAGGGCGTGTCACCTCAGATGCGGCGCAAGGGCAGGGTACAAATCGGCGCCGACGCCGACCTCACGCTCTTCGACCCGAACCGCATCATCGACACCGCCACCTTCGAGGACGACCTGTCGTACTCTGAGGGCGTCGAGCACGTGCTGGTCAACGGAACGTTCGTCGTGCGGGATGGCGCGATCGTGCCAGGAGCACGCCCGGGGCGGCCGGTGGTGGGGCGAAACGTGGTGTTCTGAGCCGGGCCCGCCTCACCCGCCCCTCGACGCCGCCGGCATCGCCGGCGTGCACATCACGAGGAAGTTGTAGATCTCCTGGCCCGGACCCACCCAGACGGCATCCGTCACCGTCATCTCGGCTTCGGTGTTCAGAGACATGGAGTTGTCGTAGTAGTTGAAGAGGCAGTCCGCGCCGTCCTTGCGGAAGCGCATGGATGCCTCGTTCGGAGCGTCGCGGGGGTCGGGCGTTCGGACCCAGCCGTCGTCCAGGATCGTCTCGTAGAAGGCGCGGGCGGCATCGCGGACGGGACGGCGTGCCGCCGCGGCCGCGGTGACCCGGCATCCCGGGACCATCGCCCGCGTCCGCCAGTCGTCGATGGTGTCGGGCTCCGTGACAGCGATCATGCCGATCACTTCGCGGACGTACCGCTCGGCGCTCTCACAGAGCTCCACCTGGGCGGAGGCGCCGATGGGGGTCAGGAAGACGGCGAACGTCGCCAGCTTCATGCGATGGAGTCGCGTCATGCGTGCGGTTTCCGGAGTGGGGGTGCGGTACTGGCTTCGACACGCCGGCCGGGCTGGACGCTGAGCGGGCGGCAACGACTCTACCCCGGGCGCGACCGATGGATCACCCGAGGGAGCCCGGAACACGGCTGGCGACTTCCCTATCGAAGCAGGCGGGTCGCCTTGAGCGCGAGGGCGCGACTTCGAAGTCCGGTTCCACCCGTGCGCGTGTCGCGCTCGTCCGTCCACACCACGAACAGTTCGCTTCCCGGCCGGTATTCCCAGCGAAAGCGCACGTTGCTCGAAAACGTCCGCGAGCTGGAACTGTACTGGACAAGGGCGCTCGCGAACATGCGCGCGGTGAACGCGTAGTCGCCGCGCAGGCGCGTCAGCGTCTGGTCCGTGGCGCCGGCCGGGAGGTCGAGGCGGTTGAAGCTGACACCCGGTTCCAGCGAGAGACGGCTCGACACGACTACCCGTCCCTGGTTGACCGAGACGGAACGGATGGTGCCGTCGTAGAAGTCGCCCCAGTTGAAGGAGACCCTGCCCGAGAGCGGGCGCTGGGGACCGAAGTTGTAAGAAAGCCGATAGTCCGTGTATGCGTATCGTCCCGGCGCGATGGCAACCGTGGAGGAGACGTCGAAGTCATCGACGAGGCGCTCGAAATTGCGGGTCGCCTGAATGGTGAACTGGTCGCTGTTCTCCATCTCGACGTTGAATCGACCTTCCTGGCTGCGAGACTCCATGAGCCCCGCGCTGTTCTGGAAGTGATCGACCGACACCGTCCACGAGAGTTTTCGGATCCATTCGATCGACGCCGGACGGGGGCTGAAGCGCAGGGACCCCGATTTCTTGCGGAAGTCCGTCCTCCTCACGAAGCCGATTTCGGGGTTGAAGTCGTCGCCCACCTTCAGGTACTCGAGGTCGCCTCCGTACCGGTCTCCCTGGTAGGCGACGCGACCCTGGTAGCTGTCGGCGTCGCCCGTCAGGCCAGGCGTTTCCGTCCGGGCCACGTATCCACCGAGGCTGAGATAGTCGAAGAATGAAAAGGCCGCGTCGGCGCCGTACGTCTGACTGGAGCCGCCTCCGTTTGCGGCTATCGAACGGCTGGTCACCATGGCGCCGATCGAGCTTCGCCTGAGAATATCCCGCTTGAGGCGCAGAACCGAGTAGCTGGTGCCCTCGATGCCGGCGGAGCCAACGTCACCCGTCTGGACGTTCAGGGCGCCGATCGAAAAGGGTCCCGCCTTTCCCGTGACGCGGCCCCCCGCCCGGATCGGAACGACCTCTCCCCGGTCGAGTCCGATCCTCCGACTGTAAAAGAGGGTGGGCGCGTCACCGCCTCCGCCTCCGAAGCCGCCGCCGCCGCCACCGCCACCGCCACCGCCACCGAAGCCGCCCCCGCCGCCGCCCTGGCCGAAGTCGAAGACGCCCCTCCCCTCCAGGAAGAACTCGCGCTTCTCTGGAAAGAACAGGCTGAAGCGGGTGAGGTTGACCTGCTGCTCATCGACCTCCACCTGAGCGAAATCGGTGTTGACGGTGAGATCGGCGGTCAGGCTCGCCGTGATCCCGTACTTGAGATCGAATCCGACGTCACCGTCGAAATGGTCGACCACGGCAGGTGTGACGGTACGGTTCGTGGAGAGGCCGGCGATCGCATACGGCTTTACCTCGACGTTGCTTCCTGCCTCGGGAAGGTCGAGACCCACCAGTGTGCCGGCCGCGGAGATGCGATTGAGTGCCTGCGGGCCCGCGAGGGCGGGGGGCACCGGATTCAGGTAGGCCCACTCGTTCTTTCGTCGGATCGAGCGGCGAAGCTGCAGGCCCCAGAGGCGGTCGCTCCCCGAGACGTAACGGAGGGACTTGAACGGGATCGCGATCTCCATGGTCCAGCCGCCGTCGAAACGTCCCGAAGCCACGTCCCAGACGGGATTCCAGTCCCGGTTCACCCCGCCCTCGTCGACCACCGCGTAGTCGGAACGGCCGCCCAGCGGGTTGGCGTAGAACATCACGCCGCTGCGCCGGTCGTAGAACGTGTCGAACATCACAGCGAGGTGGTCGTTGTTGCGAATGCCCTCCGCATCACGGCGCAGCTCGTTGGCGATCCACTCCTCGGGAGGTGCGGAATCCCAACAGCGGCAGCTCACGTAGATGTTCTCGTCGTCGTAGGTGATCCACACGTCGGTGCGCTCAGACGACAGCGCCCCGGTCACGGGAACCACCTGGATGAAGTCGCCGGCGGGCTCGTTCTCGTCGTAGACCGGCTCGTCGAGCGTTCCGTCCAGACGGAGTGGCTGGCTCAGGCGGATGGCACGAACGGTCGCGCGCCCGAGGGCATCCCGGGTGATCGTCGCTGGGGGCCGGGGTGGCGGCGCTCCGTCGATGAGCGTCGTCCTCCGCTCCGCTTCACCGGACTGCTGCGCGACGGACGGGGCGGGAACCACGAGAGGGACCAGAAGCCCGAGTGTCGCGGCGAGTGCGAGGGAAGCGAGTGGCGGCACGAGGTGTGGTTGGGGGTCTGGGTTGTGCGGACGCGTGCCGCCGATCGGTCCGGAGGAAACGCGCGACAAGATGCTCTCGTGTCGCCGCTCGGCCAAGCCCCGCAGTCCCGCCCAGGAGCGACGCGGTGTGCCGGTGAAGCGACCCGCCGGGGACCACCCCGGCGGGTCGGCCTCACGCGTCGGCGGTCTCGCCGTCCTGCACCTCGTCGTCCTGGCGTTCGATCTCGATGGTGCAGCTCGAGACCACGGCTGCGACGGCGCCCACCGCCGCCCAGACTGGGATCAGAAGGGCCCCTGCAACCCCGAGGCTCACCGGGATCTCGATGAGGACCTTCCCTTCCTCGTTGCGGATGACGATGTGGCGAACGTTCCCTTCGTGGAGCAACTCCTTGAGCTTGGCCACGACTCTGTCTCCCGAGACCCTGTACTGCTCGCACCGGGGCTCGGCGCCGGCATGCGTATCGGACATCTCACTTCCTCCTCACCGCCCGGGGGAGCCCGTCCCGCGACCGGCTCCCCCGGACCGTCAGCTCACGATCCTGAGTCCCAGGGACTGGATCAGGCGGTTGAATTCTTCGAGGTCATCATTCAGTACGGCCTGGAGGGCCTCCGAGATTCGCGCGAGCCGTTCCTGCAGGATCACCTGGACCTCGCCGGCCTGGGCCGTCGGGCGGAAATCCGCCACCGAGACCGTGTTGAGCAGGTAGCCGAGGCTCTCCATGAGACGGGCATCCAGCGCACTCGCGGCCTCGACGATGGAGTCGTTCCCTCCCTGCTCGGTGAGGAGGTCTCGGGCGTCGAGGACCTGCCGGCGCACCGACTCGAGCCGGTTGATCAGCGCCGCGGCGCTTGCGGTGTCGGCGTGGAGCCACTTCTGCATGGCGAACTGCTGCGCGATGTCCGCGAGGGTGCCCTCCGAGTCGGGGTCCTTCCGGGCTTCGAGTTCTTGCGTGGAGGTCTCGCCGCCCACCCGCAGGGTGACGGTGTACATGCCCGGCGGCTGCAGCAGCCGCGGGCCGGAGGCAAGCGGGGGTCTCCTCCGCGTGCGGCAGGGTACCGCCCTATCGCCGGCCGGCCGGCTCCAGGCGCAGGATCGCCGTCGGCGGGCCGTCCTCCCAGCGCGTGCCGCCGTCGAGCGCCAGATAGATCGCTCCGTCCGGACCCTGTTCGACGTCACGTACCCGGCCGATGTCCCGCAGCAGATCCTCCTGCCGCGCGATCCGCCGCCCGTCCAGGCGCAGCCGTACGAGGCGTTGCCCGCTCATGCCGCCCACGAGCATGTCGCCCTTCCATTCGGGGAAGGCGTCGCCCGAGTAGAAGATCATGCCGCTCACCCCGATGGACGGTACCCAGACGTGCACGGGCGGCTGCATCCCTTCGCGCAGCGTGCCTTCGTGGATCGCGCGGCCGGTGGTGTAGTTCACGCCGTGACCGACCACGGGCCACCCGTAGTTCAGTCCGGATTCGAGGAGGTTCACCTCGTCGCCGCCCTGTGGTCCGTGCTCGTTGCTCCAGACGTCGCCCGTCTCGGGGTGCACGGCGAGTCCCTGCGCGTTGCGGTGTCCGTAAGTCCAGATCTCGGGCATCGCGCCGGGCTGGCCGACGAACGGGTTGTCCTCGGGAATCCGACCGTCGTCGTGCAGCCGGACGGTGGTGCCGTTGTGGTTGGAAAGCTGTTGAGCCGGGTGGGACTCCAGGTCGCCGCTCGAGGGCCACTGGCGGTCTCCGAGCGTGACGTACATGTAGCCCCGGCCGTCGAAGGCGACGCGTCCACCCCACATCGAGCTGCGCTCCGTGCCGTTTCCGTCCGCGTTGGAGTGGAAGATCTCCTCCACGTCGGAGAGCCGGTCGTTCTCGTAGCGGCCACGGGCCACGGCGAGCGTGCCGAGGGAATCCGGCCCGGGCTTCACGTAGCTCAGGTAGAGGAGTCGGTTGGCTTCGAAATCCGGGTGCAGGACGACGTCGCGCAGGCCCGCCTGCTCCAGACCGTTCATCTTTCGGGCTCCGCGGCCGATGCCCTGGATGGGCGGCAGTCCCTCCACCGAATCCGGGAGGAGCACCCCGTCCCGAATGATGCGCAGCCGGCCCGGACGTTCGGTCACGAGCAGGTCGCCCTCGGGCGTGAACTCGAGCGCGTGCGGGTTGATGAGCCCGTTGGCGATCTCGACGACGCGGAAGTCGTGGAAGGCCGTCTGCACGACGCCGGGGTCGGAGGCGTCCGCACCCGTGTCCGGGGCGTTCGCGCACGCGGTCGTCACGACGGCCGCGGCGAATGCGAGAATCTGCGACCTGGGCATCGGGCTTCATTCTCCTGTCGGTTCCGTGGGAGGCCGAAGGTAAGGTCGCGATCGTGGTCGGGGGAGAGGGACGGCGGGATCGCCGTCTCGCCCATTGCCGACCCCACCGGTGGTGTGGTATCCGTGCTGGGCTCTTCCACCCAGCCCCAAGGACGTCCTCATGCACCCGACTTCCCGAATCCGTCGCGTTCCCCCGCCGCTGCGTCTCGTCGGCTGCGCCCTCTGCGTTCTCGCGATCGGCGCCTGTGGCGGCTCGGAGCCTGAACCCGCAGACGCCGGCGTGGTCGCCACCGTCTACGAGAATGCGCGCGTGATCGTGGGCGACGGCACCGTCATGGACGACGCGATGGTCGTCGTGCTCGACGGGCGCTTCGCGTACGTGGGGCCCAGCGCCGGGGCGGCGCTGGTCGAGGGTGCCGAGCGGGTAGATCTATCCGGCAAGACGGTCATGCCGGCGGTCGTCAACGCGCATGCCCACCTCACGTCGACGCGTCCGGAGCGTGCCGAGCTGCTCCGCCACTTCGCCTACTACGGCCAGTCGGCCGTCCTCAGTCTCGGACTCGACGAAGGGAACGTCGCTTTCGAGATGCGCGACGAGGTCGTGCCCTCGGGCGCACGGTCCCTGACCGCGGGCCGCGGGATCACCTCGCCGGAGCCGGGCCGCACCGAGGTGCCGTACTGGGTGACGAACGAGGAGGAGGCGCGGGCCGCCGTGCGGGAGCTCGCCGCGCTCGAAGTCGACTGGGTGAAGGTCTGGGTCGACGACCGGAACGGTCAGTACGAACGCCTCTCACAGCCGCTGTACGCCGCGGTGATCGACGAGGCGCATGCGCACGGTCTGCGCGTGGCCGCCCACGTGTTCACCCTCGAGGACGCGAAGGGGCTCCTGCGCGCTGGCATCGACGCGTTCGCCCACGGCATTCGTGACCGCGACGTGGACGACGAACTCGTCGCGCTCTGGCTCGAGCGCCCCGAGGTGGTGCTGGTGCCGAACCTTCCCGGACCCGGCGTGGCAACGGACGTTTCGTGGCTCGCGGGCACGGTGCCCGCGGACCAGCTGGCGGAGCTGGAGGCTTCGGCGGCCAGGGAGAGCGCCTCGGCGCAGGAAGCCTTCGGCATCCAGGCGCGCAACCTGGTGCGGCTCCAGCAGGCGGGCGTGAAGATCGCGTTCGGTACCGACGGCAGCGCCCCGTGGGCGGTCCACCAGGAGCTGGAAGACATGGTGCGCGCCGGGATGAGCCCGGGCGACGCGATCGTCGCGGCCACGTCGACGTCCGCAGCGCTGCTTCGGCTCGACGACCTGGGCAGCGTGACCGCGGGTCGCAGCGCTGACTTCGTGGTGCTGGACGCGAACCCCCTCGACGACATCACGAACACGCACCGGATCAGCGACGTCTACCTGCGTGGCGCGCGCGTCGACCGCGAGGCGCTCGCCAGCGGCTTTCTGAGGCCGGCCGCGCAGTAGCGCGCTCGGGAGGATCGGGCGGCCTCCCCCTGCGGGAGGCCGCCGGTCAGCGCTCTTGGGGCGCCTCGGTCGTGATCCTCGGGCGGTCGGGCCGCAGGTGTCGCTCGAACCAGTCGAGGATCACCTTCGAGACCTCGGCCTGTAGCTTCGGCTCCTGTGGCCCGTGCGGCGTCCGCGGCAGCACGATCATCTCCGTCGGCACGCCGAGCCGGCCGAGGGCCCGGTAGAACTCCTGCCCCTGGGTGAAGGGTACCCGGAGGTCGTTCTCGCCGTGGATGACCTGCGTCGGCGTCGTCACGTTCGCGATCCGGTACATGGCGGAGTGGCGCTCGTAGCCCTCGTAGTCCTCCCAGAACTCGGCGCCGCCCATGTGGGCCACGAGGTATTCGCCGATGTCGGTCGTGGTGATCATGCTCACGAGATTGGGCAGCCCGGCACCCATGCTCGCGGCCTTGAAGCGGTCGGTGCGGGTGACGGCGAACGACGTCATGTACCCGCCGTAGCTCCAGCCCATGAGGAGGAGCGAGTCGGGGTGCGCCACGCCCATCTCGATGGCGCGGTCCACGCCCGCCATCAGGTCGTCCATGTCGCCGTACCCCCAGTCGCGCACGTTGGCGAAGCGGAAGTCGCGACCGTATCCGGTGCTGCCGCGCGGGTTCGGGCGGAGCACGGCGTACCCCTCCTGGGCGAAGTACTGAATGTTGTACGTCGACGCGCTCCCGGTGAACGACTGCGCGAAGACGCCTGCCGGGCCTCCGTGGACGTTGAGGATGAGCGGGTATTTCCGGCTCGGGTCGTAGTCGACGGGATAGGTGAGCAGCCCCTCGATGTCGAAACGCCCGTCCGGCGACCGCCACGTCAGCAGCTCGGTGCGCCCGAGGGGCGGCATCCGGACGTCCGGGTTCACCGTCGTGATCTGCCGGGGTGCGAAGGTGCTCAGGGCGGACACGTGCACGTCCATCGGCATGTCGGTCCGCTGCCAGGTGAACGCCATCGCGTCGGAGCCGGAGGCGAACGACGGCGAGCCGACGACGCCCGAGCCGGACGTGAGCCTGCGCAGTGGTTCGCCGTTCACGGGCAGTGCCGTCACGTGGCGCGTCGTCCCGATCGACTCGAGCAGCAGGACCAGGGAGCCGTCGCGGCTCCACCCCACGAGGCCCCCGCTTCGGTCGTGACTGTCGGCGAGCTTCCTCGTCTCACCACCCGAGGGCGCGACGACCCAGATGTCTCCCAGGCCCACGCGCTCGGGCGTGTCACCCGACGACACGAACGCGATCCAGCGACCATCGGGTGACCAGCGCGGGTCGGTGTCGGTGCCACCGTGATCGACGAGAAGCCGAGGACGCGCGTTGGCGTCGAAGGACACCGTCGAGATGGCCGACGCCCGCGCGCCTTCGTCGAGTCGCGGATCCGCCTGGTGGCTGAAGACGAAGGTCGATCCGTCCGGCGACCAGTCGAAGGACGTCACGTGGAAGTCGCCCTCGGTGTGCCGGCGGGCGTACGCCACGTCCGATCGGCCCGGATCGAACGGGACCGAGTAGAGGTGGTCGTACTTGAAGTTCTGGTCGACGAAGACGGGGTCGCGCTTCTCACGACGTCGTGCGCGCTCGTCGTCGGTGTCCGGATCGGTGGACAGGTAGGCCACGCGATCGCCCGCGGGTGACCATGCGAAGCGGCTCACGCCGGTGGGCGCGTCGGTCACGGGAAAGGCCTCGCCCCCCTGCACCGAGATGGCCCATACCTGTGTGCGGGGCGCGTCCTCGCCCGAGCCCTCTCCTCTCCGGCTGGTGAAGGCGAGCCACCGGCCATCCGGGGAGAACGCCGGGCTCCCGGCCGACTGCTCGCCGCGGGTGAACTGCAGCGGATTCGATCCGTCGGCGTCGACGATCCAGACGTGGGCCAGGTATTCCGACTGTTCGCCATCCACGAGCGCCTCGCGAACCACGTACGCGATCCGGGACCCGTCCGGTGCGATGGCGGTCTCCTGGACGACGTCGAACTCCAGACTCTTTTCCGGCGTCCACCGAACGCCGTCCGTGATCTGGCCGTAGGACGAGGCGGGAAGGAAGAGCAGGGACGCCACCACCCCGATGCAGATCATCGTGCGGGGGCGAGTGAGGGAGCGGAGAAGCAGGCAGCGGACCATGGTCACACCTCGGGCGAATCGACGGCACCTGTGCGCGCAAGGTACGGTGCGTTGCGGGGACGCGCCAAATCGTTCAGATGCGGGGGGGAAGCGGGACGAAGGCCGAGGTGCGGCGCACGTACTCGTCGTAGCCGGGCTTCGACTTCATGAGCCCTTCCTCGAGCATGGTCACGCCCGAGACGCGGAGGAGGAGGAAGGTGATCACGGCCGGCCCTGCGAGCGTCCACCAGGCGCCCGCTCCGATGCCGAGGAGGCCGAGCCCCCACCACAGCACCGTTTCGCCGAAGTAGTTGGGGTGGCGGCTGTAGCGCCAGAGCCCGGTGTCGAGCACGGTGCCCTTTCGCGCGGGGTCCGCTCGGAATCGCTTCAGCTGAAGGTCTGCGACCGTTTCCATCACGAGGCCCAAGGCGAAGACCACGGCACCCGCGAAGTCCCACGCGCCGAGCGGCGCGTCCGAGATCACGGACCCGAAGAGGGGCGCGGAGATGAGCCAGAGGAGCCCGCCCTGAAGCCAGAAGACCGAAAAGAGGCTCACGCGCCCGAAGCGGTCGCCGTGCCGGGCGCGCATCGCCCGGTAGCGCGGGTCCTCTCCCTCGCGCCGGTTTCGCCGGAGCAGGTGCCAGCCCAGACGCGAGGCCCACGCGAGCACCAGCACGAGGGCGAGGGTGCCGCGGGCGCCGAAACGGCCGTCGACGAGGTAGTAGGTCGCGGTCACGATCGCGAAGCCCGGACCCCAGAAGGGATCGGCGATGCTCGCGTCCCGGAGCCTCAGGCTGAGGAGCCAGAGCAGCGTCATCGCGGCGAGGATGACGCCGAGGCCGGCCAGAGCGACCGTGGATGCACCTGCCATGAGAGTCCTCGTGCCTGAGGCGAGCCGCGAGGGGATCGGTGTTGACGTCTTCCGAGCAGGGCGGCTAAGTAACCGCCGACGCGGTCGCGGTGAGTTCGGACACCCGCGAGCACGCGGCGAGTTCCGACATCCAGGCGCGGGAGCGAGCGAATGAACACGGTCGAGGTCGTCGACGTCCTCGTCATCGGCGGCGGGATCGCGGGCGGCACGTGCGCGCTCCGGGCCGCCGACGCCGGCTACCATGTCCTCACGCTGGTGAAGTCGGTCGACCCCCGCGCCACGACCACCGGGTGGGCGCAGGGCGGGATCGTGGCCGAGGGTGACGCCGACCTTCCGGAGCTGCTCGTCGACGACATCCTGGAGGCGGGTGACCACATCGGGTGGCGGCGCGCGGCCGAGCAGCTCGCCGAGGTCGGCCCGGACCTCGTGATGGAGCTGCTCGTCGAGCGCCTCGCGGTCCCGTTCGACCGGGAGCCGGGGGGTGGCATGGCGCGTGGCGTGGAGGCCGCGCACTCCCGAAGCCGCATCCTGCACGTGGGTGACGCGACCGGGGCCGCGATCCAGGCCAAGCTGACCGACTCGCTTCTGGCGCACGACCGGATTTCGGTCCTGCCGGCGCACATGGCCGTCGACCTGATCACCCGGTCTCACCACGATCCGGATCCCGGGCGGGCGTACAACGCGGACCGCGTGCTCGGGGCGTACGTCCTCGACGAGCAGACCGGCGAGGTGAAGACGGTGCTGGCCCGGTGCACCGTGCTTGCGACCGGCGGACTGGGCGAGATCTACCTCCACACCACCAACCCCGAAGGCTCGACCGGAGACGGCTTCGCCATGGCGTTCCGCGCGGGGTTGCCCATCCGCAACCTGGAGTACGTGCAGTTCCATCCGACGGCGTTCTTCTCGCCGAGCGGCGAGCGCTTTCTGATTTCCGAGGCGGTGCGAGGGGAGGGGGCATGGGTGCTCAACGCCGCCGGCGAGCGCTTCATGGAACGGTACGCGCCCGAGAAGCTCGAGCTGGCCCCGCGCGACGAGCTCGCCCGCGCGATCCACGAGGAGATGGCAGCCACCGGGCATCCGTGTGTCTACCTGGACCTCGGGAGCCACCACGCGGAGGGTCTCGACATTCCGTCGCGCTTTCCCCAGATCCACGACTTCCTGCGTGCGCGCCACCTGAGACTGGAGTGCGACCCGATTCCGGTCGTGCCCGCGGCGCACTACGCGTGCGGGGGCGTGCTCGTGGACCTCGACGGCAAGGTCCCGAACATGGACGGACTCTACGCCGTCGGCGAAGTCAGCTGCACGGGACTGCACGGCGCGAACCGGCTCGCGTCCACGTCACTTCTCGAAGGGCTCGTCTGGGGATGGAAGGCCGGTCACGCGCTGGCGCGGGACGTGGATGCCGGTCGGGCCAACGAGATCGCCGAAATCCTCGCGCGGATTCCGCCCTGGGACGCGACGGGGTGCGAGGACGAGGTGGATCCGGTGCTCTTCCGCCAGGACTGGAACTCCATCCGGCACACGATGTGGAACTATGCCGGGATCGTGCGGACCCGGAAGCGCCTGAAGCGGGCGTGTGACGACCTGGGGTACCTCAATCACCGGATCGAGAAGTTCTACCGGTCCACGCGACTGAGCAGGCCCCTGCTCGAGCTGCGCAACGGTATCGTCGCCGCACGGTCCGTGGCCGAGGCCGCTCGCCGCAACCCGGCGAGCCTGGGCTGTCACTACGTGAAGGAGTAGACGTCGGGAGGGCGTGGTGCGTGGCGTGGCGCGTCTTCAGCCCTCGAGCGCCGCGACGACCCGCAGGCCGGCCGAGCGGACCGCCTCCGCGACCGCGAGCTGCCACGTCAGCACGTACCAGCGCCCGGCTTCGCTCTCGAGCTCGGCGATCGCCGCCCGCACCACGCCGTCTGGAACGGTCTCGCTCTCGTGCAGCGTGGTGAGCACCGACGCGCTGAAGCTCCGTTCCAGGCGTCCGCGCAGCTCGGAACCCCGTGACGGGGCGAAGGCAGGTGAGCCCGGGCGCAGGACGCCCTGGACCGCAAAGGCCGCTTCGGCGAGGGCCTCGTCCAAGAGGACGAAGAAGTCGCCCGCCCCTCCCGCCTCGGTCCAGCCTGCCACGAGACGAACGCGCTCCTCCGCGGGGGGAGCGTCGGTGTATTCGGTGAGCCAGTCCTGCAGCGAGAGAGGCGGGTCGTACGCGGAAACGATCCGGCGCGCCTCGGCGTTCGCTCCACCCTCGAGCCAGGTGAGCACCTCCGCGATCCTGCCCTCGGGGGCCTCCGCCTCGATGAACGCGGCGACGTCCCGGCGGAGCAGTTCCGGTGCGAAGCCGGCCTGGACCGCTGGAACGAGACGCCCGAGCTCGTCGTCGGACAGGTCCGCGACGAGCACGGCCACCTGCCGGGTGAAGACGCGGGCGCGCTGGTCGACCACGCTCGCCACGTCCGAGGCCTCGAGAAGCCGCTCGACGGGGGACGGGATCGCGGCGGGCGTCGGGGCACCGTGCGAGGGGGAGGGAGCCGCGGGCGCTCCGGCGCACGCTCCGAGGACGGCGAGCAGCATCACCAGCTGCGTCGGCTCGCGAGCCGACGCGAGGGTGCTTCCGAGATTGATGGTCATGGAGCGGTGACGATGGAATGTGCCGCGGCGCGACTCAGACACACCATATTTCGTGCATCGTCCGTGACTCGACCAGCCTTCCGTGGGGATCCGGTGATCCAGCCGACTCGCTCCGCCCGTCCCGCCCACGCCATCGCACTCGGGCTCTCGCTCCTTCTGGGGGCGTGCGTTGGGGGGCAACGGGGTATCGGCGTGCAGGATCGCCCGACGAGCGTGATCTTCCTCATCGCCGACGGGGCGGGCGCAGCGCACTGGACACTCGCGCGCTTCGCCACGGAGGACCTCGCCCTCGAGCGCATGAAGACCGTCGGGCTGGTGGACACCCGGGGGTCCGATCACGTGGTGTCGGGCAGTGCGCCGACCGCGTCCGCCTACGCGACCGGCGTACGGACGTTCATGGGCGCGATCTCGGTGGGTCCGGACAGCGTGCCGGTGAAGACCGTGCTCGAGCTCGCCATGGAGCGGGGCAAGAGCACCGGTCTCATGACGACGACCGCGATCCAGGACGCGACTCCGGCGGCGTTCGGCGCGCACGCGGTCTCCCGGACCCGGCTTGCCGACATCTCCCGTCAGTTCATCGACCGGGGGATCACGGTACTCGTGGGCGGCGGGCGGCGCTTCTTCCGGCCGGACATGCAGGGTGGCAACGACCTCATCGCAGAAGCGCGCGGCAGGTACACGTACGTCGAGACGGTCGAAGAGTTGATGGATCTTCGTCCCGATACGGTGGACATGCTGCTCGGACTACTGGCGGAGACGGAGATGGGCGTCGTGGCCGATCGTGGAGCGGGTACGTTGCGCAAGATGACCGAGACCGCCCTCGACATCCTCGATCGCGACCCGGATGGCTTCTTCCTGATGGTGGAGAACGAGGAGTCGGACACGCAGTCGCACGACAACATGGGTTCGGAGACGATCACCACCGAGATGCTCGACTTCGACGAAGTCGTGCGACTGGCGCTCGACTACCAGGCCGAGCACCCGGGAACGCTCGTGCTGGTCACCGGCGACCACGAAACGGGTGGGCTGTCCCTCCCCTACGGCGCGGGCCTCGAACGGGCGGCGTTCGCGGCGTGGGCCACGCCGGGGCACACGGGGGTGCTGATCCCGATCTTCGCTTCGGGACCGGGAGCCGAAAGGTTCGGGGGAATCATCCGCAACGACCAGGTCGGCCAGGTCCTGCTGGAGCTCTTGGGCGCCGAAGGGCGCTGACAGGAGGTTCCGCCGCGATGACCCCGCGTGGTCGTCGTCAGTCGTGCGAGGCGCGACCGTGCAGCATGTCCCCGAGCCAGTGGCCGGCGCGCTGCACCTTGGCCCGCACGTACGGGAGGTTGTGGCGGTTGAGCGTACCGTGAAGGGGAGTCCGGTCGACGACTTCGATGCCGGCGTTCTCGAGCGCCTGGAGCTTCTCGGGGTTGTTCGTCAGCAGGCGTACGCGGGCGACGCCGAGGTGGCGGAGGATCCCGACGGCCGCGTGGTAGCGACGTTCGTCGGCACCGAAGCCGAGCACGCAGTCGGCGTCCACAGTGTCGAGACCCTCCTGCTGCAGTGTGTAGGCCCGCAGCTTGTTGCCGAGTCCGATGCCGCGGCCCTCCTGCTCGAGGTAGAGCAGCACCCCGCCGCCTGAGTTGGAAAAGATCTGGAGACTCCGCCGCAGCTGTTCGCCGCAGTCGCAGCGGAGGCTTCCGAAGAGGTCGCCCGTGAGGCAGGCGGAGTGCAGCCGGACCGGCACGGGATCCGGCCAGTTCTGGACCTCTCCGATGAGGATGGCGACGTGCTCGGTGAGCCCGTTCGCCTCGCGGAAGAGCATGAAGCGAACGTCTTCGGCCTCCGCTAGGGGGACGGGCGCGTCGCTCACGTACGTGACCTGGACGCGCGTGTCGTCGCCGGCGAGAGCGGCGATCGCGTCTGCGTTCGCGGTCAGGATGGCTCCGCTGTCGAGAGCCTCGGCGAGTTCGGGTGAACTGTCCCGGTCGGTCTCGACGGCGAGGACCGCCGGCAGAAGGCGCGCCAACCGGGTCAGGGCGAGTCCCGCGACTTCCTCCGCGCGTGCGGCCCGGACGTCGCTCGCGGCGAGATCGAAGCCGCCCGACGCGCTCGCCAGCCGCAGAATCTCGTCCGGGGTGGCGTCGTCGATCCGGATACTCACGGCTGCGTTCACGCTCGGCTCGCCCTCGGGCAGGATGCCCATGGCGTTCGCCCTGTACCGGGTCACGATCAGTCGCACCGAGTCGCGACCGAGGTCGCGCAGGCGCGTCAGGGTCCCGGATGCGAGTCCTTCGACCGCCGCGACGAGCACGGGACGGGCGCCGAGGGCCCCCACCGCTGGTGTAACGAGGACGGACCGACCCCGCTGGAGGTCGAAGAGACCGCGTTCTGCTTCGTACATTCCGACGACCGGCCTTGTGGGAGGGACGGCTTTCGGCGCCGCAAGGTAGATGGGATCAACGTGGAACAGGCGTCCACCGGAATCCAGTTCCGGGGGACGGTCCACTTCAGAAGGGACCGCCAGGATACCCGGTGTGAGCCCATGGGGTCCCCCGGCGATGCTGGTCCAACGGACGATGGGCGCGGCGAGCAGGAGTCCGGTGAAGATCGGCGTGAGCCACGCGAAGAAGACCGGACTGACCGCCAGCGTGCCGGCGGCCCAAACGGCTCCGGCGAGCGTGATGCCCGCGGTCCGGGTCACGGCCTCGCCCCAGCCGACCCGGCGGCCGTCACGCACCTGCGCACCCCACGCCACGTCGCGGCCCCGGAGTATGTCCGCCACGAATCGCGCGTGGTACATCATCATGACCGGCGCGATCAGCACGGAGAACGCCGATTCGACGAGCGCACTCGCGATCAGCCGCACCCTGCCGCCGAACGACCTCGGGCGGCTCGTGGCCGCGAGGAGCGTGCCGAGGGCCTTGGGCACGAAGAGAACGATCGCGGTCACGGCGAGGAGCGGGAGGAGGTCGCCGAGCGTCCGGGCGGTATCGGCGACCGCGCGCGCATCCGTGCCCGACTCGAGCGTAAGGACCGGGGATGCGCTGAGCCCGGGGATCAGGACGTACGCCGTGCCCGCGAGCAGGATCATCAGCCAGAGCACCGACGAAAGGTAGCCCGTGGCACCCAGGGCGAAGTGCATCCGGCTGACCGGGTGCAGTCCGGGCTCTGCCAGCAGGCGCAGATGCTGGAGGCTGCCCTGCGCCCAGCGCCGGTCGCGTTTCGCGAAGTCCACGATGTTGCCGGGGACCTCCTCCCAGCTTCCCGCCAGGCCCGGGAGGAGCCAGACGCGCCAGCCCGCGCGCCGGAGGAGCGCCGCCTCCACGAAATCGTGGCTCAGGATCGGCCCGCCGAGGGGCGGCCGGCCCGGGAGCACGGGAAGGCGGCAGTGGTCCACGAACGGCCGCAGGCGGATGATGGCGTTGTGCCCCCAGTAGTTCGCCGCGTCTCCCTGCCAGAATGCCTGGCCTGCGGCGAGCACGGGACTGTACAGCGCCGAGGAGAACTGGATGAAGCGCCCGAACCGGGTGCGCTGCCGGGCCGGGATCGGGACCGTCTGGAGGAGCCCCGCGTCCGGGTTCGCCTCCATCGTCCGGACGAGTTCGACGATGGTGGCGCCGCTCATGACGCTGTCCGCGTCGAGGACGACCATGAAGTCGTAGTCGTCCGCGCACCGCGCGCAGAACTCCGCGATGTTGCCGGCCTTCCGACCTGCATTGTCGGCACGGCGGCGGTAGTGGAGCCGATGCGGGCGTTCGGAGGCGGATCGCATCCTGCGCCATGCGGCCTCCTCGAGCGCGGCGAGCCGTGCGTCCGTGGTGTCGCTCAGCAGGTGCACGTCGAAGTGCCGCGCTTCTCCGCTCTCCTCCAGTGAACGCAGGATCGCGGCGAGTCCACCGAGCACGAGACCCGGGTCTTCGTTGTGGGCCGGCATGACCAGAGCCGTGCGCGAGGTCAGGGGCGCCGGGCCCGCCGCCTTCCCTGCGTCCTCGTCCGCGGGACCTGCCCTTCGGAGGGAGATCGGATCCCGCCGCAGAAGGCCGAGGACGAAGCCGACCATGGCGTTCCAGAAGGAGACCGTGATCCACCCGAAGGTCGGGACGAAGAGCGCGAGGATCAGGATCTCCAGCGCGGTGATGCCGGCCGCGGCCACGATGCCGGCCATCTCGAAGGTCGCGCTGGCCGTGGTGCCGAGCACGAGGGCGGCGAACAGCCAGCGACGCGTCCGGATGAACGGAGCGTGCAGGACGCGGCGGTTCACGGGCGCTGCCCCGGGTACCACACGTACGTCCACGTCTCGCTCAGCGTCGTCGAGGTCCCGTCCGCGCCGTCGAGCTCGATCCGGAGTCGCATGTCCGCCGGGCGTTCCCCGTCGGGCTCGAGCGCGAAGGTCGCGCGCCAGCCGCCGGGGTCGGGGAGTGCACGGGCACGCACGTCCGAGATCGTTCCGGCGAGCGTCTCGACCACGGCGCGGACCGGCGCGTCGGGTGCGAGCCCGTCGAGCGGACCGCCCCGGAAGTCGACGACGAAGCGGCGTGCCGCCTCGGGACCGGCGTCGACTTCACCCGGGAGGGCGTTGCGGCCCACCCGGGTCCGCTCGACCTGCGCGAGCGTCTGGTCGTCGAGGCGGGCTCCGAAGGTGGCGAGCGTGTAGCGGTAGCGGCGTTCCTCGCCCGCCCGCATCGGCTCGTCGGGCACCCAGTACGCGGCGACGTTGTCGTTGAACTCCGACGCGGTCGGGATCTCCAGCAGCTCGACACCGCCCCCGCCCCAGCGCTCGTCCTCATGCACTTCGACCCACTCGCTCGGACGCTCGTGGTACCGGGCTTCGAGATCGAGGTAGTCCCGGAAGTCACGGGCCCGCTGCGCGAGCCCGAACCCCCGAGGATCGACGTCGCGCAGCGACGTCACCTGCAGGCCGCGCCCATTGCCGAGGGGTCTCCAGATCCACTCGCCGCGCCGCGTGCGCATGAGCAGACCGTCGGAGTCGTGGACACCGGCCCGGAAATCGTCGAAGGCGTCGGCCAGGGTTCCGTCGAAGAGGAACATGCTGCTCAGGGGTGCCACGCCGAGCTTCCCGACGTCGGTCCGCGCGAACAGGCGCGCGTCGACGCGGAGTTCGGTGTCGGTTCCGGGCTCGAGCTCGAAACGGTACGCGCCGGTCACCGACGGGGCATCGAGGAGGGCGTGAAAGACGAGGGTCCGCGCGTCGGGGGCGGGGCGGACGAGCCAGAATTCTCGGAAGTCGGGAAATTCCTCCTCGCGGCCGGATGCGACGTCGACGGCGAGTCCCCGCGAGGACAGGCCGTAGACCTGACCCGGGCCTACGAGCCGGAAGTACGATGCGCCCTGGAAGACGACAACCTCGTCCATTCGATCGGAATCGTTGAGCGGGAAGTGGACGCGAAACCCCGACCAGCCGGGTGACGACGCGCCCGGATTGGACGATTCGGTCGATTCGGCGAGTCGGTCGGCGAGGGCGGCGGCCGGACCTTCGTAGTTGAACAGCCCGGGATCGAAAGGGAGCTCGCGCACCTCGTCGTCGACGACGTGGATCCGCACCGGCTCGTCGAAGATGAACCCGGGGTGGAAGAGCTGGATGCGGAACAGGCCGGCGTCGCTCCACAGCGCCGCCTCGGGTCGAAAGCGGATGGAGCGGTAGGCGTCGTAGTCGAGGTCGGCGAGCTCAGGGAGCGCGCCCGCAGCGGGCGCGCGGTACGGCTGCCCGGCCAGCGCACGGGCCCGGTCCTCGACGAACGAGGAGAGGGATCCGGGGGTAGCCGGGTTGGCCACCATCGAATCCGTCGGTAGTGTGGGGGCGCGCCCCGATCCGGACTCGCACCCCGACATCAGGGCGAGCGCGAGCGGCGCGAAGCGGCGAATGACCAGCGAACCCGACATCGGACTCCGGGAACCGCGAACTGGGCAGATGAAGAGAACAGCCGGCGGCCAGACCGCCGACGCGAGCGTCGACCGGCCGGACCGGGACCGAGAGGGGATCAGGCTGTTGAGGCTGTTCGCCGCTCTGGTGCTTGTCAATGGCCTGCTACTCGGCCCGGACTACGTGCTGCTCCGGGGAGAGGGGGCGGCATGGGTGGCCCTCGAAGCGTGCCTGCTCGTCGCCGTCTTCGCCCTGCTGCCCCGGTCCCGGGCGACATTCGTCGCCGCCACCGCCGTCGCTGCCACGGTGGCAGTCGTGTTCGTACTCGAGATCGCGGAGACCGCCACCTGGCTGAGCCTGTCGCGACCCCTCAGCCTTTACATGGACGTGTGGCTGGCCGATTCCGTCCACCACCTTCTCGTGGGCGCACTCGGCGCCGTGCCGGCCGTGCTGGCCGAGATCCTCGCGCTGTCCGTTCTGGTCGCCGCCGGGGCGCTGGTGGTCTTCTTGCTCGTCCCGACCCGCGGCGAGGTGGGCGGAGCCTTCGCCCGCGCGGGCGTCGGCGCGGCGGTCGTGCTCGTCACCGTGGGCTTCGGCCTGGACCGGGTCGAGCGCCTGAACGCGCGGATCGACGTGCCGGTGGTCCGTCTCGTGCGTGACCAGGCGACCCGCCTCGTGCGCGCCCTCGGCGAGCGCGAGCGCTTCGATGCCGACGTCGCGCGCGCCCCCGGGGACTACGCGGGTCTGCCCGGTCTGCTCGAGGGGCTCGGTGGCCGGGACGTAATCCTGGCGTTCGTTGAGTCCTACGGCGCCTCCGCCATCGACGATCCACGGTACGCGCCGGTCGTCGGACCCCGGCTGGACGACCTCGAGCGGCGCGTGGAGGCTGCCGGACTGCACCTGGTGTCGGGTCGCCTGGTCGCACCCAGCCAGGGCGGACAGTCGTGGTTCGGGCACGGATCGATGCTGAGCGGACTCTGGCTCGACAATCAGATCCGCTACGACATGATGCTCGGCTCCGGGCGCGAAACCCTCGTCGACGACTTCGAGCGCGCGGGATACCGGACGGTCGCCCTTATGCCCGCCATCCGCATGGCCTGGCCGGAAGGGATTCGATTCGGATACGAGGAGATCTTTGCCTTCGACGACATCGACTACGCCGGTCCCCCGCTGAACTGGGTCACCATGCCCGACCAGTTCACCTGGTCGTTCCTGCAGGAGAGGATCCGCCCCCTCGATGCCTCGCGTCCGCTCTTCGCGGAGATCGGGCTCATCAGCAGCCACGCGCCGTGGACGCCCATCCTGCCCGTCCTCGACGACTGGGACACCATCGGCGACGGCGCGGTCTTCGCCCCCTGGGGTAACGCAGGGGAGACCCCGCGCGAGCTCTGGCGCGACAGCGATCGAGTGCGCGAGCACTATGCCCTGTCGGTCGAGTACGCGGTGCACGCGGCGACGTCGTACGCGGAGCGCTACGTGGACGACCGGACCCTTCTCATCGTCCTCGGTGATCATCAGCCTGCCCCGCTCGTGACCGGAGAGGGCGCTTCGTGGGAGGTCCCGGTGCACGTCATCAGCGGCGATCCGAACGTGCTGCAGCCGTTTCTCGAATGGGGGTTCGTTCCGGGCGCGTGGCCCTCCGACGGAGGATCGCCCCTGGGAATGGACTACTTCCGCGACTGGTTCGTGCGCGCCTACAGCGGAGCGGAAGATGGCTGATTGGCTCGGCCTCCTGCGCTCGTTCGTGATCTACTGGCGCCCAGGACGGCAGCGCGGGCTCCGGCGCCTCTACGCGCCCCTGGTGCGGGAGGGGGACCTCGTCTTCGACGTGGGCGCCCACCTCGGCGACCGTGCGGTCGCCTTCTCCGCGCTCGGCGCGAAGGTCGTGGCTCTGGAGCCGCAGCCGAGCGTCGTCCGCTGGCTTCGCCGCATCGTGCGTGGCGATGCACGCATCGAGGTCCGGGCGGAAGCCGTGGGGCAGGAAAGCGGAACCGCGCGACTCACCGTCAGTCGCCGCAACCCGACGGTCTCGACTCTGTCCAGCCGCTGGCGCGGGCGGGTCGCCGAGGCCAACCCGGGCTTCCGGTCGGTGACGTGGGACGAGACGGTGGAGGTGCCGGTGGTCACGCTCGACGCACTCATCGAGACGTACGGCGTTCCGGCCTTCGTCAAGATCGACGTGGAGGGGCACGAACCCGAGGTTCTGGCCGGGCTCACCCGATCCCTGCCCGCGCTTTCGGTGGAGTTCGTTGCGGGCGACCTCGCGGCCACCTCGCTGTGCGTGCGCCGCCTCTCGGAACTCGCCCGGTACGAGTTCAACGTCGTGCTCGGCGAAGGGCGCGACTTCCTGTGGGAGCCGTGGAGGACGTCCGAAGCGGTCGTCGGCTGGCTCGACGAGGGCGCTTCGGGCGCGTCGTCGGGAGACGTGTACGCGCGAAAGGTGGACGAGACGTGACGCCCCGGCTTCCCCCGCACGTTCCTGACTGGTCCGCGCTGACAGGTCCCGAGATCGCCGAGGCCGTCGCGCGTGACGCCGTGGTCGTGCTGCCGCTCGCCGCCACCGAGCAGCACGGCCCCCACCTGCCACCGTCGACCGACGTCGACATCGGACTGGGCATCCTCTCCGAGGCGTTCGCGGCGCTCCGCGGCGCGGTTCCGGCGTGGGCGCTGGCGCCCTTCGCGACCGGGGCGAGCGAGGAGCATATGAGCTTCCCGGAGACCTGCAGCATGTCCGGGGCCGAGCTGGTGGAGGCGATCGAGCGCGTCGGCGCGTCGCTGGCGGACGTCGGTGTGCGGCGCCTCGTGCTGTCGAACAGCCACGGAGGTAACCGTTTCGCCATGGAGGAGGCGGGACTGCGGCTGCGGCGCAGGCACGGTCTGCTCGTTGTGAAGGCGAGCTGGTTCCGCCTGGGCCGACCCGACGATGTCGACTTCCCGGAAGCCGAGTGGCGTCACGGACTCCACGGTGGAGCCGTCGAGACCGCCATGATGCTCTGGCTTCGGCCGGACGCCGTCCGCGTCGAGCGGGTGGCCGAGTTTCGCTCCCTGGGCCAGGAGCTGGAGCATACGCTCCGGCGCCTGGGGCCCGAGGGTGAGGCGTCGTTCTCCTGGCTTGCCGAGGACCTCAGCGCATCCGGGGTGACCGGAGACGCGCGCCTCGCGACCGCCGATGCCGGACGACGGCTCGTGCGTCATTACGGCGAGGCTCTCGCCGACGTCGTGCGGGACGCCCTGGATTTCCCCCTGGACCGGCTGGTATCGCGATGATGCAAGAACGGACTGCATGGAGGCTCGTGCGCACCGTGGCGGCACGGGTCGGTAGCGGCGAGACGCTGCCGCTGGAGGTCGATCTGGAGGACGCCCCGGCCGAGGATGCCGGGGAGGAGGTCCGCCTCCGAGTCGACGCCGCGGGCGCCTGGTCCGTGTCGGGGGCGGTCTCCGACGCGGCGCGGGACATCTTCGAACTCTACCTGCCGCTCGCCACGCGGGCGCGCTTCGTGCTGGGCCAGCTGGGCCAGAGCCTGGACGGCCGCATCGCCACCGAAACCGGGGCGTCGCACTACGTGACGGGGCCTGAGGACATCCGGCGCCTGCACCGACTTCGGGCGCTCGTCGACGCGGTCGTCGTGGGCGCGGGCACGGTGGCGGCAGACGATCCCCGGCTGACGGTGCGCGAGGTGGAGGGGAGCAATCCGGTGCGGGTCGTCGTCGACCCCGAGGCGCGACTGGATCCTCAGCGCCGGATCTTCCAGGACGGGGCCGCGCGCACGGTGCTCGTGCGGCGTGCTCCTCCGGAGATCACCCGCGCGCGTTCCTTCGGTGACGAGATCGTCGTGCCGTCGCCCGGAGACGGACGCCTCGACCTCCGCGAACTGGTCCACGCGCTTCGCGAGCAGGGACTCGGTCGCGTGCTCGTGGAGGGCGGAGGCATCACGGTGTCGCGCTTCCTGGAAGCCGGACTATTGGACCGGCTGCACGTCTGCGTGGCCCCGATGATCATCGGCTCGGGCAAGCCGTCACTCACCCTGACCCCGATCCGGTCTCTCTCGGATGCCCTGCGCCCGCAGACGCGTCACTTCCAGCTGGGCGACGACGTCCTCTTCGATCTGGACTTCGGGTCACGGACACGATGAGCACGGCCGCTCCGGGCAGCGTCGAGATCAGCGACATCAGGCCGTAGGTCACCGAGACCGCGACGCCCGATTCGGGGGTTAGGCCGGCCACGCCCCACAGCGCGGCGGCCGCTCCTTCGCGCAGGCCCCACCCCGCGACCGTTACGGGCAGGAGCATGGTCATGAGCACCGGGGCGACGAGGGGGAGGAGCGCCGTCGAGGGTGCGTCCGCCCCCACCGCGCGCGCGGCCACGACGAAGACGGCGAGGTAGCTGCCCACCACGAGCGCCGCGCTCACAAGCTGGAGGAGCCGGGCGTCGCTGCTCAGCAACGCCACGCGCGTGTCGGCGCGAAAGCGACCCGCCGCGGAGGGAGCGTCGCCGGAGCGGCGACCCACGCGTGAGGCCAGCACTCCGAGAAGGACGAGCGCCGCCGGGGCGCCGACGCGTGCGGGGAGGGGGAGGGCGGGGATCGCCGCGACAGAGAGCGCGGCCACGGAGGTCATCACGGCCTGGGCGGAAAGCCGCTCGAGGACCACCGCCCGTACGGCCGCTCCCACGGGCACCTCGGTGCGTGCATGCCGCCACGCACGCGAGACGTCGCCCGTGACGCCGCCGGGCAGGACCTGGTTCAGGAAGTTGCCGAGGTAGTACTCGGCCAGCGCCACACGGAACGGGAGATCGATACCGAGGCGACCCGCCGTGTACCGCCACCGCCAGGCGAGGAGGAGCGCCTGGGGCACGGAGATGGCGAGACCCACCGCGAGCCACGGGGCGCTGGCACTGCCGAGCCGTTCGACGACGCCCGATACGTCGACCAGGAGGGCGAGGGCGGCGAGCAGTGCCGCGCTGACTACGAACCGGGCGACGACCTTCATCGTTCGGTGTCGAGCGCGGCCCCGCGGTTCTCGTGCACGTCCCCGGACGGAAGCGCCAGGAGGTCGACGTGACCGACCGTCAGCGAAAACGTGCCGCCCTCGATCGTCTCCGTCCGGCGCTTCGTCCAACGCTCGATCCGGGCTGCCTGGTCCGGGCGCTGCTCGGCGGCCGCCGTGCCCCAGCCCTCGAGCAGCGCCCGAGCGAGCGCATGCTCCGCCGGGCCCAGCCTCCAGGGGCTGTTCGCCGTTCGTGTACGGTAGCCGTGCAGGGCGAAGGCGCGCTCGGCGTACCCGGCCGCGACGGGACCGAGGGCTCCGCCCAGCCCTTTCTCGCGCCGCTGGTGCGCGTTGACCGCGTCGCGTACCAGGGCGTCGTCGGGGTCGGGCGCGTCCCAGACGATCGACCCGTCGTACGTGAGCGTGAACAGGACCGCGGCACCCGCGTTCGCGCATCGGCGAGCCATCTCCTCGGTCCAGGCGGAGGAGACCAGGTCGAGAAGCGCGGACGCGGTGACGAGGTGTGATCCGTCGATGAGGGAGAGGCCTTCGAGGGCGAGATCCCCCTGGACGGTCGCGAGATCGAGTGGCGTGAGCTTCGCGGCGGTACTCCCCAGCCCCAACGGCCCGGCACCCGGGAGACGTATCCGCTCGAGAAGCCCGGCGTCGTGGTCGAGGAGTGTCCACCGCTGCACCCGCGCGGGGGCGGCTCCGCCCAGGAGGGGTGACAGATAGCGAAGGTTCGAGCCGGTTCCGCATCCCAGGTCGAGGATGCGCGAGCGATCGCCCTCGGCCCACCACGCAGCGAGGGTGAGATCGAGCTCCGCTGACCGTGCGCGGTGATCGGCGGGCTCGCGCAGCGTGAGCCAGTCTGCGTCGAATACGTCGTCGCTCATGATTCGAAAGCCCCGGGGGAACCCGCGAACGCCCGCACCGCCTCCTCGAAGAGCGCCACCGAGGCCGGCCAGTCCGGGAGCGTGCCGGCGTGCCGACGCGCGGCGGCCGCGAGCGCCTCCCTTCGTTGCGCGGCGTCGGGTGCCAGCACGAGTCGCAGCGCCGTCGCGAATGCGTCCACGTCGGCGGGCGGAACGAGCAGGCTCGCGTCCTCCGGGACCGTCCAGGGGATGGCTCCTCCGGTGGTGCTCACGACCGGCAGCCCCCGGGCGATGGCTTCGGCCAGAGCCATGCCGTATCCCTCGTAGTGCGAGGCCAGGACGAAGAGTGAGCTCTCGTGATAGAGCTGCTGCAGGGCTTCAGGCCCGTGCTCGCCGACGAACTCGACACGATCTTCCAGCCCCTCGTCCCGCACGGATCGAAGCACGCGCTCCGCGAAGGCCGGATCGCGCTCGAGGCTTCCGGCGCAGACGCAGCGCCAGGGCAGATCGCGGACGCGCGCCAGTGACGAGGCGAGCACGTCTTGCCCCTTCCGGGGCGTGACCGTGGCGACGCAGAGCAGGAGGGGTGGTGAGCCCACCGGCGGGCCGTCGGCCAGCGGGGCCGGCTCGGTGCCCGGCGGGACGGGCCGACATCGATCCGGCGCCACCCCATAGTCGCGCAGACGATGCGCAGTATAGACGCTTGTGACGATGACGCCGCGACACGGAGCGAGCGCGGCCCGCTCGCTCTGGACCAACGCCTGGCGCCGGGGTTCCGAAAGACCGGTCTCGTCAGCCAGCGGATGGTGGAGGAGCGAGACGATGCGCAGCCGTCGCGCGTGCGCCTCGATCGGTCCAGGCAGCCCCCCCATCGCCAGGCCGTCGATAACGACGAGGGC
>JAURER010000075.1 GCA_030827315.1 Gemmatimonadota bacterium | reverse complement strand
TCTCGGCGGCGTATCACCCACGGTCTCGCGCCCAGCCGCCGCGTATCCGAGCCGCGTTCTTCAGACGACGATGTCCGCCCCGACTTCTCTCCGCCCCTTCCTCTGCGCCGTGATCGGCCTCGCCGGGCTCGCCGCCGGCTGCCACGCGCAGGCAGGATCCGATCTCGTGCGCTCCTCCGACCTCGAACTCGGCGCGCTGGCTTCGGAGCTGCTCCCCGATCTGGCCCGTCGGTCGGGCATGGAGCTCCGGCGCCCCGTACGCCTGGAGGAGCGTTCGCGCGAGGACCTCGACCGGTACCTGCGGGTGAAGCTCGACGAGGAGCTGCCACAGGAAGAGGCGCGGGCCCGGACGGAGGCGTACGCGCTGCTCGGGCTCGTTCCGGGTGACCTCGACCTCCGGGGCCTCCTGCTGGATCTGTACGGTGAACAGGTCGCGGGCTTCTACGAACCGGATTCCACGGCGCTCTACGTGCTGGACGACCAGCCGGAGGACGCGCTGCGGGCTCTGCTCGTCCACGAACTGGTGCACGCCGTCCAGGACCAGTCCACGGATCTGCGCGCGCTCACCGCGCACGAGGTCGGGAATGACCGGGCCACGGCAGCGATGGCTGCCATCGAGGGGCACGCGACGCTCGTCATGTTCGAGTTCCTGACCGAGGAAATGACCGGGGCACCGATCGATCTGGGCGCGGTGCCGGACTTCGGTGCACAGGTCGGTCCGGCCCTGGAGGCCATGAGCAGTCAGTTCCCGGCGCTGGCGGGGGCGCCCCGCGTCGTGCGCGAGTCCCTCATCTTCCCTTACGTGGCCGGTGCGACCTTCGTGCAGGGGCTCTGGGGTGGGGGAACCCGCCAGCACCCCTTCGGTGCGAGCATGCCGCTTTCCACGGAGCAGGTCATCGATCCGGGCGCGGCGCCTCCTCTGGAAGTCAGGATCGACATCGACGGCGCGACGCCGGTTCTCGACGATACGTTCGGACAGCTCGAACTGCGCATCCTCGTCGAGGACGTGCTCGGCGCGGAGCCTGCCGCTGCCCGCGCGCTCGTGGCCGGATGGGATGGCGACCGGTGGCTTCTCGCCGAGGGGTCGGACGGCAGCCGCTCCCTCGCGCTCGCCATCGTTTGGGACGGTGAGGCCGCCCGGGACGCCTTCGCGCGCGCCGTCGGCGCCGCGAGCGCGGCGTTTCCCGGCCCGGTCTCGGTCGACGTCCTGAGTCTGGACGGTCGGCCCGCGTCCCTCGTGCGCCTCGGTTCGGCCGAGTACGGGGTGCGGCCGTCGCTGCCGCCGCGCCAGTGACCTTCGGTCCCCTCCACGGCGAGGCCGGCCGCGTCGACGTCGCGGCCGCGGCAGGCGGGTATCCCGTCGTCGTGGGGAGCGGCCTGCTGGACGAGATTCCGCGGGTCGCCGACGCGGTCGCTCCGGGCCGACGCCTCGCCGTCATCTCGGACTCGACCGTCCTTCCGCTCCACGGCGCTCGCGTGGCGGAGGGGCTGCGTGCGGCTGGGAGGGAGGTCGCGACGTTCGACTTCCCCGCCGGAGAAGCCTCCAAGACCCGACGCAGCTGGTCCGTCCTCACCGACCGGATGCTCGAGGCGGGTTTCGGGCGTGACAGTTGTGTCGTAGCGGTCGGAGGGGGCGTCACCACGGATCTCGCCGGATTCGTTGCGGCGACCTTCCTGCGCGGGGTCCCGGTCCTTCAGGTGCCGACGAGCACGCTGGCCATGATCGATGCCTCCGTCGGCGGAAAGACGGGGGTGGATGTCCGGGCCGGAAAGAACCTCGTGGGCGCCTTCCATCCTCCCGCGGCCGTGGTGGCCGACGTGCAGACCCTGGAGACGCTGCCCCGTTCGGAGCGAGCGCAGGGGCTCGTCGAGGCGGTCAAGCACGGAGCGATCCTCGACGAGCGGCACTTCGACACCGTCGGGGCGCGGCTGGAGGCCGTGCTCGCCGGGGACGCCGAGGCCTCCGCGGACGTCGTCCTCGCCTCGGTGCGGCTCAAGGCAGGCGTGGTGGCGCGCGACGAATTCGAGGGCGGGCTGCGCCAGATTCTCAACTTCGGGCACACGGTCGGGCACGCGCTCGAGGCCGCGTCTGCCTACGCCCTGGGCCACGGCTCGGCGGTCGCGGCGGGAATGCTCGCCGAGAGCAGGATAGGGGAGCGGATGGGTGTTACGGCGCAGGGCACCACCGAGCGCCTGGCAAGCGTCCTGCGCCGCGTGGTCGGTGACGTCGAGCCGTCAGGCACGGCGGAATCCGCGCGGAGCTACCTGTCTTCGGACAAGAAGGCTCGCGGTGGGCAGGCGCGCTACGTTCTGCTCGAGCGAATCGGAAAGGCCGCCGGCGAGGGAGGGTGGTCACACTCCGTGCCCGACCCGCTCGTCGACGACGTGCTGGCGTCACTATACTTCCGTCCATGACCGCCCCTTCCGGAGCTGCGACGGCGCTTGTCGAGCGCGCCGAGGGCATGACCGTCGCGTCCGCGCTCGCCGCCCGGGCCACCGCCGATCCGGAGCG
Source organism: Gemmatimonadota bacterium (assembly GCA_030827315.1). GTDB lineage: Bacteria > Gemmatimonadota > Gemmatimonadetes > Longimicrobiales > Gaopeijiaceae > UBA2589. The sequence continues at coordinate 4,300 of JAURER010000075.1, read as the reverse complement.
TCCCTTCCTGTTGCACGAGACGGGGACGCTCGGGTTCGCCGCCGTCGACGCCCGGGCCGAATCGCTCGCGGCCGCGCTGGCCGGCTTCGGCATCGAGGCCGGCGACCGCATCGCGCTGGTTCTCCCCTCGTGCCCCGAGTTCGCCGTCGCGGTCTTCGCCGCCGCCAAGCTCGGGGCACAGATCGTGCCCCTGAATCCGCGGCTGGCCGTGGCCGATCTCCAGTATCTGCTGCGGCACTCGGAGAGTGTCTGCGCCGTCACGATCGAACAGTACGACGGGCTCGACTACCTGCAGATCTTCGAGGAGATCATGCCGCAGCTGCCCGAGCTGCAGTATCTGGTGACCGTGGGCGAAGAGGATCTCTGGTACGACGACCGGATCTTCCAGTTCGAGGACCTCCTGTCCGCGGGATCCGGGCGTGACTTCTCTGCCTCGCCCGGGCAGTCCGACCCCGGGGTGTGCTTCGCCCTCCTCTACACCTCCGGGACGAGCGGCAAGCCGAAGGGCGTCGAGCTAAGTCATGCAAACCTTCTGTCGGCCGCCGCGGGAACGGCCGACGCGGTCGGGCTCGTTCCCGACGATCGTCTGGTGGGCATCTCGGGCCTCTTCCACGTCTACGGGCTGGCGGCAGGTCTGCTCTCCAGCGTGCTTTCCGGGGCGTCAATCGTCCTGCAGGACGATCCCGGCGCCGAGGCGACGCTGGACTCCGTCGACCGCTGGGACGCGACCGTCCACTTCGGCATCCCCTCGCTTTTCGTCCGCGAGCTCGACCTTCTCCGCGAGCGTGGCGCGTCGCCCGGCTCGCTGCGACTGGCGGTCGTGGCGGGCGCGCCGGTTCCCGACGGGCTGGTCGTCGCGCTTTCGGAGCGTCTCGGCGTGCCTGTCGTGACGGGCTACTCTCTGACCGAGGCCGCGTCGACCGTCTGCGCGTCCGTACCGGATGACCCTGTGGACAAGCGGCGCTTCACGGTGGGCCGCCCCGTGACGGGCACCCTCATCCGGATCGCGGATCCGGAATCGGACGGCGAGGAGGATCTCCCGGTCGAGAGCGTCGGGGAGATCCGCGTGAAGGGTTCGGGCGTGATGATCGGCTACTACAGGCAGCCGAAGCGGACCGCGGAAGCGTTCGACTCCAGGGGCTACTTACGGACCGGCGACCTGGGCCTCGTCGACGAGGAGGGCTATCTGCATTTGGTGGGCCGCACCAAGGACGTTATCATACGCTCTGGCTTCATTGTGTATCCCCGGGTGGTGGAGTCTCGAATCGAGACGCATCCGGCGGTACAGGAAGCGGCTGCGGTCGGCGTCGCCGACGAGTTGCTCGGAGAAGCCGTATGTGCCTGTGTGGTTCCCGTCGAGGGGGCGATCGTGAACGGGCAGGAGATCGTGGACTGGTGCCGTGAGACACTCGCGGACGACCTGATCCCGGACTTCGTCCGCTTCGTCGATTCACTGCCTCGCACGGCGACCGGGCAGGTGCGTCGCGTCGAGCTGGCTCGATCCGTCAAGACGGAGAGCCGCTCGGCCTGACACCGGGAACGCGGCGTCCGATGTGGACGTGCCCGAAAGGCTTCCCCGACCTCCACCGTGCTCGCGAGACTCGGTCGAGGTGGGGAGGTCTCGCGAGACACAAGACAGTCAGCGAGACGAACACATGACCGTTCCGTACACCCGCGCACCCCACCAGGGGGGCGCCGGCCGATCGGGGATCGATTCCCCGAATGCGGCCCTGCTCATCGACTTCGACAACGTCACGATGGGTATGCGCAGTGACCTCTCGAAGGAACTCAAGAATCTCCTGGGTTCCGACGTCATCAAGGGCAAGGTGAGTGTTCAGCGCGCCTATGCCGACTGGCGCCGCTACCCGCAGTACATCGTGCCGCTCTCCGAGGCGTCGGTCGACCTCATCTTCGCGCCGGCCTACGGCAGCAACAAGAAGAACGCCACCGACATCCGAATGGCCATCGACGCGCTGGAGCTCGTCTTCATCCGGCCCGAGATCGGCACGTACATCCTGCTCACCGGGGATTCGGACTTCTCGAGCCTGGTCCTGAAGCTCAAGGAGTACGGCAAGTACGTCATCGGCGTGGGGATCCAGGAGTCCAGCTCCGACATCCTCGTCCAGAACTGCGACGAGTACTATTCGTACACGAGCCTCACCGGCCTCACCAAGACGACGGACCTGACGGCACGCCGGGGCCGCGACCCGTGGGTTCTGGTCAAGGATGCGGTGGCGAAGATGGTCCAGCGCGGCGACGTCATGCGCTCGGACCGGCTCAAGCAGGTGATGCAGGAGATCGACCCGACCTTCGACGAGGGCGCCATCGGCTTCTCGAAGTTCAGCAAGTTCCTGGCGGAATCCGCGTCCCGTGGGCTCCTGACGCTCCAGAAGATGGAGAACGGCCAGTACGAGATCGAGGCGGGACAGGGCGGGCGCGGGGGTGCACGTTCGAGCGACGACGGGCGGGGTCGAAGGGAGCGTGGCCGCGGTGGTCGGGGTCGCAGGGATCGAGGCCCTCGTGCCGACGACATCCGCTCCGCGAGTGGGGGCGAGGACACGGGGCCGGGTGACGAGGCGCACGACGATGCGCCCGCCGACGCCGGGCCGGGGGACCATTCCCCCGTATCCGCCGAGGCGCACGGCACGCAGGGGGCCGGCACGGGCGACGATCCGCTGGCCGGCGCGTATGACGCGCTGCGTGGTGCCCTGTCGGCACTCCGCGATGCCGGGCGCTACCCGGTCCGGGACTCCGACGTGAAGCGGAAGATCCTCGAGATCCGCCCGGGCTTCGACGAGACCGAGCTCGGCTTTCCCAAGTTCAGTCGCTTCCTCCAGCAGGCCGTGGAGCACGGTGTGGTCCGGATGGAGCGCAGCGAAGCCGGCAACTACGAGGTCTCGCTTCCGGACGGGGCGCCCGCCTCAGGGGCTCCGCAGCGATCCGACGACCGCGGCCGGTCCGACGCGGCTTCGAGGGAGCCTTCCGGGGCGGACGCGCGACGGAGCGCGCCTGTCGAGGCGGGCGGCGGCGAGGCGACGGTCATCGAGGTCGAGCCGCCGAAGCGAGGGCTGTTCGGTCTCCGGCTCGGACCGCGGCGGGGCACGACGCGTCGACGCACGGAGGAGTCGTCCTCCCTGTTCGGCTGGGGCTCTTCGTCCGAGCCTGCAGCGTCCGCGCCGGCGCCGGCCGGGGCGGAGCACCGGGACGAGTCGGCGGACGCGGGCGTGGCCGAAGCACGGCAGAGCGCGGAGGCGGATCGCGGGAGCATGGAGCGCTCTGCAGACGCGGCGCCGACGCATGCCGGCGAGGAGGGCGGACCCGATCACGAAGGCGCCCCGGATGACGTACCGATCGAGGAGCTGGGGCTCCCGTCCGAGACGGGCGCCATCGTCCGATATCTGACGAATCGGTACAAGGGGATCGGCGAAAAGACCGCCGAGGCGCTCGTCGAGGCTTTCGGACAGGACCTGTTCCGGACGATGCGGGACGACCCAGACGCGATCTCTCGCGCCGTGCCCCCGAAGAGAGCGGAGCAGGTGCTGGAGGCGTGGCGGGCCGACTACGAGCGCAGGACCGCGGCCCGCTCCCGCGGGGGGAATCGATCGAAGGGCGGCGGCAGGGGCTGATCCGACCTCCGCTCCCCCGCACCCCGGCGGCGTCCGAGGTCGAGGAGAGCGTTCGCTTTCCGCAGGCGTTCTTCGCTCGTCCGGTCACGGAGGTCGCTCGGGCCCTTCTGGGGTCCGTGCTGCTCTCCACCGTAGGCGGCGTCCGCACGCTCGCGGTGGTGACGGAAACCGAGGCCTACGGGGGGCCTGACGACCCTGCTTCCCATGCCTCCACCCGCTCGGGAGTGACCGAGCGGAACCGGGCGATGTTCGGGCCGCCGGGGCGTGCGTACGTGTACCTCAGCCACGGCGTGCACTGGTGCCTGAACGTCGTCACCTGCGCCGAGGGTTCCGGGGCGGCGGTGCTGTTTCGAGGAGCCACCCCGATCGTTGGACTCGACACGATGCACGCGCGGCGGTCGGGCCGGACACCGCTCTGCACCGGTCCGGGGCGCCTCGCCCAGGCACTCGGCGTGACCGGCGCGCTGTACGGGCACGCCCTCGAGCGCGCACCGCTCGTGCTTCTGCCGGGCTGGCACGTGCCGGACGAAGGCATCGGCGCGTCGGGTCGGATCGGGGTGGGCGTTGCGGCGGAGCGCCCGTGGCGGTTCTATGTTCGTGGCGCGCCGGGCGTGTCCCGACATCCGCGCTGAACCACCCACCCTCGCACGAGGCTCCCACGCGCATGAGTGACC
>JAURER010000011.1 GCA_030827315.1 Gemmatimonadota bacterium | reverse complement strand
TCCGCATGACCGGCACGGGCTTCCAAGTCGCGCCCCGGTACGCGGACCGCCTCGTGTCGCTCTACCGGCTGACGCCGGACGGCCTCGCCGGCGGTTCGGCGTAGGGGGGTGACTTCACGAGGAGCCCGTCGACCATCTCGGCGACCTCGGACCCATTTCGCTCGCCCCGGCCGGCGCTCCCTGAGTCAGAGCCCCAGCCAGCGCCCCGCGCCGTACCCGATGGCGGCCGTGCCCGCTGTCAGGACGGTCCCCCAGGCCAGGTCGACCACGACCACGATGGTAGGGAAGTCGCGGAAAAGTGCCTTGCACGTCAGGTCGAAGGTGGCATACGCCACGAGGCCGAAGAGCGCGCCCATGCCGACGCTCCGTCCGAGCGCCTGGGCCTCGAGTCCGGGGAGCACCGCGAAGACCACCACGCCGACGAGGTACAGCGCGTAGAACCCCACCGCCGCCCAGATGACGGGGTCCTCGCGGAGATAGTGGCCGATGTGGGTCTGGTAGAAGCCCTGCGCGATGCGCGTGAGCCAGACGAAGTCGATGGCGAAGAAGCCGGCTGCCGTGAGCCCGTAAAGGGCGAGCGCTCTGGCGACGGTCATGCCGGCAGCCTCGCTTCGAGCTCGCCCCACTCCCCAGTCAGCGTCCGGAGCATCTGCATCAGGAAGTCCCGCTGCGCCGTCTGGTCCGAGGTGAGCGGCCCCATCCAGTCCTGCGCGGAGCCGTACAGGCGACCGAGACGGCTGCTCAGCTCTCCCGTCTCGCGCTCCAGATCGCGAAGGCCCCGCTCGACCTCGCGCGGGAGCGTCGGCGCACCCGGGGTGCCGTCGAAACGGTCCGACGCGCGCGACACCGCACGACGCAGCGTCCGCGCCTCGCCGCTCGCGTTCCAGAGCTCGAGCAGCGTCGCCGTCCAGGCCCGGCGCGCGGCCGGGTCGTACTCGAGCCGGGGATCTTCGTGGACCTCGAAGCTCTGCTCCCACGTGCCGCCGCCGCCGGTCATGCGCACGGTGTACGTACCGGGGACCACGAGCGGTCCGGCCGACCCGGAGTCGCCGAAGCCGTCCCGGGCGCTGTGCCGCAGATTCCACGTGGTGCGGTTCATGCCCCGCGCCGGGCGGTCCTCCGCGAAGTCGGCCACGGTCTCGCCGTCGGCGTCGAGAACCGAAAACGCCATGGCGGTGCCCGCAGCTCCGACCCAGAAGTCGACGATCGCGCCCTCGGGTGGGTTCTCACCCTCGAAGATCATGTTGCCCGTATGCGCTTTCTCTCCCCGGTAGCGGATCTGCTCGGCCGGCTCCACGGAGAAGAGGTGCCCGCTCGCACGAGCGATCTGTGGCGTCATCTCCTGCAGCGCGTTCAACTGGTCGAGAATCCAGATGCCGCGCGCGTGCGTCGCGAGCACGAGGTCGTTGTCACGAGGGTGAACGACGAGGTCGTTGACCGGCACGGTCGGGAGCCCGCCCTTGAGCTCGACCCAGTTCGTGCCTCGGTTCCAGGACCAGAAGACGCCGAACTCGGTGCCGAGCCAGAGCACGTCCGGGTTCCTCGGATCCTCCCGCATGACACGCACGACGCGCTCGGGCGGAAGGTCTCCCACGATGGACGACCACGAGCGTCCGTTGTCTTCCGACATCCAGAGGTAGTTGTCGTAGTCGTCGTTGCGGTAGTTGTTCGCAGCCACGTAGAAGCGCCCGTCGCGCGACCTGGAGGCGTGGACCTGGTTGACCCACATCATCTCGGGAACGCCCGGCATGGCCGCGGTCACGACCTGCCAGTTCGCGCCGTCGTCGAGCGACACCTGCACCTGGCCGTCGTCCGTGCCGGCGTAGAGGACGCCCGGGGTGAACTCCGACTCCGCGATCGCCGTGAGCGTAGGCCAGTATGGGATCCCGTCGTCGAGGGAAAGCGTGAAGGAATCGGGTGCCTGGTCCATGATCACGAGCGTGCGCCGGTCGGTCCCGGTCGTCAGGTCACCCAGCGACGTCCACGTGTCGCCGCGGTCGGTGCTCTTGAACAGCTCGTTGAGCCCCGCGTAGAGCGTGTTGCCGTCGTGCGGGCTGATGATGAAGGGGCCGTCCCAGTTGCCCGGCGCCATCGCGTTGCCGAGCCGCTCGTACGGGTCGTCGAGGTCGGGCCACGTGGTCCAGTTGCGGCGCGCGCCGATGAAGCCCTCGGGCTGGTTCGGCCGGATGTCCTTGTTCTGGCCGGTGACCAGGTCGTTGCGGGTGAGGCCGAGGTACTGGCTCTCGGAATAGAGCGTGCGGTTGTCCGTCGTGTCCACGAGGCTGAGGAATCCGTCGCCCCCGCCCCAGCGGACCCAGTCCTCGTTGAGGATGCCCTCGGAGCGGTAGGTGGCGTTCGGTCCCCGCCACGACCCGTTGTCCTGGAGCCCCCCGTAGACGTTGTACGGGTGCGCCATGTCGACCGAGACGCGGTAGTACTGGCTGAGGGGCAGTGCGGTGTGGTACAGGAAGTGGTCGCCGCGGTCGTAGCTGATGCCCAGGCCGCCGTCGTCGAGCTTGATGACGTGGTTCGAGTCGTGCGGGTTCACCCACACGAAGCGGTCGTCCCCGTGCGTCCGGTGCTGGCGGGGGACCGTGAAGGTGACACCCGCGTCGTCCGAGTACGAGTACGTGTTGAGCATGTAGATGCGCTGGTCGTCGCTCGGGTCGACCATCGGCTGGCTCGCGTACATCGGGCGTGGATTCCAGTCGCTCTGGAAGGTCCACGTCTCGCCCCGGTCCTCGCTGCGGTAGATCCCCGCGACGGGCTGCTCGTAGGCCGTCGAGGCGTTGAAGCGCTCGCCCTGCTCGAGGCTGATGTACACGATGCGCGGGTCGGCGCGGTAGATGGTGATGCCAATGCGGCCCATGTCACCCGTCGCCAGGCCGTTGTCGAGCCCCGAGTTCGTCAGCCTCGTCCATGTGGCGCCTGCGTCGGTGGACTTGTACAGCCCGCTGCCGGGCCCACCACCGTGGAAGCCCCACGGCCGGCGCTGCCGCTGGTACATGGCCGCGTAGAGGATGTTCGGGTTGGACGGATCCATGGCCACGTCGACCGCGCCCGTCTGCGGATCGACGAAGAGGATGCGGTCCCACGTCTCCCCGCCGTCGGTCGACTTGTACAGACCGCGCTCGGGGTTGGGACCCCAGAGGTGACCCATCGCGGCGACGTACACGATGTCGGGATCATCCGGGTGCATGACGATGCGGCCGATGTGGTGGCTCTCCGCCAGCCCCATGTTGGTCCACGTCTCTCCGCCGTCCGTCGACTTGTAGACGCCGTCGCCCCACGACGACGACTGCCGGTTCGCGCGCTCGCCGGTGCCGACCCAGACGACGCTCGTGTCGCGCTGATGCACCTCGATGTCGCCGACGGAGTGCACGGACTCCCGGAAGAAGACCGGGTCGAAGCGGATGCCGTTGTCCGTGGTCTTCCATACGCCGCCGGTGGCCGCCGCGATGTAGTAGACGCGCGTGTCCTGCTCCACGACCGCGATGTCCACCAGGCGACCGCTCATGTTGGCTGGACCGATGGCGCGAGGCCGCAACCGGTCGAGGTCCGGCGAGCGCAGCTGCGCGGCGGCTGGCGTGGTGAGTGCGGCGAGCGCTGCGAGCAGTGCGCCGGGGCGAACGAAGGTCCTCATGCAAGACTCCGGTATGCCGGTTCGAATCTTCGACTGCTCTGGAAAATGACGCCCCGGCCGTGGCCCGTCCAATCAGGGGGTTCTTGCGGGAACCCGCTCCGGGCGGAGCTTGTACCAACGTCACTGCGCCTCACAGACCCGCACACCCTCGCCATGCCCAAGACGAGCCGCTTCCTCGCCGTCTCGCTCGCGGTCGCCGCCGGCGCCTGCTCGGGCGGGTCCGTCGCCGTTCCCTCGTCCGCGCCCTCCCCTTCCTCGAGCGGCCCGCGCATCGTGCAGCCGGGAGCCCCGGGGCAGGCGTCGCGCGTCTATGCGCCCGAGGAGATCGACGCCGTGGAAGGCCTCGCGTGGACCGACGCCGACGTTCGCTTCATGCAGGGGATGATCCCGCACCACGCGCAGGCGCTGGACATGACGGCCCTGGTGCGCCTCCACGCCACGACCGACGCGGTTCGCCAGATGGGGCTTCGTATGGAGATCTCCCAGCGAGACGAGATCGGGCTCATGGAGGCGTGGCTCCGGGAACGCGGACAGCCGGTCCAGATGCCGGGCATGCACGCCATGCACGGCGGGCACATGATGCCGGGCATGCTCTCGCCCGAGCAGATGGAGAATCTTTCGAACGCGCGCGGCGTCGACTTCGACCGGCTCTTCCTCCAGTACATGATTCAGCACCACGAAGGCGCCATCAGCATGGTGCGCGAGCTTTTCTCGAGCTCCGGCGCCGCGCAGGAGTCGACGGTGTTCAAGTTCGCCGAAGACGTCGACGCCGATCAGACGATGGAGATCGAGCGCATGCAGGGCATTCTCGCCACGCTGCGCTGACCCCTCGCCATGCGGACGACCTTTCCGTCGCCGCATCACTCGAACCGGAACATCGTTCCGCAGAACGAGGTGGACGAATGAAGGAGATGGGCAGAAGGATCATGCGGACCGCGAGCCTTATGGCCGTGGCCGCGCTCGTGGGCGGCATCTTCGCGCCGGCCGTCGAGGTCGCGGCGCAGCAGCCGCAGCAGCAGGTGCCCCCTGCGGCCCCGGCGCTGCAGTGGGATCCGAACGACCCCCGCATCGGGCTGGGCGCCGGCTGGCTCGACGCCGAGTCCGCCATCAGCGGGCTGGAGCTCCTCGCCGCGATTCCGCGGCCGGACGGCTTCTTCAACCCGTCGACGCCTGCGGATGGTCGGTTCAGCAACACGGACCTCGCGTTCCGGGGCGACCTGCTCATCCAGGGCAACTACAACGGCTTCCAGATCTATGACATCTCGACGCCGTCGGACCCCACGCTGAGCCTCTCCGTCGTATGTCCCGGCGGCCAGGGCGACGTGTCGGTCTACGGCGACCTGATCGTCATGTCCGCGCAGGAGACGCGCGGCCGGCTCGACTGCGGGGTCGAGGGCGTCGCCGACTCGATCAGTGCGGAGCGCATGCGCGGCGTCCGCATCTTCGACGTGTCCGACTGGGACAACCCGGTGCAGGTCGCCGCGGTGCAGTCGTGCCGTGGGTCGCACACGCACACCGTCGTGACGGACCCGCAGGACAGCGAGAACATCTACGTCTACATCCAGGGCACGAGTGGCGTCCGCCCCGGCGAGGAGCTCCCCGGGTGCGTCGGCGGCGATCCCGAGGAGAACGAGAACACCGCGCTCTTCCGCATCGAGGTCGTGAAGGTCCCGCTCGACAACCCGGGCGCGGCCGAGATCGTCAACATGCCGCGCATCTTCGCGGACGACACCGGCAACATCGGCGGACTGTGGCAGGGCGGAGACCACGGGCCGGGCACGCAGAGCAGCCGGCGCACGAATCAGTGCCACGACATTACCGCGTTCCCGGACATCGGTCTGGCCGGCGGCGCGTGCTCGGGGAACGGGATCCTGCTCGACATCACCGATCCTGCGAACCCCACGCGCATCGGTGAAGTGTCCGACCCGAACTTCGCCTACTGGCACTCGGCCACGTTCAACAACGAAGGCACCGTGGTCGTGTTCACGGACGAGTGGGGTGGTGGCTCGGCGCCGCGCTGCCGTGCCTCGGATCCTGCCACGTGGGGTGCCAACGCGATCTTCCGGATCGGCGAGGGTGGCGACATGCAGCTCGCCGGCTACTACAAGCTTCCCGTGCCGCAGACGGACACCGAGAACTGCGTCGCGCATAACGGGTCGATCATTCCCGTGCCGGGCCGCGACATCATGGCGCAGGCCTGGTACCAGGGCGGTGTCTCGCTCATGGACTTCACCGATCCGGAGAACGCGTTCGAGATCGCATTCTTCGACCGCGGACCGCTGTCCGTGGAGTCCCTCTTCACGGGCGGCTACTGGTCCGTGTACTGGTACAACGGCCGCCTGTACGGTGCCGAGATCTCGCGCGGAATCGACGTCTTCCGCCTCACGCCGAGCGAGCACCTCTCGGAGTCCGAGATCCGTGCCGCCGAATCGGTCTCGTTCGATCAGTTCAACGCGCAGCTGCAGCCCCAGGTGACGTGGGCGCCGAGCGTCGACGTCGCACAGGCGTACCTGGACCAGATGGTGCGCGCGAACCGCATCCTGAACGCGCGGGCCGCGCAGGTGCAGAATGTGCTGAACGGTGGCGCCTCCGCCGCGCAGATGGCGGGCGTGGCGTCCGCACTCGAGGCCGACGCCGCCCGGATCCGTGCGGGCGAGCTGGGCGGTGACGCCGATCGGATGACGAAGCTGGCAGGAGTGCTTCGTCAACTCGCGATGCAGTAACCGCATGCGCAGAGGCCGCCCGCCGGATCCCGGCACGGCGGCCACCGAGGACGCGGGCTGCAAGGGGGGCCCCGGTACCTGCAAGGTGCCGGGGCCTCCGCCGTCCACGAGCCAGAACCAGGCCGCGCGCCGCGCGCAGCCCGGGCGTTACCTTTTGCGTGAGGCAGCGCGCCGCAGTCCGGGAAGTCATACAGCGCCTGCTGACGGAGGAGGAATGCGATGAACCAGCCGGAAAGACGAATACACACGGGGATGGGCGGCTTTCGCCTCGGGTCGATCTTCGGCTTCGACGTCCGCATCGATCTCTCCTGGTTCGTCATCTTCTTCCTCGTCTTCTGGTCGCTCACCCGCGGCGTCTTCCCGGGCGACTACCCGGACCTCTCACCGAGCGCCCACGTCGTGATGGGCCTGTCCGGCACGCTGCTCTTCTTCGCGTCGCTGCTGGTGCACGAGCTCAGCCACGCGCTGATGTCGCGGCGAAAGGGAATCGTCGTCGAGGGAATCACCCTCTTCGTGTTCGGCGGAATCGCCCACGCGCAGAGAGAGCCCGAGAGTCCCCGCGACGAGATGCTCATCGCCGGCATCGGACCGGTCACGAGCCTGGCACTCGCGATCCTCTTCCGGCTCTGCGGCAGCCTGGCCGCACAAACCGGCATGGGCGATGCCATCGTGGGCGTCGCCTCCTACCTGGCCTTCATCAACCTCGCCCTCGCGGTCTTCAACGTGATGCCCGGCTTTCCGCTGGACGGGGGCAGGGTGTTCCGGGCCGTCGTCTGGTCGGTGACGGGAGACCGGGCGAAGGCCACGCGGCTCGCCACGACGTCCGGACGCACCTTCGGACTTATCCTCATCGTGCTCGGCGCCATGCAGGTGCTGGGCGGCGCGGCGGTTTCGGGCCTCTGGCTGGTCTTCATCGGCTGGTTCCTGCGCACGCTCGCCGGCGCCTCGCTCCGGCAGGAACTCCTGCAGGGCATGCTCGCCGGTTACGTGGCGCGCGACCTGATGAGCCCCGATCCCGAGGTCGTCTCCGCGGGGCTCACGGTCGACGCGCTCGTACACGACCATTTCATGCGACTGCGCTTCGGCAGCTACCCGGTGGTCGGTCCCACGGGGGTGGTCGGACTCGTGACGCTCGACGACGTGAAGCGAATCCCGCGCGACGTGTGGCGCGTCTCGACGGCAGCGGACGCCATGACCCCCCTGGCCGACTGCGTCGTGGTGTCCCCGTCCACGTCCGTGGCGGACGTGATGGATGCGATGAGCCGGAACGGGCCGCGCCGGCGCGCCCTGGTCATGGAGGGCGTGCGCCTGGCGGGCGTGCTCTCCGCCACGGACGTCGCGCGCTGGATCGAGCGCGTCCGCGGCGTGGAGGATCTGATGCAGGAGCGGCGATAGGAGCAGCGCGCGGCGACGCCGCTCGTACTCAGCGCCAGAGTCGGCCCCCGGACCGAACCGGCCCGGTCCCACCCCTGTCCCGCGGTACGGTCGCGAGCAGCAAGGCGGTGGCCATGACGGCCGTGGTCGCACCGAACGCGAACGGCGCCGCGGGGCCGAACCCTCCCCAGCCCCCGACGCCTTCCCAGAGCACGCCCGCCACGAGCGAAGCCGGCAGCGTCACGACCCCGATCGCCGCGGCATATCCGCCGTATGCGAGTGCCACGAGGTGCGACGGAACAAGATCGGAAACGAGCGCCTTGGCCGCCCCCGCCGCGATGCCGTGGTATGCGCCGTACACCAGGTACACCGCGACGATGTGCCATCTCGCGTCCGCGACTGCGAAGCCGGCGTAGCAGGCCGCGTACAGGAGCCACGCGGTCACGATCACGGCCCGGCGGCCGATCCGGTCGGAGAGCGCCCCCGCCGGGGCGGCCACGACCGCATACACCACGTTGAAGGCCAGGAGAACCCACAGCACTGCCGACACAGAGAGCCCACGTTCCTGCGCCCGGAGCACGAGGAAGGCATCGGCCGAGTTGCCCAGCTGAAAGACGGCCGACGCGACGACGAAGCCCACAAAAGGACGTCCGAGCCCCCGGAGCCGGATCTCGGGGCGCTCCGTGGCGTCTTCCGGCCTGCGAATGTCGCGCGCGCCCGCCGCCAGAAGGGCGACTCCGACGAACGCGGGCAGGAGGCTCCACTTCACGAGCGTGCGGAAGGTATCCGCCTCGAGCAGCGTGCTCTCCCCCTGAAGTCGGTGCACGACCCAGACCGTGACGAGCAGACCGACCACGGCGCCGCCGGTATCCGCGGCCCGGTGAAGCCCGAAGACCAGACCGCGCTGGCCGGGCGGAGACGAGTCCGCGAGGAGTGCGTCGCGCGGCGCCGTGCGGATCCCCTTCCCGATCCGGTCGCCCCACCGGATGGCGGCGACCACGCCCCACGAATTCGCGAGCAGGTAGAGCGGCTTCATGGAGGTGGAGACCGCATACCCGGCCACCGCGAGCCACTTCCTGGCCCTGAGACGGTCGGCGAGCCACCCCGACCCGAGCTTGACCACGCTGGCCGTGGTGTCCGCCAGCCCTTCCACGGCCCCCACGGCCCAGACCCGCACTCCGAGGACGTTGGCCAGGAAGAGCGGGAGGACGTTGAGGATCATCTCGCTCGAGACGTCCGTGAGGAAGCTCGTGGCACTCGCGACCCACACGTTTCGGTGGAGACGGGCGCCGCCGTTCACCGACCGGGCGGGGGACCTCTTCGACATGAGGGCGAGGGTGGCTCGCGGAGACTGGCCGCGCCAGCCCCCTGATTCGAGAGGCCGACCCGTCACGCGTCGCGCCGTGCATGCGGCCTCGGTTGTCCGGGGGGCTCACGCACTCGATCTTGGCCGCCCGCCCCCCGAAAAGGACCCGGCCAACCCAGGAGGCTTCCATGCAGCGACGCCACTTCCTCACTTCCTCTACCGCTGCGGGGCTCGGCATGGCGATCGGCGCACCGCGTGTGACCGCCAGGGAAGGCATGCACGGCGGGGGGCAGCCCGTACCCCGTCAGATCCTCATCGCCGGCGGTGGCTTCGGCACCGCATTCATCGGGTACATGGCCCGGCTCACGGGCAAGGAGCGCCCGCGGCTCTGTTACCTGCCGACCGCATCCGCGGACCGTGAATCGGGCATCATCCGGTGGTACGAGAACTGCGCCCCGCTCGATGTCGAGCCGTCCGTACAGGAGTCGTTCATCAGCAGCTACAGCACCGACCGCAGCTGGGAGGAGATCTTTCTTTCCGTGGACGGGATCGTGGTCTCGGGTGGCAACACCCTGAACCAGCAGGCGATCTGGAAGGCGCAGGGCATCGACGTCGTGCTGCGCGAGGCGTGGGAGCGCGGCGTCGTGCTCGGGGGCGCCAGCGCGGGCTCGCTCTGCTGGTTCGAGGAGGGGACGACCGACTCACGCCCCCGGGAGGTCACCAAGATCGAGTGCCTCGGCTTCCTTCGCGGAAGCCATTCACCGCACTACGACGCCGAGGCGGCCCGCCGCCCGACGTACCACCGCCTCATCCGGTCGGGTGCGCTCAAACCAGGGTACGCGTGCGACAACGACGCGGGCATCTGGTTCGTGGACAACGAGGTCCGTGGCGTCGTGAAGACCCGGGCGGACGCACGCGTCTGGCATGTCTCCCTGCAGGACGGTGACATCGTGGAACGTGAGCTTCCGGGCGAAATGATCGCCTGAGTGGCTCGGAGGACGCACCCGCGGATCGCGTCCTCCGAGCCCCTCGCGGTGGCTACAGCCCTCCGAAGTTGATCCGATAGATGAGACGGATCTCCCGGCCGGGAAGCGGCGCCATGTCCTTGAGGAAGGACGTGTGCACGCGCGCGTCGACGTCGGTCAGGTTCGCACCGGTGAGCGTGATGTCGTGGAAGAGCCCGCCGGTCACGAGCCGGTAGCTGATCGCGGCGTCGACCATCGTGTAGGCGGCCGTTCCGGTCTCGAACGGGCCGAGCCTGTCCTGCCGTGCGGACCACCGGGCGCCGGCATGCGCCGTGATCGCCCCCTGGCGGTAGCGAACGCCGCCGCCCAGGCGCATCGGGGGGATGCGCGGGAGGTACTCGTCGGTGTCGGTGAGCTTCGCGTTCACGAAGTCTGCGAGTGCCTCGAGCGTCAGGTGCGGCGCGCTCATGGACGGGTCGTTCTCCACGACATCGAACGCCGCCTCGAACTCCGCACCGGTGAACCGGGCGTCCCCCTGGACGTAGCGATACTCCGTCAGGTCGTCGCGCTGCACGCCAGTCGCGGCCTGGTAGATGTAGCCGGCGAAGCCGGTCGTGAAGATCGAGGCGCTGGCCCGGAACCGTTCCGCGTGCACATGCGTGGTGAGGTCGAAGCCGAGCGCGACCTCCGAGTCGAGCGCGGGATCGCCGATCTCCCACGCGCGCGTCGCCGCGTGGGGTCCCCTCGAGAAGAGTTCCTCCGCGTTGGGGAGCTTCATGGAGCGGGACGCGGAGAACGCGAAACTCATGAGCTCATTCGCATCCCAGTTGGCGCCCAGGGAGCCGGAGACACCGTAGTGCGTGAGTTCCGCCACGCCCTGCGACTCGGCCTGCTGACGTTCGACCCGAACGCCGCCCTGCAGGTTCAGCGCTTCGGTCCAGCGGAGCTCCTCGTACCCGAAGAGGGCCGAGGTCTGTGTAGTCGACGGAGGCGCGAACGCCTCTTCGCCGATGGCCTCGAAGTCGCGGTTCGAGAACTGCACCCCGACGGCCCCCTGCGTCGAGGACGTGAAGCTGTGCTCGCTTTCGACCCGGGCCTCGAGGTAGTCGTTGAGAAAGCGGGTGCCGATCTCTTCGCCTTCGAGCTCGACGTGGTTGTAGTCCGTGTAGCCGAACCGGGCCTTGACGTTGCGTACCGCGCTCGCGCCGAAGCGCATGACGCCCTCGAAGTCGAAGCGATCCTGTTCGAGATCGATGCTGACGAGCTCCTCCTCCTCGGGCACGGGCGGCGCGGGAACGGTCTCCTCGTGGTGAGCATGACCCGGCACGCCGTAATCGGAGCGCTGCGTCGACAACGCGACCCCCGCGTAGCCGCGCGCGCCGACCCAGGTGAGCCCCGCGCTCCCCCTGCGGCTCTCGACCCACGAGTTCTCGAGGATGCCTTCGACGGGGTCCTCCCCCGGCTCCGCATCGAGCTCGGCGAAGCCGGGGATCGCGTAGTCGGACGCGTCCCGCCACAGGCCGGACGCGGACATCACGAAGCGACCGGTCGTGAAGTTCACCGCTCCGGAACCCGTTCGCTCGTCCGACACGGTCCCCGCCAGGCCCTCGAAGTAGCCCGTCAGCGGTCGCGTGGGCAGATCCCGTGCGATCCGTTCGTCGAATACGTTCACGATGCCGCCGACCGCGGAACTCCCGTAGAGAAGCGTCGCGGGGCCACGGATCACCTCGATGCGCTCCGAAGCACGCGCCTCGACCGCGACGGCGTGATCGGGGCTGGTGCTCGACGCGTCGCCCGTCCCGATCCCGGCCTCGAGGATCCGCACGCGGTCACCGCCGATGCCCCGGATGACGGGTCGACTGGCTCCTGGCCCGAAATACGTCGACGACACGCCCGGTTGACGCGAAAGCGTCTCGCCGAGCGACGCCTCCGCATTCGTCACGAGATCCCGGGACGTCAGCACGCTGGCCGGCTGGTACGCCTCGGAGCGCTGGGTCGAGCCAACCCCCGCGGAGACGACCATCTCATCGAGGTGGAAGACCGCCTCGACCCGAAGCGTCACGCGCGCCGTCTGCCCGGCGGCGACGTCGACCGTCGCGATCCCCCTGCCCCACCGAACGCTCTGAGCTTCGACCACGTACCGGCCGGGCGGAACCCGCTCGAACGAAAAGCGCCCGGCCCCATCGGCCCGGACCCTCTGACCGAGGCCGGGAAGGACGACGTCGGCGTCGTCGACCGGCGTCTCGCCGACCAGCACAACGCCCTCGATTCTGCCCTCCTGCTGGGCTGCGGACGCGCGGGGCAGAACGACGGTCAGCGCGACGGCCACCGCGAGCGCCCCTACAGACAACTGGATCCTGAGCATGACTTGTCTCCCGATCGGACCCGCGCACGGCAGGCGCGGCACAGGGTGTCAGACGTTCGGTGATCGCCCGACGGCGATCACCCCACAGCTTGTTCGAACGTCAGACGACGGGAGGCGCGCGAGCGGGAGCGGATCGGACCGCGTGCGCCGAGGGCTGGCGTCGCGAGTCCTCCGTCGCGCGGACGACCCGGACCGCATCGCGGGATGCCGCGCGCCGGTCCGCACCCGGCGCGGCCTGATTCGCCGATACCTGGGTGCAGATCCGATGGTCGTGCGGCGCGGGGCAGGAACCTGGCTCGTGCTCCGACTCGATCACGGGCGCCCGGGACAGATCCGCGCGCTCCATCGCGGGTGCCGCAACGCCAAGCGCGAGCAGCAACAGAGCGGCCGGAGCCGCGACCGAACGTCGGATGGAGCGTCCCGTGAACATCATGAGATGAAGCTATCTACATCCCGAAGAGATTGAACTGCTTCGTGTACTTGATGAACAGGGAGCGAGCCATCGGCCCCTCGAGCCGGGAGAAGTCGTAGCTCTCCTGGACGTCGTTGTAGACGATGAAGAGCCCGGTCCCGGCCGTGCTCAGCCACCCGAGCCGCATGTTGGCCGACCACGTGTCGATCTGGTCAGAGTATTGGACCAGCCCCTGGAGGTAGATCCGCGGCGTGAAGAAGTAGCTGAGCTTCAGGCTGGTCAGGAGCGTGGCGAAGTCGCCTTCCGGCAGCGACACGTCGTTGTACGCGGCGGCCAGCGTCGCGCTGGAGCGATCTCCGTACCGCACCGTCACGTCGCCACTCGAGGTCCGCTTGTTTCCCGAAAGGAAGGCGCCCCAGTTGAAGCGCGAATTGAACGACAGCGCCCTCGACTGGTCGGTCATGAAAACGAACGCCGCCTCCCACCCGCCGTACATCCCCACCGGAACCGTGACCTTGTCGCCCGACGCATTCACGACACCGCGGATCGTGAACGGCTCGTAGAGCCCTTCCGAGGTGAAGTTGGCACCCGTGTGGAGCTCCATCCCGCTGGGCCACTGCCAGTGCTGGTCCACGTGCCAGCGAGACGAGATCTCGAAGCCGGGGTCCGCTCGCTCCGAACGGTTCCGGTACGTGTAGTACGAGACGTGGGGCCGCAGCTCGCGGAAGATCTTCGACGGCCGGATGTAGTACATCCCGAAGAGCTGGTAATAACGGTGGCCGCGGCGCGGCACGAAGCCGATCTCGGGATTGAAGTCCTCGCCGATTTCCTGGATGGTGGCGTTGGTTCGGAAGCTCCGGGACGTCCAGGCGCCGGTGACGTCCCAGGCGTCGTCGGTGCGCGTCTCGCTCAGCTCGGGCGGCGAGCCCGGGGGCACGGTCCCCGACACCTCGGTGCGGGTCCTGGCGTACCAGGTCGTGAGATTGAACTGGTCGCCGAGGCCGAGCTGGCCGTCCACGGCATAGGTCTGGTTCTCGTCGCCGGAGAGGTCGCTGCGACGATCCGTGAAGAGCGCGCCGATCTTCGAGCGGCTGGGAAGCTCCTTCGCGACGCGCGCCACGCCGTAGGAGTTGCGCCCCTGGGCTGTCGGCGAGCCGGAGGGATCGTACCCCGCGACGCCGGGGAACCCGCCGGTCTGGAGGTAGAGGCCACCCACGTTCAGGCCGCCGAGGCGCCCCGAGAGGCGGCCGCCGCCCTTGAGGGGTACCGGAGACCCGCTGTCGATGCCGATCCGCCGGCTGAAGAAGAGGTCCGCCCCGTTCCCGCCTACCGTGAAGAAACCGGCGTTCTCCAGGAAGAAAGGGCGCTTTTCGGGGAAAACGAGGGCGAAGCGCGTGAGGTTCACCTGGGCGTCGTCCACCTCGACCTGGGCGAAGTCGGTGTTCGCCGTGAGGTCGAGGGTGAGGCCCTGGGTGATCTGGACCTTGGCCTCGCCGCCGACCTGTGCGTCCTCGTCGAAGATCGACTGGGCGGTGTTGTAGTCACGCTGGGTCGAGCCCAGAGCGTACGGCGTCACCGTGGCGGCCCGGCGCGTGGGCGGGTCCATCCCCTCGAGCCTCCCGGCGAAGTCGAGCCGGTACAGGTTGAACTCGCGGGGCACCGCGGACCAGAACACCTCCTCGTTGAGCCGGCGCACCCGGCGCGACATGTTGAACCCCCAGCTCGCCGTACCGGAGCCGTACCGGAGCGTGCTGAAGGGGATCCGGAACTCCGCGTACCACCCCTCGCCGTCGCGCGTCGTCGCCACCTCCCAGCTGCCATCCCAGTTCTTGTTGAAGCCACCGCCGGCGCCGGCCTGGAAGCGCTGCTGGCTGTTCGCGCCTCCGCCCAGGAAGAAGCCGCCGCCGCTCCCCGCGGACGCCACCTGCCCGTCGTACTCGATGCCCGCGGGCGTCGTCCCGAACACGAAGCCATTCTGCTCGTCGCGAAAGGTGTCGAACACCATGATGACGGCGTCGGCATCGGTGACCTCGAAGTCGCGGATCGCCTCACCGGCCACGATCTGCGCGGCCCGCGAGTCGAAGGCCCAGACGCCGACATAGATCGCATTCGCGTCGTAGAGGATGCGGACGTCGGTAGGCTCGGTGGCCGGGAACCCGTCGCTGGGTTCGCGCTGGGTGAAGTCCGATATCAGGGGCGCCGACATCCAGATGTCCTCGTCAAGGACGCCGTCGACGACCGGAGCGACGTCGGTGCGCTGGGCGCGAGCGACGGGCGCGGGCGCGGGCGCGGGCGCGGGCGCGGAAGAGGTGCTCTCACCCATGCGCGCCTGCTGGGCATGAACGGAGGCGGGCGCGACCAGGGTCGCGGAGACGAGAACGGTGGCGAGGGTCACCCGCAGAAGGATCATTGCGCGCTGCATCGGCCTGGGCTCGGAAGTGTGGGCACCACCACGGACAGATGACCGGTCGAGAAGGTTGACGCGGACGCGTCAGTCCAGCCGGACCAGCGCGGCCCGGACCTCCTCCAGAGGGGGCAGAACCCCCGAGTCGTCGTCGACCCAGACGTATCGCACGACGCCCGCCCGGTCGATCACGAAGACCGAGCGCTTGGCCACGCCACGCAGGCCGAAATACTCCTCGTACATCACGTCGAACGCCTGCATCGCCTCCTTGTTGAAGTCCGAGACGATGGGGAAGCCCGCCTTCGTCTCGACCGCGAAGCGCTGCACCACGAAAGGGGAATCGACGCTCACGCCGATCACCTGCGCGTCGAGTCCGGCCCAGTCCGGCCGTTCCTCCGCCACGCGGCACATCTCTTCGGTGCAGACCGAGCTGAAGGCGAGCGGGAAGAAGAGTACGACCACGTTCTTCTCCCCCCGGAAGGAGGAGAGCGTGACCAGGTCGGGCCCCGGCGCAGGCGGGAGGGAGAAGTCGGGGGCTCTGTCGCCGACGCGGAGTGCCATGGCTCGGTCTGTTGGGGAGGCGGAAGTCCGTCTGTCGCGTCGGAAGGCCCGTGACTATAGTCCCGCCCGGCCGTTCGGCCGGACGTCGTCCTGCCCGGGTTCCCTTCAGACGCAGCAAGTCGCTCAATTGACCCCCCGCATGCCATCCCGGTTCCGACGCCGGATCCGCACCGCGGCTTTGGTGGTGGCCGTGTGGACCCTGGCGGCCGCGATCGTCGCCGGCGCCGTGCCCGATCTCGCACTGCCGGACGACCGCGCGCCGCGCGAACGGACCCGCGTGGTCGGGGCGGTTCACATGCATACCGTGGCCTCCGACGGCAGTGGCTCCGTCGACGACCTCGTGGACGCCGCGATCGGCAACGAGCTCGACTTCATCGTGGTGTCCGACCACAACTCGCAGCTGCCGACCCGATACGAGTACCGGCGCGGTGTGCTCGTCATCCTCGCCGAGGAATACAGCTCCCCGCGGGGGCACATGCTCCTGCTCGGCATGGACTCCGTCCGGCTCGGAGAGCCCGACTCCCTCGATCTCTGGGCCCAGCAGACCGCCCACCGCTTCACCGAGGAGGCGCAGCTCACCTTCGTCTCCCACCCGAGCGGGAAGCGCCCCTGGAGAGACCGTACGCTCTCCACGGTGGACGGGATCGAGATCTGGAACGCCGATTCGGAGTGGCGCAACGACGGAGTCGTCGACTGGCTGGAAGCCCTGACCCTCCTCCCCTTCCGCCCCGAACTCGGGATGCTCGCACTGGTCGATCGCCCGGCGGAGAACCTCGCGCTCCTCGATTCGGTGCTGCCGCAGCGGGCCTCGAGGGCCACGTGCGCGGTGGACGCCCACGCACGGATCCCCATCACGCGGGACGTCCTGATCCCCTTCCCCTCCTACGGGCTGACCCTGGCGCTCATCCACCAGCACCTCTCGCTGGCCGAGCCGTTCACCGGCGACGCGGAGGCGGACGCGAAGCGGGTCTTCGAAGCCCTGGCGCGCGGGAGCGGGCACTGTTCCATCGGCGTCCTCGGTGACGCCCGATCCGTCCGGATCGACGTGGAGGCCGACGCGTCGGCCCGGAGCCGTGAAGTGCGGGTCGACCTTCCCGCGGCCACGCGAGACGCGCGGATCCGCGTCTACCTCGGGGGCGTCGCCGCACACGAGGAGGTGACGAACCAGCTCCGCTGGGCAACGAGGGAAGCCGGTCCGCTGCGCGTGGAGATCGATCGGAACGTCCGCCTCGTCCGGCGCCGGTGGCTGCCCTGGGTCGTGACCGGCTCGCTGGGCGACGCCCGCATGGACGAGACCCCGAAACCCGAGTCCCCCGGAGAACCCTGACATGTCCGAAGACACGATCTTCGCCCGGATCGTCCGCGGGGAGATTCCCGCCGACATCGTGTATCAGGACGACCTGGTCACCGCTTTCCGTGACATCGCCCCGCAGGCTCCCACGCACGTCCTGGTCGTCCCCAACCGGATCATTCCCACCGCCGCCGACATCGGCGCGGACGACGAGGCGGTGGTCGGTCGCATGGTGCGCGTGGCGGCACAGATCGCGGCGGCCGAGGGAATCGCGGAAGACGGATACCGCCTCATGATCAACTGCCGGGATCACGGGGGACAGGAAGTGTACCACCTGCATCTGCACCTTCTCGGGGGGCGGCCGCTCGGGCCCATGCTCGCGCGCTGACCCGACCGCTCCATTCCACTACCCTCACCACCGTCGGACAGGACCTCCATGAACCGGACTCTCGGTCTCGGCCTCACGCTCCTCGGAGCCACGCTCTGCTTCTCGATCTCCCTCCCCGCGGCCGCACGGGCGCAGGACCCGGCGGCGGCATCGCCCGAGGTGGAGGCCGAGGTGCGGGCCATCCTCGAGAACCCCCGCGTCCAGCGGGCATTCCGCTATCTCGAGGAGACCGACGAGCAGACGATGGCCGACCTTCGCGAGCTCACGCAGATCCCTGCCCCACCCTTCATGGAGGAAGCGCGTGGCCGTCGCTTCGCCGAGCGTCTGGAGGAGATCGGCGTCGACTCGATCTGGACCGACGAGGTCGGCAACGTCGTGGGGCTGCGCCGCGGTCGCGGAGACGGAACGATCGTCATCGCAGGCCATCTCGACACCGTCTTTCCGGAAGAGACCGACGTCACCATCCGGCAGCGCGGAGACACGCTCTTCGCGCCGGGTATCGCGGACGACACGCGTGGCGTGGTGACGGTGCTCGCGATCCTGCGCGCCATGAACGCCGCGGAGGTCGAGACGGACTTCGACATCTGGTTCGTGGGCAACGTCGGCGAGGAGGGCCTGGGCGACCTGCGGGGCATGAAGCACCTGTTTCGCGAAGGCGCGCCCCGCATCGACGGATTCATCTCCATCGACGGACTCGGCCGCGACGGCGTGACGAACGCCGGGCTCGGCTCCTATCGATACCTGGTCACCTTCGCCGGCCCGGGCGGCCATTCCTGGGGCGCCTTCGGTCTGGCGAACCCCATGCACGCCCTCGGCCGCGCCATCGCACACTTCGACGCCGCAGCCCTGGAGTTCACCTCTGCGGGCGGGCCCCGCACCAGCTACAACGTCGGTCGCATGGGCGGAGGGACCTCCGTCAACTCGATTCCGTTCGACGCATGGATCGAAGTCGACATGCGCTCCGAGAGCCCCGAGTCACTGGACCGCATCGACGCAATCTTCCGCGACGCGATGCAGAAGGGCCTCGAAGAGGAGAACGCGGGACGGGCCCGGGGGGAGCCACTCACGGTGGTCGTGGACAAGATCGGAGACCGGCCGAGCGGAGAAGTGGCCGCGGACGACCCGTTCGTGCAGCGCGCCGTGGCGGCCACTTCGCTCACCGGCGGCACGCCGCGCCTGGGGCGTTCTTCCACGGACTCCAACATCCCCATCTCGCTGGGCATTCCCGCCGTGACCATCGGAGGTGGCGGCGCCGGCGGCGGGTCACATTCGCTCGACGAGTTCTACATCAATCGCGACGGACCCGAGGGCATTCAGAGGGCGTTGCTGCTCCTCCTCGCTCAGGCGGGGCTCTCTCCCGTGATGGAGTAATGCGGGCACGACGTCGCGGGCGCCTCGTGGCGCTCCTCGTCGCCCTGCTGCCCAGCCTCGCGGCCGGGCAGGTCGAGATCGAGGCGCTCAGCCGCGACGACCCCCCGGTCGGCCTTTCCGGGTCGCTCGGGGGCGACGTCACGGCCCGGACCGGGAACGTAGACTTCATCTCGTTCGACGTCCGCGCCCGTATGTACCGGGTCAGCGAGACCCGTACGCGACTCATTCAGGGCAACGGAGGACTCGGCTTCCTGGACCGGGACCGCTTCGCGTCGTCGGGCCTGCTCCACTACCGGGTGGGCTATACCCGCGTCAGCCGGCACTTCCTCCCGGAGTGGTACGCGCAGATCAACTACGATCGGCCCCAGCAGCTCGCCTTCCGCGCGGTTACCGGCGGCGGGGCACGGACTCAGTTCGCCCGTGGCGCCTGGGGTCAGTTCGGAGCAGGCACCGGGTTGATGCTCGAGCGCGAATGGCTCAGCCTGCCCGACGGGGCCGTCCACCCCGAGCGGACGCTGAACCTGCGGTGGAACTCCTTCCTGACGCTCCGCATCGTCGCCACCGAAACGACGGTCATTACCTCGACGACCTACGTACAGCCCGCGATCGGCGACTTCGTCGATACCCGGGCGCTCGAGACCTTGCGCCTCGCCACCTCGATCACGGAGTCGCTCGCGCTCTCGGTGAGCTGGGACCTCCGCTGGGATGCCAACCCGCCGGACGGGCTCGCGGCGCTCGACACGACGCTGCGCACGGGAGTCACGTACACGTACTGAGCCGGGGGTACGCACCCCGTGTGACCAGGTGGGCTGCGTTCCGAACGCCCACGCACACGAGGGCATCGTGATCGAGGCCATCCGCACCAGCGAGGGGTCCTCGCGCGGATGCAGCGGGACCGGGAGATCGCGCTCCAGAACCCACACGGCCCCTCGACGCAGAAGCCGTCGAGCGCCACGATTGGATCATGATCGATCACGTCCGCGTCACCACCCGGGGCCGGGGGCTCCACGAGATCACCCGAGAGGTGCAGGCCGTGGTCCGAGCCTCGGGTGTCGACGAGGGCCTCTGCACCGTCATGATTCGGCACACGTCGGCGAGCCTCACCATCCAGGAGAACGCCGACCCGAGCGCGCGCCACGATCTCGAGCGGTGGATGGAGCGCCACGTCCCCGAGGGCGACCCTCACTTCACGCACACGGCGGAAGGGCCGGACGACATGCCGTCGCACATTCGCGCCGCCCTCACCTCCACCACGCTGTCCATTCCGTTCGAGCACGGAGCGCTGGCGCTCGGCGCCTGGCAGGGCGTCTACGTGTGGGAGCACCGGACCCGCGGTTCAGTCCGGGATTGTGTGGTCCACGTAGGGGCGTAGGGCCGTCGAGTTCCCTCAGGCGTCGAGGGCTGCGGCGAGCTGCGGAATCACCTCGCCCAGACGGCCCTCCACTTTCGTGACCGCGTGTTCGTCCGCGCGCGTCGGTCCGAGGTTGACCACCGCGATCGGAAGCCCCCGCTCCACGGCCCCGTACACGAAGCGGCGTCCCGAATAGACGGTCAGGGAAGAACCCACGACCAGGAGGGCATCGGCACCATCCAACATCGCCCAGCTGTCCTGCACACGCTCCTTCGGCACGTTCTCGCCAAAGAAGACGACGTCCGGCTTGAGCACCCCGCCGCAACGCAGGCATACGGGCACCTCGAAGGCGTCGTAGGCCACGTCGCCGAGCTCGACGTCCCCGTCGGGTGCCGGCTCCGCCGTCGTACCGGCAGGCCGGCCCTCGGTCTCCCCCCGGCCCCGGACATCCCCGAGCCACGCGGGGTTGGCCGCCTCTAGCCGGGACTGCATCTCCGTGCGCGACGTCCGGTCCCCGCAGGCGAGGCACGCCACCCGGGACAGCGAGCCATGGAGCTCCACCACCTGGCGGCTGCCGCCGGCCTGATGGAGCCCGTCCACGTTCTGCGTGATCACCCCGGGCACGATCCCGGCCCGCTCGAGCCGCGCGATCCCGACGTGCGCGGGGTTTGGACGAGCCGAGGCCACGCGCCGCCAGCCCACCGTGCTGCGGGCCCAGTACCGCCGGCGCGCCGCTTCGGACCGGACGAAGTCACCGTACTGGACCGGGCTTCGCTTGCGGAGGCTGCCCTCGGGACCCCGGTAGTCCGGGATCCCCGACTCGGTGCTGCAGCCCGCGCCGGAGAGCACGACGGTACGCCGTTCAGTCAGGAGCCGGACCACGGACTCGAGCGCGGCGGAATCGGGGGGGACGGCATGGATCATGATCGTTCCCTGGTCGCCAGCCGTGCAGCCGAAGGAGAGCGCGGTCGGTGCTCGGCGGCCGGCTACCTGCGGACCAGCCGGGGGATGAACTTCGTCATCCCCTGGACCGGGCCGACCTCGCCGGCGTAGACATTGCCGTCGCGATCGACGGTCACGCCCTCTCCCATCGACCCGTAGCCGCCCATTCCCGAGGCGCGCTCGGACATGTGCTCCGGCACGAAGTACCAGACCTCGCCGGTGGACGCGCTGCCGACGCGGAGTCCCTTCCGCCACCCGCCCGGGTTGTAGTTGGGGTCGGACTCGGAGTCGATCGCGTAGAGCACGTCGTTCTCGTCGATGAAGAGCCCCGAGATGCGGCTGAACTGATACCACGTGTCCAGATGGTTCCCGTCCTGATCGAAGATCTGGATACGGCGGTTCCCCCGGTCCGCGACGAAGAGGCGGCCGCGGGAGTCCATGGCCAGCGAGTGCGGGGAACGGAACTGGCCGTCCGCGTACCCCCAGGAGCCGAAGCTCATGAGGAAGGTACCGTCCGGCGCGTACTTGTGGATCCGGCTCACCGCGTCGGCATGGGCCGGGTCGTCGACGTACTGCGACGGGTGGGTCTCGGCCACGAAGATGCTCCCGTCCGGCGCCACGTGGACGTCGTTGGGGGCGTTGAGACGCCGGGGCGGCTCACCGGCTTCGCCCGGCACGCCGATGGTCAGCAGCAGCTCGCCCGTCGGGCTGAACTTCCGGACGACGTGGCCGTTCCGGGGTGCGTTCGGTGTGCGCTCGAGCTCCTGCGCGTTCGGAGAGCGCGCATCCGCGACCCACACGTTGCCTTCGGCGTCCACGTCCATTCCGTGAGGCCACGTGATGAGCCCGGCCCCGAACGCCATGACCACGTTTCCGTCCGGATCGAGCTTCACGATCGGGTCGACGTTCGACTCCGCGCAGGAGTTCGTTCCGCATCGGTCGCCGGCCCACACGTGGATGCCGTCCACGTCGATGTTCACCGCACTCACCGAGCCCCAGCTCCTCCCGTCCGGCAGGGTACCCCAGTCGCGCACCGTCTCGTAGGGGTTCGGGAGGTGATTCACCGGCTTCTGGTTCGCGTGCTCGGGCGGGCCGGAAGTGCCTCGCTGCGCCGCGGCGGGCAGGACGCCGAGGGTGACGAGCGCCACCACGGCGACGAGGGCCGGGCGGAGGAGTCGTGAAGTCGGAAGAACGGAGCGCAGGAGCAGATCCATCGGAACCTCGGGTCGGACGGGGCAGAGACGGTCAGGCCGCCAATGTGCGCCGGTGGACGGCGACCGGCCAGAGGTCGCGGCCTTGCGGCCGACCACGGAAGCCGGCCGATTCCGCGTCCCGAACCCCCTTCCCGAACCCGCGGCCCTAGGACATGAGACCTCTGTCCGTCGCCCTCCTTCTGCCCACGCTGACCCTGCTCGGCTGCACCGGCGCCGCCCAGCCCCGGGAGGAGGCCGGGACCGAGCGGCTCGCCCTCCTGACCTGGTCCGAACAGATGGACGTCCGCGACCAATGGCTCGTGAAGCGGCACGAGATGCTCCTCCCGATGATGCGGCGCCACGACATCGACATGTGGATCGTCGTGAACGAGGAATTCCACGACGACCCGCTCACGGAGTACGTCGCGCCGGCCCGCCCCTACACCGGCCGGCGCGACATCTTCGTCTTCGTGGACGCAGGCGAGCAGGGACTCCGCAGGGTCGCCGCGACCGGGTACTGGGAGGAGAACGTGGCGCGCTTCTTCGAGTCGCCCGTCGACCCGGCCCCCGCCGAGGAGGTGCTCCGGGGGCTCTGGGAGGAGTACCGCCCCGAGGCGATCGGCCTCGGTACCGGGGGACGGCGCGGAATGACCCGCTCGCTGACGCACGACAGCTGGGGCTTCCTCGCCGACGCGATGGGCCCCGAGGCACGGACCCGGTTCGTCTCGGCCGAACCCCTCATCGTCGAGTACCTGGCCACGCGCATTCCCGAGGAGTTCGAGCATTACGAGCGGCTCGTGGCACTCACGGAGGACATCACGCGCCGGGCCCTCTCCTCCGAGGTCATCCGGCCGGGGACCACGACGGTCGCCGACGTGCGGCGCTTCATGTACGACGCGATGTGGGATGCCGGCGTGACCACCTGGTTCCAGCCCGACCTCCGGGTACAGCGGCGGGGGATGGAGCAGGTCGGGTCACGTGGCTTCCTGGCGATCGCCCCCGAGGGGACCGTGCTCGAGCCCGGCGATCTGGTTCACGTGGACTTCGGGATCTCGTACATGGGCCTCGACAGCGACTGGCAGAAGATGGCCTACCTCCTGTTGCCGGGAGAGACCGAGGCACCGGCCGGTCTCGTCGACGCACTCGCGAACACGCACGCGCTGCAGGACGCGCTCATGCTGCGGGCCTCGCGGCCGGGCCGCACGGTGGGCGAGGTCTACGCGATGACGATGGCGGACATGGACGAGCGGGGCATCACGGCGCAGGTGTACTCCCATCCCCTGGGCAACCACGGACACGGCCTGGGTCCGAGCATCGACTTCCGAAGCTCCGGAAACGGCGAGGCGGCGGCGCAGGTGCTCGTGGAGGGTGCGTACATCTCGATCGAGCTGAACACGCGAACCCCGGTGCCCGAGTGGGAGGGTCAGGAGGTGTTCATCATGCAGGAAGACCCCGCGCACCTGACGGCGGACGGCTGGCGGTTCTTCCGGCCGCGTCAGGACGCCCTCTACCTGGTCGGCTCGCCGTGACCGGCGCCCCCGACGTGGACTTCACCGTCATCGGCGGCGGCATCGTCGGGCTGGCGACGGCGCATGCCCTGCTGAAGAGGAACGCCGGAACGGTGCGCGTGCTCGAGAAGGAGCAGGCGGTCGCCCAGCACCAGAGCACCCACAACAGCGGCGTGCTGCACGCCGGCCTCCAGTACACGCCGGGCTCCGCCAAGGCGAGACTCGCCCGCACGGGAATCCGTCGCATGACGGAGTTCTGCCTGCATCACGGAATCGCGCACGAGATCTGCGGCAAGCTCGTGGTCGCATCGCGGTCCGAGGAGCTGCCACGGCTCGACGCGATGCTCGAGCGCGGGCGGTCCAACGGGCTTGAAGGACTGCGCCGACTCTCCGGGGCCGAGGCTCAGGAGATCGAGCCGCACGTACGGTGCGCCGCCGCGATCCTGGTGCCGGAGGAGGGGATCGCAGATTACGGTGCGGTGTGTCGTGTGCTCGAGCGGGAGATCGGTGCCGCAGGCGGTGAGGTGGTATGCGGCGCCGAGGTCCGCTCGCTCCACCGGGCGAAGAACCGATGGCAGGTCGTCACCACCGGCGGGGACTTCGGAAGCCGCGTCCTCGTGAACTGCGCGGGCCTTCACTCGGACCGTATCGTCACGCTCGCCGGCGGCCGCACGCCCGTACGGATCGTCCCGTTCCGGGGCGAATACCACCGGCTCCGCCCGGACAGGGAGCACCTCGTGCGCCATCTCGTCTATCCCCTGCCGGAACCGGGCTTCCCCTTCCTCGGCGTGCACTTCACGAGGAGGGTGGGAGGCGGCGTGGACGCGGGCCCCAACGCGGTCCTCGCCTTCGCCCGCGAGGGATACCACCTCACCACGCTGGACGTGCGCGACATGGCCGACGCGGTCACCTTCCCCGGGCTCTGGCGGTTCACCGCGCGGCACCGGCGCATGGTCACGCGGGAACTGGCACAGTCCGTAAGCCGACGTCGCTTCGTGGCGGCCCTACAGCGTCTGGTCCCCGAGGTTCGCGCCGAGGACCTCGTCTCCGGTGGCGCCGGCGTCCGGGCGCAGGCGGTTCTCCCCTCGGGGGATTTCGTGCACGATTTTCTCTGGGTCGAAGGCCCGGGCGCGGTGCACGCGGTGAACGCGCCGAGTCCCGCGGCCACGGCATCGCTCGCGATCGGGGAGGAGATCGCGGCCCGGGCCATTGGCCGCCTCACCTGACGAGCGCACGTGAACCGCGCGACGCCCGCGAACCGCTCGCTCTCCCGGGCGCCCCGACGTCAGGGACCGTCCGACGACGGGCGCCGGCGCCCGCGGACCACGTTGAGCACCTGCCCGACGACCGCCGGCACGACGGAGAAGGAAGCGACGACGACCCAGTCCCACGGGTCGAGTGGTTCCGTGCGCAGCACCCGGGCGAGGGGCTGCCAGTAGACCGCCAGCAGCTGGAGTCCGATCACGAGGGGCACCGCGGCCAGAGCCCACCGGTTCGCGAAGGCGCGGGAAGGATGGAGTACGGGTCCCCGGCTCCGTGCGTTGCCCAGGTGGAAGAGCTGTGCGATCGCGAGCGTCATGAACGCGATCGTGATGGCCCGCTCCGGACCCCCCGAGCGCAGCCCCCACCCGTAGGCCGCCAGCGTCGAGAGCGTGATGAGAAGGGCGAAGAACCCCACGGAGCGGGCGAAGCGCCTCGACAGGATGGTCTCGTCCGGGCGACGGGGCGTCCGTTCCATGATCCCCGGCTCCGCCGGCTCGAGGGCGAGCGCGAGCGCCGGGAAGGTGTCCGTGACGAGGTTGAGCCAGAGGATCTGCAGCGGCAGGAGCGGTACGGGCATCCCGGCGACGCTGGCGCCGAGCAACACCAGCACCTCGGCGACATTACAACTGAACAGGTAGTAGACGAACTTCCGGATGTTGTCGTAGATGACACGGCCTTCCTCCACGGCGACGCCGATCGTCTGGAAGCGGTCGTCGGTCAGGACCATCGCGGCAGTCTGCTTCGCGACGTCCGTGCCCCGCACGCCCATGGCGACCCCGATGTCGGCCTTCTTGAGCGCGGCCGCGTCGTTCACGCCGTCGCCGATCATCGCCACGATCTGCCCACGATGCTGCAGGGCCGATACGATGCGCACCTTGTCTTCCGGGCTGACGCGACTCATGACCCCGACCCCGTCGACGCGCGCCGTCAGGTCGGCATCCGACAGTCGGGCGAGGTCACGACCGTCGAGCGTCGTGTCACCCTCCCGGACCGAACCGAGCCGCCGCGCGATCGCCTCCGCCGTGGCCTGTTGATCGCCGGTGACCATCACGGTCCGGATGCCGGCCCGGCGAAGGACCTCGAGCGTCTCCTCCACCCCCTCCGCGGGCGGATCGAGGATGCCGACGAGTCCGAGCATCGTGAGTCTGTCCGGGGCGTCATCGGAGCCGCCGGCGACGGCGATGACCCGCAGCCCTCGGGCGGCCATCTCTTCGTTCTGCCGGGCGAGCCGTTTCCGGTCGTCTGGCGTCAGAGGGCGCTCGCCGGCTTCGGACATCCAGGCAGCCGACTGATCCAGCACGACGCCAGGGTCCCCTTTCACGTACCGGACGCGGCGTCCCTCGACGTCGTGGATCGAAGCGCTCGACCGCCGGTGACTGCTGAACGGGATCTCGTCTACCGTGGGGAACCTCGTGCGCAGCCCGTCGGGGTCGAGGCCGCCCTTCATCGCGACGACCGCGAGCGCCGCGTCCGTCGGGTCGCCGACCGGGAGGTCCCCCTCGGGGGTGAGCGAGGCGCGGCTCGTCAGGGCACAGGCCTCGAGCAGCCGGACGAGAGAGGGAGCCTCCGAGGGCTGCACCGCGCGATCGCCCACGTCCGCCGCCGGGGCACCGGCGCGGCGCTCGAGGAACGACCCCGTGACCCCGTATCCTTCCCCCGTCACCACGAACGCGCGACCGCCGACGGCGATCTCGACGGCCGTCATCCGCCCGGCGGTGAGCGTTCCCGTCTTGTCCGTGCACACGACCGTGGTCCCGCCGAGTGCCTCGACGGCGACGAGGCGCCTGACGAGGGCGTGGCGCCGGGCCATGCGGCGAAGCCCGACGGCGAGCGCGATCGTCGCCACCGCGGGGAGCCCCTCGGGCACGGCCGCGATCGCGAGCGCGAGGCCCGTCTCGATCATGAGACCGAGCGGGGCCCCGCGCACGACCCCGAGCCCGGTGACCACCGCGGCCACGCCCAGGGCGAGCCACACCAGACGACGCCCGAGAGCGTCGAGGCGAACCTCGAGCGGTGTCCGTCCCGGCTCCACGCCGGCGATGAGCGTCCCGATCCGGCCGAGCTCCGTCTCCTCCCCGGTGTGCACCACCACGGCCCGAGCCCGGCCCGCGACGACCTCGGTGCCCGTGTAGAGCATCGACGTACGCTCGGCCAGTA
Source organism: Gemmatimonadota bacterium (assembly GCA_030827315.1). GTDB lineage: Bacteria > Gemmatimonadota > Gemmatimonadetes > Longimicrobiales > Gaopeijiaceae > UBA2589. The sequence continues at coordinate 56,952 of JAURER010000011.1, read as the reverse complement.
CGGTCTCGGGATCCGGCAGGGGGCTCGGGTCCTTGTCGACGGGCACCGACTCACCCGTCAGCGGAGCCTCGACCGTGCGAAGACCGGTCGCTTCGATCAGACGCGCATCCGCCGGTACGGCGTCGCCTTCCTCGAGAAGGACGATGTCGCCGGGGACGAGGAGGTCCGAGGGGACCGACTGCGCCTGACCGTCACGAACGACCTTCGCGAACGGCACCTCGTAGCGCAGGAGCGCGTCCATGGCCCGACGCGCCCGGAACTCCACCCCGAATCCGATGGAGGTGTTGATGAAGAGCACGACGCCGATCGCGATGGCTTCGAGCCCGTCGCCCAAGGCCAGGGCCACGAGCACCGCACCGAACAGGAGGAGCACGACCACGCTCCGGAACTGATCGAAGAGGATCTTCCACCCGCGCACCGGCTCGACCCGCTCGAGACGATTGAGCCCAAAGCGACCGAGCCGCCGCTGCGCCTCCGTGGAAGACAGCCCGGGCTCGTGCGAATCGATGAGCGCGAGCGTCTGCTCCGGAGTCAGCGTGTGCCAGCTCACGGTGGCACCCCCGCCCCGGCGCTCGCCGCAGAACGACCGGACGCACACCGGCGGTCGGTCGAGGCACGGCGACCTCCCACGCTCCACGGGACACGCCAGGCACGGAGTGACCTCGGTCGCGACTGCGCAGACGCCCGCCCGGCGGGTCGGTTCATGGGCGCGGAACGGATCGCACGGTTCACGGCATCCTCGGAATCGGGCTCTCGGCCGGGTCCGGCATGCGCTGCCGGGAAGCCCCGGTACGGCTCACTCCCTGCCACCCATACGATAACCGCTCGCGCGTCGGGACGTTCACCTCCCCCGGCATCACCGCAGGAGGTATGGTGGGTCATGGCTACTCCCCCGGACCCCTGCCGCCCCGTCTCCTGCTCGCTCCACGACCGCCTCGAAGCGGCCGCGGTGAAGCGTGACGTCGTGCGCGTGGACTTCGTCTCGGCGGGCGGCGCCCCGCACGTGACCCGGGGTTCGATCCGGGACATCGTGACGCGCGGCGGGGCTGAGTACCTGGTGATGGCCAACGGCGTCGAGATCCGGCTCGATCGCGTCACCGCGGTGGGTGTGCTTTCGCCACAGCGCCGAACTGCGATCTTTCCTTGCACAGACCTCGTGACGAGGCGAGCCATTCGTTCCCGGAGCAGCACTCCCCGATGTCGGCGAGACTTCGCCTCTTCAGTGTCACGGCGCTCCTCGCCGTGGGTGCGTGTGGATCTCTGGCGGACCGTGCGCGTCAGGAATCCCCGTCCACATCGGACTCGGTGCCGGCCAGGCCCGTGGCGCGGGCGCAGGCCGATACCGCCGACGCTGGCGCCGTGGCGTCCAGCGCCGCGGCCGTCGACGCCGTCCAGAGTCCGCCCGACGACTCGGAGTCCCTCGAAGCGCGCATCGACCGACTGATCGCCGGGCAGGAGAGCATCAGCAGGCGGCTCGATTCGCTGGCCGCCGCGACCGCCGAGCGGGCCTCCGCCGGCTCGACCCGCGAGAGCGAAGACGCCGCGGACCAGGCAGGCCCCAGGTCCGGCGAAGTTCTCGGTCAGGCCCGGGAGAGCGTGCGCGGCTTCGGCGTGGGCGTCGCGTGGTCCATCGCGGCCGTCGTGCTGTTCAACTATCTGATCGCGTCCATGGCCTGGCTCCTCGACACGCTCGCGGAGCGCAGCCCGAATCGGCGTCTCTTCTACAAGCGACTGGTGCCGATCGTCCGGATCGTGCTCTGGCTCTTCGCTGCCTACCTCATTGTCGCGGTCATCTTCAACATCGACGCGCAGAGCCTGATCGCCGCGACCGCGGCTTTCGGTGTGGCCGTCGGGTTCGCGGCGCAGGACCTGCTCAAGAACCTCTTCGGGGGCATGATCCTGGTCTTCGATCAGCCCTTCCAGGTGGGGGACAAGATCTCGATCGGAGGGACGTACGGTGAAGTCGTCTCCATCGGACTGCGCTCGACCCGAATCGTCACGCCGGACGACAACCTCGTGAGCGTCCCCAACGCCCAGGTCGTGGATCAGCAGGTGGCCAATGCGAACGCCGGCGAACTGAACTGCCAGGTGGTCACCGACCTCTACCTGCCGGGATGGGCGGACGAGGAGACGGCGAAGCGGATCGCATTCAATGCCGCGATCAGCTCGAAGTTCGTTTACCTCAGGAAGCCGGTCGTCGTGCTCGTGGCCGATGTCTTCGAGGAGACCTTCCTGACCCGCGTCAGGGTGAAAGCGTACGTGCTCGACCCGCGGCTCGAGTTCCAGTTCCAGAGCGACGTGACCGAGCGGGCCCGCGCCGGCTTCCGCGAGGCGGGGCTCCTGAACGTCGAGCACATGGAGAACCACCTGCGTCTGCACCCCCCCGGCCACGGATCGACGGCTCGTGCCGACACGGGCGCACGAAGCAGCAGCGCGAACGAAGGGGAGGGCGGCTCCCATGAGTGACGCACCGTCCGGGACCCCTCGCGCCCCGATGGAGAGCCGACCGGTGAGCAAGCCCCTCACGCCGGGCCCCGGTGAGCTCGCGGCGACGGCGGTCCACGATCCCGTCCTCGCGGCGTGGAGCCGGGTCGAGGAGTCGATCGCGCAGGGCCTCGTCGCGACCCTGGTGCATGGGCTCGAGCGGCATCGCGCGATCGCGGAGGAGATCGAACTCCACGGCGCGCCCCCAGCGGACTGGTCGGAGAGGACGGAACGGCTGCTCCGGTATCGACGCGTGGTCTCGTCCGAGCTGCTCGAACCGCTCCTCGACGTGTTCGAGCACGCGGGCCCGGCGAGTCACACCGCCAGTGCCCTGGCCGACGCGCTCGCCGAGGCCACACGCCGCGCCGCCGAGCTTCCGACCGTGATCGACGCGCCGTGGCAGGAAGGAGCGCTCGCCGCGGTCGACACGGACACCCGTACGCGCCGGCTCGGAAAGGCGGCCGCGCGCCTCGTGAGTTCGGCGAGGCGCGCGGGCAGGACACGTCCCCTTCCGCTGCGCTTCGTCGCGGCACGGCACCTTCACGCCGTCGTCGGCCCCGGCATCGACGAGGGCTTTCTTCCCGCCCTCGGCGCATGGTCTGAATGGATCACCGAGCTCGAGCGAATCTGGATCGAATGGAGCGATGAGGCGCTACCGGCCCTCATACGCGCCGAGGTGCCCCGTCCCGCGCTGGTCGATGGACCGTGGCGCGCGGCGGGCGAGGAGGCCTCGGAGGAGGAAGATCCGTGGACGCTCGTCCGAAGCGCCGCCACCACCCTCACGGCGGCACTCGACGAAGTCGTGCATGCAGCACCCCACACGTCTCTCGCCGAGCAGGGTCGCGCGGGCGCGCATCGGGCGGGGGCCATGCTCGAGGCGGATCTCGCGGTGGCCGGCAGCTTCGTCCTCCGCGGCCGCGACGCGCCCTCCGCGCTCCCGCGGCTCCGGCGCTCGGAGCGAGCGCTCCGCAGCGCCCACGACGCGGAGCGGGCGATGGTGGGACGCCTCAAGCTGTACCAAGGGCTTCTGTCGCTTCTCGCCGGTGCGACCGCCGTGCAGCAGCGCCTGGTCTTGCGCGTCCACGAACGGTGTCTCGGGGACATCGACCGGCTTCTCGATGTCGCGGCGAAGCTCGACGCCCTGCACGCGCAGACGGACTCCGATCTGGAGCGTGACGACCTTCTCGCGCGGATCGCGCAGCTCGAGACCGAGGCACGACATGCTCTGCATCCGGCGCTGGAAGCGATTCCCGCATCCGACGCGATCGTCGAAACGCTCTCGGCCGCGGCCGATACCGGCGTGGAGACGCTCGTCGCGATCGTACGGCAGGCACCGGGGAGTATCACGCTGCGCACCGACGAGGCTCGGCCGCGAAGCGCCAGACGGCGAATCGAACTCCGTCCGCTGGCGTTCCAGGACCTCGCCGGGCAGGCGTTCGACGCGCTGCGCATCGAGCGGGTCCGTGGCTCTGCACAGGGGGTCGTCCTGTCGATCGAGGAAGCGCGGGCTGACATCGAGGAGCTCGACCGCGTCGCCTCGTTCGCGTTCGAGGCCGCGCGGCGCGAGCTGGCCGAGGGGGTCGACGACGACGAGCCCCTCGACGACGCGAGCGACACCCCCGAGGGCCGAGCGCTCGCCCTGATCCGGGAAGCGCTGCGCAGCATGGCCGAGTCCCTGCGTGCGACGCGAAGGTCCCTCTTCGGTCACGTCCGCGCGAGTCAGATCCAGCTCGCCACGGAGCTCGCCACGGGATCGAGTCGACTGTTCGACCATCTCTCCGCCGGGCGGGTGCAGGCGCGACTGCTCGCCGCCCGCTCCCGCATCACGAGGTTCCGCGCCTGGCTCAACGAGCGGTGGGGCCCGCCCGTGGACCACGCGTACCGGCACCTCGCGCGAAGAGTCGTCTGGCTGCGGGGTCTGGTGGCCCACCTGCTGCGCCGGGGCACCGCGATCGTGGCGGGCGCCCCTGTTCACGAGGAGGCGTCCGCGCGCTCCATGAGGGAGCTGGGCAACCGCACGGCGCTCTCCGACCGTCTTCCTCTCGTCTATCAGCGTCTCTTCAGCCCGGAGCCGCTCTCGGATGCGTCGCTGCTGGCCGGACGAGAGGCGCAGCTCACGGCCGCGCGTGCCCGCTGGGGGCGGTGGCGCCAGGAGGACGGTGTTCCGCTCATCGTCCAGGGACGCCCCGGCAGCGGGATCACCAGCTTCATCCGCGTGCTGATCGACTCCGTGAAGGACATCGGAGGCACGTCACGCTATCTGAGCCTGGACGGCCGGGTTCGAGACGAAGCCGAACTGGCGGTCTGGCTCGCGGGCCAGCTCGAGCTACCCCGGGTGGTGACCATCGACGAACTGGCGCGCGCGATCTTCGCGGCGCCGCAGGGGTCGCTGCCGGACGCGTGCGCGCTGGACAATCTCGAGCACCTGTACCTGCGTGTCCCCAACGGCACGGACCTCGTCGAGCGCCTCCTCACGCTCATGGCCGAGACGGAGCCCCGGATTTTCTGGATCGGGGGCGTCACGAGTTCGGCCTGGCAGATCATCTCGGCCTCCGAGCCGACGGCGGTGTCGCAGATCGACGTCCTCGAGCTCGCCCCCCTCGGGCCGGCGGCGCTGCGCGCCGCGATCACGACACGGCATCGCCGCAGCGGGCTTCCGGTCAGCTATGTCGAGCCTGCGACCGGTCGCAAGCTGCTCAGGCACCGGCTGAAGCGCATGCGTGACCCCGCTGCGTACCAGGCGCTGCTGGAGACGGACTTTTTCGACCAGCTTACACGCACCTCGGCGGGGCACCTCGGCCTGGCGCTGTACCAGTGGCTCGCGGCGGCGGACTTCGAGCGGTCGGACGGCGTATGGATGGACCCGCCCACACGCCCCGACTTCTCGATCCTGGAATCGCTCAGCCTCGCACAGAACTTCACGCTCAAGGCCTTCCTCGAGCACCGTACCCTGACGATCGACGAGCACGACCGGATCTTCCGTATGCCGCACCACGAGAGCTACCAGATCTTCGAATCTCTCGGGAATCGTCACCTGATCGAAGCGCTGCCGTCGAAGGGCGTCGATCTCTTCTCGAGGTCCGAAGTCGAGGAGCGGCTGCGCTACCGGGTACGCCCGGTGCTGGTCGGGGCGGTCACCGCGCACCTGAGGGGACGAAACATCGTCCACTAGGCCCTCGACGCCGAGGCGGCGAGATTCATAGATGGGCGTTACGCGACGCAGCACCCATTTCGCAAATCCCGCGCCGGTGCCCTCGACCCGTCGTGTCGTGGCCGTGTCCCTCGCTGTGGACCTGTTCGACATCGCGTCCAACGCGGTGGTCGCCGCCCTCACGGGCAGTGCGGTGATCTTCGCCGAGATGGCCCAGGGCATCGCGGACGCGATCGGCTCCGTGCTCCTCGTGATCGGCGAGCGCCGCTCCCGGTTGCCGAATGATCGTCGTTACCCCTCGGGCCATACGCGCGAGGTGTTCTTCTGGGCGCTCCTGTCCGCCCTCGTGATGCTCGTGGTGGGAAGCGGCCTCTCCTTCTGGCGCGGGCATGCACAGCTCGTGCGGCCCGAGCTCCTCGAGCGGCCACTGCTCGCTCTCGTCATCCTCGTGATCTCCGTGACCACCAACGGATACGCAGTGTCGCAGAGCGTCCGGCGCCTCCGTGCCACCGGCCTCCCGCTCCGCCGTGCCTTTCGCGACGAGGGGCAGCCCCTGGTGAAGACGGCGTTCCTGCAGGACGGCCTCGGCACCGCCTCTGCGGTCGTGGGACTCCTTTCGCTCCTTCTGTACGGCGCCTTCGGATCAGTGCCCCTCTTCGACGCCCTCGGCGCCATCGCCATCGCAACGATGATGATGGCGTTCGGGGTCGTGCTCGTGACCCAGATGCACCACTTCATCACCGGCCGCCCCGTGCCGGACGACGTCCGAGAGCGGCTCCGGGACGCCGCCCTCGCCCTGCCGGAGGTCGAGGCCGTCAACGCGCTCACGGCGACCTTCTCGGGCAGCGTCGATATCGCCGTGGAGGTCGACCTTGAACTGCGTCGTGACCTCCGTACGTCGGAAATCGAGCTGGCACTCGATCGTCTCCACGGATCGATGCGCGAAGTGGAGCCACGCGTGGGCAAGGTGCGCGTGGGCCTGAACTCGCCGATCGTGCTGGGGGACGCGGATCTACGTCTGCCGGAACCCGACGGTCCGGCCAGTCACAGGTAGCGTATCTCCGGGTCGGCCTCTTCCTGTCCGTGGGCCGTCAGGTGGCGTCTCAGCTCGCCCTGCAGCCGGCTCGGGCCTTAGCGTCCCCGACCTGCGGGCGCGTCGCTGAAGACCCGCACCTGCGTGAACGGAACACGGCGGGGCCGCCAGCTGTCGAACCACGCGTCCCGCGCGTACCCGTAGCCGGCGGGTCCCCACATGCACCGGAGGCCCGCCTGGTGGGCCGACGTGCGCACGGCTTGCCACCCCTCTTCGGTCAGCCAGTCGCAGTCGCGCCACAATGCCGAGGCGGAGGCGAAAAGGAGGGGCCAGGAGTTCATGAGATGGGCACCCGCACCCGCCGCGAAGAGCGCCGTCCACGCCGGCTCCAGAGCCCGCAGCTCAGCGATCGCATCGATCCGTGTGATTCGCCGCCGACCAGGCTCCTCCCTCCCCGGTTCCGCGATCAGGAGGCTCGGGTCGCGTCGGACCGGGTGATCGCCAGAAGCGTGTCGCCCGGACGGGGATCGAGGGGTTTGTCCACGGTGCCCACCGTCACCGCTCCGTCCTCCGAAACGGTGAGCAGGGGGAGCGCCTCTTCACCATGCTGCTCGCGCCACGCTCGGAATCCGAACCGCTCCGTCAGGTGCGTCGCCTTCGGGCGCTGTCCTTCGGCGTAGCGGCGACGGAGCTCCTCGATGGTGACGTCCCGCCCGAAGAGCACTCGCGCGCGCATCTCACTCCCGAGCTTCGATGCTCCCTCCCTGGGCCGGGAGCTCGGGGCCAGCTGGAAGAGGTTCTGGCGGCCAAAGAGATGGACGAAGTGGAGCGCGGACAGTGCGTTGACCTCGTCGTTGGCCGTCATGGCGAACAGCTTGCCAATCCCGGGCAGCTCGAGCGCGTAGTCGGCCTGGTCGCTGAGCACGCTGCCATGGTACGCCCGCAGGCCCTCCATGCGCGCCGCGCGGATGAGCGCGACGTTCGTGTCCACCACCAGCACCGACACCCCCAGATCGCGAAGCGCCGCGGCCAGCGACCTTCCCGGCGCGTGGGCTCCGATGATGATCACACCATTCGGCGTCCGCTCCGCGAGGCCCATGCGGATGGCCAGCGGGCGACCGAGGAGGCCGTAGATCGTCACGGTCCCGGCGATGATCAGGAAGACGATGGGGACCAGCCGTTCGGCTCCCTCGAACCCGGCGTCCTCGAGACGAACCGCGAAAACCGCGGTCACGGCGGCGGCGACCACGCCGCGCGGAGCCATGACGGCCACGAGCACGCGGTCCCTCATGGAGAGGCCAGTGCCGACGGTGCACGCTGCGACGCTGAGCGGGCGCACCACGAGGACGAGCAGGCCCAGGAAGACGAACTCGGGCGCCCCGAGGGCCTGCAGATCCGACCACTCGATGCGGGCGGCCAGCACGATGAACAGGACCGAGATCAGGAGAACCTGGAGGTTCTCCTTGAATTCCGTGATGTGCCGGATGTCCACGCGTCGCTGGTTGGCGAGCACGACGCCCATCACCGTGACCGCCAGGAGCCCGGCCTCGTGCTGGATCACGTTGGCGAGCGCGTATCCGGCGAGGGCCAGCGCGAGCGCGGCCAGGTTGTGGAGGTGATCGGGGATCCAGAAGCGGGACAGGCAGACGACGAGGATCCACGCCGGTCCGGCGCCGAACACCGCGCCGGCCACGATCGTCCGTCCGATCCCACCCATGGCGTCCAGCGAGCCTCCGCCGATGAGCGCCTCGAAGACGAGTACGGCCAGGACCGCGCCGACGGGGTCGATCAGGATCCCCTCCCACTTGAGCACGACCCCGCCCGGGCCCACCGGGCGGATCTGCCGGAGAAGCGGAATCACGACCGTCGGCCCGGTCACGATCAGGATCGCACCCACGAGGATGGCGAGAGACCAGGAAAGGTCGAGGAGGTAGCGGGCGCCCAGGGACCCGAGCCCCCACGTCACCGCCGCGCCGAGGGTCACGAGCCTGGCGACGACCCCCCCGGAGTCTCCGAGCTCGGGCAGCTGAAGCGTGAGCGCACCCTCGAAGAGGACGATGGCGACCGCCAGGGCCACGAACGGGCCGAGGAGATCGCCGAACATCTCCTCGGTCGGCACGAGCCCCAGGCCGTCGGGGCCCGCCGCCAGCCCGAACAGGAGCAGCAGAAGAATGGCCGGCAGCCCGAGTCGCCACCCGAGCCACTGCGCCGCGCCGCCGAGGACGGCGACGGAGACCAGTCCGATCACGAAGGAGTCTTCCACGGCCTAACTTACTCTCCGGACCGGCTCCTGTGACCTCCGGTGGTGGCCGACGTGCCCGCATCGTATCATGGCGGCCTCAGACCCGGCCCCCGGGCCGACTCATGCAGCCTGCGCTCCACGGAGACCGACCCATGATCTCGCGACGTCACTTCCTCGGCGCCTCGACCGCCGCCGCCGCCGGCATGACCCTTAGCGGATGCGAGGGCGCGCAGGCCGAGGCGCAGGATCAGGCACTCCCCGAGTCCATCGCGCGCCTCACCTCCTGGGCCGACCGGGCCACCCCCATCACGACGGAGGAGCGCGCGGGGCGGGTGGAGAACGCCAGACGTCTCATGCGCGACCAGGGACTGAGCGCGCTGGCCATGTGCGGGGGCACGTCGATGGTGTACTTCACCAACGTCCGGTGGGGGGGCAGCGAACGGCTCTTCACGGTGGTCGTGCCGGTCCAGGGTGACGCGTTCGTCGTCTGTCCGGCGTTCGAGGAGGACCGCGCGCGCGAGCAACTCGCGCTCGGTCCGCTCGCGGGCTCGCAGGTCTACACCTGGGAAGAGCACGAGAGCCCCTACGAGCGCGTGACGCAGGGACTCCGCGACCGCGGCATCACGACGGGCCGGCTCGGTGCCGAGGAGACGATGCAGTTCCGCTTCAGCAACGGGATCGCTCTCGCAGCCCCCGCGATCGAGGTGGTGGACGCCACGCCCGTCACGGCCGGATGCCGGGGCGTGAAGGACGAGCACGAGCTCGAGCTCATGAAGCTCGCCAACGAAGTCACGCTCACCGCCTACAAGGCCGCCTATCTCGCCATGGAGGAAGGGATGACCCAGGGTGACGTCGGGCGCCTGATCAGCCAGGCGCACCAGCGTCTCGGCTTCTCCGGCTCGGCCAGCGTCCAGACCGGGGAATGGTCTGCCCTGCCGCACGGCTCCATAACCCCGCAGATCATCCGCGAGGGGACCATCCTGCTCATCGACGGCGGCTGCGGCGTCGAGGGCTACCGGTCCGACATGAGCCGGACCTTCGTGCTCGGGCAGCCCACGGACATCATGAAGGAACGCTTCGACATCGAGCTCGAGGCCCAGACCGCGGCCCACCGTGCCACCCGCCCCGGAGTCCTGCCGGAGGACGTGGACGCAGCCGCGCGCAAGGTGATCGAGGACGCCGGTTACGGCCCCGGGTACACGTACTTCACCCACCGCGTCGGCCACGGCATCGGGATGGACGGCCACGAGTGGCCGTACCTGGTGAAGGGAAACCGCACCCCGCTGGTGAAGGGCAACACCTTCAGCGACGAGCCCGGCATCTACGTGCCGGGTGAGTTCGGCGTGCGACTCGAAGACTGCATGTACGTCACCGACGACGGCGCGGAGCTGTTCACCCCCCAGAGTCCTTCTCTCGAGGATCCGTTCGGCAACTGGCCGCACTGACCGGTCGAGGTGTGGCCGGGTGCGCCGGCGATGCTCCTCCGGCCGAGCGACGCCTGCGTCCGCCGCTCGCTCCCGGCCCGCTCCCGCGCCTGCCTCGCACCCTCGTCATGGCGGGGCGGAGCGCGATGTTAGATTGATCGCATCTGAGGCACCTCGGTACCTCGGGAGCCATGAAACATGGGAGATGTTCTTGGTCGACTTCGCGCTGTGACTCCCGGCACGAAGCCTACGGTGCGGGTCCGATCGCAGCGACACCGGTCGGGGCATTGTCCTCTGAATCATTCGTGTACGACAGGCCGACGCTGACCCGATGCCCTCGCACCACCGCCACGAGAGGCCCGTGACCGACGCCGGTCCCGGCATGTCCGCACCTCTCGAGGCATCCATCACCCGGGTCGGGTCGGTGGACGCCGTCGAGCGCGTATGGCGCGAGCTCGAGGCACGCGGCGCCCCGCACTTCTTCCTCTCGTGGACATGGATCGGCAGCTGGCTTCGCCTCGTCGTGCCGGCGACGCGGGTCTGGCTGTTCGAGTGTCGGAAGGAGGGGCGCGCGGTCGGCGCCGCGCTGCTGACCCTCCACCGGGGGCATCGTCTCAAGGGCCGGATGCCGATCCGTCAGCTGCACCTCAACGAATATCCCGCAGCCGGCTTCAACATGGTGATGGCCTACAATGGCCTGCTCACGGAAGCCGGACTGGAGAACGAAGTCTGGGCCGAGTTGGTGACGACCGCCGAGACTCTCGAGGAACGCTGGGACGAACTCTTCTTATCGTCGCTGGCCTCGAAGAACGCGTCGGCGGCGGTTCAGGCTCGGTCCGGGCTCGGGATTCGCCATGAGAAGACGTTCGTTCACTGGATGCTCGACATCGATGCCGACTGCGCCGAGACGGATCGACTTCTCGCGCGACTCAAACGCAAGTCGCGACAGCAGATGCGCCAGTCCCTGAAGGCCTACGAGCGACTCGGCGAGCTTCGACTCGACGTCGCCGCGAGTCCCGACGAGGCGCACAGGATGTTCGACCAGCTGGAAGAGCTGCATACGGTGCGCTGGGAGGCGGCAGGCCTGCCCGGCTCCTTTGGCAATCCGCGGTGGGTAGCCTTCCACAGGGACGTCATCGACCGTGGCTTCCCGCACGACCAGATCCGCCTGCTCCGGATCACGTGCGCGGGTCGGCCCATCGGCGTGCTGTATGGGCACCAGTACGGCGACACCGTCTACATGCACCAGACCGGCTTCGAGGTCACCGAAGACAACGCGCTACGGCCGGGATACGTCTGCCACTTCGAGGCGATTCGCCACTTCGCGGCGAACGGCGTCCGGCACTACGACCTTCTGCCCGACGCGCAGGAGAGCTACAAGAAGTTCTTCACCGACCCGGGCGAGCCCGTGCACTGGCTCGAGCTCCAGCACCATCGGCTACGCTTCACCGCCGAGAGGTTCCTTCGATCCGTGCTTCGCGGCGAGCCCCCCCGCACCGGAAGCTGACCCGACGTCGGCGATCTTCTTCTGCCAGTCCGGCTCCGGCTTGACCGAGAGCACGATCGCGTCGATGACGGAGGGCTGAAGGCCGCGATCCTCGAGGCAGCGACGGATCGCACCGTAAAGAAACTGTCAAGGGTGCTTCTCACGGGTCAGACGCTCTTCCTCGATCGCGACGGTGAGCGCTCCGTCCTCGAGGAGACATGCCGAGGAGTCGTGCTAGAAGCAGTTGAGGCCGCGGATGTTCAAGTGGACTCACCGTCTTTCGGGAAAGGGACGCGAACGCGCACGTCAATTGAAGATACGCGCTCGGGCCCCGCAGTTCCTCTCGTCAACCGCCGCCGTACCGCCGCCGCCCGACCACCCCCTCGTCGCTCACCAGGCCGGCAAGGTCAGAATCTGCCAGGAGGTCGAGCAGATCCAGCGCCGTGCCGTCGACCCGGACCGTGCGCCACACGAGCCGGACGCCGTGGCTGTAGTCGACCCAGTCGACCTCGTGGCCCGTGTAGAGCGGCTGGATGGGTCGCCCGTCGGGCCGGTGCCACCCGTAGATCGCAACGCGGTCGGGGAGCGTATCGAGTCGCGCCGTGAGGACCACGTCCTTGTGGTGTCCTGCCACGAGCGCGCCCGCGGGAGCCTCGTGAACGGCCCGCCTCGCCTCCACCATCCACTCGTGGCGCTCGAAGACGGGCAGCGTCGTCATGGCGGGTCCCGGCGGAAGGGAATCCGGCCCGAGTCGAACGTCCGCCGCCCGCCAGATGGCGTCGACAATCGCCGGCGTGGGGAGTGACGTGCCGGTGAGGTCCGCCAACCGCTGTGCGGTGGCGGGGGTCAGGGGAACCCGGAAGTAGTCGTCGTCCGACCCGACGGCGAGGTAGTCCGGCGCCACGTGGACGACGACCGTGCGCGGGCCCTCACGCCCGGGGCGGGCCATCCGCACGGGCTTGAGCGTTCGCAGCCACGACGGCACGTTCCCGCGAGCGACCTCGGCGTAGATCCGGGCCTCCCGCTCGGCCTGCTCCATCGACCGGACGGCGCGAACGATCTCCGAGCCCCCGGGCGCATCCGCAGGTCGCGCAGGCAGGCGGAGTTCCTGCGCCGACAGCGGCACGACCGTGAGCGTCAGGAGCAGAAGCACTGGCAGCAAGGGCGGCCCGGCCTCAGCGGCTCAGCGCGATGCCGACGAGGGTCCCCGACACGACGCCGGCGAGCGCCTCGAGTACGGACGACCGCGACGGGAGCGCCAGCGCGCCGCGGTGCACGAGGGGCAGCGCGATGCCGGAGGCGATGCCGAGTCCGGCGCCGGCGAGCACGTCGGTCGGAAAATGCTGGCCGGCCTCGACGCGGAGCGTCGCCGTGGCACCTGCAAGCGCACCCCCGACGAAACCGACGCCGAAGCGCTCCGCCCAGTGCGCATCCGGTCGCGTCAGGAGGTGTTCGGTGACGGCCAGGGCGGTCCCGTTCCAGGCACCTGCGGAGTGACCCGAGGGCGCCGAATAGAACGTCCGCTCACGGGTGACGTCGTAGGCCGGATCGTCCGGGCGCTCCGAAACGGCGAGAAAGGCGTACGGTCGGGCCCGCCCCGTGAGCCTCTTGGCGAGCATGGTGGTGCCCACGGAGAAGCCGAGGGATTCGCCGTAGACGACCCCTCTTCTCACGACTCCGTCCAGGCGGGCGCCCGGCTCGCCGAAGGTGAACGCGAGGACGACGGGGAACGCCATGGCGGCGTTACGCGTCCAGTCGCTCGCGGTCGCGGCCGACGTGCTCCGGCTCCCCACGACACGGCGATCGAACTTCCAGGTGATCCCCTCCGGGTCGAGCCCGCCGGAGGGGACGTCCACGATCTCGACCGGGACGACCAGCGCCCCGAGGACGAGGCCGGCCCCCGCGCCGATGAAGACGACCTCCCGAGGGACATCGAAGTCGGGATACGCGCCAGCGGGGCGCTGCTGCGCCGCGGCAGACGGCGGAACAAGCAGCGCGGCGACGCTCGCGGCGATCCCTGCGAGGACGACGCCCGCACCTCGGACGCGACACACGACGGAAAGTGGGAGGGTCACGACGCCTCGAAGCCGGGGGACGGAACGACGCTAACCGCTTCCGACGGGAGCGTCCACGGGCGAACACGAACCGGCGTGGCTCCCGCGGAGGCCTCCCCGGCCCCCGGGTCCGCCCCTAGTGGAGAACCCGTGCCGAATCGAGCCCGAGCGCCTCGACGTCACCCGGGAGGCACGCGGCGAAGAGCCGCTCGCCCCGGGCCCACCGCTCGGCGGCGTTCGGGACTTCGAGCGCGCGCGCCAGGGCACCGTGCATCTCGTACAGCCCGTCGTCGAGTCCCACGCGTCCAAGCCCCTCCCGCAGTCCGACCCGGGCGCCGGCGCAGATCTGTTCGGCATGACGGAACGCGTCCTGATCGAGCCACGGGTCCTCGCAGCCGGTGGCCCTGGCCAGCGTCACCCCATGGACAGCCCGGCAGTGCAGAGGCCGCGCACGCCAGGCCTTGCACACGCAGTCCGCCCGCTGGAGTGCACACGGCGCATCGCTGCCGTACACGCTGGAAATCCGCCGAATCCATCCGACGTTGTCGTCGGACTCGCGCCGCATGAGCTCGAGCTCCGCCGGCGACAGATACTCCCGCAGACAGTCCGCCAGCGCGAGGGCCTCGGGCGCGGTCAGCGCGACGACGCCCTGGCCCACCTCCGGACACGGCACGGGTCCGGCGTGCCTTCGCGGCACGGAACCAGGCACGAGGGCGTGCTCGAGCCCCGCCTCGATTTCACTCATCAGCCGGCGGGGCGTACGCGCGTCCGTGGGCTCGCGCAGGACCCGGTCGACGGTTCCGCACGCGGCCGAGCGGGCCCAGTCGAACAGCTCTTGCCCGCGGACGAAGGGCGGGCGCCAGCGGCGGCTCTCCACTTCCCGTACGGCCAGCGCGCGCGCACCGCCCGCGAGCGCCACGTCGAAGAGCATCGCGACGCAGAAGGCGCCGACGAGGACGGCCCCGACCACGAGGGTCGTTACGACGAATCCGGTCATGGCTCACCTCCGCGCGAGCGAGACGGGTCGCTGCAGCCTGGGAGGGCCTGTCCACGATAGGACCGGCACGACCCGAATGCATGTCGGGAAAACCTCTACGCGCCCCGTAGGACCGCTCGCCGGCGTACCCACCGGAACTTCTCAGGGGAATCCAGGTTCCGCGTACCCCATGGCTTCCGTGAGCGGCATCCGGCTCCGTGCGAAGACCCCGCTGCCCTCGGCCACCCGGGTGCCGGATTCGTCGAACAGCGCCGCCTCGGCCCGATACCGACCTCCTTCCGCTCCGATGATCTTCCCCACGGCCTTGAGCCGGCCGCCCGTCACCGGGCGCCGGAACCGGGTGGCAAACGACGCGGTCAGGACGAACACCTCGCGCTCGCGCGAGTTGGCGGCGAAGAAGGCTGCGTCGTCGAGCATCTTGAAGTAGACGGAACCGTGCAGGGAACGGCCCGCGTGGAAGAAGTCCTCCGACACCTCCATCTCGACCACGGCCTCCCCGTCGGTCACGGTGATTTCAGGTCGGTACAGGCGATTGATGGGACCTGCCCGGTACATCCGTTCCAGGGCCGCGAAGTGCTGCTGCGGATCCATAGGCGTCCTCGGTGGAGTGGCTCCAGGGGGAAGATGTCACCCCCCTATGTCTCGGACCAACGAAAGCACGTATCGTGTGCCGCCGCCGTCGCACGGTGCCCTTCCCGATCCGACCCGAGGTCCCACCTGAGCCGCCGCCCTTCCACCCTCGTGGCCGTCATACTCGTCACGCTCCTCGCGGTCGCCCTGTGCGACCGCCCCGCGTGGGCGCAGGTCGAGCCCGGGGGCGCCCCCCTGCCCATGCCGCTCGATCCCGACCTGGCCCCGCGGCCGTCCGCGAACGCGGCGCGCGCCACCGGCCCGGTCCGCGTCGACGGCGTGCTCGACGACGCCACGTGGGCGGCCGCACCGGTCATCGACGCCTTCTGGCAGCAGAAGCCCCGCTCGGGCGCCCCGGCCACGGAACGCACCGAGGTGCGAATTCTCTTCGACGACCAGAATCTCTACATCGGCGCGGAGATGCACGACCAGCCGGGGTACCGCCCCATCATTCCCACGCTGCAGCGTGACCCGAACACCCGCGACGGCGACGCGTTCGGGATCATGTTCGACCCCTTCCTCGACGGAAAGACGGTCTTCTCCTTCTTCTTCAATCCGGGCGGCGCCGTACGCGACATCCAGTCCGCAGACGACGGGCGCATCAACAACGCGGCTTGGGACGCCGCCTTCGACCTCGACACGCGGGTGCACGACCGCGGGTGGACCCTCGAAGTGGCGATCCCCTGGTCACAGCTGCGCTTCGATGCGGCCCGGGCACCGCAGGTCTGGGGGATGAACATGCTCCGCCGGATCCGCAGGAAGAACGAGGATGCCACGTGGGCGCCCATGGACCGGCAGTGGCAGATCTACGTGAGCTCCCGTGGCGGCACCCTCCACGGACTGGATGGACTGGAGACCGGCAGAAACCTCTCCCTCAAGCCCTTCGTGCTCGGCTCGGAGCCGTCGGGTGACCTGCAGGCGTCAGACACCACGAGCTTCGAGGTCGGCGGGGATCTCAAATACGGCATCACGCCCAGCATGACGCTGGACCTGACCCTGAACACGGACTTCAGCCAGGTCGAGGTCGACCAGGAACAGGTCAACCTCACGCGCTTCTCGCTCTTCCTGCCGGAAAAGCGCGAGTTCTTCCTCGAGAACGCCGGCGTCTTCCAGTTCGGTGATCAGGGAACGTACTCCACCCGCACGGGGGCGACGAACCGGGACTTCACGCTCTTCCACTCGCGTCGCATCGGGTTGACCCCCCGCGGATCCCCGCTTCCGATTCTCGGCGGAGGGCGTGTCAGCGGGACCGCGGGACCGGTATCAGTCGGAGTCCTGAACATGCAGACGCTGCGCGAAGGCGACTTCGACCCCGAGAACTTCACGGTGGCGCGCGTGCGCACCGAGCCGGTGACCGGGCTCACGCTCGGGGGCCTCTTCGGAAACCGCGCCGCCACCGCCGGAGGGCTCGCGAAGAACCGCAGCTACGGTGCGGACCTGGATTTCCAGGCGCTCAATGGATACCTCCTCGTCCAGTCCTACGTCGCGGCAACCGAGGGAACGGACACGCTCGGCGCTCCGGTGCAGCGGCGCATGGCCGGACGACTCTCGGCGGGGTGGAGGGATCCCTTCTGGGAGGTCTTCGCCCTGTACCGGCACTTCGACGAGGACTTTGCCCCGGGCATCGGCTTCGTGCGACGCACCGCGATCGACCACGGGTACGCCACGATCGGCGTACGGCCACGCCCCGACTGGCCCGGCGTCCTCGAGATCAACCCGTATCTCGAGGCGCACGTCTACAGCAACCTGCAGGGCGTCCTGGAGACCCGGACGAGCACGGTCGGTCTCGACTTCGACTTCCGGGACGGGAGCGTCGCGACGATCAACGCCTCCGACCGGTACGAGCACGTGTTCGAATCCTTCGCCGTGCGCGGCTCCGAGGTCGGGGCGGGCAGGTACGCCTTCCGCGAAGCGGAGGCATCGTATCAGACCAGCGGGGCCCGTCGCGTGTCCGGCAGGGCTTCCGTGGGAGGAGGAGGGTACTTCGGCGGCGAACGCTTCTCGTTCGGCGGCAACGTGCTGGGCCGGGTGGGACACCAGGTCCTGCTCCAGCTCTCTGCCGATCACAACCGGATCGCGCTCCCCGGACAGCCGGTCACGACCGCGGACGTGTACGGGGCGAACCTCGACGTGTTCTTCTCCACCCGTCTCCTCACGAGCGCATTCGTGCAGTACAACGCGGCCACCGAGGACTTCGTGACGAACCTGCGCTTCCGCTGGATTCACGCCCCGCTGTCCGACCTCTATCTGGTGCTGACGGAACGGCGTGACACCGCCACGGACCGCGTCCTCGACCGCTTCCTGACCCTGAAGTTCACGAAGCTGCTCGCCTTCTGAGGCGACCGTCCCCGGCACCGCGCGCGCCGCCGCGTCGAGGTAGGCGTTCAGCCCCCGGAAGGGGTCGGAACTATCGCTTCTTCGCGCTCCGCTTCCGGGGCTTCGGCTCGGGGAGCTCGCGGGTGGTGATCCGGACCAGCTCGCTCAGCCACGCCCCGTCCTCGAGCTGGTCCTCGATGAGAAAGCTGTTCCGCGCTCCCGGATACGGAGGCGCCTCGACCGGGGCGCCGATGAACGCGCGCCCTCCCTCGGTGGGCTTGATGAAGAGACGGTCGTCGCAGATCACGCCGAACATCTTCCCCGAGCTGTAGAGGCCGAACTCACCGAACATCCGCCGGTGCGTCACCGCGCAGTCGGGTGCGATCTGATCGACGACGAATTCGACGAAACCGAGGTCGGACGCCATCATTCCTCCGCAAAGACCTGCATCGGCTCGGCCCGCGCCCGTCGCGCACCACCGCTTCGATGCTCGACATTCACGCAGGCGTGCGCAAGCGGTCCACGGGATCGCCGCCGAAGGAGCGCTCGATGACATCAGGACAACGTGGAACCGTGGCGTGGTCGACCATGCTCGCCGCCCTCCTGGCCGCCTGCACCCCGGGCCCCGAGGCGGCGACCGAGCGTTCCGAGGAAGCACCGGCACCCGCCACCCTCGACTCCGGCGACGTGCTCGCACGCGTCGAGGGTCTCTCCGGCCCGGAGGCCGTCCGCTGGGATCCCGACCAGGACATCTGGTTCGTGGCCAACTTCGGTCCTTCGCAGGGAGAGGACGACCGGGACGGCGACGGCTTCGTGAGCCGCGTCGCCCCGGACGGTGAGGTGGTCGACCTGCGCTTCATGGTCGGCTCCGCGCTGGCAGGGCTGCACATGCCCCGGGGCATGGCGCTCGAAGGCGACACGCTCTGGGTCGCGGACGTCGACGGCGTCCACGGCTTCGACCGCGTCTCGGGCACGCACCTCGCGTTCGTCGACTTCACCGCGCTCGAGCCCGGCTTCATCAACGACCTCGCCGTCGACGCCGGCGGAGCGCTGTACGCCACCGACACGGGGCGTGGCCGGATCTACCGCGTCGTGGACGGCGTCGCGTCGGTGGCCGTCGAGGACGACCGGACCGGCCCCCCGAACGGCATCACCGCCGAAGACGGCTCCGGACGCTTCCTGCTGGCCCCGTGGGGCGGCGGCACGAAGCTGCGCGCGTGGGACCCCGTGACGGGCGTCTTCGACGACGTCGCCGAGCTGGTCGGCGGCAACTTCGACGGGATCGAGGTGCTCGACGGGCTCGTGATCATCGCGAGCCAGGCCGACTCCACGATCCACGCGGTGGACGTCGGGGAGGGAACCGTGACGCCCCTGGTGCGCGTGGCCGGCCGCCCCGCCGACATCGCGGTGGACCCGTCCCGGGGCCGGATCGCGGTCCCCTACATCGCCCTGAACCGCGTCGACATCTGGCAGCTCCGCTGACGCCCGGCCCGTTCGCGAGACGGGCCGGGGCGCGCGGGTCTTCGACACCCCGCTACGAAGGGTCCCGGGCACGCGCGCCGGCGCGGATCCGGGCGCACTTGCACTCGGACGGTCCGCGCGGCCATTTCCCCGTCTCCCGTACCTCGGACTCCGGACCAGAACGCACCATGCGCCTTCCTGCCCCGCTCACCCGACTGCTCCGCCGCCATGGCCGCGCGACCCGCTGGATCGCCACCCTCGCCCTGGGGCTCACGCCCTTCGCGCTGGAAGCCCAGCACCCCCGCCCCGACGGCTGGGTCGGCGGCCACGGATCGGCGAACTTCGAACTGGCCTCGCGGTGGGCGCCCTACCGCATCGAGGCGATGACGTATTCGATGGCGGTCGACCCCCAGTGGATCGAGGGATCCGATCGCTTCTGGTACCGGTGGAACGACAGCGACGGGTCGCGGTTCTGGCTCGTCGATCCGGCCCGCGCGTCCCGGACCGAGATCTTCGACCGCGACCGCATCGCCGCCGAGCTGACGCGCATCACGCTCGACCCCTACGACGGCCAGCACCTCCCCATTCAGACCATCCGGTTCGTCGACCCGAACACGATCCGGTTCGACGTGACGTCGTCGCAGGACGAGGAGGCGGACGAGGCCGGAGAGGATGAGGACCAGCAGGAGGAACGGGCCCCGCGGAACCGACCGAAGAAGAAGGTCTTCCGTTTCGAGTACGACGTCCCGAGTCGGACGCTCCGCCAGCTCGAGGGGTACGAGGGACCGGACGACCATCCCTCCTGGGCGAGCGTCTCGCCCGACGGCCGCACGGTCGTCTTCGCCCGCAACCACGACCTCTACATGATGACGGGCGAGGACTACGCCAGGGTCCTCGACGCGCGCCGCGGACTCAGCGGGGAGGCCGCGGACTCCGCCGACCAGAAGCTCGAGGTCGAGGAGGTACGCCTGACCCGGGACGGCGAGCTCTACTACTCGTGGGGAAGCAACGGACGCGGCTCCGGCCCGGTCGACTCGAAGAAGGACGAGGAGTTCGCCAGGCGGAACCGCGCGCCGGTTTCGTGGGCGTCGGACTCGCGCCGCCTCGCCACGGTCCGGTCGGACTGCCGGGAGGTCGGGAAGCTCTGGGTGATCCACAACACCGGGAGCGACCGACCGGAGCTGGAGACGTACTGCTATGACATGCCGGGCGAACAGACCGTCACCCAGCAGGAGCTCTGGGTGTACGAGTTCGGCGCCGACGGCGCCCCGGGAAGCGCTGCGAAGATCGACGACGCTCCGTGGGTCGATCAGACCATGGCCCTGGTCGATCGCCCGACCTTCACGTACCCGGGTTCCACGGACCCGCGCACCGACACGTGGGCGTCCGCCGAGCCCGACCAGATCTACTTCCTGCGTCGCTCACGTGACCGGAAGAAGCTCGACCTCGTCCGGACGGACGTCGGGACGGGCTCGAGCACCGTACTCATCGAGGAGCGATCCAACACCTACCTGGAGGAGCGTCAACGACCCACGCCGCGGGTCCTCGCGAACGGCGACATCCTCTGGTGGTCGGAAGAGGATGGACGCGGACACCTGTACGTCCACGGACCCGACGGCGCCCGAAAGGCGCGCCTGACGGAGGGCCCCTGGACCGTGGCGGAGGTGGTGTCCGTCGACGAGGACGCAGGCACGGTCTTCTTCACCGCCGCGGGCCGCGAGGCCGGGATGGACCCGTACTACCTGCAGCTCTACCGCGTGCCTCTCGCGGGCGGCGGCGCACAGAGGCTCAGCCCGGGCAACTTCGACAACCAGTTCGAGATGACCGAGTCGTCGAGCTTCGCCGTGCAGACGTACTCGCGGGTGGACGCCGTTCCGGTCTCGGTGGTGCGAAGTGCCGGCGGCGACGTGGTCATGCCACTGGAGACCGCGGACGTATCGCGTCTGGAGGAGGCGGGGTGGCAGATGCCCGAGACGTTCACGGTGAAGGCGGCCGACGGCGTCACGGACCTCTACGGCGTCATGTACCGGCCGTTCGACTTCGACTCTACGAAGGTCTACCCGATCATCGAGTTCGTGTATCCGGGTCCACAGACGGAGAGCGTGGCCAAGGCGTTCCACCAGGGTGACAACGTCGCATCGCGCACCGAGGTCTCGCTCGCGCAGCTCGGTTTCGTCGTGGTCACGGTGGGCAACCGCGGTGGCCACCCGCTCCGCTCGAAGTGGTATCACAACTACGGGTACGGAGACCTGCGGGACTACGGTCTCGCGGACAAGAAGGTGACGGTCGAGCAGCTCGCCCAGCGGCACCCATGGATCGACCAGAGCCGGGTGGGGATCTACGGGCACTCGGGCGGAGGCTTCATGTCGACCGCGGCCATGCTCGTGTATCCGGATTTCTTCGACGTCGCGGTGTCCTCGTCCGGCAACCACACCAACGACATCTACAACCGCTGGTGGTCGGAGAGTCACCACGGAGTCGACGAGATCGCGGAGGGCGATTCGATCCGCTGGGCGTACGAGATCGACACCAACCCCGACATCGCGAAGAACCTCAAGGGACGCCTCCTGCTCACGACGGGCGATCGGGACAACAACGTGCACCACGCCAACACCGTGCGCATGGCGGAGGCGCTGATCCGCGCCAACAAGCGCTTCGACTACTTCGTCTTCCCCGGACAGCGCCACGGGTACGGAAACATGAGCGACTACTGGTACTGGCTCCGCGCGGAGTACTTCGTGCGTCACCTCCTCGGCGACGACCGCTGGGAAGTGGACATGACACCCCTGAACCTCGAACGCGAGCGGAACTGAGGCCGGAGGTGATGACGGATCGGCCCCGCGGACCCTATACTCATCGACGTTCCCGAAAGGAAGGATCGGCACGAAAACTGATCCGCCCACTCCACGTTCCCTGACCCGCGCGCATGCGATTTCCCGTGCCGAGCCGTCTGCCGACCGCGATCCTGACGATCGTCCTGGCTGCGTGCGCCGGTGGCAACACCGGGGTGCCACCCGCGGCGGGGCCATCCACGGGCGCCGTACGCCAGGAGAACACCCGGGAGTCGCTCGCCGCGCTCGAAGCCCTGTACCGCGCGCGCGCCGACAGCGCGACCATGGACGTGCACGAAGCAGACGTCCGTTTCATGACCGGTATGATCGGGCACCATGCCCAGGCACTCGTGATGTCGAACATGGCCCCGGAGAACGGCGCCAGCGACGAGATCCGCGTGCTCACGGCACGGATCCTCAACGCGCAGACCGACGAGATCGCCGTCATGCAGGGCTGGCTGCGCGACCGCGGTCGGCCGGTGCCGGAGGTGGAGTCGTCGGGCACCGTGGTCCGGGGCCACGACATGCACGCCCACGATGCCCACGCTCCCGACATGCGGATGTCCGGCATGCTCAGCCCCGAGCAACTGGAAGCGCTTCGCGCAGCGACCGGCCCCGACTTCGACCGGCTGTTCCTGACGTACATGATCCAGCACCACCGCGGCGCCGTCACCATGGTCCACGAACTGTTTGCCACCGACGGTGCCGCTCAGGACGACCTGGTCTTCAAGCTCGCGTCCGACATCCAGGTGGATCAGACCACCGAGGTCGCGCGCATGGAGCGCATGCTCGAGACGATGCGCTGAGCAGCTCGTCCTGTTCTCTTCGAACCCGTCCATCCATCCCTTGAGAGGTGTTCCACGCATGAAGCCGATACCATCCTCGTTCCCGCGGCCGGCGATCGCCGTGACTCTCGCCGGAGGCCTCGCAGTCCTCTCGGCGTGCGGTGGAGGTACGGCGCCGGCGCCGGCGCCCGTGAATTTCGCGCAGCAGCTCGCGCCGCTGACCATCGATGCTCCCAACCCCGACCCGCGCGTCGGCCTGAGCGCCGGACTCTTCGACGCCGGCCAGGCCCTGTGGAACATGCGCCTGGTGTCGACCACCCCTCCGCAGCAGGAATTCGTCGGCAAGACCAACTCCGACCTCGCGTTCACGGGGAGCTACGCGATCCAGGGCAACTACGACGGCGTGCAGGTGTGGGACATCTCGAACACGGACGCTCCCCGGAGCGTGATCACGTACGTCTGCCCCGCGTCGCAGAGCGACGTGTCCGTTTACGGCAACCTGATGTTCGTCTCCGGCGAGGGGATGACGGGCCGCCTCGACTGTGGCTCGGAGGGGATCCGTGAGGCGGTGAGCCAGGAGCGCCTCCGCGGCATCCGCATCTTCGACATCACCGACATCCGCAATCCGCGCTACCTGGCCAACGTGCAGACGTGCCGAGGATCGCACACGCACACCGTCGTGGAGGATCCAAACGACGACGAGAACGTCTACATCTACGTCTCCGGTTCGGCGCCGGTGCGTCCGGCCGAGGAGCTCCCGGGGTGCTCGTCGCTGCTTCCGACGGAGGATCCCAACTCCGCGCTCTTCCGCATCGAGGTCATCCGGGTACCGCTCGCCGCGCCGCAGGAGGCCGCAATCGTGAGCTCACCGCGCATCTTCGAGGGTCTGACGGCGCCGGAGAGTCACGGGCTCGCCCCCGAGGACCTCAGGCTGGTCGAGGAGGCGCGCGCGCGTGGAGCGTTCGTGGTCGATCTGGGCGGTCAGCCCCAGGTCCTCCCGAACCGGTTCGTGAGCCAGATGCTCGACAGCATGGTCGTCGCGCGCGGCGGTTCCGGAGCCCCGACGGCCGCCGACAGCTCCGCACTGCGAGCGTATCTGCCCGCGTGGGCCGAGGCGGTCATGGGGGGAGCGGACGGTCGCGAGGAGATGGGTCCGACGCAGTGCCACGACATCACCGTCTACCCGGCGATCGGCCTCGCCGGGGGCGCGTGCGAGGGGTACGGCCTCCTTCTCGACATCCGCGACGTCGCGAACCCCCGCCGCCTCGCCGCGGTCGCCGACGTGAACTTCTCGTACTGGCACTCCGCCACGTTCAGCAACGACGGCTCGTCCGTCGTCTTCACCGACGAGTGGGGCGGCGGCGGCGGCCCGAAGTGCCGCGCGACCGATCCGATGGAGTGGGGTGCCAACGCCATCTTCTCCATCGTCGACGGCGAACTCGACTTCAAGAGCTACTACAAGATGCCCGCGGCCCAGACATCCGCGGAGAACTGCGTCGCGCACAACGGTTCGCTGATCCCGATCCCCGGGCGCGACATCATGGTGCAGGCGTGGTACCAGGGCGGCGTGTCCATCTACGACTTCACGGACCCCGCCAACCCCGTGGAGATCGCCTTCCACGATCGCGGACCCATCGACGCCAACCGCATGGGCATGGGTGGAAGCTGGTCCGTCTACTGGTACAACGGACTCATCGTCAGCTCCGAGATCGCCCGGGGCCTCGACATCTTCGAGCTCGTTCCGAGCGAGGCCCTCTCGCAGAACGAGATCGACGCGGCGAAGTCCGTGGTCATGACCGAGCTCAACTCGCAGGGCCAGCCGATCTTCGAGTGGCCCACCACCTTCGCGCTCGCCCGGGCGTACGTCGACCAGCTCGAGCGGAACCGGGGGCTGCCCGCCTCGCGTGTTGCAGCCGTACGCGCTGCACTGACGGGCGCGGAGGCCGCCTCGGGGTCCGCGCGGCGCACGGGGCTCGAGGCCCTGGGCAGGGAGCTCGACGCCGACGCTGCCCGTTCCGCGGACGGTGATCGCGTGCGCGCACTGGCCGAAGCGGTCCGGGGGCTGGCCGCGGGCTGATCGCCCGTCCCGCACGTCGAGCAGCCAATCTCGACGAAAAGGCCCCGTCCGAGGTTCACCTCGGGCGGGGCCTTTTCGCGCGCGGTCGCAACGTCCTTCGGCTACGGGCTCCCTGAGAGGCCGAGCAGCTGCCGAACCGGTGCCTCGAGGCGCGTCATGCCTGCGTCGAGCCCGAGGCGAAGCGCTTCTTCCGGTGCCACACCGTCGATCCACGCGGCCTTCAGCGCGAGCATCGCGCCCACGCGGTTCCCGCTCGCGCAGTAGATCACCGTTGGCGCGTCGCCCGCCTCCCGGAGCAGGGCCGCGAACGCCTCGACGTTCTCACGGGTGAGGTCACCCGCCCCGGCAATGGCCAGTCGATCGAAGTCGTGCGCGTGCACGGCCGCGTCGGCCTCCTCCCACCCACCGCCCGCCTCCTCCTCGGGGCGCAGCGAGATGAAGCGCGTGTACCCCGCCTCGGCCAGGGCCTCGAGCTGCGCGTTCGTCGGCTGTCCGCCGGTGAGCAGGCCGGGGCGCGGCATGCGCGCGTTGCCCAGTCCCACGGCGTTCGCGACCTCGAGCGTCGGTCCCGCTTCGTGCGCAGCGTCACCCGACGGGTTCCCCGGCGACGTCTGCGCCTGCTCACGATCCCCGCCCGAACACGCGAGCATCGCGAGGGGGAGTGCCACGGCGAGCGCCGGGGAGAGAAGGGCACGAGCGACACGACGGGCTCGGAGAAGATCGCGACGGGACATGACGAGCTCTCTGGGTTCGGGGCACGGCGCCGGCATGGTCCGGCGGGAACAACCTCGTGCGGACCCGAAGCCCGATCAACCGCCGTGGCGGCGAGGGAGTATGCCGACGTACCCTGAGTGAGCGTCTCCTTCGTCCCGCTCACCCCCGTCCGATGTTCGGCCGATCCGTCCACCGCCCCGATCGTAGCCTCTCCGCGGCCCTCGACCTCCTGCTCGGAGGAGATGAATCCGGGCTGGCGCTCGCCCTCGATCGTGAGCCGGACCTCGTCGGGCTCCGGGCCTCGTCGACGAGGGCGCCGTACGACGGCTACTTCCACGGCGCCACGCTGCTCCACCACGTGGCGGGCAACCCGTTCGTCTCGCCGCTCCCTGCCGGGATCGTGGCGATGACGCGACTCCTCCTCGAGCGCGGCGCCGACGTCGACGCCGTCACGCTCCAGGGTCCGGGCCAGCCCGACGACATCGGCTGGACCACGCTCGGCCTCGTGGCCACGAGCAGCGTGGCTCGAGAGGCCGGGCATCAGGCGGCGCTCATGGAGCTGCTCATCGGCGCGGGCGCCGACGTCGACGCGCGCGCCGGCGGATGCATCATGGGGGCGCTCTACTACGGAGAGTCCGAGGCCGCCGAGCGCCTCGCGCGGAACGGCGCAATGCTCGACCTCGCGGCGGCAGCCGGCGTCGGCGACATCGGGCGCCTGAGCGAGATCCTGAACGACGAGGCCCGGCTCGAGGCAGCACTCCTCGCCCGCCCGGGCTCCCCGGGGTCGATTGCCGACCGGCTGGCCCACTACAGCCGTGTCCCCTGGCCCGCGACACCCGATCTGCAGGACGTGCTCGGCCTCGCGCTGGCCTATGCTGCCCTGCACGGGCGCGTGGAGGCGCTCCGGCTCCTGCTCGACGCGGGGGCGGACCCGAACCATCGCCCCCCGTTCGATTCCAGGGCGACGGCGCTTCACCGCGCGGCAATGGGCGACCACGCCGATGCGGTCCGCCTCCTCGTCGAAGCCGGTGCCGACCCTCGCCTGCGGGACCTCGAGCACCACGCCACGCCGCTGCGCTGGGCCGCGTATTTGGGCCGCACCGGGGCCCTCGAGGCACTGAAGGCCGTCGACGGCTGAGCGAAGGTCCGAGGCCGCTGCCCCTCGCATCGCGCGGCGGGGCCCCGTACCCTTGGCGCGCCAACAGTCCGCCCGGCGGACCGCCCTCCAGCCGAGACCTGCCGTGTCTTCCGATCTCCGCCGCATCCTGACCCTGCGCGACCTCACGCTCCTCGTGGTCGGAAGCGTGATCGGGTCGGGCATCTTCATCGTGCCGAGCGTAGTCCTGCGTCAGAGTGGTGGGCACGTGCCCACGGCCATGCTCGTGTGGCTGGTCGGCGGGGGCCTGTCGCTGCTCGGGGCGCTGTCCTACGCTGAGCTCAGCGGCATGAACCTCCGGTCCGGAGGACTCTACGGGTACGTGCAGGAGGCGTTCGGCACCTTCCCCGCGTTCCTGTACGGCTGGACGCTCTTCTTCGTGATCGGAGCGGGCACGGTCGCCACCCTCGCGGTGGCGACCACCAGCTACATGGGCCAGTTCGTGGCCCTGTCGCCTCTGGGCGCGAAAGTCGTCGCGGTCGGTCTGGTGGCGATCACCGCGGGCATCAACGTCTACGGCACCCGCGAGAGCGCAACGGTCCAGAACGTGAGCGCGTGGATCAAGATCGCGGCGATTCTCGTCATGAGCGCACTGTTGCTCGGCCTCGGCGAAAGTTCGATGGTCGCGTCGACGGCGGATGCCCGCGGCACGACGCTCGGAGCCGTCGGCCTCGCGATGATCTCCGTGCTGTGGGCATTCGAGGGCTGGCAGTACGTCACCTTCATCGACGGGGAGGCGATCGAGCCGCAGCGGACGATCCCACGCTCGCTCGTTCTCGGCACGGCCACCCTCATCGGGCTCTACCTGCTGGCGAACTTCGGCTACCTCGCCGCGATGGGAGCCGATCGGGTCGCGGCCTCCGACCGGGTCGCTGCGGAGGCTGTCACCACGGTGCTGGGCCCCCTCGCGGGCACCTCGATCGCGCTCGCCATCATCGTGTCCATGTTCTCCGCGGGCCACACGGTGGTGCTCACGGCCCCGCGCGCCTACCTCGCCATGGCGCGGGACGGCGTCTTCTTCGCGAAGCTCGCCGAGGTGAACCCGAAGCACGGTACGCCGGCGTTCGCGATCGTGTCGGGGTGCGCCTGGACCGCGGTCCTCGCCGCGACCGGGACCTTCGAGCAGCTGCTCACGTACGTCGTCTTCGTCGGATGGATCTTCTACGCGCTCGGCGCGGCCGCGGTCATCGCCCTGCGGGTCAGGAGGCCGGACGCGCCCCGCCCCTTCCGGGTCCCGGGGTACCCGCTCCCGCCGCTGCTCTTCGTCCTCGCCGCGGCGGCCATCGTGGCGAACCAGGTCATGGAGCAGCCGAAGGAGTCCGCGTTCGGACTCGGCATCGTACTGCTCGGCGTGCCGGCGTACCTGATCTGGAACCGGAAGCGACAGGACTGATGGGGGAGCACGGGCCCGCACCGGCCGTTCTCGGGCTCGACGAAATCCGGAGACTCGTCGACGTCCCCCGGCTCATCCATGACATCGAGGACGGCTTCCGGCTCTACTCCCGGGGTCGGGTCACGGTGCCGCCGGTTGGCTTCCTCCACTTCGAAGAGCCACCGGGCGACGTGCACATCAAGTACGGAGCGGTGCCCGGCGACGAATGGTGGGTACTCAAGGTGGCCTCCGCGTTTTACGCGAACCCCGGGGTGGGCCTTCCCCCCAGCGACGGCGCGATCCTCGTGTTCAGCCAGAAGACGGGCGCCCTCGCGCTCGTTCTCCACGATCGGTGCTGGCTCACGGACATGCGCACCGCCGCGGCCGGCGCGGTGGCGGCCCGGTACCTCGCGCCATCGGACGTCGGGTGCATCGGGATCATCGGCACGGGCGTGCAGGCGCGGATGCAGCTCCAGCTCCTGCGGCACGTGGTGGACTGTGGCCGCTGCCTGGTGTGGGGCCGGAACCCGGCGAAGGTGACCGCCATGACCGAAGAGCTGCGCCGCTCGGACTGGGTCCGCGCGTGGGGACTGCAGGTCGAGCCCGCGCCGACGCTCGAGGCGCTCGCCGCAGAGTGTCGCCTCATCGTGACGACCACGGCCGCACGCGCGCCCCTCTTCGCCGCCGAGCTCGTTCGGGCCGGCACGCACATCACCGCCATGGGCTCCGACGACCACGGCAAACAGGAGCTCGACGCGGCCCTCCTCGGAAGGGCGGATGTCGTGGTGGCGGACAGTCGCTCCCAGTGTGTCGATCACGGCGAGTGTGCGCCCGCCGTGCGGGACGGACACCTCTCGGCGTCTTCCATCGTCGAGCTGGGCGAGGTGATCGAAGACGCGTCGCGCGGACGGACGCACGAAGACCAGATCACGATCGCGGACCTGACCGGAGTCGCCATCCAGGACATCCAGATCGCGAAGATGGTGGCCGGCGCGTTCCTCCGAGGCTGATCCGGCGAGCGGCGTCCGCCGGTGATAACTTGAAGCGATGAAGACCCACGCCGCCATCACCGGCTGGGGGAGCTGCATGCCCCCCGCGGTCCTGTCCAACGACGACCTCTCCACCTTCCTCGACACGTCGGACGAGTGGATCACCACGCGCACCGGCATGAAGGAGCGGCGGGTGTCGCACGTGACGGCGACGGAGCTCGCGACACTCGCGTCGCGCCGGGCCCTCGCATGCGCCGACCTGGATCCGGCC
Organism: Gemmatimonadota bacterium; assembly: GCA_030827315.1. Taxonomy (GTDB): domain Bacteria; phylum Gemmatimonadota; class Gemmatimonadetes; order Longimicrobiales; family Gaopeijiaceae; genus UBA2589. The sequence goes on along the minus strand of JAURER010000011.1, from coordinate 27,479 downwards.
GACGTGGATCTGATCGTCTACGGCGGCGTCAGCAACGACGAACTGTGCCCCAACAGCGCGTCCGGCGTGCAGGTGGCCCTCGGCGCGACGAACGCCGCCGCGATGGACCTCAACACCGCGTGCACGAGCTTTTGCTACGGCCTGGCGGCGGCCTCCGCGATGATCCGCGACGGCACGATCCGAAGTGCCGTGGTGATCGGCGTGGAGCTGATCAGCCGATACATGGACTGGAGCAACCGCAGCGTGGCCGTGCTCTTCGGGGACGGCGCGGCAGCCGTCGTGCTGCAGGCCACCGACCGCGAGGAAGGGCTCATGGCCAGCGTTCTAGGCTGCGACGCCGAGGCCCGCCAGACGCTCCGCGTCCGGGGCTTCGGATGCGGCTACGCCGGGCTCGGCATCACCCTCGGCGACACCTTCTGGGACTTCGACGGACCCCAGATCTTCAAGCGGGCGGTCCAGGCGATGGCGCGTGCCTCGGGTCAGGTGCTGGAGCGCGCCGGCGTGAGTGCCGACCAGGTGGGGTTGGTGGTGCCGCACCAGGCGAATCTGAGGATCATCGAGTCCGTGGCGAAGTACGCGGGCATCCCGATGGAGCGGGTCATGCTCACCGTGGAGAAGTACGGAAACATGAGCGCCGCCACCGTCCCGGTCGCGCTGGTCGAGGCGCTCGAGGAGGGACGCGTGGAGCCCGGAAGCTGGCTCCTCATGCCGGCGTTCGGCGGCGGCCTCACGTACTGCTCGCTCCTGGTGCGGTGGGGAGATCGGATCACTCCGCTCGGCCGAAGTGACGCGGAGCTGCCCCCTTGCACGGAGAGCGCGCTCGAGATGGTGAACCGGGTGCGCGCCGGTCAGGACCCTTGGGGGCGCTCGAAGAGCGGGCTCCTGGCTCCGGTCTTCCCCGAGGCGCGCGCCCCGGAGTAGCGGCCGGGCTCCCGCTCACCGGACTAGTCTCGCGGCCGGGGCACCGGCCCGCCTACCCGAGACGATCGACGCGCCGCAGCTCCGGAAACAGACGCGCCCAGAGCCCCGTGACGCAGAGCGAGGCGACGCCGCCGAACAGCGCCGCGACGACGGGACCGAACAGGCGGGCGGTCACCCCGCTCTCGAACTCGCCGAGCTCGTTGGAAGCGCCGATGAAGAGGAACGACACCGACGCGACCCTTCCCCGCATCTCGTCCGGCGTCACGATCTGAATGAGCGTCTGGCGCACGTACACCGAGACCATGTCGGCTCCCCCCAGCGTGGCCAGCGCGAGCAGCGAGAGCGGGAACGACCGCGAGAGCCCGAAGACGACCGTCGCGATGCCGAACACGGCGACTCCTGCGAACATCGCCGTGCCCGCGTGCCGGTAGATGGGCCGGCTGGCGAGCACGAGCGCCACCATCGCTGCACCCACGGCGGGGGCCGCCCGGAGCAGACCGAAGCCCTCGGGTCCAACGTGAAGGATGTCGCGCGCAAAGACGGGCAGCAGTGCCGTGGCGCCGCCGAGCAGGACCGCGAAGAGGTCGAGGGAGATGGCGCCGAGCACGACCCGATTCGTGCGGATGTAGGTGAGGCCTTCCGCGACGCGATCCCGGCGCGAGCCGATGTGGGGCGCGGGGCGCGTGGGGCGGCGGATCAGGGCGAGGCCCACGATCGGGATCAGGTACAGGACGAGCGACACCCCGTAGGAGTGTGTGGAAGACCACCGGCCGACCAGATAGCCGGCGAGCGCCGGCCCGCTGATGGTGCCGATCTGGAACGCCAGCGAGTTCCATGCAATCGCTCGCGGCAGCAACGCCTTCGGTACCAGCATCGGGGCGAGCGCCACGCCCGCCGGTGCCCGGAAGGCACGCGCGATGCCGAACAGGAACGCGATGCCGAGCAGCACGCGCACGGTGAGCAGGCCCGCCGCCGCACTCCAGACCAGAAGGACCGCGCACAGCGCCTCCCCGGCGAAGCACAGCGACAGGAGCGTCTTGCGCGGATAACGGTCCGCCACCACCCCGGCAGGGAGCGCGAGCACGAAGAGCGGGACGAAGGTCACGAGCCCGAGCAGCCCGACCCAAAGCGCGGATTCCGCCACACCCCGCTCCGCGCGCGCCAGGTCGTAGACCTGCCAGCCCATGGTCACGCTCTGCGCGACGGTGCCCAGCACGCCGAGCGCCCGCGTCACCAGGTACACCATGAAGTCCCGCTCCGAGAGCAGATCCCGAGCGCTGGGCGTCGACTCGCGCAGGGAGTCGGGGAGGTCGGTCATGGGTGGCGAGCCGCGTGCCGATCAGCCGATACGCCCGGGCCACGATGCCAGATCCAGGGCGTCCAGATCCTCGGCGACGTCCTCAGGAACGTAGAGCTGCAGTCCGAGCGCGACGAGTCCGAACTCCGCGAATGTCTCCCGGTACCACGCCGCGCTCCGCAGTCTGAAATCGACGCGGTCGCCCTCGGGGTCGTCCTCCGCGGTGAACGTCTCGAGGAGCGCGACGCCGCCACACCGCTCGACCAGCGCGGGCAAGCCGGCGCGAATGGCGTCGTCGTCGAGATAGTGCAGTACGTCCGAGCACACGACGAGGTCGAAGGGCTCGTCGAAGACATGAAGCCGGAGATCCTCGAACGAGCCTGAGCGCAGGTTACGTGTATCGCCGTACCGCTCGACCACGTACTCGCTCGGATCGATGCCGAGGTACGTCGCTTCGGGCCGGAGCCGACCCAGCACGGTCTGCCACCTCCCTTCCCCGCATCCCACGTCAAGCACGCTCTCGAGGGGGCCGGCGAGTACCGACTCGGTGACGGCCACCGCGAGGGCGACATTGCGTTCGAGATCCTCGGGCGCGCCGATCCCGGAGTCGTCGCCCCGGTACCATCGATCGAAATACGCGCGATCGTAGCGTTTCATGCCGTCCCTCGTGGTCGTCGTCGATGCCGCCCGGCCACCATGTAGCCCCCGCCCGGGGCGCGCGCCAGCTTGACGGGAGGGTGCCCCCACGTCTCCTTGGGCCATGATCGAACTGCCGTCCGTGATCGAAGTGGAGCTCGGGCTCGACGAGCCCGACGACGACGCGGCCCTGCGCGCCAGGGCCGCGCAGCGCCTCGGCATCACCGCCACCGACCTCCCGCCGCTGGCGCTGCGCAAGCGATCCATCGACGCGCGCCACGGCCGCGCCGTCTTCCGGCTTTTGCTGGAGGTGGATCCGGAGCCGAGAGAGCTGGGCACGCCGCATCCGGTCGACGTCGACCGGCTCGCGCGGGTGGTGATCGTTGGGGACGGCCCCGGTGGGCTCTTCTGCGCCTATGAGTTGGCACGGCACGGCATCGGATGCACGGTGATCGACCGCGGAAAGACCGTCCAGCCTCGCCGCCGCGACCTCCGGGGACTCAACCAGTTCGGCGTCGTCGACGAGAACAGCAACTACTGCTTCGGCGAGGGCGGCGCGGGCACGTACAGCGACGGCAAGCTGTACACGCGCTCCCACAAGCGAGGTGACTGTCGGGACGTGCTCGAGGTGCTGGCCCTGCACGGGGCGCCCGACGCCATCCTCACTGACGCCCACCCGCACATCGGCAGCAACCGGCTCCCGAAGGTGGTCACGGCGCTGCGCGAACGCCTCGAGGGCCACGGCGTCGGCTTCCGCTTCGAAACGCGCGTCGTGGAGCTGATCACGCGCGCACAGGGGACACGGCGGCGCGTCGCCGGCGTCCGCCTGAGCTCCGGGGAGGAGGTCGGCGCGGACGCGGTCGTGCTCGCGACGGGACACTCGGCGCGCGACGTCTTCGCGATGCTGCTCGACGCGGGCGTCTCGCTGGAATCCAAGCCGTTCGCGCTTGGCGTGCGCATCGAACATCCACAGCCCTTCATCAACGGCATCCAGTACGGGAGAAACGCCGAGCACCCGAAGCTGCCCAACGCCGCCTACCGGCTGGCGCATACCGAGTCGGAGCGCGGCGTCTTCAGCTTCTGCATGTGCCCCGGGGGATTCATCGTCCCGGCGTCCACGAACCCCGGCGAACTGGTGCTGAACGGCATGAGTCTCTCCCGGCGTGACTCGCCGTACGCGAACTCGGGGCTGGTGGTGGGCATCGAGCCGGAAGACGCCTTGCGGGCGGGATTCCGGGGCCCCCTGGCCGGCGTCGACCTACAGCGTCGTATCGAGGAGGCGGCGTTCCAGGCGGGAGGCGGCGGCCTGCGCGCCCCCGCCACCCGCGCCACCGACTTCGTGGCGGGGCGAGGCTCCACCACCGTGCCGAAGACGAGTTACCAGCCCGGCCTGGCGGCGACCGACGTCGGGGAGGTCCTGGACGTGGTGGGCCTCGGGATCGCCGCGCGCATGCGCCGTGCCCTCGAGGTCTTCGATCGGCGCATGCGCGGGTACGTGAGCGACGAGGCGGTGCTCGCAGGGGTCGAATCGAGAACCAGCTCGCCCGTGCGGGTTCCGCGTGACCAGGAGCGTCTGACCAGTCCCGATCTCGACGGGCTCTATCCGTGCGGAGAGGGAGCCGGATACGCCGGCGGGATCATGAGCGCGGCCATGGACGGCATCCGGGTGGCCCGGGCGGTCGCGGCGGTAGTCGCCAGACCGCGCGGCTGAACGGGACGGCAGGCGACCGTCGGCCCGCACGGCGACCGTTCACTCTTCACGCGAGAAGCGCAGCCGCCTCCGCTCTCCTCGAAAGGGCACTCGCCTTGCCCTGGAAGAGACGGCCCGACCCCCCGCCGCGTCCCCCCAGGACCTCGGCCACACGCCCGCCCACCTCGCGCACGTCTGCCTCGCTCGCCTCTCCCGCGCACACGACGAAGGCGCCGTCCTCTCCTGAGCCGCACGTGAGCAACGCGACGCGGTCCGGTGCGAGGCGGTCCAGATCGCGGGCCACCTTCTGGAGGAACGGCAGGGAGCGGTCGGGCCAGTGCGCCACGAGCACCTGATCCGGTCGCGCGGCGAGCCCCTCGGCGCTCGCCGTGGCGAGATCGTCCTCCAGGGCACGCAACGCCTTCTGGCTCTCCCGGAGCTGATCGAGGCGGGCCGCCGCCGCCTCCGGCAAGCCTTCGTCCGAAGCGCCGAGCAGGGCGCGCAGCTCGGCGTTGCGTCGATGATGCGCTCCGAGCAGGCCCCGGAGCCGGGCGCCCGCCACATAGAAGATCCTCGTCCCGCCCCGCACCGACTCGGTGCCCAGGAGCTTGATCGCCTCGAGTTCCCCGGTGGACGCGCAGTGCGTGCCGCCGCACGTGTTGAGGTCGACGCCCTCGATCTCGACGAGGCGGACGCTCCCCGTGTGCCCTGCAGGCAGCCCCCTCGAGCGGACCGGCATCGCCGCGTACTCCTCGTGACTCACCCGGCGCGAGGTCACGGGCCGCCCCGCCCGTATCTCGGCCGCCACGGCCTCTTCGAGCTCGGCGAGCCGGCCGGGATCGACGTCCGGCGTGCCGACCTCGATGTCCGACACGGCCTCGCCGAGGTGGAATGCCGTCGTGGCCCAGCCGAAGCGCGAGTCCGCGATGGCCGTCAGCAGGTGCTGCCCGGTGTGCTGCTGCATGTGATCGAACCGCCGGCGCCAGTCGAGGTCGACGCGCACCGCACCGGACAGCCCCGGCGGCATCCCCTCGACGTAGTGACGGATCTCCCCGTCGACCTTCTGAACATCGATGACCTCGACGCCGTCGATCGCGCCGTGGTCGGCCGGCTGCCCGCCTCCTTCGGGGTACAGGATCGTGTCGGCGAGCACGACGTACGTGCGCCCCCCATCGGATCCGGAACGAAGAATCGCCGTGTCGAGTCGTGTCCGGCGGGGATCCCGCTCGTACGCTGGTGTCTCCGGCAACGGCCCCTCCCCCGGGTGTGCGTCGAATGGCGCCGCATCGTGATCGGGGGCGCCGGAGGAGTCAAGGCACCGATCCGGCACGGCCGGCGCACGCCCGAACGGATCGGTCTCCATCCAGGCGCGGAGCGGTGCCTCGAGATGGAGGAGGAGCGGGCGCGTCGACCCTAGTCGGGCGCGTCGAGCAGCTCCGCGAGCGAGTAGGCCCGGCCGTTGGTCACCACCCAGCGAACGTCGCGCACCGCCGAGATGTCCCGTACCGGATCGCCGCCGAAGACGACGAGGTCCGCGAGCATCCCCGGCCGGATCACTCCGAGGTCGTCGCCGTAGCCCATCACCGCGGCCGGAATCGACGTCGTCGCGCGCAGCACGTCCGCGGGATCCATCCCGCCGTAGCGCGCGAGGACCTCCATCTCCGCGACGAGCGAGAGTCCTGCCGGCCCGAAGTCCGTGCCCACGACGACGACGCCGCCCTCCTCGACGACCCGCCGGGCGAGAGACCCCATGTCGGAGACCATCCGGCGGACCACCTCGACGTCCCCGCCACGGCGCCCCCGCCCGGTGCTCCCTCCGAAGTGTTCGAGTCGCGCGTCCTCGAGGAGCGCAGGGTCGTCGCCCGCGAGCAGCCCGAATCCACCGTACAGCCCGACCGTGGGCGTGATGGACATGCCCGAACGGGCGAGCAGCTCCACGACGTCCTGGTAGCTGCGGTTGAGCTCGGTGACCTTCGTCGAATACCCTCGCCGACTGGTGCCACGGACGTGTTCGACGCCGTCGGCGCCGTACGCGACCCCGGGGTAGAGCTCGTGCGACGTCACCGACATGCCGCGTGCATGTGCGGCCTCGATCACCCGGCGCTGCACCGCATCCGGCAGGCGGACGTACGTCTTGATCAGATCGTACCCGAGCGCAGCGCCCCGCTGCAACTCCAGCTCGACCTGGGCGATGGCCCCCATCGACGCCCCGCCGCCGTAGAAGATCCGGCTTCCGTCCATGGAATTTCCGGTGGCGAAGATGCGCGGACCGATCCGCCGGCCCGACTCCACCGACTCCTTGGCTTCGGTCATGTCGTACGGATCCGCCGATACACGGCGAATCGTCGTCACCCCGTACGAGAGCCACTGCCGGCCGATCGCCTCTCCCTCGCCGATCCCTCCGTGCGTGTGCATCTCGATGAGTCCGGGGGAGAGGACACCGTCCGAGGCGTCGACCACCCGGCCCCGGCCACGCGCGTCGTCGTGGAGGAGCGGGTCGTGCGGCTCGACCCGGGCGATGCGGTTGCCGACGATCACGACGTCCATGTCGCGGGAGAGCTCGTCCGAGACGCCGTCGAAGACCGCGCCGGCGTGGATGAGCGTGCGTTCGTCGGGCACCACCCGCGCCCATGTGAGGGGCACGGCGATGTCCTCGATCGCTCCGCTCTCCAGCCATACGCGGCGCAGTCGATCAGTGGTCAGATACACGATCGACCTCGAGTCACCGGCCCACGAGATGTCCGACGTCGTCTCGTTGTTGAGCCGCTGTGGCGGCCCGAGCGGATCGCCGTCGAGGGTCACCGGGATCACCCAGAGGACGCCGTTCGAAACGTACGCGAGCCGGTCCCCGTCCGGAGACCATACCGGCCCGTCGGTGGAGCGCGTGCCCACGGAAGAGTGCGGCAGGAAGTCGAGCCAGCGCTCGTCGACCTGCTGGGCCATCCCGTCGTGGAACGGGTCCGTGTCGCTGTCCTCCGCCGCCGGCCGTGGCACCCGGATCAGGAGCGCCTTGTTCACGCCCTCGCGGTACCGGGTCGAGTAGGGCGACAGCGCGGAGACGCCGATCCGAGTCCCGTCGGGCGACCAGGTCGGTCGCCCCGGCCCGTTGAGGCCCCGTCGCACGGTCACGGCGCCCCCGGTCCGCACGTTGACCACCCGAAGACCGGCATCCGGGCCGGCTCCACCGACGTAGGCAATCTCCGAGCCGTCCGGAGACCAGGCCGGTCCGCTTCCCCCGCCCCGGGTCACCTGACGATCCCGCCCGCTCGCGACGTCGTGAACCCAGACGTCGATCTCACCGGCCCGATCCGACGAGAAGGCCAGGCTGCTCCCGTCGGGCGACCACGCCGCGTCGAACTCCACCCACGGGTCGTCGGTGAGCCTCCGGGGCTCGCCGCCGACGGGCATGATCCATAGGTCGCCGAGGGCGGTGAAGGCGATGCTTGCCCCGTCCGGCGAGACGGCAGGCGACAGGATGCCGCGCACGGGTCGCGGCCCCGTCGCGTCGAAGCTCCGCAGGGCCTTCCTGTACGCGCTGCGCGTGACCTCGACCGTCGCCGAGAAGGGGATCTCGGCCGCGCTCCCCCCCGCAGCGGGGCGCGCGTGGATCCTCCCGTTGGAGGTGTACACGATCCGGCCGTCCGCGCCCCAGTTCGCCCGGAATGGGAAGACGTCCTCGTCCGGCTCACTCACCTGCACCGGCGCAGCCCCCCGCCCCGAAACGTCGGCCACATGGAGCGTGCTGCGCCCGTAGACGAGCCGATTGTACGCGATGCGCGCGCCGTCCGGGCTCCACGAAGGCGCGAATCCCTCGGCGCCCTCGAGGTCGACCACGCGCTCGGCCGCGGCAGACCCGACGCGCGCCCACACGCCCGCCTCGTCTCCGTCGGTGACCCACGCGATCCGTCCGCCCGGACCGTACGCCGGAGCGTACTCGTTGTCCGACCCGTCGGTGAGACGCACGGGCTCGCTCCGGCCGTTCACGGCGACCTCCCACACGTCGTACGTACCGCCACGGTCCGACGAGAACGCGACCCGTGCCCCATCCGGCGACCAGTGCGGCTCGCGGTCGTCGAAGGGACCCGCCGTCAGCCGTGAGAGCGCGGAGCCGTCCGACTCCATCACCCAGATGTCGTAGTTGCCGTCCCAGTAGGCCTGAAACGCGATCCGCCTGCCGTCCGGCGACCACACCGGCTGACGCGCGTCTCCGAACGGATCGGTCAGGGCGGTCGCCTCACCGCCCGCGGCGGAAAGCGTCCAGATCCTGCCGAGAGCGTCAATGGCCAGCGTGCGCCCGTCGGGCGACAGCGCGGCGGCCATGTTCGTGCCCTCGTGGATGGTGACCTCGACACCGGCCGCCGGTGCGCCGACACCCACCGAGCCCGGTGCCGAGCCCTCCGAGGGAGAACGGCTCAGACCGAAGGCGAGAAGGAGGAGTGACGAGGCGGTGGCGATACCGGCCGTCTGGACGGGGCGGAGGGACATCCATGGGCTCCTGGCTGGGCGGACCGACATGGCCCGCGACACGCTGAATAGGACGGTGGGCCGGAAAGTCGCGCAATGCCGCGACGGACCCCGCGGCCGCCTGCCACAGCCTCCGCGGGGGCGGGCTCCGCGCACCCTCGGGGCCCGCCTTGTGGTGCCAACGGGCGCGGCCGACATTGGGCCAGGTACCCGGATCTGCAATCCCATTCAACGCGGGAATCTCGGCATGTGGTTCGAAACCATCATACGTGAGGAGACCGGCTGCGCAGCCTATATGATCGGCTGCCAGCGAACCGACGAGTGCGCGGTCTTCGACCCTCTCTGGGACATCGAGCCGTATCTGGCGATGGCCAAGAAACAGAAGTCGAAGATCCGGTACGTCATCGACTCCCACAGTCACGCGGACCATATCTCGGGCGCCCGCCCTCTGGCGGAGGCCACCGGCGCCGAGCTGATCCTTCCCGAGCTGGCCGACGTTACCTACGAGGCCACCCGGGTCCGGCACGGTGACATGATCCGCTTGGGCGGCGTCGGCATGGAGGTCGTCCACGTGCCCGGGCACCGTCCTGAGCAGATCAACCTCCTGGTCTACGACTACCCCCGCGGCGACGAGCCCTGGTTCATCCTCACCGCCGACTTCGTGATGGTGGGTGACGTGGCCCGGCCCGATCTCGCGCAGAAGGGTGAGCAGGGCGCTCCGGTGCTCTTCGACGTCGCCATCCCCCGATTCCTCGATCTTCCCGACCACGTGGAGGTATATCCCGGCCATCTGGCCGGCTCCACCTGAGGCCGCGTCTCCAGTGGCAAGGTTGTCACAAGCGTAGGGTACGAGCGGCGCTTCAACGACGCGCTGAAGATCAGGGACCGAGATCGGTTCACGGCGTACATGGACGAGGACCAGCCGATCAAGCCGGCGAACATCCTCAACATCGTCGCCACGAATCAGGGACGGCGTGCGCTGACGCTGGGCAGGCCGAAGGCGAAGCCCCTCACCCCGGATGCCGTCGAAACGCTCCTGAACGACGGGCACTACCTCGTCGACGCGCGCTCGTCCGCGGCGTGGGGCGGCGGGCACATCCGGGGGTCCATCAACGTGCAGATGAGCAGCTCTGAGTTCGAGCAGCGCGTGGGCTGGGTGGTTCCCGACGACGCACCCATCATCCTGCTCACGGACAAGGACGACGACGCCCAGCGATGCATCTACAACATGGGCTTCATCGGGCTGGACCAGTTCGTCGCAGGCTTCCTCGAGGGTGGGCTGACCGCGTGGATGGATTCGGGACGTCCCGTCGAGACGACGCCCCAGATGGACGTCCGGACGCTGCACGAGCGGCTTTCCACGAACGGGATGCGCGTGCTCGACGTCCGCGAGACGGACGAGTGGGACGAGGGCCACATCGAAGGCTCGTTGGTCATGCCCTACACGCACCTGGCTCCGCAGCTGGGAAGGCCTCCGCGCTTCGACGAGCTCGGGCTGCCGAAGGATGCGAGCATCGCGGTGACGTGCGCGACGGCCAACCGTTCCAGCACGGCCATCGGTCTCCTGCTGCGGGAGGGGTACGCGAAACTTTACAACGTCACCGGGGGAATGGAGGCCTGGGAGCACGCGGGGCTTCCGAGGGTGGATGCCGCCGGAAAGGCGTGCGCGATCTAGGACCATGCCGATGGAAGTGCCGAAGGACGTCTACGACGCCATCGCCGGAGAGATCGCGAGCGCGGACAGTCCGGTGGGGATCGACGCCAAGAAGACGCACGTTATCATCCTGCACCGGCTGCAGCAGATCGAGGAACGCCTGGTGCGGATCGAACGGGCCCTGAAGGAGCGCTAACGAGACCATGCCGCATTCGTTGTTGGCCGGGATCCCCGAGGAGATCACCGGCCAGGCCGCCTGGCTCGGCCGTGACATGGAAAGTCGGTCCGACGAGTGGATCGTGACCCTCTCCCCAAACGACGTCGCCGAGCTCGAGGCCGCGGCCCGGCACTTCCTCTCCCTGGGTCGGGATCTCGGGGAGATCTCGTCCGCCGACTTTCCGCTTCCGTCCTTCGGCGCGCACCTCGTGCGCATGAAGGAGAAGCTGCTCCACGGGATCGGGTTCGAGGTGCTTCGGGGATTGCCCATCGACGGGTACGACCAGCTCTTCGCCGCGACGATCTTCTGCGGCATCGGCACGCACCTGGGCAGCGCCCGTTCACAGAACGCCCAGGGCCACATCCTCGGACACGTCCGCAACACCGGTGCGAGCTCCCTGGATCCGAACACGCGCATCTACCAGACCGCGGAGCGGCAGAGCTTCCACACGGACAGCGCGGACGTCGTGGGGCTGCTCTGCCTGCGCAACGCGAAGTCGGGTGGTGACTCCCTGCTCGTGAGCGCCCTTTCGATCTACAACCGGATGCGACGGGAAGACCCGGATCTGCTGGAGCGACTCTTCGACCCCGTCGCGACGGACCGACGTGGGGAAGTCCCTCCGGGCGCGAAACCCTTCATGGAGATCCCGGTCTTCAACTGGCACGCCGGGCATCTGACGGTCTTCTACCAGCGGCAGTACATCGAGAGCGCCCAGCGCTTCGACGAGGCGATGCGCCTGACGCCCGACCACGTTGCGGCCCTCGACCGGCTCGACGCGCTGGCCGAGTCCCCCGAAATGCACGTTCGCATGCGGCTCGAGCCGGGTGACATGCAGTTCGTTTACAACCACTCGCAGCTGCACGACCGTACCGGCTTCGAGGACTGGCCCGAGCCGTCGCGTCGGAGACACCTCCTTCGTCTCTGGCTCTCCCCCACCGGAGACCGCGAGCTGCCGGCCTGCTTCGCGCAGCGCTACGGCTCTCTCGAGATCGGAGACCGCGGAGGAATCGTTACGGAGAACACCGTTCTGAGCTGGCCACTCGACGGATGAAGCGAGGGGACAAGCCCTCTTATCCGACCCCCTCGCGAACCGATCGCCGACCCGACCACGCACGACCCCCGCGCGGTGGCCTCAGAACCACCGTCGACCCGCTCAACTCAACACCACAATCGAATTGATCATGACAGACGGACCGAACTCGAACCAGAGCAAGTGCCCCGTGATGCACGGCATGGCCACGCACGCCGGTGCCACGTCCAACCGCGACTGGTGGCCCAACCAGCTCAACCTGGCCATCCTCCGGCAGAACCCCCCGGCGGCGAACCCGCTGGGCGCGGCGTTCGACTATGCCGCCGAGTTCAGGAAGCTGAATCTGGAGGAGCTCAAGAAGGACCTGTTCGAGCTCATGACGACCTCCCAGGACTGGTGGCCGGCAGACTACGGCCACTACGGCCCACTGTTCATCCGGATGGCGTGGCACAGCGCAGGCACGTATCGCACGGGTGACGGCCGGGGCGGCGCCGGTTCCGGAACGATCCGCTTCGCTCCCCTCAACAGCTGGCCGGACAACGGAAACCTCGACAAGGCGCGTCGTCTCCTGTGGCCCGTCAAGCAGAAGTATGGCAACAGAATCTCCTGGGCCGACCTCATGATCTTCGCCGGCAACTGCGCGATCGAGTCGATGGGGCTGAAGCCCTTCGGCTTCGCCGGTGGCCGCGAGGACGTGTACCACCCCGAGGAGGACATTTACTGGGGCAAGGAGACGGAGTGGCTCGGGGACCGGCGCTACTCCGGCGACCGCGAACTCGAAAGGCCCCTCGCCGCCGTCCAGATGGGTCTCATCTACGTGAACCCGGAGGGACCGAACGGCCAGCCGGACCCGATCGCCTCCGGTCGTGACGTGCGTGAGACGTTCGCCCGCATGGCGATGAACGACTACGAAACCGTCGCGCTCGTCGCGGGCGGTCACACCTTCGGTAAGATGCACGGCGCCGGCGACCCCGCCCTGGTGGGCTCGGAGCCCGAAGGCGCCAGCATCGAGCAGATGGGCCTGGGCTGGAGGAACACGTTCGGGACCGGAAGGGGTGGTGATACGACCACCAGTGGTCTGGAAGGCGCGTGGACTCCAACCCCCATCGAATGGGACAACAGTTACTTCGACACCCTGTTCGGCTACGAGTGGGAGGTGACGAAGAGCCCTGCCGGTGCCTGGCAGTGGGTGCCGAAGGACGGTGCTGCCGCCAATGCGGTGCCTGACGCGCACGACCCGGCCAAGCGGCATGCGCCGGTCATGAACACGGCGGACATCGCGATGCGCGAGGATCCGATCTACGGCCCGATCTCGAGGCATTTCCACGCCAACCCCGACGAACTGGCCGACGCGTTCGCGCGCGCGTGGTTCAAGCTGACACACCGCGATATGGGTCCGCGGGCCCGCTACCTGGGCTCTCTGGTTCCGGAGGAGGAGCTCCTCTGGCAGGATCCGGTGCCGGCCGTCGATCACGAACTGATCGGCGAGGGGGATGTGGCCCGGCTGAAGCAGAAGATCCTGGCCTCCGGGCTATCGGTCTCGCAGCTCGTGTCCACCGCCTGGGCGTCGGCGTCCACCTTCCGCGGCTCCGACAAACGGGGGGGCGCGAATGGGGCGCGGGTCCGACTCGCTCCGCAGAAGGACTGGGAGGTCAACGAGCCGGGCCGCCTCTCGGAGGCGCTCGCGATTCTCGAGACCGTCCAGGCCGACTACAACGCTGCCCAGTCGGGCGGAAAGAAGGTGTCGCTGGCCGACCTGATCGTCCTGGGTGGATGCGCAGCAGTCGAGCAGGCCGCGAAGGACGCCGGATTCGACGTTGCCGTTCCCTTCACGCCGGGGCGGACCGACGCGTCGGCGGAGCAGACCGACGCGGCTTCCTTCGAACCCCTCGAGCCCGAGGCGGACGGATTCCGCAATTACCTGAAGGCCAACTACACCGTGTCGGCCGAGGAGATGCTCGTGGACCGGGCCCAGCTGCTGACGCTGTCGGCGCCGGAAATGACGGTGCTGGTCGGTGGCATGCGTGCCCTCGGCGCCAACTTCGAACAGACGAAGCACGGCGTCTTCACGGATCATCCGGGCACGCTTACGAACGACTTCTTCGTCAATGTCCTGGACATGAGCACCGAGTGGTCGGCGAGGTCCGATTCGGAACAGATCTTCGAGGGCCGTGACCGAGCAACCCGAGCGGTCCGGTGGACGGCTACCCGGGCCGACCTCGTCTTCGGATCCAACTCCGAGCTTCGCGCGCTCGCGGAAGTCTACGCTCAGGGCGACGCGCAGGAGCGGTTCGTGCGCGATTTCGTGGCCGCCTGGGACAAGGTGATGAGCCTGGATCGGTTCGACCTGGACTGACGCGCCCGCGCATCGGCTGGGCCTGCCGGCAGGGGCGAGAGCCCGGTTAGGAGTTTCCGGCCCGGGGCGCGAAGATATGGGTAGAAACATGAAGTCCGGGGGGATCCTCGCGGGCCGCGTCCGGGTATGAGGCTCGCGAGGCATCCGGACCATCCCCTTTCCCATCGAAGGTACACGGCCGTGAAGATCGGACGCTCGGGCACCACCGTCCTCGCACTGCTGGCCCTGCTGGGGTGCGGCGACTCCACCGGCCCGGAGCTCTCGCCCCTCGTCATCGACATCCTCGACACGGGTACGGAGCCGCCCGCCAAGGTGCTGGTGACGTTCCGGGTTTCCACCGAGGACGGAGAGCCGGTCCCGAACCTCCCCGTGGAGGCGTTCGAGCTCCTCGACAACGGCCTGTCGGATTCCGGCTTCGAATCTTCCAAGGCATTCCAGCCAAAGCCTGGGCGGTTCCAGACGAGCGTCGCCCTGCTGCTCGATATGAGCGGGAGCATCACCGGCTCCGACGCCCTGCCTCTCCTGAAGACCGCCGCGAAGGCCTTTGTCGACAAATCGCTCGACGCCGCCGGCGTCGCCGTGGGCGTCTGGTGGTTCGACGGCAGCGCCGACCTGGTCCGACTCGTCGACTTCACGAGCGACGCGGGCGCACTGAACTCGGCCATCGACGGACTCACGAAAGATGTGACCCGTGACAACTCGACGAACCTGAACGGCGCGATCCAGCTCGGAATTCAGCTGGTCGAGCAGCGCATGCAGGATGGTCTGGCGGGCGGCGTCACTCAGGCCGGGGCGCTCGTGATCTTCACCGACGGGACCGATCAGGCGAACCGCGTGCCGGCGTCCGCGGCGCTGTCCGCGGTGGAGGCGAGCGAAATCTCCATCTACTCGATCGGCCTGCGGGGCGAGATCGACGAGACCTTCCTCAAACGGATCGGCAGATCGGGCTCGGCGTTCGCCGACAACAGCGCGGCGCTTCTCACCGAGTTTTCCGGTGTGGGGAGCCAGATCGAGGCCATGGCCAACAGCTACTACGTGCTGGCGTACTGTTCGCCGAGGCGGGGCGGCGTGAGCAATGAGCTGACCATTCGCGTGAAGCTCGACACCCGCACCGCGGAGGCTACGACCACCTATCCGGCGGTGAACTTCACGGGCGGCTGCGCGATCTGACCTCGGGTTCCGGCGAGCTCCCCCGGACGCCTCGCGCGCCGGGCGGGCTCCGCCCGAGACTCAGAACCGGGTCGGACGGTACGGCGCCAGCAGGTCCACGGAGACGCCGTCGAGAATCTCGATCGCGGCCAGACTGCTTAGCGTCGCCGCGAGAGAGTATCCGCTGTGCGTGACGAGCGGATAGAGGCCGGTCACGCTCCGCGCGAAGCCGGCGACCGGATGCCCGTCGACGGGGAGCGGTCGCCAGCCGAGTGTGACCGTATCGAGAGGCGCATCGTCCATGCCCCGGAAGCGCCGCTTGATCAGGCGGAGGACGTCCTCTGCCTCGTCCACCGCGGACGAGGGCCGCTGCTCGCTGTACACGGGCTCGCCCACGAATCCCCGCGCGATGACGTGGCTCCCGCCAGGGCGCGGCACAATGTTCACGTCCGGTCCGGCGACGATGCAAGGCAGATCTACGCCGGGCCCCGACGTGTACCCGAGCACCCCGGGCGCCGCGCGGAGCGGCACGCGCACGTCGAGCCAGCCCGCGATGGTCTCCGTGTCCACGCCGGCCGCCACAACCACGACGTCCGCCTCGATCGTGCCGGTGGAGGTACGCACCGCCGACACCCGGTCACCGCGAACGTCGATGCCCGTCACCTCGGTGTCGATCCGAACGACCGCGCCGTTCGCCTCCGCGGCCGCGACGAGCGCGTGCAGGCTCCCCATCGGGTCGACACCGCCCTCCAGGGCCGCGTAGGCGGCGAGCCGGAGATCCGGATCCACGACGAGCGACGGCACCATCTCCTGGAGGTGAGCGTCGTCCACGAGCTCGATGGGGTACCCCCAGCGCTGCTGCTGGCGGGCCGCCTCCTCGAGCACGCGCGTACCCTCTTCGTCCGCGCTCCACTCGATCCGGCCGCCCCACTTCACACGCACGCCGTCCACCTCGCGCTCCAGCTCCCGCCAGGCGAGCGTGCTGAGTCGATTGATCTCGAAGTAGTGCTGCGGAGACTTCGCGTGGTGGGCGTTGATCCACGCCGCCGACTTGCTCGACGCCCCCGCGCCGATGAGGTCCCGCTCGCAGAGGGTGACTTCCGCGCCGCGCCGTGCGAGCCGGTAGGCCACCGCGCAGCCGAGAATTCCACCTCCGATCACGACCACGCGGTCGGCCCGGGTGCGAACGCCCAGCGTCGCGGCGAGGGGAATGCCCGCGAAAAGCTCGAGCAGGGTTCGGCGATCCATCGGATGCTCCTTGGCGTGCGACGCGACGGTGCGCGAGGGAGGCGACTGCCTACATCCTCCCGAAGTGCTCCATGATCGCCGCCGCGTATTTGATGCCCTGAATGTACCGGTCGATGTGGATGTTCTCGTCCGGGGCATGGAGGTTGGCACCCGGATTGGCGAAGCCGGTCAGGACACACGGGATCCACACGTGGCGCAGAATGGCCCCCTCGGCCGACACCCCGTTCACCACGGGCATTTCGCCGTACACCTCGGTCGCGGCCGCGATGATCGCCTGACTGATGTCCTCCTTCACGGAGATCTTGTATGGCGGCTCCGCGCCGTCGTAGGCACGCACCTCGATGTGGCCGAAGCCGTGCTTGTCGAGGTGCGCCTTCAGCTTCCGGATGGCGGCGTCGGGCTGGATGTTCGGAATGAGCCGGAAGTCCATGCGGACCCTCGCCTCGTTCGGGACGATGGTCTTGGTGCCCGGTCCCGTGTAGCCGGCGATGATCCCCTGAATGTTCGCGGTGGGCTCGTACGTACGCGCCCGGATGGCGTCGATTCCGTCCCGGCCGAGCGCGAACTCCGGGATCCCCCACTCCTCCTTCATGGCGCCGAGGTCGACGCGCTTCTCCTTGTCCGCCAGCTGCTGCTCGTCGTCGGGCCCGAGCTGCCAGATGCCCTCCGCCCAGTCCTCGATGAGGATCTTCCGGTCCCGGTCGAGGATCGTGTTGAGCGCCCACACGAGCTCCCACACGGGCGCGGGTACCAGGGGAAAGTTGAGCGAGTGCACGTCCGCCTTCGCTCCGCGGGCGACGAGCTCGACGAAGAGCACGGACTTGAGCCCGAGCGACACGTCCGGCACGTCGGTGCCGGTTTCGAGGGATCCATCCAGGCAGTGCATGCCGTCGGCCTCGAGGAGCTCCTTGTTGCGCTCCGCCCAGGCGGCCAGGTTCGGCGAGCCGATCTCCTCCTCGCCCTCGATGAGGAACTTGAGGTTAGCCGGGACCTCCCCGCGCACCTGCAGGAACGCCTTGGCCGCCTTGTTGAAGGCCAGCACGCCCGACTTGTTGTCCGTGGCCCCGCGTCCGTAGAGGACGCCGTCCACGATGTCGGCGGACCACGGCCCTCCGTGGGTCCAGGCGTCCAGCGGCTCGGGCGGCTGAACGTCGTAGTGCGAGTAGCAGAGGATCGTCTTGGCCGGTTTCCTCGCCTTGAGATGCCCGAACACGACCGGCGGGCCCTGGTCCAGCTCGTGGAACTCCGCCGGCAGCCCGTCGTCGTGCATCATGTCGCGCACGAGCGTGGCGCACTCGCGCAGGCCGACGCCCTGGGCAGAGATGGACGGCTGGCGCACCAGGCGCTGAAGGTCCCGGATGCACTCCTCCGCGTGGGCGTCGATCCAGTCGTAGACGGGCTGCATGCTCATGGGGTGGATTCCTCCGGAAGGCATGATCGCGGTGGCACGTTACAGGGACCCGCTGCGCAGCGCATCCAGCACGGACGCGCCATGAGCCAGGATGTCGGATCGCACTGCGGGATCACGTTTGATCCAGCCCCGCACGATTACCGCCATCCGCGGATTGCTCTCGAAGCGATGGCGGTGCCGATCGATGAAGGTCCAGTACAGGCTGTTCAGAGGACAGGCGCCCGGGCCCACCGTCCGCTTTGGGTCATAGGCACACCCGCGGCAGTGATCGCTCATGCGGTCGACATACTTTCCGCTTGCGGCGTAGGGCTTGGACGTAAAGGACCCGAGGTCCGCGTACTGGCTCATGCCCATGACGTTCGGCGTCACGACCCAGTCGAGGGCGTCCACGTAACAGGTGAGGAACCAGTCGTTGAGCTCCCTGGGATCGACCCCGGCAACGAGGGCGAAGTTGCCCAGCACCATGAGTCTCTGGATATGATGCGTATGACCCGTCTCCGTGAGCTGGCGCACAGCCTCGGAGAGGCACCTCATCCGGGTCGGAGCACCCCAGTACGCCTCGGGAAGCGGGCTCGTGTGTTCGAGACCGTTCGCGTCACGAAGGGCAGGCATCGTCCTTCGGTAGATGTGACGGATGAACTCTCGCCAGCCCAGAATCTGACGAAGAAAGCCTTCGATGGAGTGGATGGGAACGTCGTGCTCGGGCACGGCGGCGTGGGCGAGTGCGCGCTCGCATACTTCGAGGGGGTGGAGCAGGCCGAGGTTGAGGGGGATGCTCAGAAGGCTGTGATAAAGGACCGCTTCGCCCTCCACCATCGCGTCCTCGAAGGGACCGAACATCTTCAGGCGATGCTCGAGAAAGTCATCGAGCGCCCCGAGAGCCTGCTCGCGCGTGACGGGCCAGGCAAAACCCTCGAGACTACCGAAGTGGCCCGGCCAGCGGGCAGCCACCTCTGCGATCACCTCGCCGGTGAGCGCATCCGGAGGGAATCGCCGCATGCCCGGAAAGAGATGACCCGCTTCGGGCGTCTGCCGATTGTCGGCATCGTAGTTCCACGTGCCACCGACCGGCTTTCCCTCGGACATCAGCCACCCGAAGCGCTTGCGCATGTCCCGGTAGAAGTACTCGAGCCTGAGCGCTTTCTTCCCATCGGCCCACGCGTTGAACTCGCCCTCCGAAGTCAGCCAGAGTTCGTTCTCGTGCACCTGAAGCTTCGCTCCGCTCACACCGGCAGCTTCTTCGAGGACCTCGCGCACGCCCCAGTCCGTCGGGTCGATGACTTCCAGCGTCGTCGCCCCGGTCGCCTCCAGATGCTCACGAACACCCTCGGCAAAGCCCGCCGTCTTGCGGTAGTCGAGCGTGAAGCCAGCGCCTCGAAGCTCTTCTGCGAAGTGGCGCATCGCGGAGAAGACGAGCACCAGCTTCTGCTTGTGGTGGGGAAGTGCGTCCGCGATCTCCTGAGACTCAATCATGAGCACAGTCGTCTGCTCCGGATCTGCCCCTGCCAGCGGATGCACCGACCGATTGAGCTGATCTCCGAGGACGAGAAGATGGCGACGTGCGTTCATCGCTCGGCCCACATCCGACCTCGCTTCAGCCTAACGGGTCCACGGGCCCGCGACGGGTCGACGAACGCTCCTCCCTGCGTGAACGAGACGACCCCGCGCGCCGCCAGACGTCGACCTGCCTGCCGCGCTCGCTCCAGAAGCGGACGCCACGCGTCCGGTTGGACGCGCCGCGCGGCCTCCGATGGGCAGATGGACGCCTGCGCGGTGCGCGCCTCGAGCAGATCGACGATGGTCTTCTCCAGTTGGGCATCCACGGCCGACGGCCTTTGGTCGCGGCATCGCCGACTGCAGTAACGGACCTCAGGCCAGACGCGCGCCCACTTCGCTCGGGGCTCGATCCGCCGCCCGCATGTGGCGCAGAGCTTCTCCTCGGCCGCCGGGGTCCCGGGAGCGCGGATTGCCATCGGTCACCCGCCGGGCGACGACGAGTCGTGAATTCCGCCGCCGTCAGGCCTTCCGTTCACGGCCCTGGACAGCGCCCAGGCATCGAGTCGGCGCCCCGACCACTGCAACGGGCGCGTCGCCAGGTAGGCGAAGGCGGGAGCGAGCTCCAGAGGGTCCACCCACTTCTTCCGAAGCTCGGGTGGGTAGGTCGTCTCGGACATCGGTGTATGCATGAACATCCCCGGCGTGATGGTCACCGACAGGATGCCATGCGGGGCACCCTCGAGCGCCAGGGATTTGGAAAAGCCCTCCAGCGCATGCTTGGAGGCACAGTAGGCCGTCTCCTCGGCAAAACCCTCGATTCCGGACCGGGACGACACGAAGACCAGGGTCCCCCCCCGCTCCTTCATGACCGGCCACACCGCCTTGGTGAGCTGAAAGGCTGCCTGGATTCCCACGTCCAGTGTCGCCCTGAAGCTGCTCAGGCTCACGGCCTCGATCGGCTCCATGCGCAGCACGGCGGCGTTGTGGACCAGCATGTCCACGGGGCCCGTGACGACCGTTTCGATCGCCCGAGCGGTCGCGTCCGCGTCGGCGAGATCGACGACCTCCCCCGTGGCGCCGGGACACGCAGCGCATGTCTCTGCCAGCCCGTCCGCGTCCCGGTCGAGGAGGATGAGACGTGCGCCAAGCCCGTTCAGGTGCCGCGCAATGGCCGCCCCGAGCCCCTGGGCCGCCCCGGTGACGAGGATCGACTGACCTGCGACCCCGAGCGGCCCGGCAACGATCGGCGTCCCCTCAGTCTCCGACATCGATCTCCTCCGGGCGTACCCAACGCCGCTCCGCATGCGACACCCGCACGGCATCGAGCACGATCTGGTTGGCCAGCCCGTCGGCGAACGTCGCGCCCCGCGACGGGGCTCGCCCCTCGCGGATCGCGGTGCACAGCTCCTGCATGAGGGAGACCACCGAGACGTTCCAGATCCCCGGGTTGACGCCCTGGAGTTGGGCGTGGGGGTCAACAACGGTGAGGTCCCGAAATTCCCCTCCCGCCGGAGCGAACAGAAGCCGTTCGTCGTCGTTGCTCAGCAGGACCGTCCCCTCGGACCCGAAGATGCGCGTCATGTTGCCCATGTTGTGCGCGGCGACGCCGGACATGAAGACCTGGGCGACCGCGCCCGACACCATCTCCACCGTGAAGTACGCCGCGTCGTCGGCGGTGGCGGTCCACGCCTGGCCCGACCCCGGATCGACACGCTCGGGCACCATCACCGGCGCGGCCCCGGTCACCCAGGCCACCTCGCCGAGCCACCAGCGCAGGAGATCGACCTGGTGGCTGCCGTTGGCACCGAGTCGTCCCCCGCCCTGCCCCGCGAGGCTCCACCAGTCACCCATCGGGCGGCTGGCCGGATCGCACCAGGCGCTCCCGATGTTGGAGATGTCCAGGTGCCGGACCTCGCCGAGCGCGCCCTCGGCGATGAGCTCGGCGATCCGCATGCGGTTGGGGTTGAAGCGCAGTTCGTGGTCGATCATGTGGACACGCCCGGCAGCCTCGGCGGCGCGGAGCATCCGGGCGGCTTCGGCGGCGTCCATGGCCGTCGGCTTCTCGCACAGGACGTGGGCGCCGCGCTCGAGGGCCCGAAGCGTCTGGACCTCGTGGAGCACGGTGGGCGTAGCGATGCAGACGAGGTCGAAGTCGTGGGAGGTGAGCATCGCCGCCCAGTCGTCGTACGCGTGCGGGACATCGAACTCCGAGGCCGCCCGCCGGGCGCTCTCCATTCGGGCGGAAGCGAGCGCCACCACCTCGACGTCCGGCACGTGCCGCAGCGCGGGCAGATAGGCGGCCCGCGCGAAGCTCGCACCGATGATTCCGACCTTCATGAGCGTCTCTCCGAGAAGCGTGACGGAATACGGCGCATCAGGTGCGTTCCCTCAGGCGTGGATCGAGGAAGTCCCGCAGCCAGTCCCCGAGGATGTTGAAGCTCAGCACGGTCAGCATGATGGCCACCCCCGGAAAGACCGCGAGCCACCACTTGTTGGCCACGAGCGTGTCGCGGCTCTCGGCCAGCATGCTCCCCCACGTGGGCACCTCGGGGGGCACCCCGAGGCCGAGGAACGACAGAGCGGCTTCCGAGAGGATCACGCTGGCCACGTTGAACGAGGCGATCACGGTGAGCGGCGCCAGGATGTTCGGGAGGATCGTACGGAAGATGATGGAGGGCGTGCTGTCCCCGAGGGCGCGCGCCGCCTCCACGAACTCCTTCTCACGGAGCGACAGGGTGTCCGCTCGCACGATACGCGCATAAGTAACCCACTGCCCCACGCCCAGGACGAGGATCAGGTTCCAGACGCCGGAGCCGAGCACCACCAGGAACATGATGGCCAGCAGAATGAACGGAAACGCGAGCTGGATGTCACCGAGCCGCATGATCACGTCGTCGACCCACCCGCCGAAGTATCCCGCGAGCAGCCCGGCGACGATCCCGATGGTCCCGCCCACCGTGATGGCCGCGAACCCGACGGTGAGCGATACGCGGGCTCCGTAGAGGAGCCTCGAAAAGACGTCTCGGCCCAGTGCGTCCGACCCCAGCCAGAAGACACCCCCGTCCGGTCCCGCGGCCATCGGCGCCGCCAGCCGTAGCACGAGGTTCTGACGGTTCGGATCGAACGGTGCGAGCCAGGCGCCGAAGACCGCGGCGAAGGCGGCGAGGAGGAGGAAGACCACCGCGAAGATCGGCCAGCGGGCGTTCACCATGACGCGGACCGCGCGCTCGGCCTCGCGCCGAAAGCCGCTCCCCCGGGGATTCGAGAGCACCAGGCCCTCGGCCGTGTGATCGCTCACCCCCGCCCTCCGGCCAGCTTCACCCGCGGGTCGAGCCGCAGATAGACCAGGTCCACGACGAGATTCAGGACGATGAAGATGCCGGCCAGCAGCACCACGCCGGCCTGAACGAGCGGGATGTCGCGCTGATTGATGGCGGCGAAGAGGAGGCGCCCGATGCCCGGATAGCTGAAGACCGTTTCCACGACCACGACGCCTCCGAGCAGAAAGCCGAACTCGAGCCCGACGATGGTGACCACGGGGAGCCAGGCGTTGCGGAGGGCGTGGTGGATCAGCACACGCCGCTCGCGAAGCCCCTTCGACCGGGCGGTGCGCACGTAGTCCTGTTCCAGGACTTCGAGCAGGGACGACCGGACGAGCCGGGTGTTGCGGGCCAGCGAGTAGGTGCCGACCGCGATGCCGGGAAGAACCAGGTGGAAGATCGTGCGCGGAAGGTTGGTGAAGGCCGTCACGACATCGCCGGAGAGCAGCGGGGCGAGGAAGGGAACGTTCCCGGAGATGGGGAAGAGGCGCATGTACAGCCCGAAGAAGAGGATCATCATGATCCCCATCCAGAAGCTCGGGATGGACTGGCCCAGCATGGAGAAGGTCGTGATGGAGCCGTCCCACGCGGTCCCCCGGTGGATCGCGGCCAGTACGCCCAGCGGGATGGCGAGCAGCAGCGCGAACACCATCGCGAAGACCGTCAGCTCCACTGTGGCCGGCAGCGCCTCGAGGACGATCTCCATGGCGGGCTGTCTGTACGACAGCGACTGGCCGAAGTCTCCGCGGGCGAGATCACCCACGAAGCTCAGGTACTGAACGTGCAGAGGGCGATCGAAGCCGAGCGCCCGCCGCGTCGCCTCGATCTCCTCCAGCGAGGCCCGCTCGCTCACGAAGAGATAGGTCGGGTCACCGCCGGCCTGGAGCGCGAGGAAGGTCACCAGCGTCACGCCGATCACGACGACGACGCTCTGCAGCAGCCTCCGCACGACGTAGGCGCCCATGTGGCCTACGCTCCCGTCGCGATCCGGCCGGCGATCACTTCAGCCTGGCCTCGAAGATCTCGACGTGCTCGTCCCGCCGCGCCTGCCACGCGATGCGGTTGGACACGCCGTAGAAATCCGGCTGGAAGTAGAGAAGGAGCCACGGCCCGTCGTCGTGGAATACCTGGAGCATCTCGTCGAGGACGACGCGCCGCGCCTCCGGCGTTTCCGCATTCACCACGTCGGGCCACCGGTCGAACCAGCGCGGGTCGTCCCAGTGGGTGTAGTTGGTGCCGGAGCCGACCTGCGCGAGATCGGTCATGTCGTAGATGGGACTCCACAGCCCGCCCCCGGTCCCGAGGAAGAAGAGAGGGCCGGCCTGGCGCTCTCGCAGGAGCGGCGTGTACACCGAGGCCCACTCCATCAGCTCGAGGTCGATGTCGAGACCCACGTCCTCGAGGTACTGGGCGATCGCGAGGACGACGTTCACGTCGTTCACATAGCGCCCCTGGCCCGCCTGCAGCCGGATGGAGAAGCGCGTTCCGTTCGCGCCCCGGCGCCAGCCCGCCTCGTCGAGGAGCCGTTCGGCCCGCTCCGGATCGTACGGGTACGGCGTGAGGCTGGCGTTCCCGTTGGGCGGGTTGACCAGGCTCGTGGCACGCTCGCACTCGACGCTGAGGAGCTGACGGCAGATGGTGGGCACGTCCACGGCGTACTGGAGCGCGCGGCGCACGCGCGGATCCTGGATGGCATCGCCACCCGGCATCCGGGCGTGCTCGTCGGACAGATTGAAGCCCAGGTACATCCGCCGGGTGCCGGACACCACCTGCACTTCCGCCCTGCCCGACCCGTCGATGGCCTCGACCTGCTCGGGCACCACGTTGGTGATGATGTCCACGTTCCCCGCGATGAGCTCCGCAGTCCGCGTGGACGCCTCGGGGATGATCCGCCAAGCAATCCGCTGGAAGTTGCCCGGCTCCCGGACCTTCTCGAGCACCACCTCCGAGCCTCGCGTCCACGACGCGAGGCGGTACGAGCCCGACCCGACGGGGTTCGAGGCCGCCTCGTCGAGCGTCATGGCCTCGTAGGCGTCCTTGCAGTGGATGTACACCTCGGTCATCAGGCCGAACGCGATCGGGTTCTTCTGCGCGATGTCGACCCGGACGCGCAGGTCGTCGAGCGCTTCGGCGTTGACGAAGCCGATGGAGGTGAAGACGAAGCCCGGCGTGTTCCCGGTGAAGCGGTTCGCCGGGTCGGCGATCCGGTTGAAGACGTACGCCACGTCCTCGGCCGTGAGCGGCTCCCCGTCGTGACAGGTGAGCCCCTCGTTGAGGGTGTAGACGTAGGACGTTCCGTCATCCGAGATCTCGAGCGTGTGCGCGAGCTCCGGGACGTGCTCTCCCTCCGCGGTCAGCGTGAAGAGGGAGGCGAAGATGTGCCGGGCGATGTTCGCGTTGTCGCGACTCGAGATCATCCCCGGCTCAAAGGTCGTGATGTCGGCGCTGAGCCCCACCACGATCGTGTCCTCCAACGGCTCGGCGCATCCCGTGAGCGCGATCGCCCCGAGCAGTCCGGCCGCGGCGACCCGGGGCATGTGCATGCGAAGCTTCATCGGCGGATCATCCTCACGTTTGCTGTGGACCCATGTCCCGCAGTTCTACGGTGCCCGCGCCCGCGGAAGCCTGGATGCAGGCCTCGACCATGCGCAGCGAAATCAGGTGATCGGTTCCCGGGCAGGGGAGCGGCGTGCCGTCCCGGAAGTGACCCACGAAGTCCTCGAGGAGGCCGCGCGCGTCGTCCACCCACGGCTCCTCGGCGAGGAGCGGCACGGTGGTCAGCGCCGGGTCGTCGCGGAGCGCATAGCCGAGCGCGCCGAACATCTCCTGCTGCAGGGCAACGCCACGACGGCACTCCGTCCGCCACTCGAACCCCATCTTCTGCCAGTTCCCCGCCCAGGTCCCCTGGTACGTCACCTCGACCCCTCCGGTGAACGTGATGAGCGCCCCCACGTTTGCGTCTCCCTCGTACATCGACCACGACGGATTGAAGGTCCGCGCCGAGATCCGGACCGGGTCGGCGTCATAGACGTAGCGCATGAGGTCGAAGTGGTGGATCGATTGCTCCCAGAGCATCGGCTGTGACATCGTCAGGGGGTACCGGTTCAGGTGCGGGAGACGACCGTCGCGCCACCGCTCGTACGTGAACCGGCCGAACTCCGGTGGACCCAGCCGGTCCGGAGCGAAGAGTTCCTTCAACGCCTTCGTCACCGCCAGATAGCGAAAGTTGAGCCCCACGGCGAGAGGGACGCCGGCCCGCGCGGCGGCGGCCACGTGGGCTTCGGCGTCGGCGAGGGAGTCGGCGAGCGGCTTTTCCGCCAGGATCGCGAGATCCGCGCGGCAGGCGGCAGCCACCTGTGCGTGACGTCCCGCGGGAGGCGTGCACAGCAGGGCGACGTCGGCATCGACGCGGCCGGCGACGTCTTCCAGGGACGGTCCTCCCGCCACGTCGGGCATCTCGGCGAGCGCCGACGCGAGGCGGTCCGCATCGGTCTCCACGACTCCGACCAGCCGGCAGTCGGGGTGCTCCGCGATCACGCGGCGCCAGATGCGCGATCGGGCGCCGAGCCCGACGAGGATGAACCGGAGCGGGGTCATGCGGTCTCCCCTCCCACGCCAAGCGCCGTGAGCTCCGCCGCGGGAACCGGACCGTGGGCGCCCCCGGCGACGAGCGCGCGGAGGCCCATAGGCACGTCCGTCCACGCAAAGCCGCGGAGGGCCGCGACGTCGCTCGGCACCATCGGCGGCTTCACCCGTCCCACGGCGGGGACCGTCCCGACCTCGGTGCCCGGAAAGAGGTCGGCCACCAGACCTGCCAGCGCGCGGTCACGGCAGACGTGAGGACTGCCCAGGTGGATCGGATGTCCGGCCGGAGGGGCCTGCACGACCCTCTCCAGTGCGGGGGCGAGATCCGGGGTGAAGGTCCACTCCCTCTCGGGGTCGTCCGACCGGGCCTCGAGCGGGCCTCCCTCCCGGGCCGCCGCGAACCAGCGGGCCACGAGGGAGACGCCCGGCCGGCTCGGCCGCGCCACCTCGCCGGGGCCGAACAGGTAGCCGAGGCGGACGATGTGGAACGCCGTCGCACCCGGAACCGCCGCGGCCATAACCCGGGCCTCGCCTTCCCGCTTGGCGACGGCATAGGGGGTCGACCCGGTCGGCACGTCGGCATCGGTCAGTCCCCCGGTGGCATCGTCCGGCGCGAAGACCCCGGACGAACTGAGGAAGACGAAGGCCGTGGGCGTGACGCGGGCGCAGAAGTGAAGGGTCGCTGCCAGCGGGCGAAGATTCGCTTCGTGGTACTCCGCGGCCGTGACGCCGAGCGTTTCGGGATCCGTGGTCGTCCACGCGGCGTGCACCACCAGATCCGCGGTGGGCACGTCGGCAGGAACCCCGTCGGCGAGATCCGCCACGATGCGGGCGACGCGTGCATCCCCAACCTCCGCATCGAACGCGCGATCCACGCCAACCACGTCCCACCCCCGATCGGCGAGGCCCGTCGCAAGCGCCTGGCCCACGAAGCCGCCTGCCCCCGTGACGAGAGCCGTTCGCCCGTTCATTCCGGTGCGTCGGCGATGCTCGCCGGATCGAAG
>JAURER010000032.1 GCA_030827315.1 Gemmatimonadota bacterium | reverse complement strand
CGCGGCGATTGGGGACGCCCTGGCGATTCCGTCTTCGCTCGGCGTGGGTGACACGGGTGTGGAAGTCGCTCAGGAGCTCGAGGTTTCGGTAGTCGGGCCGCTCTATCGGTTCGAGTTCACTTCGGTGGGAGCCCGGATGGTGTCGGCCGAGTTGCCGGGTTTCGAGAATCTGAACCGGGGCGGCGTCGTTCAATTGATACCCGACGGCGCGGGCCCCTATCTCGGGCATCGCCTCGTGGTCGGCAGGGACACGCTCGACCTCGGCTCAATTCCTTTCAAGGTGGAACCGGAGGCCGGCCTCAGGCTCACCGACGAGGGAGGGCCGCAGTCGCTCCTGTTCACCTACGCGGGCCCGACCGGAGGCCTCACCTTCGAGGTGGAGTACACGTTCCATCCCGATCGGTACATCGTCGGCGTGAGCGGTCGGGTGCAGGGCACGGACCGCGCGCTTCTTCTGACGGACCTGGGCGAGGGCATCGCGTACGTGGAAGCCGACTCCGCACTCGAGGCGCGGTCGATGGCCTACGTCCACAACCACAGAACGGAGGGAATCGTATCCCGGCCGCTGGCCAAGGCCGAACCGGCAGTCGTGAACGGTCCGCTGGTATGGGCGGCCTTCCGCAGCAAGTTCTTCGTCGTCGCGATGCTGGCCGGGGAGCGTGAAGATGTCATCGCGGACTCGGATCTCCTCGGTGGGCTCCTCGTGTCGGAAGGTGAACTGGCCGATCGGGTCCGCGTCGAGGCGGCACAGACGGTCGTGGCTGGAAGTCCCTATGGCTACCGGCTCTTCATCGGGCCTCAGGACTACGACCGGCTGACCTCGCTGGGTGAGGGAATGGAGGAGGTGAACCCCTACGGATGGAGGGTCTTCCGACCGATCATCCGACCCATCGTCGGCGTCATCATGTGGGTGCTGGTCTTCCTGCACACGAATCTCAGCCTCGGTTACGGCTGGGTGCTGATCGTTTTCGGTGTGATGATGCGCGTGGTGCTCTTCCCGCTCAACCACAAGGCGATGAAGGCGCAGCTGCGCAACATGGCGGTGCAGCCGCTGGTCAAGGAGATCCAGGACCGGCATAAGGACAACCCGGAGAAGCTCCAGAAGGAGATGATGAAGCTGTACAAGGAGCACGGCTTCAACCCCCTCGCGGGCTGCCTGCCGATGCTTCTGCCGTGGCCGGTTCTCATCGCGCTCTTCTTCGTTTTCCAGAACACGATCGAGCTGCGTGGCGTGTCCTTCCTGTGGCTGCCCGACCTGTCGGCCAAGGACCCCCTCTACATCCTGCCGATCATCCTGGCGGCATCGATGTTCCTGATGCAGTGGGTGAGCCTGCGCTCGCTCGATCAGGAGAATCCGCAGATGAAGATGATGATGTACATCATGCCGCCCATGATGCTGTTCATCTTCCTGAACCTCGCGAGCGGTCTGAACCTCTACTACGCGACGGCGAACATCGCGACGCTTCCTCAGCAGATCTGGATCGCGCGCGAGCGAGCTCGAATGAAGCAGGGCCCGCCGCTGTCGCTGTCGAGGGACTGAACTTCGGGTTCGGGGACGCGGATCCCCGAAAGGGCTGAGTCGAAAGCGCATGATGACGGACGTCGATACGATCGCCGCGCTGTCGACGGTGCCCGGGCTCAGCGCGGTTGCCGTCATCAGGATATCCGGACCCGGCGCGGCGTCGGTGCTCTCCTCGCTCCTCCCCCTGGGCTGCGCGTTGCCCGAGGAGAGACGCGCGACGCTCGTGGAGCTGCGAGACCCGGATGACGGGTCCACGCTGGACAGGGCGCTGGTGACGCGATTCGCGGCACCAGCGAGCTACACCGGGGAGGACATGGTGGAGCTTTCCTGTCACGGTGGATGGATCGTGCCGGGTCTCGTGCTCGATGCGTGCCGCAGGGCGGGGGCACGGGAAGCCGAAGCGGGCGAGTTTACCCGTCGGGCGTATCTCAGGGGCAAGCTCGACCTGGCACAGGCCGAGGCGATCGCAGACGTGATCGAAGCGCGGAGCAGAGCCCTGCATCGGGCGGCGGTTCATCAGATGGATCGAGGGCTCTCGGACCGTATCGCAGACCTGCGTGCGCGCGTGGTGCGAGTGGAGGCGCTGCTCGCGCATCATGTCGACTTCCCCGAGGAGGACGACGCACCGGTTCCGCTGGACACGGTGGCAGCCGAAGCGCGGGGCTTGTGGCGGGAAACCGACGCAATGCTCGCGACCGCGCCGGAGGGAGAGCTCTTGCGGGAAGGGGCGGTTGCGGTGCTGGCGGGGCGTCCGAATGCGGGAAAGTCTTCTCTTTACAACGCGCTCCTGGGAGAAGAGCGAGCGATCGTGACGGAGGAGCCCGGGACGACGCGGGACGCGCTGATCGCGTCGGTGGAGCTGGGCGGCTTCCCCTTCCGACTGGTCGACACGGCGGGTCTGCGGGGTGACCCGGGCAGGGTGGAGGCGCTGGGGATCGAGGTGGCCCGACGCTGGCTCGAAGCTGCGGACGTGGTTCTCTTCTGCGTTCCGGCGCAGGAGGGGCTCACGGAAGAGGACGAGGCCTTCCTCTCGGAGGTGCGCGGTGCTCCGGTGGTCTTGATCGAGACCAAGGCCGACCTGGCGTCCGACGGCTCGCCCGCGGGACGGGGCGCGCATGCCGCAGTGGCGGACAAGCTGCGCGTGTCGGTGCGCACGGGGGAAGGACTCGGCGTACTTCGAGAGCGGGTGCGGTCGCTCGTGTACGGACGGGTACTCGGGGCCGGGGTGGACGTGCCGGTCCTGACGCGACGGAGGCACGCGGATGCACTGCGTGTTGCGAGGACGGAACTGGGCGTATTCTGTGAGGCGCTCATGAGTGGTGTGCCTGCGGAGATGGCGGCAACCCACCTGCGGCTGGCCGAGTCGGCTCTGGAGGAGGTGGTGGGCGTTGTGGTAGCGGACGACGTGCTCGACGTCGTGTTCCGAGAGTTCTGTGTGGGGAAGTGAACGGTGAGTGCCGCTGAAAGAGCGCATACGATGCGGGAGGTCCGGGGCTATCGCGTCACTGGGATGGTCCAGGGTGTTGGGTTTCGGTGGTGGACGACGAGAGAGGCGGCTCGGCTCGGCGTGTTCGGGAGCGTCCGCAACCACGAGGATGGATCGGTGGTGGTGGTGGCCGCGGCCTCCGGCGAGGTGCTGGACGAATTCGAGGAGACGCTCGGGCGCGGGCCAGCGCTGGCGATGGTCGCACGTGTCGATCGGTTCACTCCGGCCTTCCCTCCGGAGGGCGGGGCGTTCGTGGTCGAGCGGTAGGTAAGCGGCGGCAGGCAGGATACCGGAGTCAGGAGACAGAGGCAGGATTCATGCGTTCCCGATACGACGTGATCGTGGTGGGGGGTGGGCATGCGGGGGCGGAAGCTGCCGCGGCGTCGGCCCGCGCGGGGGTGCGCACCCTCCTGCTCACGCCGGATCTCGGCCGTGTGGGTCAGATGAGCTGCAATCCCGCCGTCGGTGGGGTGGCGAAGGGGGTCGTCGCGCGCGAGGTGGACGCGCTGGGTGGGGTGATGGGGCGGGCGACGGACGCCTCGCGGATCCAGTTCCGGATGCTCAACCGGTCGAAGGGGCCGGCGGTGTGGGGTCCCAGGGCCCAGTGTGATCGTGCGATGTATCCGGTGGCGGTGCGGGCGATTCTCGACGAGCTACCGATGCTCGACCTCTTTCAGGAGATGGTCGACGACGTGCTGATCGACGGGGGGCGCGTGGCCGGGGTCCGGACTCGCGGCGGGATGAACCTCGAGGCCGGCGCGGTGGTGGTCACGACGGGCACCTTCCTTCGAGGGCGCATCCACATTGGGGGCGAGGCGGGTCTTTCCGCCGGCCGCGCGGGCGAGGCACCGTCCGTGGCGCTCGCGGAGGGGCTGGAGCGTGCGGGGCTCAAGGTGGCGCGCTTCAAGACGGGGACGCCGCCGAGGATCGACGGCAGGACGGTCGACTTCTCGCGTACCGAGCGGCAGGATGGCGACGAGATGGAGTATCGCTTCGCCGCCTATTGCGACGAGGTCATTCCGGCCCAGCGTCCCTGCTGGATCACCTGGGCGGGCGACGGGCTCAAGCAGGTCGTCCGTGCGAACCTTCGGCGGAGCGCGCTCTACGGCGGGGAGATCGCGGGTCGCGGCCCACGGTACTGCCCATCCATCGAGGACAAGATCGTGAGGTTCCCGGACGCGCCGCGGCACCAGGTGTTCCTCGAACCGGAAGGACTGCGTACCACCGAGCTCTACGTGAACGGGCTCTCGACGTCGCTGCCCGCAGATACGCAGCTCGAGTTCCTCCGGACGGTGCCGGGACTCGAGGACGTGATGATGACGAAGGTCGGGTATGCGATCGAATACGACTATTTCCCCCCGCATCAGCTGCGGCATACGCTGGAGGTACGCGGCGTGCCCGGTCTCTTCTTCGCGGGGCAGATCAACGGCACGACGGGATACGAGGAGGCGGCGGGACAGGGCATCGTCGCAGGGATCAACGCCGCCCTGAAGGTGCGCGGAGAGGATCCGTTCGTGCTCGAGCGGGACCAGGCGTACATCGGGGTGCTCATCGACGACCTCGTGACGCGAGGGGTCGACGAGCCCTACCGGCTCTTCACGTCCCGTGCGGAGTTCCGGCTTCTGCTGCGGCAGGACAATGCGCATCGCCGTCTCGGACCACTCGCGAGGGACCGGGGCCTGCTCACGGACGAGCAGGGGGTGCGTCTGGCGGATCGACTGGAGGCGGAGGACCGGGTGCTGGTGTGGTTCGAGGAAACGGTGGTCACGCCGGAGGTGGCCGCGCCGGTGCTCGCGGACGCCGGTTCCAGCGAACTCTCGGAGCCGACCCGGGCCATCGAGCTGCTGAGGCGGCCACGCGTGGGTGCGGCCGACGTCCTCAGGGCGGCGCGGCCGGAAGGAGGGGACGTGCCGAGAGCGGATGTTCTCGCCACCGTGGAAGTCGAGCTGAAGTACTCGGGGTACGTGGCCCGGGAACGAGCCCGCGCGGACCGTCTTCGATCGCAGGCCGATTTCGCGCTCTCCAGAGATCTTCCGTACGAGGGGTTTCGCACCCTCTCGTTCGAGGCGCGGGAGAAGCTCGCGCAGGTGAGACCGGGCACGCTCGCCCAGGCGGGCAGGATTCCCGGTGTGTCGCCTGCGGACCTTCAGAACCTCGTGCTCGAAGTGCGACGGCTCGCCGGGGCGACCTCATTCGTGCCGTCTGGCGCGGACGGTTAGGGGTGTTTCACGTGAAACCTTGAGGCTGGTGCCACTCTTCGTGTCTCCGGGGACGTCCCGTGCGGCCCCGGACGGCGCGTTTCACGTGAAACATGACCGAGGAATCAGCGCCGCTCCAGCTCGATATAGGCCTGACCCGGGTCGAGCTCTCCGGGCCGGAAGGGAAAGCACGTCGGTCCCGGACCCAGGATGAGGTAGTCGGAGCGCGTGAACTGGTAGCGCTGCGGAGCGACGGGGCAGGGGGGCGTCTGGTTCGGCCGGAGCGTGACGAATCCGCCGGAGACCGTGAGCTGCCCGATCTCGACGATCGGGGTAAGGCCGGCGAACACCAGGGTGGCGGTGTACGTGCCGCTTGGCTGAACGTTGATCACGAACGACCCGTTCTGCACGAGATCGGCGACGATCGTCGTGTCCGCGTCGGCGGTGACCGTAAAGACGCGGGCGTCCCATGTGCCGACGAAGGGCTCGAGATCGGGGTTTCCGACGGAGCCGGTCACGGTCCTCTCGCCACACCCCGCGGCCGTGAGGGCCACGAGGGCGGCGATCGCGAGGGAGACGTACCGGCTTCGGCGCATTCGTTCGAGCTCCTGGCTTCGTTCAGCGCCGGCCGGCGCCCGGGTGGGCGGTCTTCGCGGCACCGGCGACGTGGCAGTGTCAAGCTCTGCGCGGCTTTCGGGCAGGTCAAGCTCTTTCCGTTTCCCGTCACCCCCGACTTGTCTATATTGCCCGCCCGTTCGAGTCACCATGAAGGATGTGCATGGCCCACGTCATCGCGATCGCGAATCAGAAGGGCGGCGTCGGCAAGACCACGACCGCCATCAACCTCGGCGCGGCGCTCGCGGTCGCGGAGCGAAGGACCCTCGTCGTGGACATCGACCCGCAGGGAAACGCCACGAGCGGCCTAGGGGTCGAAGACCGCGCGTCGCGGCCTACTATATATAGTGTACTGATCGGCCAGATCCCCTTGCCTGAGGCGATCGTAGAGCGCGTCCACCTCCCGCTTCTGGATGTCGTGCCGTCCACACGGGACCTCGTGGGCGCCGAAATCGAGCTCGTTTCTGCGCTCAGCCGCGAAACGATCCTCCGCCAGGCCCTCGAGAGCGTGCGGGATCGATACGACTACATCCTGGTGGACTGCCCTCCTTCGCTGGGCCTCCTCACCATCAACACGCTGACAGCTGCCAACTCCGTCCTGATTCCGATCCAGTGCGAATTCTACGCGCTGGAGGGGTTGAGCCAGCTGCTCAATACGGTTCGCCTGGTGCAGCGCGGTCTCAACCCGGGACTCCACGTCGAGGGGGTACTCCTAACCATGTACGACAAGCGGCTCAATCTTTCCCGTCAGGTCAGCGAGGAGGCACGGGAGTATTTCGGTCCCAAGGTCTACCGCGCGGCGATCCCGAGAAACGTTCGTCTGGCAGAAGCCCCGAGCTTCGGGCAGCCGATCATTCTGTACGATCTGCTCTCGACCGGGGCGCAGGCCTACCTCTCCCTGGCGCACGAGGTCATCGACCGGCGCGCCCGGTCCCAGGCGGCCGTAACCACAGGGGTGTCGTCATGAGCCGCGATCGACTCGGCAAGGGCCTCGGGGCACTGCTGGGAGAGTATCTCGAGCCCGAGGTCCGGAGCGGGGAGGTACGGAGCCTGCGAGTCACGGCGATCGTTCCGAATCCCATGCAGCCGCGCCGTGTGTTCACGGATGCGGAGCTGTCCGATCTAGTGGACTCGATCCGTGAGAATGGGCTTCTCCAGCCGCTCGTGGTCCGCCCCGCTCCCGGCGCTCCCGATCGTTACCAGCTGGTCGCCGGTGAGCGACGGTTCCGGGCGCTGAACAAGCTCGGCTGGGACGAAGCGCCCGTCGTCGTTCGCGAAGCGGACGACGAGACGCTCCTCGTTCTGGCGCTCGTGGAAAACCTGCAGCGAGAGGCGCTCAATCCACTCGAGGAGGCCGAGGGCTACCAGGCGCTCGCCGACCGGTTCGAGATGAAGCAGGCCGACATCGCGAAGTCCGTGGGCAAGGATCGCTCGACGGTCGCCAACATGCTGCGGCTGTTGAAGTTGCCAACGTCCGTTCGGAAGCTCGTCGAGGACCGCTCCCTGACCCAGGGTCACGCTCGAGCCCTGCTTGCCGTGGAAGATCCCGTTCGAGCGGGCGAACTCGCGCGAAAGGCGGCCAGTGAAGGCTGGTCGGTCCGGGAAGTCGAGCGTCGCGCGGCGGGCGCCTCGACGACATCCAGGAAGAAGGTGTCCGGCGCCAAGGATCCCGTCGTTGCCGCGCTCGAGCTCGCGCTGCAGGATCACCTCCAGACCCGCGTCTCCGTGCACGCGGGTCGAGGCGGAAAGGGTCGAATCGAGGTGGCGTATCACGACGACACCGATTTCGAGCGTGTCTTCGAGCTGATGACCGGGCGTTCTGTGGCCGAGGTCGTCGAGTGAAGGCGTCGCGCGACGGTCGGAGCCTCACGATCATGCTCGTGCCCGATGGGGGACGGGACACTCGGACCTTCGTGGTCTCGTATCGGGCCCTGCGCGCATATGCTGCGGGCGTGGCGGTGCTGGCCGTGGCGCTCACCATCATGGCCGGCTCCTGGTGGTACCTCGCGGCCCGGGCCGCGAGGACGGGCGCCCTGGAGCGCGAGGTCGCGGTCATGACCCTCGACCGCGCCCGCGTCGGCGCGCTCGTACAGCGCCTCGAGACGATCGAGGGGCAGTACGGCCAGTTGCGCTCGATGTTCGGCAGCGCTCAGACCGAGGAGCTCTCCGGCGTGTGGCTTCCGCCCGTCTCCCCTCC
The DNA here is from genome assembly GCA_030827315.1 of Gemmatimonadota bacterium. Classification (GTDB taxonomy): domain Bacteria; phylum Gemmatimonadota; class Gemmatimonadetes; order Longimicrobiales; family Gaopeijiaceae; genus UBA2589. Next base: position 21,629 of record JAURER010000032.1, on the reverse strand, counting down.
CCGCCGTCGGGGCGGTAGTCGTCCCGCCCTCGGCCCAAGCCGCCCTACGCTGTGGCCCCTGACCGAGCGCGGCTTCGTCACGCAGGGGCTCCACAGCGCTGGAGAGGCCGAGGACCATCCCGGCCTCGACGTCGCGGTTGCCACCGGATCGTACATCAGGGCAGCAGGCGGCGGTTCGGTCGTGGACGTTGGAGATGACGCGGTCTACGGACGTTTCGTGGTGATCGACCACGGGGACGGATATGCGACCCTGTATGGTCATGCATCCGACACTTTCGTCACCCTGGGTCAGCGGGTTCGCGAACGGCAGGTCATCGCGCTCAGCGGCTCCACGGGTCGATCCACCGGCCCGCACCTCCATTTCGAGGTCCTCATGGACGGCACCCCGGTGGATCCGATGGACCTGGTGCAGCAGCCGGGCTGAGCCCATCTGCGTTGCGGGGATGGTCGGCTGTTGCGACTCCGCGATACATTCGATCCCTGAATGACCGACACGAAGCGAGGGCATATGGCACGCGACCGAGACAACGGAGCCCAGGCACCCGAGTCCGTGATCTCCATCATCGGCCCCGGAATGACCATCGTCGGGAACTGCGAAACCGGCGGGACGATCCGCGTCGAGGGTTCGGTCGAGGGCTCGATCAAGGCGGGCAAAGCCGTCGTGATCGGAAAGCAGGGCGTCGTCACCGGTGACATCATCACCCAGGATGCCGTGATTTCCGGCCGAGTCGAGGGCACCGTCGTCGCCGCATCCCGCCTCGAACTGCAGGCCACGTCTCATATCGAAGGCGACGTCCACACCCGGCGGATGCAGCTCGAGGAGGGAGCCGTCCTCAACGGCAATGTGCACATGGGCCAGGATCCCTCCCTGGCTTCAGGCAACCCCTCGGCGACGGCGGTCCGCCCCGAGCCGCATCCCGCCGGCACGGCGTTGGGATCCTGACCTCCAAGCCTTTTCCCCAGGGCCGGCGATGCCACCGTGCGTCCCTCGGCGGCCGTAGGGTCGGACTCGCCAAACCCTTGCTGTATATGGGCTTATGGACCCTGCGCTGCGCTTCCGGGATGTGGCTGCAGGGCCTTCAGAGCCCGACTCGGTCCAGGGACTCCACACGTTTTCCACACGCCGCGTCATGAAACTGGAATCTCTGCTCCAATATCTGGAGCATTACCTGTCCCTCTCGGGATACCCCGACTACCCGACCGCACTGAACGGGCTCCAGGTCGAGGGGCGCCCCGAGGTGACGAGCATCGTCACCGCCGTCGACGCTTCCCAGGCGACGATCGATGAGGCCGTGCGTCGCCAGGCTGATCTGCTCCTGGTTCACCACGGACTCTTCTGGGACGGCCTGAGGCCGTTGACAGGCCGATCGTACCGGCGTCTGAAGGAACTGATCCTCAACGGCGTCGGGCTCTACGCGTGTCACCTTCCCCTCGATGCTCACCCGGAGGTGGGCAACTGCGCCCTCCTGGCGCGAGCGATCGGGCTCGAGCCCACCTCGCGGATCGGGAGTTACAAAGGGGTCGACCTCGGCTGGAGCGGCACCCTTCGAGATGCCGTGACTCCGATGGCCCTCGTCGAGCGGGTCACCGCGGCCGTAGGGGGTCCCGTACGCCTCCTCGAGGGCGGACCGGACATCGTGCGCTCCGTGGGTGTTGTGACCGGCGGGGGCGGATCCTTCATCGCTGAAGCCGCCGCCGCGGGGCTCGATGCCTTCGTCACCGGCGAGGGTGCCCATCACAACTATTTCGACGCCGCCGAATACGGCATACACGTTCTCTTTGCAGGCCACTACGCCACCGAGACATTCGGCGTCCGGGCCCTCGGAGATCATCTGGCCGAGCGATTCGGGCTCGACGTCGCCTTTCTCGATCGACCCACGGGCCTTTGAGCCAGGCTGGGCGAAGGCAGAAGCGCCCCGTCGACCGAGTCGCCGGCCCCGGAACGCAGAGCCGGTACCTTTGCGTCTGGCCCCCCGGTGCATCCGGGTCCGCACGCCGACCTTTTGCGCAGGGCCCGCCGTCGGCGCGACCTTATCTCCCCCTCTATATCTGTTACGATCACCAGGAGTAGCCTGATGAAGCGTCGTGCCATCGTGGCACTGTTCGTGGCCTCGGCCTGCGCCGCACCGATCCGGGCGCAGTCGGTGCCCACGCCGACCGAACACTTCGGCTTCCCGATCGGGTCCGATCGGAAGCTGGCAGACTGGGACGAGCTGACTTCCTACTTCGAGCGTCTCGCCGAGACCAGCGACCGGGTCCACGTAGACACGCTCGGCCCCACGACTGCGGGTCGGCCCTTCGTCATGCTCACCATCACCAGCCCGGCAAATCACGCCCGACTGGACGCGCTCCGGGAGATCCAGCGAAAGCTTGCGGACCCTCGGCTGATCGCGGACGCGGGCGAGCTCGAAGAGCTGTTCGACGAGGGGCGCGCCGTGGTGCTCATCACGCAGGGGATCCACGCCACCGAAGTCGGGGCGAGCCAGATGTCGGCGAACCTCGCGTGGGAACTCGCCACGTCGGAGAGCGAGGGCGTCCAGGAGATCCTCGACAATGTCGTCGTCCTCCAGATTCCGTCTCTCAACCCCGACGGGCTCCAGTGGGTGGCGGACTGGTATATGAGCCACGTCGGGACCGAGTACGAGGGGGCGCCGCTTCCCTGGCTGTATCACTACTACGTCGGTCACGACAACAACCGGGACTGGTATGCCTTCACGCAGGACGAGACGATCCTGACCGTGGTAAAGGCGCAGAACGTGTGGAAACCCCAGATCGTCCACGACGTCCACCAGATGGGTGGCAATGGCGCTCGAATCTTCTTCCCTCCCTACATCGAGCCCTGGGAACCCAACGTCGACCCGGCGCTAACTTCCGCCGTCAGTCAGCTCGGCGCGTACATGGCCGCGGAGCTGACCGCGCAGGGCAAGCCAGGCGTGGTCATCAACGCTCAGTACGACGCCTTTTCGCCGGCGCGGGCTTACATGCACTACCACGGTGCCGCGCGCATCCTCTCGGAAACCGCGTCGGCCCAGATGGCCACCCCCGTGACCGTACTCCCCGACCGCCTCGGCCCGAACCGCGGGTACCATGCGGGAGAGAGGTCCTGGAACTTCCCACTGCCGTGGGAAGGCGGTGAGTGGGGCCTCCCCGACATCGTCGAATACCAGAAGGCGGGCGCGATGGCGCTCCTGACCAATGCCGCGCGAAACCGGAGATTCTGGCTGGAGAACTCCTACGGGGTGAACCTTCGGGCAGTGGAGAAGTGGCCCTCATGGCCGGACGCGTGGGTCATCCCCGCCGGACAGGACAACGCCCCCGGGATCACCTACGCGCTCCGCGCCCTCACGCTCGCGGACGTGGAGGTCCACCGCGCCGAAGAGTCATTCGTCGTCGAGGGGATGTCCTTTCCCGCAGGGAGCCTGGTCATTCCGATGAACCAGCCGTATGCGAGCTTCGCGAATACGATGCTGGAAGTGCAGCACTACCCGGATCTCCGCGAATATCCGGGAGGGCCTCCGCAGCGCCCCTACGACGTGACCGCGCACACGCTCGGCTACCTCCTCGACTTCGATGCCGTCGCCGTGGACGGTGAGATCTCCGTTCCCCTCTCCGACCCTCTGCCCGTCCCAGAATTCGACTTCCGTCTCCCCCCGCACCTGTCCGGGGTGGACGCGCCGCGGATCGCCATGTACAAGTCGTGGGACGAGCCGATGCCCGAGGGGTGGCAACGCTGGGTGTTCGACAGGCATGAGATGGCCTACGACACGCTCCACGATGCCGCCATCCGGGATGGAGCGCTCGGGCGATACGATGTGCTCATCTTCCAGGCGCAGTCGGCGCGGTCCATTCTCGAGGGTCTTTCCGCCGACGAGGTTCCCGCCCCGTATGCGGGTGGGCTCGGACCCGAGGGCGCCGAGGCGGTCCGCGCCTTCGTCGAGGCCGGCGGCCGCGTGGTCGCGGTCGAAGACGCTACCGACTTCGTGCGAGACCTTTTCGATCTCCGAATCCGCGACGTCACGCAGGCGCTGCGCAACACCGACTTCTACATCCCCGGTTCGATCCTTCGCCTGGAGCTCGATTCGGCCTCGGCCCTCAGCGCCGGGATGCGTTCGGAGACCTCCGCCTGGTACTGGCGGTCGAGCAAGGCGTTCGAAGTCGACGATCCCAGGGTCACGGTGGCCGCCCGGTACGGTTCCGGCGACCCCCTCCTGTCCGGATGGGTACTCGGCGGCGAGCATGTGGCCGGCCGACCGGCCATCCTCGAGGCAGACATCGGCCGGGGTTCGGTGGTCCTCTTCGGCTTCCAGCCGAACTATCGCGCCCAGACCATGGCCACCTGGCCTCTACTCTTCAACGCCCTGAGCAAATGAGCGATCAGACGAGAAGCCGCTCCTGCCCGGAGTGCGGACAAGGCGCGTCGGGAAACTTCTGCCAGCACTGCGGCTCTGCCCTCGGCGGCCGGTTCTGCAACCAATGCGGCGCGCAACTTTCTCCCGCTGCGAAGTTCTGCAGCGAATGCGGTGGAAAGACCGGAGCCAGAAGCGCGGCACCGAGTGGCGCGGGTGGTAGCGCACCTGCCCGGGCAAGCGCCTCGGGACCGGCGGCCTCCACCGACCGAGGCGCGCGCCGTGAAGCGGCCCGCGAGGCGCTCGGCGGCCAGAACCTTCCGTGGTGGATCGCGGGTGCGGCCATGTTCGTCGTGATCCTCGTGGTCGGACTGAACATGGTTCGGCCCGGTCCGGGCCCCGTTCCCAACGAGGGCGGCGCGGCCGGTACGGCGGCCGCAGCTCCGGGCGCCGCGCCCGACATCTCCCAGATGACGCCGATCGAGGCTGCGGATCGGCTGTTCAACCGGGTCATGACCTCGGTCTCGTCCGGCGATTCTCTGGCCGCTCAGCAGTTCATGCCGATGGCGATCGCCGCGTACCAGCGTGCCAGGCCACTGAACCTGGACGGGCTGTTCCACCTCTCCATGCTCAACCGCACGGCCGGGAACTACGAAGCCGCCCTGGACAACGCGGTCGAGCTCCTGGAGCAGGACGCGAACCATCTGCTTGGGCTCGCCGCCGCGGCCGAGGCGTCGGTGGAACTCGAGGAGCTCGATGAGGCCGAGCGTTATTACCGGAAGATCCTCGAAATCTTCCCTTCCGAGCGCGGGTCAGGGCGGGAGGAGTACCAGATGCACGCGACAATACTGGAACAGCTCGAGGCGCAGGCGGAGGCCTTCCTGGCCGGTCGCTGACCGTGCCCTCCCGAAACGGATGCCCGCCTCGACTCCCGCCGGCGTGAGAGACCCGTGCGCGTCTTCCTGACGGGAGGAAGCGGCCTCCTGGGCTCGCACGTAGCGGCCCAGCTGAGGGCCGCGGGCCACGGAGTCGTCGCGCTCCACCGCCGCGGCTCGAACCACCGCTTTCTGTCGGATCTGGGGTGCGAAGCGGTGACGGGAGACGTCCGGCAGGGGCCAGACATCCTTGCCGCCGGCATGGACGGTTGCACGCACGTGGTGCACTCGGCCGCCCTCGTCTACGCCGGCGGGTCGTGGCCGGAGGTGCGTTCGGTGAACGTGCACGGCACGGAAAACGTGCTCCGCGCGGCGGCGACGGCCGGGGTGAGGCACGCCGTGCACGTCTCGTCCGTGGCCGTCTACGGCACGGTCGACGGGACAGTGAACGAGGCCGACGCGCTCGACCGCGCCCTCCCGGCCCACGACGTCTACGCCCGTTCAAAGCGCGAGGCCGAGACCGTGGCACGCCGGCTGGAATCCGACCGGGCACTGCCCGTCACCGTCGTCCGACCGTCCGCGGTATACGGAGAGCGGGATCGACTCATGGTGCCCGCCCTCGCCCGCATCCTGCGCAGTCCACTCGTCCCGCTCTTCGGGCCGGGTGACAACACGCTACCGGTCGTATATGCGGGGAACGTCGCCAGCGCGATCGTCCTGGCCCTCGAGGCGGAGCGGGGTGCCGAGACCTTCGACGTGGGTCTTGATTCCCCCCTGACCCAGCGCGAGCTGTTCCAGGGGCTCGGTCGCGGTCTGGGACGCCCGCCCAGACTGTGGCGCATCCCCGCGTCGCTCGTTCGCGCCACGGTCGGAATCCTCACGCGTATCGGCCTCGGCACGCCGGGCGCCCCCCACCTCCCGCTCGACCGGGTGGCGCGTCTGGCGCTCGGCGAGAACCCTTATCCCTCGGTGCGCATCCGCGACGAACTCGGATGGAGTCCGCGGCACGCGCATGCGGAAGCGCTCGAACGGACGGGCCGATGGTACTCGGCACTCAACTGACGGAGACACCCCCTCATGCATGACGCCTACGATCCCTCGATCGAGCCCGGCAGGCCGCTGCCCCACGAGAGGCAGACCGAAGACGAGCGCCTGCTCGCGAACATCGCGGAACTCGACGAAATCGGTCGGAATTCCTGGCGAATCTTCAGGATCATGGGCGAATTCGTCGAAGGTTTCGAGCGAATGGGCAATATTGGAACCGGCGTTTCGTTTTTCGGATCTGCCCGCGCGACTCCGGACGATCCGATGTACGAGCAGTGTGTCGAGACTGCACGGCTGCTGGGCGAGGCGGGGTTTCCCATCATCACCGGCGGGGGGCCGGGCATGATGGAAGCGGCGAACAAGGGTGCGCAGCTCGCGGGCGTCCCCTCCATCGGCTGCAACATCGAGCTTCCCTTCGAGCAGGCGAGTAACCCCTACCTCGATCACGACATCGACTTCCGGTACTTCTTCGTCCGCAAGACGATGTTCGTGAAGTACGCCTGCGCCTTCGTCATTTTCCCCGGCGGCTACGGGACGATGGACGAGCTCTTCGAGGCGCTGACGCTCATCCAGACCAACAAGGTCCGGAACTTTCCCGTCGTCCTCTTCGATTCCAGCTACTGGGGCGGCCTCGTCGGATGGATGCGCGACACCATGCGCGCCCAGGGCAAGATCGCCGAGACCGATCTCGACCTCCTCTTCGTGACGGACGACCCGGAAGCCGCGACGCGGCACATCACCGATCGGCATGCGGATTACCTCGCTCACGAGGCCCTTCGCTTCCGTCGGCGCCGGAGTGACCGACCCGGCTGACGCCAAACCTCACGGCGGCCTTGTGAGGCCCGCCCCGTGGAGCTTTTTTTCTATGCTCTGCCCAAAACGGACGGCGGCGGAAGGGCTCGAAACGGTGAGAAGGCCGTGAGCATAGATACCGACACCCCCAAGGGATACGCGCCCGCCGGCAAGAACACCGGCGTCGTGAAGCCCAAGGGTTCTTCCAGGATCCGGGCCCACGAGGGCCTCGAGACGATCGACATACGATCGCGGAAGCCGTCGTGGCTGAAGGTGCGCTCCCCAGGGGGAACGAACTACCTGCGCTTGAAGAAGATGATGCGCTCCGAGGGTCTCCACACGGTCTGTGAGGAGGCCGGGTGCCCGAACATCGGGGAGTGCTGGGAGGCTGGAACCGCGACGTTCATGATTCTCGGGGACGTCTGCACACGCGCCTGCAAGTATTGCGGCGTCGCCCACGGCATGCCGACGGGTCTCGACGAGGACGAGCCGCGCCGCGTGGCGCAGACCGTCGCAGAGATGGCCCTGGAGCACGTCGTCATCACGAGCGTGAACCGTGACGAGCTGCCGGACGGCGGCGCAGGCATCTACGCGGACACCATCCGCCGCATTCAGGAAGCCGTGCCAGGCTGCTCGGTCGAAGTCCTGATTCCGGACTTCAAGGGCGACGAAGACGCGCTGAAGATCGTCGTCGACGCCAGGCCCTCGATTCTGGGTCACAACCTCGAGACCGTGGACCGGTTGCACCCCGACGTGCGACCGGGTGGGCGTTACTGGCGATCGATCTCTTTCCTCGGGGCAGTGAAGCGCCTCGACGCGGGGATGCTCACGAAAACCGGCATCATTCTCGGCATGGGCGAGGAGGAGCACGAGCTTCGCCAGGCGATGGCCGACCTGCGTGAGGCCGCGGTCGACATCCTTACCCTGGGGCAGTACCTGAGACCGTCTCCCATGCACATTCCGGTGGCTCGCTGGGTTACCCCGGACGAATTCGCCATGTGGAAGAAGGTGGGCGAGGAGGAATACGGGTTCCGGCACGTCGAAGCAGGCCCGCTCGTCCGCTCCAGCTATCATGCGAAGGAGCAGGCGCGGGAGGTGGAGGCGGGTGGTCCGGGGACCATTCAGAACGTGATGGAAGCGGATATCCCCGCTCCCGGGGAAGTCCGTCTGGACCTGGTTCAGATCGAGCTCGGCCGGTCCGGTCGGGCCATCAACGGAGCGTGAAGGACGTGGCCGAAACGAAGACGAAGGCCCGAAGGAATCCGAAGAAGCCGGACCCACTCGTCCAGTTCGGGATCAGCGAGGAACTCGCGCTCAACCTGATGCGTGACATGCTCGTGTACCGGCGCTTCGAGGAGAAGGCCGAGGAGGCCTACGCCATCGGAAAGATCGGCGGCTTCTGCCACCTCCACATCGGGCAGGAAGGCGCGGCCGCCGGCAGCATCAAGCCGCTGCGCGACGACGACTACGTCATGAGTGCCTACCGCGAGCACACGCAGGCGCTCGCCAAGGGTGTCACGCCGAATGCGGTCATGGCCGAGCTCTTCGGACGCGCGACGGGCTCGTCGGGCGGCAAGGGCGGGTCCATGCACATCTTCGACGCGAAGACCCGCTTCATGGGTGGGCATGGCATCGTCGGCGGCCAGGTGCCGCTCGCGACGGGCATAGGCTGGAAGATCAAGTACCGGGGCGAGGACTCGGTCGTGATCGTGTACATGGGCGACGCGGCCGTGAACCAGGGTGGTTTTCACGAGGCCCTGAACATGGCCGCGATCTGGCAGCTTCCGGTGATCTATGTCGTCGAGAACAACGCCTACGGCATGGGCACGGCTTTCTCCCGGGTGTCGACCACGGACATGGTCGACAAGTCGCGTGCCCACGGCATTCCGGGCCATTCCGTGAACGGACAGGACGTGCTCGAGACGTACGCGTTCTTCCGGGACCTGGCAGCCGAGGTGCGCGGTGGTGCGGGGCCCCAGTTCGTGGATCTGCGCACGTACCGCTTCCGCGGCCACTCCATGTCCGATCCGGTTTCCGGTACGTACCGATCGGTGGAGGAAGTCGAGCGCGCCAAGGAGCAGCTCGATCCGATCGCGATGCTGCGCGACACCCTCATGGATGCGGGAGCGATCGACCAGGCCGCCCTGGAGGAAATGGACCAGGACGCTCGGCAGATCGCTCAGGACGCCACGGATTTCGCAGACGCCTCGCCCCTGCCCGGGCCCGAAGCCCTCTACGCGAACGTCTGGGCGGAGATCAACAAGCACGGCCGGCTGTTCTTCGACGGCCGCGGAGCCGAGGGAGGGACGCCCTGATGGCGGTGCTGACCTACCGCGAGGCGCTCAACGAGGCGCTGCGCGAGGAGATGGAGCGTGACCCGGACGTCTTCCTCATGGGAGAGGAGGTCGCCCAGTACGACGGTGCCTACAAGGTGTCGAAGGGCCTGCTGCAGCGGTTTGGATCCGAGCGGGTCGTCGATTCGCCGATCAGCGAGCTCGGCTTCACGGGTCTCGGCGTCGGTGCCGCGATGGCCGGCCTGCGCCCCGTGATCGAATTCATGACCTTCAACTTCGCCTTCCTCGCGATCGACCAGGTCATCAACTCGGCCGCCAAGATGTACTACATGTCGGAAGGCCAGTTTCCGATGCCGATCGTGTTCCGCGGTCCGACCGGTGCGGCGCTGCAGCTGTCGGCGCAGCACTCGCAGGCATGCGAGACCTATTACTCGCACGCACCGGGGTGCAAGGTGGTCACTCCTGGAACACCAGCGGACGCGAAGGGACTTCTGAAGGCCGCCATCCGCGACAACGACCCGGTCGCCTTCATGGAAGGAGAGCTGCTCTACAACCTGAAGGGCGAGGTTCCGGACGACGACGACTTCGTTATCCCCCTCGGAGTGGCCGATCTGAAGCACGAAGGCGACGACGTCTCGATCATCACGCACGGCAAGATGATCCACGTGGCGCTGCAGGCCGCCCAGAAGCTGGAGAAGGACGGCATACACGCCGACGTGCTCGATCTTCGGACCATTCGTCCCCTCGACATGGATGCGATCCTCGCGACGGTACGGAAGACGAACCGCGCGGTGTACCTGGAAGAGGGATGGCCCTACGCGGGCACGGGGGCGCAGATCGTGTCGATGATCCAGGAAGAAGCGTTCGACGATCTCGATGCACCCGTCCTGAGGGTCACGCAGGCGGACATCCCGATGCCGTACGCGAAGAATCTGGAAATACTCGCGAAGCCGTCGGCCAATCACGTGGTCGAGGCGGTCAACAAGGTGCTCTACCGATGACGTACAAGACTCCGTCCGCGGCCGCGGACGAGGGGAGCCGATAGATGGCGACGAAAGTCCACATGGAGGCGCTTTCTCCCACCATGGAGGAAGGCCAGCTCGTTCGGTGGCTGAAGTCGGAGGGCGACGCGGTCACCAACGGTGACGTCCTCGCCGAGATCGAGACCGACAAGGCGACCATGGAGCTGGTAGCGCGCGGCGAAGGCGTGCTCCGCCGGATCTTCCTGCAAGCCGGCGGCACCGCGCCTGTCGGAGCGGTGATCGGCGTGATCGGAGGAGCCGAGGAGGACATCTCCGGAGTGGAGGGCGTCACCGGTGGGGCTGCGGCCCCGGCCGCCGAAGCCACCGAACCGGTGGCTTCGGTCCCGCCGCCGCCGCCGGCACCCGCCGCGGCCCCAGCGAGCCCGGCGCCCGCCGCCGGCCAGCCGGAAGGGGGGCGCGTGAAGGCCTCGCCGCTCGCACGGCGGCTGGCGGACGAGATGGGCGTGGACCTGTCTCACGTGTCCGGCTCCGGTCCGGGTGGTCGCGTGGTCAAGCGGGACGTCGAGGCGGCGCGGGGAGCGGGCGCGAGCGCGCCGCCCCCGGCCACCGGCTGGGCGCCCGATGCGGCCGAGTTCGAAGACGTTCCGACTTCGCAGATGCGGAAGACGATCGCCCGCCGCCTGGTCACGTCCATCGGGCCGGTGCCCACCTTCTACCTGACGGTGGACGTAGACATGGGGCGGGTGATCGAGGCCCGCCAGAGCATCAACGCGATGCTCGAGCGGTCAGGCACGAAGGTCTCGATCAACGACATCGTTCTGAAGGCGGTGGCGGCCGCACTCCGGCAGCATCCGAACTGTAACGCGCAGTGGCACGACGGATTCATCCGCCGGTTCAATGCAGTGCACCTCGGTGTCGCGGTGGCGGTCGAGGACGGCCTGATCACCCCGATCGTGCGGAACGCGGACCGGAAGGGAATCGTCCAGATCGGCAACGAGGTCAGAGAGCTTGCCGGTCGAGCGCGGGAAAAGAAGCTGACGCCCGAGGAATACACGGGCGCCACGTTCTCCGTCTCGAACCTGGGGATGTTCGGCATCCACGAATTCACGGCCATCATCAATCCGCCCGAGGCTGGCATCCTGGCCGTCGGCGGCGTCGAGGACACACCGGTGGCGGTCGACGGTCAGGTGGTGGTGCGTCCGCGCATGAGGATCACCATGAGCTGCGACCACCGGGTCATCGACGGGGCCCAGGGCTCGAGGTTCCTTCAGACGCTCAAGGGTATGCTCGAGGAGCCCACGGCGATCCTTCTCTGAGCGGGTGCCCGCGCAGGTCGAGGGGTCCCGGCGCGAGTTCGAGCACCGGCTGATTCCCGCCTCCGCGCGACGCATGAGAGAGTCATTCAGGGGCGTGAGCCTCGGTGTCTTCAGCGCGACGGTGCGAACATGGCGAATTCGGTGTCGGCCCGGATGAGCAGGGCGATCATGTGCGCCGCGGCGTGCGTGTCGGCCACCGCGTGGGGTTGCGGTCCCGCTGTCGATCCCGCGGAGACGGTGTTCGTGGGCGGCCCGATCGTCACCCTGACCGACGCGGCGGTCGTGGGCGGGCTCGCGGTCACGGGAGACCGGATCGTCGCGGTCGGGCCGGAATCGGAGATCCGCCAGATGGTCGGGCCCGACACGCGTGTCGTCGAGCTCGGCGGTCGATCCCTCCTGCCCGGCCTCGCGGACAACCACCTCCACTCGATCGGCGGCGGACCCGGGGTCGACCTCTCGAGGGTCCGCTCGCTGGACGAGCTTCTCGACGCCATCGCGCGAAGAGCGGCGTCGACTCCACCGGGCCAGGTGATCGTCACGAACAGCGACTGGCACGAGGGGCAGCTGGCCGAGCAGCGGCTGCCGTACCGCGACGATCTGGATCGTGCCGCGCCCGTTCATCCTCTCGTGGTCGTGCGCGGCGGCCACGAGTATATCCTGAACAGTGCGGCGCTGCGGCGCTGGGACATCGACGAGTCGACGCTCGACGTCGCGGGCGGGAAGATCGGCCGGTACCCGGGCGGCCGCCTCAACGGGGAGCTCGTGGACCGTGCGAAGGAGTACGTCCAGCTTCCCGCGGCTCCCCCAGTCGAACGGGAGGCGTTGAAGGACGAGCTGGTCGAGCAGTACGTGGTGCTCAACCGCCGGGGGCTCACGAGCGTCCGACACCCCGGCGGGTCGCCCGAACAGCTCGAGCTCATCCGCGAGCTGGAAGCGGAGGGGCGTCTGACGATGCGCGTCGACTTCCTGTTGCGCGCGCCCCGCTCGGGGTCACCTGAGGAGCTGGAGGCCGCGCTCGCACTTTGGCCGACGGCGCTCTCTCCCGAGCAGATGCGTGCGCGCCCGCCGGCGCAGATGGTGCGTGTCGACGGGGTGAAGCTCGGCGTCGATGGGGGCTTCGAGGGCGGACTGATGCGCGAGCCGTACGAGGAGCCGTGGGGGGAAGGCGGAAGCTTTCACGGGCTCCAGACCGTTCCCCGTGACGCCTTCCTCGCGACGGTGCGCGCGCTCCGCCAGGCGGGGTGGCGTCTGGCCACCCATGCGGTCGGGGACGCGGCGATCGATCTCGTACTCGACGCGTACGAGGGCGTGGACGCCGACCGCTCCATCGCGGAAGATCGGTGGGTGGTGGAGCACGGGTTCATTCCGCGCGAAGACCACTTTCCCCGCATGCGCGCCCTCGGCCTTGCCGTGTCCGCCCAGGATCACCTGTATCTCGCCGCACCGAGCCTGGTGGCGTACTGGGGGCCGGAGCGCGCGGCGTGGACGACACCTCTGAGGGCCTACCTCGAGGCCGGCATTCCCGTGTCCCTCGGAACCGACGCACCCGTGGTGCCCTACGATCCGTGGTGGGTGCTGCACCACTTCACCACACGCGGCACCATCAGTGCCGGGGTGCTCGACGACACGCAGGCGGTCGGCCGGGAGGAAGCCCTCCGGGCGATGACCGCGGGGTATGCCTGGCTGACCTTCTCCGAGCACCAGCGTGGAACGCTGGCGCCGGGCATGGTCGCGGACCTCGTCGTCGTGGACGGGTCGTTCCTCGACTGCGCCGACCCGTGCCTGGAGACCATGGGCGTCGATCTGACGATGGTCGGGGGCAGGATCGTACACGAGCGCTGACGGGTTCGGACCCCTGCGCGGGGTCCGGATCGTCCGCCAGTGCGTCGAGAGCGCCTCGGAGGTGACCCTCGGGCCCGCGCCCGAATGCGACCACTGAACCGCGGGTCCCACACCACGCTGCCGATCAGCTCCGAGAATCGTCCTCCGGGTCCGCACGCACCGTGTCCCGCTCGTAGATGCGCCAGCGCTTGTGTGCTCGCAGGCCAATCGCCTCGAGAGGGGCGGTCAGCGCCGTGTTGCCCTCGAGCACCCACGAAGCCTCCGCGCCCGCGAAGCCGTCTCGATGGGCCAGGTTGGCCGCCTCCCAAGCGAAGAGCGGGAAAAGCCCACGGTGTCGGTGTGCCCGGCGCATGCCCAGAAGCACGATGCGACCGACCCGCACTCGTGGAAGACCGCGTGCGAGCTTGAACAGTGTCGTGGGCCAGAGTCGCCCCGACGGAACGTCCTGGAGAACGCGGTTGAGGTCGCGGACGACCATCATGAACCCCACGATTTCCCCGTCCGCCTCGGCCACGAAGGAGTACTCGGGAAGCAGCACCGCTTTCAGGTCGCGGGCCGTATGCCAGAACTCTTCCCACGTGGGGGGGGTGAAGCCCCAGTTCCCCTCCCACGCCTCGCAGTAGAGTTCGAGGACCTTCCTCGCTTCGGACTCCAGTGTCTTCACGTCGAGCCTTCGGAAGGTGATGCCGGTGGAGCGGAGCGTCCGTTCCGCCAGCCTGCCGACCCGCTCTGGGATGGGGAGATTTCCGTCGGCGGGAATTTCGAACGCCAGCAGGTCACGGGCGGGCGCGTACCCGCTCGCCTCCACGAGTTCGCCGTAGTACTCCGGGTTCCACGGCGTCATGATCGCAGGGGGTGCCTGGAAGCCGTCGACGAGGAGGCCAGACTCGTGATTCATGGACGGGCTGATGGGCCCGCGCGCCCGGTAGAGGCCGCGATCCGCCAGCCAGCGCTCGGCGCGCCCGAGGAGGGCCGCCGCGGCTTCCGGATCCCGGGCGCAGTCGAAAAAGCCGAAGAACCCGACGCGGTCACCATGGTGCCGATTGTGGGAGCGGTTCTCGATCGCGGCGACCCGTCCTACTGGCTCACCGTCCCGCTCCGCGACGAAGAGCGCCCGCTCGGCGACGCGCCAGAACGGGTTCGAGGAGGCGAGCGTGTCGCGTACCATCACGCGCAGCGGCGGCACCCATCCCGCCCATCCGGACGGGTCGCGGTCGCGCAGACGGAACGGCACGTCCACGAAGCGTCGCAGTCCGGCTCTGCCGTCCACCTGCCTCGTCGTGAGCGTCATCTGCCGCGTGCTCCGCCTCGACTGCCGCCGTGGGCCGCGCGCTCGATGGCCTCGACCACGATGGCGGGTGCTCGGCCGGTCCGGTTCCGAAAGGCGAGCACGGCTCGGCGGAGGTGGCCGGGGCCCGGCGAGTCTCGCAGTGCCAGTTGGCGAAACACGTGGTTGTGCGCCATCGCGGCCACGGGCGGACCTCCGCGCCCTTCTCCCAGGACCACGAAGGCGACCCTCAGTCCGGGCACGTCGCCGCCCCTGGGTGCTCGCCTTTACCCGCTCCCACGGCCCCCCTACTTTCGAGGGTTCCGAACGCAGGGGAAACATCGGATCCCGAGTGGGTCCTGTTCATATGGAGACGTCCTGGTGGCTGACACCAACTTCGATCTGATCATCATCGGCAGCGGCCCCGGAGGATACGTCGCAGCGATCCGTGCCGCACAGCTCGGTATGAACGTAGCGTGCGTCGAGTCGACAGACCTCGGCGGCGTGTGTCTCAACATCGGATGCATCCCGACGAAGGCGATGCTGTCCAGCGCCCTGCTGGCGAACGAAATGAAGCACGCCGAGGAGCACGGCATCTTCGCGACCGACGTCACGTTCGATCTCGCCCCAGCTCAGGAGCGGAGCCGTCGCGTCGTCAAGCAGATGACGAATGGCATCGCGCACCTGTTCAAGAAGAACAAGGTCACGCACATCCAGGGATTCGGTCGTCTTGCCGGCGCGGGGAAGGTCGAGGTGCAGGCGTCCGACGGAAGCAGCAGCACGTACGCTGCCTCCCACGTCATCATCGCGACCGGATCACGGCCGCGCGATCTGCCGGTTCTCAAGATCGACGAGGACAGGATCTGGTCGTCGACGGGTGCGCTCATGCAGACGAAGGCGCCGGACTCGCTCTTCATCGTCGGAGCGGGTGCGATCGGCATGGAGTTCGCGGACGTCTACGAGTCGTACGGCACGAAGGTCACGATCGTCGAGGCGCTCGACCGGATTCTTCCGCTCGAGGACGCCGAAGTTTCGAAGTTCATGGAGCGCACGTACAAGAAGCGCGGCATGGCCATTCACACCGGCGCCCGCTTTCAGAAGGCCGAGGTGAAGAAGAACGGCGTCAAGGTGACGTTCACCGACAGCAAGGGCGAAGCGCAGACCCTGGACGTCGACTACGTCCTGTCCGCGGTCGGCCGGGTGCCGAACTCGGAAAACCTCGGTCTCGACAAGGCCGGAGTGAAGGTCGATGAGCGTGGCTTCATAGTCGTCGACGACCACCTTCGGACCAACGTGCCGGGCGTGTACGCCATCGGCGACGTCGCGGGTCACCAGCTCCTCGCCCACAAGGCGAGCCACGAGGGGATCGTCTGCGTCGAGCACATCGCCGGTCAGGGACACGGGACCGTGGACTACGGGAACGTTCCCAACTGCACCTACTGTCACCCCGAGGTGGCGTCGGTCGGGCTCACCGAGGAGCAGGCGAGGGCGGCGGGGCACGACATCGACGTTGGCAAGTTCCCGTGGGTCGGGATCGGCCGGGCGGTGGCGGCCGGGCACACGGATGGATTCATCAAGGTCATCCGGGACAGGAAGTACTCCGAGATCCTCGGGGCCCACATCGTCGGACCGCACGCGACGGAGTTGATTGCCGAGTTCGTGGTCGGACGGCACCTTGAGTCGACCGTCGAAGAGCTCGAGAAGGCGATGCACCCTCACCCCACGCTTTCGGAGGGTGTAGCGGAGGGTGCGCTCGCCGCTCTGGGGCGCGCAATTCACGTATAGGCCATATCGCCGACGCAGGGGACACATCATGAGCGCGAGTAGAAAAGGCGACCGTCGCCCGAAGCGGCGCTGGACCGATGACGAGCCGGATTCGCCCCGACTCTGGGTGAGCCTGGCTCGCTGCCAAGCGATCTACGCGAAGGCGATTGCAGCCAGGGTGCAAACCTACGGGCTGACGGTGCCCCAGTTCGGTGTCCTCGAAGCGCTGTATCATCTCGGCCCGCGTTCGCTCGGCGAGCTGGCGGACAGGCTGCTCGTGACCGGAGCCAACGTGACGTACGTCATGTCCAGGCTCGAAGCCCGGGGTCTCGCGTACCGCGATCGACAGACCGAGGATCGTCGAGTGATTTTCGCCCGGCTCACGCCCGAAGGACGAGACCTGGTGTCCGGGGTCTTTCCGGGCCACGCGTCCTACGTGGAGCACCTCTCACGGCATCTTTCCGATGAGGAGCAGAAGACACTGTCCGGGCTGCTGCGAAAGCTCGGCATGGGGATCCAGCTAGAGGATCTCTAGGAGGGCCTACCGGACGAGGGGTCGTCGCCTGCGTCCACCTCGATCCCCCGGATGGCCAGGATACGCAGAAGTGCCTCGCCGATCTTGTTGTTCGGCGTCGATGCGCCGGCGGTGACCCCGAGATCGAAAGGTCCGTCTGGAAGCCAGTCCGTCGCGACCACCTCGGGTGCGCCTGGGTCGAGTTCGGGCTTGTGACGGATCGCCCCGGTGTCGACGTCGATGCACGAAGCGTCCGCGACGTGGAAGGTCGAGGTGTACTGGCGGCAGAGGTGAGCGAGGTGGTTCGTGTTGGAGGAGTTGTATCCCCCGATCACGAGCATGACGTGCGGGGGCTCCTTCATCATGTCCGCGACCGCGTCCTGTCGCTCCTGCGTCGCGGAGCAGATCGTCCCGAAGGACCGAAAGTGGGTAGCTGCGTGCTCCTCGCCGAACCGTTCGACCATCGCCTCGTGGATCTTCCACCCGATGGCCAGTGACTCGTTGGCGAGCATCGTCGTCTGGTTGGCAACCCCGATGTACTGGAGGTCGCGATCGGGGTCGAAGCCCGGAGAGGCCTTGTTCACGAAATGCTCCAGGAGCTCCTCGCTCGACAGCCGGCCCGGCCGATCGGCGATGAAGTCCATGAGGAGACCGGCCTCTGCCATGTCGCGTACGATGACGTACGCGCCGCCCTCGTGCCGGTTCACCTGCGAGGCGGTTGCCCGCGACTCCTCGTGCGTGTACTTGCCGTGGATGACCGCGGTGAAACCGTCCTTTGCGTAGCTCTCGACTCGCTTCCAGACGTGGAGGACCGATCCGCACGTCGTGTCGACGAGAATGCATCCGATGTCGCGGAGTTCGGCGAAGTCGTGGAGCGTCACACCGAAGGCGGGCATGATCACCACGTCCTCGGGGGTGACCCCCGAGAAGTCGAAGCGTCCGTGGTCGTCGGGGTAGAGAAATGCGATCCCCATCTCCGTCATCCGCGAGTTCACGTGCGGATTGTGGATGATCTCTCCCACGAGGAAGATGCGGCGGTCCGGGAACTTGTGGACGGTCTCGTACGCGTAGTCGACGGCGCGATCGACTCCGTAGCAGAAGCCGAACTCCTGCGCGAGCCGCACGGTCACGTCGCCGAACCTGTCCGCGTAGCCCCGCGCGCGGATGCGCTCCACGAGGCCCGAGTGGTACTCGGCGTCGATGAGGGGGCGCAGCTCCTTCTTGAGCCCGAATCCCTTGCGAAAGTAGGTCTGCTCCATGGTCGTCTCGACGGGGGTCGATGGCGATGCTGGACGGGGTACACCGCGGGATGGCGCCCGGTCCCTCCGAACCCGAATCGTACCGCGCCGGGTAGTGAAGTCCATGAACATACTCGGAAGACTCGCGCTGCTCTTCGTCCTGGTGCCCGTGGTCGAGCTCATGCTCCTCATCCGGCTGGGGCAGGCCGTGGGGCTCATGCCTACGCTTGGGCTGGTGCTGCTGACCGGATTCACCGGCGCCTGGCTCGCACGCGCGGAGGGCCTCCGCGTCTTCTTCCAGTTCCAGCGCGAGCTGGCGTCGGGGCGTCTTCCCGGCCAGGCGATGCTGGACGGGATCGCTGTGCTGGTCGGGGGCGCCTTCCTTCTCACGCCCGGCGTGCTCACGGACTTCGTCGGGCTTTCGCTCCTGTTTCCGCCCACGCGGAGGTGGATCCAGCGGAGAATCAGGAAGCGCCTGGAGCAGGAGGTCGCGGCCGGAACGGTACGGGTGGTGACGATGGGGTCGTGGGGCGGGTCGGGCTTCGGTGCAATGCCGACCGCGCCGTCGGGAATGGATCCCTCCAAGGGCATTGTGATCGAGGAAGAGTGACGAGGCGTCACCGCGGACCCTCGGTCGGGCGGTGGTGACATGGATGCGTGTACCGCCTTCCAATAGCTTTCGCGGATGAGCCGAGACATATCCTTCCTGGAGCGCCTTCTCGACGCCCCCGGGCCGTCCGGATTCGAAGTCCGGGCCGCCCGCGTGTGGCGCGCGGAGGCCGAGACGTTCGCGTCCGACGTGAAGGTCGACGTGAGCGGCAACTCCTTCGCCACGGTCAATCCGGCGGGGGGGCCGCGGGTCATGCTGGCGGGGCACATCGACGAGATCGGGCTGCAGGTCACGCACATCGACGAAAAG
The DNA here is from genome assembly GCA_030827315.1 of Gemmatimonadota bacterium. Taxonomy (GTDB): domain Bacteria; phylum Gemmatimonadota; class Gemmatimonadetes; order Longimicrobiales; family Gaopeijiaceae; genus UBA2589. The sequence continues at coordinate 2,435 of JAURER010000032.1, read as the reverse complement.
GGTTTCCTGTACGTCGACGAGATCGGCGGATGGGACCCCCAGGTGCTGGTCGGCCAGCGCGTGAAGGTGCTGGGTCGCGAAGGGGACGTGCCGGGCGTGATCGGGAAGAAGGCGATCCACCTCATCCAGCCCGACGAGCGCGACAAGGCCTCGCGAACGCGGCAGCTGTGGGTGGACGTTGGAGCGAAGGACCGCGACGCGGTCGCAGAGCTGGGTCTGCGGGTCGGCGATCCGATGGTGATCGCGCAGGGGATGGTGCGTCTGGCCGGCGACCGGATCGCCAGTCGTGCCATCGACGACCGCATCGGCGCCTTCGTCGTGCTTGAGGCGATCCGGATGCTCGCCGCCGATCCCCGTGACCTCAGGGCCAGCGCGACGGCGGTGGCGACGGTACAGGAGGAGATCGGCTACCAGGGCGGCGGAGCGCGGACCAGCGCGTATGCCATCGACCCCCACGTTGCCATCGTGGTCGACGTCACGTTCTCCACGGACGTTCCGGACATCGAAAAAAAGGAGCTCGGCGACCACGATCTCGGTGGCGGCCCGGTCCTCAGCCGGGGGTCCGCGGCGCACAACGGCGTCTTCGAAATGCTCGCGGCGGTGGCGGAGGAAGAAGGGATCCCGTACACGATCCAGGCGTCCCCGAAGGCCACGCGCACGGACGCGGACGGCATCCATCTCACGAGGCACGGAGTGCCCACGGGTCTGGTGTCCGTACCCAACCGCTACATGCACTCGCCCAACGAGATCGTGAGCGTCGAGGATCTGTTCAACACGGCAAAGCTGATCGCCGCATTCATCCGGCGGCTGGGGCCCGATACGGATTTCACGCCCCGCTAGGCAGAGCGGGGCACGTTGACGCCCCTCGGCGGTACTTCTACCCTTCGATCCCCCGCATGTCGGGACCGCGGATTCCTCGTGAGGAGGGCGCCGGCGGCGGGGATCTGGACGGCTCGTTCGGGCCGTCCGCGGCACGAAGCTCGCCCGGGACCGCGCCGGTGCGGGTGCAACCTTCGATTGGAAGACTGAATGAACGGCGGAAGCCTGATCAAGGAACTGCAGGAGATGCGCGACGACGGTCACCTGTCCGACGCGCTCCTGCGCAAGGCGGTCCGAAGGATCTCCGAGGATGAGCGCTTCGACTGGGTCGGGGTGTACCTGCTCCGCGACGACGAGCTCTGGCTGCACAACTACGTCGGTGAGCCGACCGAGCACGCCAAGATCCCGGTCGGTACGGGCGTCTGCGGCCGGGCGGTGGCGGAGCGGCGCAATCTCAACATCCCCGACGTGAGTAAGGAAGAGAACTATCTCGCCTGCTCTCCGGAGGTGAAGTCCGAGCTCGTGATCCTCATCCGCGCCGGGGACGACATCTTCGGGCAGATCGACATCGACTCCGAAAAGAAAGCTGCGTTCAAGGAGGAGGACGAGATCACGCTCATCGGCATCGCCGACAAGCTGGCCGAGCAGCTGGCGGCGGAGCGACGGGAGGCGTCCTGACGTCGCATCCGCACTTCCTGAACGCGGGGAACGCGGGCCCGTTCACGCTCGACGGGACGCGAAGTTACCTCGTGGGAAGTCGCAGAATGGTCGTGATCGACCCGGGCCCGGACGTGGAGCACCACGTCCGGGCTCTCGCGTCCCGGCTGTCGGGAGCCGACGAAGTCTCGATCCTGCTCACGCACGGGCATCGCGACCATGCCGGCGCGACCGAGGCCCTCGCGACCGAGCTCGGCGCACCGGTCTTCGGTCCCGCGGGCGTGCCGGCGGTGACGGAGGTGCTCGTGGACGGTGGCAGGGTCTGGTCGGACGAGGGCACGCTGCGCGCCCTGCACACGCCGGGGCACACGCGGGAACACCTGTGCTTCGTGTGGGAGGAGCGGAGGGCGCTCTTCGCGGGAGATCTGGTTCTGGGTGAAGGCGAAACCACCTGGGTCGCGGAGTACCCCGGCTGCGTGGCAGACTACCTGGACTCGCTCGCGAAGGTTCGCGCGTTCGGCCCGTCCGTGATCTACCCGGCTCACGGTCCGGCGCTCACGGACCCCGGGGTGGCGCTGGAGCGTTTCGAGGCGCACCGGCGCGGCAGGATCCGACAGGTCGAAGACGCGCTCGCGGCCGCCCCGGACGCGGACCTCGACGCGCTCCTGGATCTCGTGTACGGAAACGCACTGCCGCCCGGTCTGCGCCCGGCCGCCGCTCAGTCCCTCGCCGCGCTGGTGGACTTCGCGAGAGGCGTGCGCGCCTGACCCACGGCGAGTTGCCGGGGCTCTTCCCTGCGGGGTATCGTCCGTCATCATGCAACCGCTCCCACCCTCCGTGGCGCGACGTCTCCGCGACGTTGTCGGCGCCGTCCACGTAATCACCCAGGCCGACCGACTTCTCGCCTATGAGTCCGACGGCCTGACCGCGTATCGGGTGTCGCCGCGAGCAGTTGTGCT
>JAURER010000049.1 GCA_030827315.1 Gemmatimonadota bacterium | reverse complement strand
GCATGGTCGCCCTGCTCGACGACGCGGCCCTCCTCCAGCACGAGGATCTGGTCGGCCCGCTGGATCGTCGACAGCCGGTGCGCCACCACGAACACGGTGCGTCCCTGCAGGAGACGCTCGATCGCGTCCTGGATGAGGCGCTCGGACTCGGTGTCCAGGGCGCTCGTGGCCTCGTCGAAGATCAGGATGGGTGGATCCCGCAGGAGCGCTCTCGCGATGGCGATGCGCTGCCTCTGCCCACCGGAGAGCTCGACACCACGCTCGCCGACGGCCGTCTCGTAGCCCTGCGGCATCTTCTCGATGAAGTCGTGGGCGTGCGCGGCACGCGCCGCCGCCTCGATCTGCCCGGGGGTCGCGTCCGGCCGTCCGTACGCGATGTTGGCACGCACGGTGTCATGGAAGAGAACCGTCTCCTGAGACACGATGCCGAGGAGCGCCCTGAGGTCACGCACGCGCACGTCGCGCACGTCGTGGCCGTCGATCCTGACCACGCCCTCGGTCACGTCGAAGAAGCGGCTCAGGAGGTCGACGATGGTGCTCTTTCCGGCCCCGCTGGAGCCGACCAGCGCCACGACCGTTCCGCGCGGCACCGTGAACGAGACGTCCTCGAGCGCCGTCTGACCGTCCCGATACGAGAAGGCCACGCGCTCGAAGGCGATTTCGCGCTCGAAGGCCGAGAGCGGCCTCGCATCCGGGCGATCCGCGATGTCGACGGGCGTGTCGAGAAATTCGAAGACCCGCTCCGCGGCGACCAGACCCGGCTGTGCCGTGGCGGGGAACTTGGCCATGGCCTTGACGGGCGAGTACAGCTTCAGCGAAAGCCCCAGGAAGCCCACGAACTGCGCACCCGAGATCTCTCCGCCCACGACGAGGCGCGCGCCGTACCAGAGCAGGACCACGGTCCCGATCGCGGCGAGCATCTCCGTGAGGGGGGAGGCGAGCGCCCGCGCCCGCTCGGCCCGGAGGAAGTTCCGGAAGTAATCCGTGGTCAGGCGATGGAAGCGCTGCCGCTCACGATCTTCCGCGGACGACGACTTCACCAGTCGGATTCCGCTCATCGTCTCGAGCACGTGCGCGTTGACTTCGGCTCCGAGGTGCAGGACGCGGCGATCCCGCCGCCGCAGGACCCGGATCAGGGGGCCCCAGATGCCCATCGCGGCCGGGATCACCAGGAAGGCGGCGAGGGTGAGCTTCCACGAGATGAGCAGCATGGCGAGGAGCGCCACGAGGAACTCGAACACGGAAGACAGCAGGCGCGACATCTCCCGCGTTACCAGCATGCGGAGCTGCTCGATCTCGGTCGTGAGTCGACTCACGATCTGGCCGGTGCGCACGCGCCCGAAGAAGCCGAGGTCGAGCCCGACCATGTGATCGTAGACCACGTTGCGCATGTCGCGGTTCACGCCCTGCTCCGCGCGCGCGAGCAGATACGTCCTCGCGAAATCGAAGACGTTCTTCACGAGGAAGACGCACATGAGGATGACGATGATCCTCTGGATGGCGAGCAGCGGATCCCCGTCGAGGTCGACCCACCGGTACACCGTGGCGTCGAGCAGCCGCTGCATCTGCGATACGCTCGCCGTGCCCGGGATTCCGCCGCCGCCCACGAAGAGCGCCTCGACGAAGGGAATGAGCAGAACGAAGACCGTCGCGTCCAGCACCGCGAAGGCGGCGCTCGCCAGAACGGCCAGAACGACGGTGCCCGCGTGAGGCCGCAGAAAGCCCAGGATCCGACGGTAGAGGTGCATGGGCTTGCCGGTCAGGGCCGCGGCGTGAGGGTCGCGACCGGCACGATCATCTCTTCCGGACTGATGCCGCCGTGCAGGAAGGAGTTGCGGTAGCGCGCCTGGTATTCCCGCAGCTTCGTCGGATAGACGAAGAAGTAATCCTCGACGGCCACGAGATAGGACATGCCCAGTCGGCCCGGAGGCAGACGGAGGTCCTTCTCGTCGCGTGTGGCGTACGCGGTCGAACGGTCCTTCGCGCGCAGATCCTGGCCGAACTTGTAGCGCAGGTTGCTGGTGGCGTCCTTGCGAGCGAAGACCGTGGACGGGTGCTGGCAGAGGATCGAACCGTGGTCCGTGGTCAGGATCACCCGGTGTCCCCGGCGGGCAGCCTCCCGAAGCACGTCGAAGGCCGTGGAGCGCTCGAACCAGGAGCGCGTCAGGTCTCGCAGTGCCGCCTCGTCGCGCGCGACCTCCATGAGGATCGGCGACTCCGAGCGCCCGTGCGTCATGAGGTCGACGAAGTTGAACACCAGCGCGATGACGGCTCCCTCCTGCTTCAGCGCGGAGTTCACGCGACTGCGAACCTGTTCGCCCTGCCGGTCGGAGAAGATCTTCTCGTAGTGCACCGGCACGTTGCGACCCGTGAGCCGGCGGAGCTGCTCGATCAGCAGCTCGTCCTCGAAAGCGTTGAGGCTTCCCTCGTCATCCGAAGCGTCCCACCACCCGGGGTGGCTCTCGGCGATCTCGTCGGGGAACTGGCCGCTGAAGATCGCGTTGCGCGCGTAGGGGGTGGCCGTCGGCAGCACCGAGTAGTGATACGTTTCCTCGATCTCGAAGAACTCGGCCAGCAGGGGCGACACGGCCCGCCACTGATCGAGACGCATGCAGTCGAGCACGACGAAGTAGACGGGCTCGGCACTCAGGCGGGGGACGAGAAACTCCCGGACGAGGTCGATGGAGAGGCGTGGCCGGTCCTTGGCGTCCCTCGCCCAGCGCGGATACTCGCGGACGACCCAGACGCCGAACGAGCGCCGCAGGTCCACCAGAAGCGACTGGACGGTCTCGAGCAGGCCCTCCTCGCCCGCGCGCCCGAGTCGGAGCTGCCAGTCGACGAGCTCGGTATACACCGCCGCGAAGTCGTCGGGCGTCACGGCGTCCTGCGCGTTTCGGGCGAGCTCGACGTAGCTGGCCGCGAAGTCGCGCGCGGCCCGCTCCTGCTGGATGGAGGATCCCTCGAGGATCCGCGTGACCACCGACAGAACCTGACGCGGGCTCGTGGGCTTCACGAGGTAGTCGTCGACACGCCGTCCGATCGCCTCGGTCATGGTGACGTCCTCCTCGGACTTGGTCACCATCACCACCTTCTGGTGCGGATCCGCGCGTCGCATGATCCGCAGGATCTCCATTCCGCGCCGACCCGGCATCTGCTCGTCGAGGAGCACGAGGTCGTACGGGGCCTCCCGCATCAGCTCGAGCGCGTCGTCCCCGTTCGAGATGGCGTCCACGTGGTAGCCCCGCGCCTGCAGAAAGAGCAGGTGCGGCTTAAGAAGGTCGATCTCGTCGTCGACCCAGAGAATGCGCTTGGCGGCACGGGTGGGGGCGGTCATGGAAACAAAGCTACAGGGTGGGGCGTCCGGGGCGGAGTAGGCGCCGGAATCGTTGGCGTCCGGAGCGGGTACGAAATGCCATGACCCTAAGGGGCGGCGGACGCCGCGAGGACGCAGATGCCTGGCAATGAACCGGACCCGGTCGGAGTCGTACGCGCCGTGAAGCCGGGACGCAGACGCGAGGTGACGCTCGGCGTCGCCGGGGTGGTCTTCGGCTCCTTCCTGCTCGCATGGTGCGTGCTGATTCCGTATCCGTGGACCCTGCGCAGCCGCAACCCCGAGCTCACGTCGCTCATGCAGCAGCGCGTCCGCGAGGCGGCGGACTCGGGTGCGGTGCTGGAGATGCGTCACGAGTGGGTTACCCTCGACCGGATCTCGTCCAACCTGGTGCGGGCCGTGCTCGTGGCCGAGGACTATCGCTTTCGCGAGCACCGGGGGATCGACTGGGTCTCGCTCGCGGAGGAGGTCGAGTGGACCGGCGACGACTCGTTCTCGTGGCGAAGCGGCGACGATCGACGCGCGCTTCGCGCCGCCCTGTCGTACGTGTGGGCGAACCGCAGCGAGATCCGGGGGCGCAGCACGCTCACCCAGCAGCTTGCGAAGAATCTGTACTGGGGCACCGATCGGTCGTTCTCTCGAAAGGTCCTGGAATTCGTCGTGGCGGGCAGGCTCGAGCGCAGGCTCGGCAAGGATCGCATCCTGGAACTCTACCTCAACGTCGTGGAGTGGGGACCGGGCATCTTCGGGGCCGAGGCCGCGGCGCTCCACTACTTCGGCCGATCGGCATCGGCGCTGACGCTCGACCAGGCTGCCGCGCTCGCGGCGACGCTGCCGCACCCGCTCACCTCGAATCCCCGGGATCGACCCGGTCGGATGCAGTGGAGGAAAGGGATGATCCTGACACGGCTGGACCCCGCGAGCGGGATTCCCGCCGCTCCGATGCCGCTCCCCGACCCGATCATGGAGCTGCCGTTGACCGACATCGGGGACCCGGTCCCGGACACCGTCGGGCCCGCGCCGCCGGTCGACGGGGACCCGGCGGGGCCGGACAGCGCCGGCGCGCACGCCGATACGGCCGCCGCGGTCCCGGACACGTCGGGCGTACGCGCCGATCGGGCCTACATGATGATCCGGTAGGGGAACCAGGACGCCACTGCCCGACCCTCCTGGGTCGCTGGCCTGAAGACCCACTCGGCGGCCTCGCGGATGAGCCGGCGGTTGAACGCTCCGTCGCGCGTCGGGGGATCGAGGCGCGTCGAGTCCGGTACGACGCGGCCACCCTCGTCGACGAAGACCCATACCTGAATCCGCGTGCCGCGCAGGTCCGGATCGGTGGGCGGGATGATCATGCCGCGCGGCTGGGCGGGCTGGAGCCGGTAGAAGCCCTCGTCGGCCGTGCCGCCGTCGCCGGCTCCGGTGCCATCGGCTACGCCCGGCCCCTCGGCGAGTCCCGGCATCTCACCGAGTACCGACGCGGGGTCGAACGCGACATCCTGCTCGAAATCGACCGGCTCGACCTCGAAGTCCACCGCGACGGGCCGCGGCGGCGGGATGATCGGGCGCGACGGCGGGCTGGGCACGTTGACGGCCTGCATGCCACCGGCGGCCGCGCGATCGTCGCCCGCCTTCGGCCCCGCGGCCGCGAAGGGCGACGCCGGGATCACGTTCCCCCGCCATCCCAGAAAGACCATCAGGTGCAGAAGCACGGACATGGCGAACCCCATCCGCCAGATTCGCCTCTCGCGATTCCGGCGATCTCTCGCGCTGATGTCGTGTAGGTGGACCATGCTGTTCACATCCGTACTACTGGCGCCGGGGCCAGAGGGTTTCCCGGCCCTGACGAGGTGGCGGAGGCCGCTGGCGCCCCGTCGGCCGCACCGGTGTCCGCCACGGAGTGACACTGCCACGCCCCCCCCGTACCTTTGAGCGTCCGATCGCCGACGGTCCGCTTCGCCCAGGGCCGTCGGCGTATTCATCTCCCGGTGGCCCCCCGCCATGGATCAGGAAGCGTACCCATCCGACACCCGGTCGTCCTCGAAAGCGAGGGCGTACTATGAGCTGACGAAGCCGGGTATCGCCGGGTACGTGATGGTCACGGCCGGGGTGAGCGCGTTCGTCGGCGCGCGTGGCGACCTCGCTCTGACGGTCGCGCTGCACACGATGATCGGCACGGGGCTCGCGACGGCGGGGGCGCTGAGCCTGAACCAGTACGTCGAGCGGGAGGCGGACGCGGTCATGCACCGGACCCGAAGCCGGCCGATCCCCACGGAACGCGTGGCTCCGATGGAGGCGCTCGGCTTCGGCGCCGTACTGCTGATGACGGGCCTGGTCTACCTCGCACTGGCCCTGGGAGCGCTGCCGGCCCTGCTGACGGCCGCCAGCGGACTCATGTATCACCTCGTCTACACCCCTTTGAAGACCCGATCGTACGTCGCGACCCTCGCGGGCGCGCTACCCGGAGCCCTGCCGATGCTCATCGGCTGGACGGCAGCCACGGGTACCGTGGACGCGGGAGGCCTCGCGATGTTCGCGATCGGCTACCTGTGGCAGCTACCCCACGTCCTCGGCCTGGCGTGGATGCTTCGCGAGGACTACGCCCGGGTCGGCTTCGTCCTCATTCCACGGGGCGGGGCCCGGTCCATCGGGATGCAGATGGTCCTGTCGACCGCGCTGCTTCTGCCGGTGAGCTGGATACCCGGGCTCCTCGGATACCTCGGTCCGGTCTATCTGGGCGGAGCGGCGATCTTCGGGCTCGCCTTTCTCGGCACCGCGATCGCCGCGGCGAGGGAGATGAGCGACGAGCGGGCCCGTACGGTCTTCTTCTCGTCCCTGCTCTACCATCCGCTCCTCCTCGGCCTCATGCTGGTCGACATCGTTCTCCTCTGATCCTGGAGCCCGCCGTGCGCACCCTGGCCGTCACAGCGATCGCCGCAGCCCTCGCCCTCAGCAACGGAGCCACCATGGCGGCCGACGCGCAGCAATCCGACCGTCCCCGCGCCCGCGACCTCGGCGTCGTGATCGGCGTCTTCGAGCCCGGCGAGCACAACGCCATCACCGACGTTCGCGGCGTCAGGGTCGGACACACGACGGTCGTCGAGGCCCCCGACATCCGCACCGGAGTGACCGCGATCCTCCCCCACGGCGGCAACGCGTACACGTCACGGGTGCCGGCGGCGATCCACGTGGGCAATGGGTACGGAAAGCTTCTGGGCGTGACGCAGGTGCAGGAGCTCGGTGAGATGGAGACACCGATCCTGCTCACATGCACCCTCTGCGTCTGGAAGGCCGCGGACGCGATGGTCGAGTGGATGCTGGGGCAGGAGGAGATGGAGAACGTGCGCTCGCTCAATGCCCTGGTGGGGGAGACGAACGACGGCGGACTCAACGACATCCGCTCGAGACCGATCCGTCCGGAGCACGTCGTCGCCGCGCTCGAGGGCGCCACCGACGGCGCCGTCGCCGAGGGAGCCGTGGGTGCGGGAGCGGGTACCGTCGCATTCGGCTGGAAGGGCGGAATCGGCACGAGCAGCCGGGTGCTCCCCGAGAGCCTCGGCGGATACACCGTTGGCGTGCTGGTGCAGTCGAACTTCGGGGGGATCCTGCAGGTCGCGGGCGCGCCGGTGGGCGTCGAGCTGGGCCAGTACGCCTTCGCCGAACAGGTGGGGCGCGACGAGGCGTACGACCCGGCCGCAGACGTCCAGGAGTGGGGCTCGATCATGATGGTCGTCGCCACCGACGCCCCACTCTCGGACCGCAACCTCGAGCGCGTCGCCCGACGGGCCGTGATGGGCCTCTCGCGCACCGGCTCCTACGCGAGCAACGGATCGGGCGACTACGTCATCGCGTTTTCCACGGCCAACGGGGTCCGCCGTGGGGCGGGCGGAGGGACCGCGACCTACGACGATCTGGCCAACGGTGACATGAGCGGCCTCTTCGAGGCGACGGTGGAAGCCACGGAGGAGGCCATCTACAACTCCCTCTTCCGGGCCGAGACGGTCACGAGCAACGGCCGCACCGTCCAGGCGCTCCCGATCCGGGAGACGGTGGAGGTGCTGCGGAAGTACGGGGTGGTGCGTTGAGCGACACCCCTGGTGCGCACGCATCGGGGCATGCGCCCGATGACTTCGACTGGCACGTCCGCGCGCTCGTGTACGACACCTTTGCCCGCGCCGGTCGGGCCCCCGCCATCGCCGAACTCGCCGCCGCCGTCGGCAGCACGGAACACAGGATCGCGTCGTCGCTGAACGCCCTGCAGGGTGCCCACCAGATCGCCCTGCTCCCGAACGGTGACGTCTGGATGGCGAATCCGTTTTCCGCCGTCCCGACCGGGTACGCGGTCGAGACCCCCGAGATGGCATGCTGGGCGAACTGCGCGTGGGACGCGCTCGGCGTGCCGGCCCTGCTCGAGACCGACGGCTGGATCCGCGCGCGCTGTGCGGAAAGCGGGGCGTCGCTCGAATTCGGGGTCCGCGGCGGCGCGCTCGAGGGTGACGACGGCGTCATCCATCTCGTGACCCCCATCCGCGATGCCTGGATCGACATCGGCTTCACCTGACGAAACTACCTGGCCTTCCGGTCGGAAGGGGACGTCGATGCCTGGCTGGCCCGCACCGGACACCCGCGAGGCGCGGTCGTCACCTTCACGACCATGTGGGCCCTGGTGCAGCCGTGGTACGCGGGGCGGATGTCGGAGTCCTGGCGAGGACGGGGCCCGGAGGAGTCGCAGGCGATCCTGGAGAGCGTCGGACTCACGGGCGACTTCTGGCGCATGGTGGCGTAGCGCCGTTCACCCCTCCGCTTCGAGCGCGACGCCCTCCACGAGCATGCGCAGGACCTCGTCGTCCGCAAAACCGGCCTCTCGAAGCACCTCGCCGGTGTGCTCCCCGAGCAGCGGAGCCGCCCGGGCGGCGATGCCCGCGCCGTCGACCTTTACCGGACGTCCGATGGATCGCACGCGCCCCAGCCGCGCGTGGGGCACCTCGACCACCATCTCGCGGGCGACGGTCTGCGGGTGCTCCAGCATCTCTCCCACCGAGGCGATCGGTCCGGCCGGCACGCCCTCGGCCGCGAGCGTCGCGAGCCAGTGATCGGTCGTGTGCCCCTCGAAACGGCGCGCGAGCACGTCCACCAGGACGTCGAGGTTGTGCATGCGACCCGAATTCGAGACGAATCGCGCATCGTCGGCGAGCTCGGGAGTCCCGAGGGCGCGCGTCAGCGCGACCCATGTCGCCTGGTTCGAGGCGCCGACGTTGATCCAGCCGTCGGCCGTTCGGAAGGCCTGGTAGGGCGCGGCGAGCGGGTGCGCCGATCCCAGGGCGCCCGGCGAGACGCCCGACGCGAGCGCGATGGCGCTCTGCCAGTACGTCTGCGTGATGCCGGCCTCGAGGAGCGACGTGTCGACGAGGCTTCCACGTCCCGTGCGCTCCCGCTCGAACAGGGCCGCCGAAACGCCGAACGCCGCCAGGATTCCCGCCGTGATGTCCGTCACGGGTGCGCCGACCTTGACTGGCTCCCGACCGGGACCTTCGCCCGTCACGCTCATGAGGCCGGAGTATCCCTGCGCGATCAGGTCGAACCCGCCCTGCGCCGACATCGGGCCCGTCCGCCCGAACCCGGTGATCTGGCAGTAGACCAGGCGAGGGTTCAGCTCCCGCAGCGTCTCCCACCCGAGGCCCATCCGCTCCATCGTCCCGACCCGGAAGTTCTCGACGACGACGTCCGCGTCCGCCAGCAGGCGACGCACCACTTCCACTCCGTCGCGCGATCGCAGGTCGAGAGCGATGCCGCGCTTGCCCCGGTTGAGCATCATGAACGCGGCCGACTCGCCGTCCAGGCTCGGTGGCGCGAAGCCACGGGTCCCGTCGCCCTTGGGAAGCCGCTCGACCTTGATGACGTCCGCGCCCATGTCGGCGAGCATGAGGCCGCACACCGGACCTGCCATGATGTGCGCGAGTTCGACGACCCGGACATCGCGCAACGGGAAGCTCGTCACCGCACCGCTCAGCTGCCCCGGAAGTCCGGGTCGCGCTTCTCCAGGAAGGCGGTCCGGCCCTCCCGATAGTCGTCGGTCTCGAACGCCTCATGCGCCTCCTCCCGTTCCGCGTCCGTGAGCGGACGCCGTTCGAGGAGACGGCGAATGAACTTCTTGTGCCAGCGGTTCACGAGGGGCGCCCCGGCGGCGATCCGCGCCACGAGACCGTACCCGCGCTCGACGACGGACTCGTCGGGATGGACCCGGTTTACGAGCCCCACCACCTGGGCACGCTCCGCCCCGATCAGCTCGCCGCTCAACAGGATCTCGAGCACGGGGCCCGGGCCGAGCAGGTCCAGCAGGGGTTCGAGCTCGTCGTGCGACATGGTGAGCCCGAGCCGGTTGATGGGCGCACCGAACCGGCTGGACTCCCCGCACACGCGAACGTCGCAGCATGCGGCGATCTCGAGTCCACCGCCCACGCACAGGCCTTCGATGATCGCGACGGTGGGGTGCCGGCACGTACGGACCGCGCGCATCGCGTCCGAGATCGCCGCCGAGTAGGCGCGGACGTCGCGCTGCGCCGAGCGCTGCGCGTCGAACGCCCCTATGTCCGAGCCGGCGGAGAAGGCACGGCCCCCGGTCCCGCGGACCGCGATGCAGCGCACGTCGTCCCGCGCCGAGAGCGCGTGGAACGCCTCGGCCGTCGCGAGCCAACCCTCGACACCGAGAACGTTGTGTCGCTCGGGGCCGTCGAGCCTGACCGTCGCGATCGGGAGATCGACCTCCACGTGAACCCGTGCGCTCACGCCGCCACCCCCTCGCCGCGGATCAGGTCATTCACCGGTAAAAGAGCTCCACCAGCGCCATGGGCACCACCGGAACGTACGTGACCAGAACGAGCATCAGCACCAGAACGCCGATGAACCAGAGGTTCACCTTGCTCACCTCCCAGATATCGGCCTTGGCGACCGAGCACGCCGTCACGAGGACGGAGGCCACGGGCGGTGTCTGCTGTCCGATTCCGAGGTTGAGCGTCACGACGAGTCCGAAATGAACGGGGTCGATGCCGGCCGCCTGCACGAGCGGCATCACGATCGGTACTACCAGAATGATCGCTGCGGCCGAGTGCAGGAAGAGTCCGATCAACAGGAAGAATCCGTTGAGCAGAAGGAGGATGGCCCACCGGTCCTGCGTGAGGCCCATGATTCCTTCCGCCACGCGCTGCGGCACCCGGACCTCCGTGAGGTAGTCTCCGAGCAGCGCCGAGGCGGCGACGAGCAGCATGACGACCGCCGTCTGCTGGCCTCCCTCGAGCATCGCCTTCTTCAGCTGGACCCAGTCGAGCTCGCGGTAGATCACGCCACCCACGAAGACGCTCGCGACCACCGCGAGGCCGGCGCCCTCCGTGGCCGTGACCCACCCGGAGAAGATTCCGCCCAGGATGATGACGGGGAGCACGAGTGCCCACCCCGCGTCGCGGAACGTCTCCCACACCGCCGCCAGCCTGAACGCCTGCTCTCGCGGGAAGTCGTGCTTCCGGGCCAGGTAGTACGCGACCACCATCATGAGGAGGCCGCCCAGGACGCCCGGCACGATCCCGGCCACGAAGAGCTCCACGATCGAGGACCCGGACATCACGCCGTAGATGATCATCGGAATCGAGGGCGGGATGATCACCGCCAGCGTCGCCGACGACGACGTGACCGCCGCGGCGAACGCGCGGGAGTACCCCTTCTTCCGCATCGCGGGAATGAGGATCGAGCCCAGCGCCGCCACGTCCGCGACCGCCGACCCGCTGATCTCGGCGAAGAAAAGCGAGGCGCTGATGGTGACCATCGCGAGGCCACCGCGGATGAAGCCCACGACGGCGGATGCGAAGGCGATGAGTCTCCGGGAGATTCCGGAGGCGTTCATGATGGCGCCCGCGAGAATGAAGAGCGGGATCGCGATCAGCGGAAACGAGGTCGCGCCGTTGAACATCACGAGCGCGGTGTTGGGCAGAGACCCTGCGCCGGCAGGCCCGGCGAGCATGGCGGCGACCGCCGAGAAGCCGAGCGCCACCGCGATGGGCACGCCCAGAAGCACGAGCGCGAAGAGGAGGATGCCGATCCCGAGCAGGCTCATCGGTCGCCCTCTCCTTCGCCGGCCGCTTCCGCTTGGGGCGCGGGATCCGAAAGCGCGGCATCGTCGTCCCCTCGCGGGGTCCTCGCGAGCGCGTCCGGAAGCGAAAGAAGCTGGGCGACCATGAAGAGCACCGCCCCCGCGGGAATCGCCGACTGCACCAGGGACATGGGGACCGAGGGCAGCGACACCATCGACGTACCGCCGAGCACGGAGATCACGCGGATGCCCGCCCACGCGAGCACGCCGAAGAAGGAGAGGACGCAGGCCTCTCCCAGGAGTACGACCGCGACCCGCGTCCGGCCGTGCAGCCGCTCCACCAGCGTCGGCATCCCTATGTGCGCACGATGCAGCGCGCCCAGCGCCGCACCGTAGTAGGTCAGCCAGGCGAGGAGGATGGCCGCGACCTCGTCGTACCAGACGAGCGAGGCACCGGCTTTCCGGAAGACCACGCCCACGACGACGACGGCCGCGAGCCCGCCCATGAGGCCGAGCACGACGACCTCCAGGAGCTTGCCGAGGCCGTCTCGGGCACGGATGCGCATGCCCGGCCCACCCCGGTCGGCCGCGCGGGCCGGGTCCGACGAACCTTCGGGAGTCTTCAGCGAGACCCCGCCGCAGTGGCGCGCTGCACCAGATCGGCGCCGCCCTGCACCGTTGTCGCATACTCGTCGTACATGGAGCGGCTGGCCTCGAGGAACGGTTCGCGCGGGGGCATGTTCACCTGGACGCCCTCGGCCCGGATCCGGTCCAGCAGCTCGAGGTCGAGCCGTTCCGCGGTCTCGTGCACGAAGGGCTGCACGCCCCGGGCCTCCTCCTCGAGAATCGCACGGACGTCGTCCGGGAGCGCATCCCAGCGCGAGGGCGAGACGACCACGTAGCCCGGCGTATAGACGTGGCCCGTTAGGGACAGGTACTGCTGGACCTCGTGGAGCTTCGAGCCCCAGATCTGGGCGAGCGGGTTTTCCTGCCCGTCGATGACGCCGGTCTGCAGGCCGATGAACACCTCGGAGAGGGCCATCGGCGTCGGATTGGCGCCCAGGGCCTGGAAGAGCTTCAGCCGCCAGACTCCGCTCGGCGTCCGCAGCTTGAGCCCGGCCAGGTCGGCCGGCGTCTCGACGGGGCGACGGCTGTTCGTGACGTGGCGGAAGCCGTTCTCCCACACCGAGAGAATGCGATACCCGGCGGCATCGGCGAGGGGCGCCAGGTCCGGCCACACCACCGCCTCCTCGATGGCGCGCATGTGTGCCCTGTCCCGCACGAGATACGGCATCTCGAAGAGACCGAAGGCGTCGATCTGGGACGACATGATGGTCGAGGGCAGCGCGAAGTCGACGGTGCCGAGCTTGATCTTCTGGAGGAGGAGCTCGTCGCCTCCGAGCTGGCTCGACCCGTACGAAACGACCTCCCAGCCTTCGGGCAGGCGCTCGTTGGCGCGGCGTGCGAACTCTTCGGCGGAGAGGGCGAAGAGCGAACCCGGCTCGCCCACGTGACCCATCTTCAGCTCACGTGGCGCGGACGCGTCGCCGCCACACGCGCCCAGGACCGCGATCGCGGCGAAGACGGGAAGCGCGGCGATCACACGGGCCGTCGCGGGGTGGAAAGATCGGTTCACCCTCATGTCAGCCTTCCTCTTCGTGCCCGGACGCGCCATCGAGGCCGCCCTCCCGAGCGGTGAGCACGTCCATCGCCGCACCGAGCCCACCCGGCGCGTGCGGCACACCCGCGGCGCGGAGCCCCATCTCGACGCCCGCGAGCGTGCCCATGAGCGAGAGGGTGTTGAAGTCCCCGAGGTGCCCGATGCGGAACAGCTTCCCCTTGAACGGGCCGAGCCCGGCACCGAGGGACATGTCGAAGCGATCGAGGATGACGGCACGCAGGGCATCCGCGTCGTGTCCGTCCGGCACGCGAACCGCGGTCGCCGCACGGCTCGCCTCGCCGTCCTCGACCGCGAAGAGCTCGAGGCCCCACGCCTCTACGGCGGCGCGCGTCGCCCGTGCGAACAGATCGTGGCGCGCGAACACAGCGTCCAGACCCTCTTCCCGCAGCATGGCCAGGGCTTCGTCCAGTCCGAACATCAGGTTGGTGGCTGGCGTGTAGGGAAAGAAGCCGAGACGGTTGAACTCGAGCTGCGTCGACCAGTCCCAGTAGGAGCGCGGCAGGGTCGCGTGCGCGTGTGCCTCCATGGCGCGCGGCCCGGCGGCAAGAAGGGACAGTCCCGGCGGGAGCATGAGCCCCTTTTGGGAGCCGGAAATCGTGACGTCGATCCCCCAGCGATCGTGCCGCAGGTCGGTCACGGCCAGCGACGACACGGCATCGACGAAGAGAAGCGCGGGGTGACCCGACCCGCGAACCACCCGGCCGATTTCCTCGACGTCACTCGTCACCCCGGTGGAGGTTTCGTTGTGGACGACGATGACCGCCCGGATCTCCTCCGCCTCGTCCTCCGCGAGCAGAGCGGCCACCGCCTCCGGCGCGAGCGCCCGCCTCGGGTCGCACGGTCGGATGCTCACGTCCAGCCCGAAGCTCCGGGCCACCCGGATCCATCCCTGGGCGAAGAAGCCCTGGTCGAAGGCGACGACCTTGTCGCCCGGCGAGAGGGTGTTGACGATCGCCGCCTCCCAGGCGCCGCTCCCCGAGGCGGGGTAGAGGAAGACGTCGTGCTCTGTGCGGAAGATCCAGCGCAGCCCGTCGAGCAGACGGTGTGTGAGCTCGGCGAACTCCGGCCCGCGGTGATCGATGGTAGGCCGTGACATCGCGCGGAGCACGCGTTCCGGCGTGTTCGTCGGTCCCGGGAGCTGGAGAAAGTGGCGGCCGCTTCGGTAGGTCACGTCGAAAGGCATCGGGTGCGGGGGAGGGCGGCGGTCCGTAGCTTGCCGCCGACGCGGACGGCCAACATACACGGTCCGACACAACTGGACACCACCGAGATGCCCGCAACCTACGTCGCGCCCGGCGACCCGTCGCTCGAGCGCGCCCTTCGAAAGGAGCTCCGCGGCGAGGTCCGTTTCGACGCCTTCACGCGGGGGCTCTACTCGACCGACGCCTCGCACTACCAGATCGAACCGCTGGGCGTGGTCTTTCCGCGCTCGACCTCGGACGTGGAGTCGGTGCTCGCGCTCGCGCGCGAGCGCGGCGTCCCGGTGCTCCCGCGGGGCGGGGGAACGTCGCAGTGCGGCCAGACCATCGGCCGCGCGATCGTCATGGACTGTTCGCGGCACCTGACCGGCATCGGCGAGCTGCAGGGCGAGGCAGGCCCCCCCGCGTACCGCGGTAACGCGCGTGCCGGGCTCTACGCGAGCGACATTCCACCGGAGATCGAGGTCGAGCCCGGCGTGGTGCTCGACCACCTCAACGAGCGCCTGAGGCCGCACGGCCTGTGGTTTCCGGTCGATCCGTCCACAGGAAGCCGCGCGACCCTGGGCGGCATGGCCGGCAACAACAGCGCGGGCGCGCGGTCGATCCGGTACGGCATGATGGTCGACAACGTTTCTGCCCTGGAGCTCGTGCTCCCGGACGGACGGCGCGCCTGGGTGGGGGAGGGCGTCGACGCGGCGCACACGCTTCCCGGCGAGCTCGCCACGCTCCGCGCCCTTCATGCGCGCGAGGCCGACGAGATCGCGCGGACGCGGCCCCGCACCATGCGCAACGTCGCGGGTTACAACCTCGACCGCCTCGACCCCGTCCGCGAAAACCTCGCCGGCCTTCTCGTGGGCTCGGAGGGTACGCTCGCGTTCTTCTCGCGACTGCGACTCCGGTTGAGCCCCCTTCCGGCGGTGCGCGCGCTGGGTGTGTGTCACTTCCCCGACCTCGTGTCCGCGCTCGACGCCGTTCAGCACCTCGTCGACCTCGGTCCGAGCGCCGTCGAGCTGGTCGACTCGAACGTCCTGCGGCTCGCGGCGGAGCGCCCGGATTTCCGGAGCGCGATGGCGACCTTCGTGCGGGGCGCGCCGGGCGCGCTCCTGCTGGTGGAGTTCGCCTCGGCGGACGCGGGCGCCGATCTTGAATCCGCTCTGCGCGAACTCGATGCCCGAATGGCCGACCTCGGCTTCCCCGGCAGCGTCGTCTTCGCCGAGTCCGCGGCCGCCCAGGCTGCGGTGTGGAGTGTCCGGAAAGCCGGGCTGAATATCGTGATGTCGATGGCGGGACCCCGGAAGCCGGTCTCCTTCATCGAGGACTGCGCGGTCCCGCTCGAGCACCTCGCCGACTACGCCCGGCGGGTGGACGAGATCTTCGCGCGTCACGGCACCGACGGCACCTGGTACGCCCACGCCTCCGTGGGCTGCCTGCACGTGCGCCCGGCGCTCAATCTCAAGGACCCCGACGACGTCGCGCTCCTCCGGCGCATCGCCGAGGAGACGCACGAGGTGGT
>JAURER010000096.1 GCA_030827315.1 Gemmatimonadota bacterium | reverse complement strand
GCAGGTTCGGCAGCCACCGGCGCCGCGTCTTGTTATTCGCGTGGCTTACGCTGTTGCCCGTTCCGGGCCCTTTGCCGCACGTGTGACACACTCGAGACATATCTTGTCAGTTCCCGCCTGAAATTCGTCCTGTTCGGCGCGAGCTCAGTCGCCCGCGCCACTGTCCGCACCACCGCCGCTCACCGTGACCTGGGCGGCCGCGACGAAGTGGGTGGCGAACTCACCGATGATCTTGTCGTTTTCGTTGATGCCGCCGTCGGCGAGCCACTCGTCGAGCAGGCTGAGCTGCATCGCGACCAGCTCACCCATGACATCCACGGCGTCGCCCTGCGCGACGGAGAACCCCGAAGCACGCATCTCCTCGCTGTAGGCGACGAGGAAGGGGTTGCCGCTGGCCGTCTCGACCCAGAAACCCACGGTGCCGAAGAGGCTCGCGACGGCATACCCGGCGCCGCTCACCGTCTCGCCCTCGAAGGTGGCGGGATCCGTGCCGATGGCGGTCACGTCGGCGAGCGGAACGCCCGCCATGTCCGTGGCCACCTCTTCCTCCGGCACCTCTTCGATGACGCGGGAGGCCTTGTCCGCAGCTGACTGCACGTTGAGCCAATACATGAACCCGATGATCACGAGGAATGCGAGGATCATCAGGGGCATACCCAGATCGACTGAACCGCGTCGGGAAGCGTTGTCCGGCATGTCCTTCAACCTGTCCTTAGAAGAGGTTTTCGCTTGGAGAGGCGCGCAACCTAACTCACCAGCTCGATGAGCGACATCTCCGCGGCGTCGCCTTTCCGGTTTCCGAGCTTCAGAACCCGGGTGTAGCCGCCGGGACGCTCCGCGTAGCGCGGCGCGATGTCGTCGAAGAGCCTGCCGAGGACTTCGCGGTCCGAGATCTTCGTGGCCGCAAGCCGACGGGAATGCAGGTCACCGCGGCGCGCGAGCGTGATCAGCCGCTCTGCGAACGGCCGCAGCTCCTTCGCCTTGGCGGTGGTCGTCTCGATGCGACCGTGCCGGAAGAGCGACGTCGCCAGATTGCGGAGTGTCGCCTTTCGGTGACTTCGAGTGCGGGAGAGCTGCCTCCCCTTCATACGGTGTCGCACGATTACTCCTCGCCGCCCTTCGCGGCTTCCGTCTCGTCTTCCATGAAGAAGAGACGTCCGTCCTCACCCTGCTCGAGCTCCATCCCGAAGCGCAGGCTGTGCTCCTCGAGGAAGTCCGAGATCTCCTTGAGAGACTTCTTCCCGAAGTTCTCGATCTGGAGCATTGCTTCCTCGGACCGCTGAACCAGGTCGCCGAGGGTGCGGATGCTCTCCTTCTGAAGCGAGTTGCGCGAACGCACGGACAGCTCCGCGAGGTCCTCGATGGGACGCTCGAGGAGATCCTGCAGGCGCTCGGGCACCGGCGACGCGCCGGCAGGCGACACCTCCGGAATTCCGCCCTCGCCGAAGTAGAGCATGTACTCCAGGTGCTTGCGCACCAGTTCGGCCGCGTACGCAACCGCTCCCTCGGGGTCGATCGACCCGTTGGTCTCGACGTGGAGCGTCAGTCGATCGAAGTCGGTGCGCTGCCCCACGCGAGTCTCTTCGACGGCGAAGTTGGCCCGACGAACCGGGTTGTAGATCGAGTCGATCCGCACCAGGTCGACCGGAGCGCCCCGGGGAATCGGGTGCTGATCGGCCAGCACGAACCCCCGGCCCTTGTTGACGTAGAGCTCCACGTTCAGGGAGCGATCGTCCTGGAGCGTGAAGAGGTGGTGATCAGGATCCAGAATGTCGGTGCCCGAAGGCGTCTGGATCATGGAAGCGGTCACCGGGCCCGCCTTGGTGATGCGCATCTCCATGACGGCCTCGTCGACGTCCTCGTCGAGCGTGACCACGAGCGACTTCAGGTTCTGGATGACCTGGTGGACGTCTTCCACGACGCCCTGGATCGTCTGGTGCTCATGGACCACGCCGTCGATCCGGAACGCCCAGACCGCGGAACCGCGCAGCGACGACAGCAGGACCCGGCGCACCGAATTGCCGAGCGTGTGGCCAAAGCCCCGCTCGAGCGGCTCGATGACGAACCGGGCCGACCGCGCGCCCTCCTGCGGGTCGACGTTCTCGACGCGCTCGGGAAGCACCAGTCCGGTCAGATCTATTTGCACAATGTCCTCCTGGTGACACCGTTGACGCCGGGCTGCCCCTGAGGGGAGCCGACGAATGCATTACTTCGAGTAGAGCTCCACGATGAGCTGCTCCTGGATCGACGCGTCGATGTCGGCGCGCATCGGCGTGCGAACCATCCGACCCGTACGCTGCTTCTCGTCCAGGGCGAGCCACTCGGGCAGCTTCGGGCGCGTCCGCGCCTCGAGGGCTGCCTCGATCGGGAAGATGTTCTTCGACTTCGGCTTGACCGAGATCTCGTCGCCCGGACCGACCCGGTAGCTCGGCACGTCCACCGAGCGACCGTTCACGTCGACGTGACGGTG
>JAURER010000092.1 GCA_030827315.1 Gemmatimonadota bacterium | reverse complement strand
CGCGCACGCGCAGCGCGTCGTCGGGCAGGTAGTCGAGCGGGAGGTCCTCGACCTCGACGACGTCCAGCGTGTCGGCGTCGCCCCCCGCCTCGCCCGCTCGGGTACGAGCGATCGCCTCCGCTTCGGCCACACGGCACCAGGCCACTTCCCCTCGGGAACGCCGTGGCGCAGGGCGACCCAGGAACTACGGATTCAAGCGCAAGCTCTGCGCCAGCGAGTGCTGCCCGGCATGGCTCCCGGGCCCCGGACGTTGTACTTCTGACGGTGGCGGGGTTCCGGTCTTGTCAGCGATCGAGCGTGCGGAGAACGCCGTCCACGATCTCGGGGGTCTGAACCAGAACAAGGTTCGCTGCCGCACCCAGCGGGACGTAGCTGTCCGCCGCGCGAACACTCGCCAGGCGACCCCGGTACCCGGACTCGGCCAGGTCTGCCACCACCGCCTCGGCGATGCCACCCGCGGTGCGACGGCACTCGTCGACCACGACGACCGCAGCCGCGCCTGCGGCCTCGCGACGGATCGCTTCGAAAGGCAGCGGACTGATCCAGCGGACATCGACCACCCGGGCGGCGATCCCGTGCTCGCGCTCCAGGACACGCTGGGCCTGAAGACTCATGCGCAGACCGTTGGCGTAGCTCACCAGGAGCACATCGGCAGCGTCCGGCGTCGACGGCGGTGACGTCGTCGTCCCCACGCCGTCGCGGCCGGCCGGGTACACCCCGACTTCTCCGGGGAGCACCGCGTCTCCGGGCATCGGGTAGTCGCTGAGCCACCCGCCGTCGCCCTCCTCGTGGAGGTCCTTCTCGTGGTAGAGCGCGATCGGCTCGAGGAAGACGACGACGCGACCGGACGCGTGCGCGGCCGCGATACACCCGCGCAGCATCCGGGCCGCTTCGTCGCCACGGGACGGCGTCGCGATCACGAGCCCGGGAATGTCGCGAAGCCCGCCGATGCTGTTGTCGTTGTGGAAGTGTCCGCCGAATCCCTTCTGGTAGGCGAGCCCTGCGATGCGGACCACCATGGGATTGCGGTACTGACCGGAGCTGAAGAACTGCAGCGATGCCGCCTCCCCGCGGATCTGGTCGACGGCGTTGTGGACGTAGGCGAGGTACTGGATCTCCGGAACGGGAAGCATGCCGGCCATCCCCGCACCCTGGGCGAGCCCGAGGATCGTGGTCTCGTCGAGCTGGGTGTCGAACACGCGGACCTGACCGAAGCGCTTCTGCAGACCCGCGGTGACGTAGTAGACGCCTCCCTTCCGCCCGACGTCCTCGCCGAAGACGATCAGCTCGGGGCGCCGCAGCATCTCGTCGGCCAGCGCGGCGCTGATGTGCGCGGCCATGGTTCGCTTGACCGGCGTCGTCTGGAGCTCGGGCGCGTCGGCACCCCAGAGCGCCGCGCGCGCCTGCGCGTCCGGCGCGCCCGACGCCGAGACCCGGATCGCGTCCGCGTCGTACGGGGCGAGCGGCTCCATGACCGCCTGAAGGGTCGCGAGCTGACCCCTGCGCGCCGCCTCCTCGCCGGCCTCGTCCACCCGGGCGCGAGTCCGGTCGACGATCTCCCGGAGCTGCGCCGCCGTCGCCGCGCCGACGGCGAGCAGCCTGCGGGCGTTGGCGATCAGGGGGTCGCGCGCCTCCACCGCCTGGATCTGCTGCGGCGTCCGATAGGCGGCCTCGATGTCGCTTCCCGCGTGGCCCCAGAGCCGCTCGGTCGACAGCCGCAGGAAGACCGGCACCCTGCGGGAGCGGCAGACGTGAATCGCCTCTTCCACCACGTCCCACACGTCATCGACATGGCCTTCCCCGTTGAAGAAGCGGAGGTAGCGGAGGCCGCCGAACGTCTCGGTGATCCACCGGGGCGGCGTGTCGACGGAGATCCCGATGCCGTTGTCCTCGCACACGAAGAGGATCGGCATCGGGTTGCCCCGGCGGAGCCCGTAGCGGGCCGAATTGATGCCACTGAGGGCAGTCGCATGGTTCGCCGACGCGTCGCCGAACGAGCACATGACGATCGAATCTTCCGGCACGCCCGGGTCGTGGTGAAGCCTGCGGGACCGGCCGAGGGCGAACGCCATGCCGACGGCCTTCGGAAGGTGGGACGCGATCGTGCTCGTCTGCGGGGGCACCCACAGCCGATGGCTCCCCCACACCTTGTGCCGACCCTGGGAGATGGGGTCGTCCTTGGAGCCGCAGATCGACAGCATGGTGTCGAGCACGGGATCCACCTCGGGGGCGTGCCGCGACCGGGCCATCATGAAGCCGCCCGACCGGTAGTGCAGGAAGCATGGATCGGTCAGCCGGAGCTGGGCTCCGAGGATCGCGTTCTGTTCGTGGCCCGCGCTCGAGATGGTGTAGTAGGAGAGCCCGCGCGCCTTGAGCCGCCTCGACGCCGCGTCCGTGGAGCGGCTGGCGACCTGGTCCTCGAAGAGGCTCCTCGCCCGGACCGCGGTCAACGACGTCCCCACGTGCAGCGGCTCGTCGTCGGCGAGCAACCGGGGAGCGGGGGCGGCCTCGGCGATGGCCTGGTCGAGATTCCGTTCGGCGACTGTGACGCGATCCGTGGACAAGGATCGGACTCCTGATGGTGGTTACGGCCCCGCCTCCCGAGCACGCGCCGGGCCGCCTGATCGATGCGGGCACCAAGCTACCCGAAGGGGCCGGATGCCGGGAGGGTGAGACCACGGACCCGTTTTTGAGACCCCCTCACGTCGCGGGCAGCTTCCCTGTGGAGTGAGACCTGCACGATTCCTCCGCGCCGCGGCCACCCGGAGCGAGGGGAGTGGTCATCGCGATGAAAGGATGGGCGGGCGTCAGCGACGGCTGATCAGCGGCGCGCCGCGGCGGTCGTGCCAGCGCACGATCCCGTCCCAGATCTCCTGCGCCGTCTCCGCGTACGAGAAAAGTTCGCGGTCCTCCCGGTCGATGACCCCCTCGTCGACCAGGAAGTCGAAGTTCACCGCACGCTTCCAGAACTCCTCACCCACGAGCACCACGGGAACCGGATCGATGGTCCGGGTCTGGACCAGGGCCAGCGTCTCGAACAGCTCGTCGAGCGTCCCGTACCCGCCGGGAAAGAGCACGAGCGCGCGGGCACGCAGGAGGAAGTGCAGCTTGCGCACCGCGAAGTAGTGGAACTCGAAGCACAGCTCCGGCGTGATGTACGCGTTCGGGTACTGCTCCTGCGGCAGGTGGATGTTGAACCCCACGGATCGGGCACCCGCGTCGAACGATCCCCGGTTCGCGGCCTCCATGATCCCTGGCCCGCCTCCCGTGGCGACGACGAGACGCCCCTCACCGGCCGTCTCCTCGGCGTCACCGACGATACGCCCGAACTCCCGCGCGACCTCGTAGTAGCGGCTGTTATCCAGGATCCGCTCCGCGATCCGGAGTCGCCGTTCCAGGTCTTCGGCCTGCCCATCGCCCCTCGCGTCGCGCAGCCGCTCGACCGCGCGGCGCGCCGCCTTCGGTTCCGGAATCCGGGTGCCCCCGAACACGACGATGGTGTGCTCGACCCGATGTGCCTCGAGGAGCTGCTCCGCCTTCAGGTAGTCCAGCTGGAGACGGACGCCCCGGGTGCCCGCGGAGTTGAGGAACTCGATGTCGGAGTCCGCCTGGACGTACGACGGCGACGCCAGTAGCGCCCGGATGCGACCGGCCGCCTCGGGATCGTCGCGCGGCAGCTCGGGCACGGACAGCGGATCCCCGTGCCGGCTGGGATGGGGCGGATGCAGGATCTCACGCCCGTGCTCGTCTTCGCTCATGGTCGGCAGACTCCCGATATCGAAAGCACCCCGGGGGGGCCTACGGGGATGATGGTCGATCGGGCGCCGCCAGGCCAGCCGTCCCCACGAGACGAATTGTCCCGGCCAGAGCCCGTCGAACGAGTAGAAAAGGCACGTTTCCGTGGCACGCGCCGTGCTCTGACACGGCAGCAGAGAACCCGGCACGCCCAGACCGCGAGGCGGACATGAGCGGCCAGGAGGTTCGGGCGGCTCGTCGGGACGGGCGACCCCGGGGCCCGGCCCCTACGTGGCGGCGGGAACGTCGCCGAGCGATGACGCGGGTTCGCGACGCCGGTCCCAGGCGATCGTCCCGTCGATCAGGTGCACGGTCCGGCGACACTCGTCGGCGACCGCCTGTTCGTGCGTGACGATCAGGAAGGCCGTCCGGTAGCGGTCGTTGAACGAGTGCAGCAGCTCCATGACCTGCGCGCTCGTCTCGGTATCGAGGTTCCCGGTCGGCTCGTCGGCGAGCACGAGGATGGGGTCG
>JAURER010000054.1 GCA_030827315.1 Gemmatimonadota bacterium | reverse complement strand
CTTCGGGCGCGTCCGCGCCTCGAGGGCTGCCTCGATCGGGAAGATGTTCTTCGACTTCGGCTTGACCGAGATCTCGTCGCCCGGACCGACCCGGTAGCTCGGCACGTCCACCGAGCGACCGTTCACGTCGACGTGACGGTGACGAACGATCTGCCGGGCCTGCGCGCGGCTCTGAGCGAAGCCCATGCGGAAGACGATGTTGTCGAGCCGCGACTCGAGGGCGACGAGCAGGTTCTCGCCCGTGACGCCCGGTATGTGGTTCGCATACTCGAACAGGCTGCGGAACTGCTTCTCGGGCAGCCCGTACGTCCGCTTGACCTTCTGCTTCTCACGGAGCTGGACAGCGTAATCGGACTGCTTGCGCCGACGGGCCTGCGCGGGGCCGTGCTGGCCCGGCGGGTACTGCCGGCGCTCGATGGGGCACTTCTCGGTGTAGCACTTCTGGCCCTTGAGCATCAGCTTCTGGCCTTCGCGGCGGCAGAGCTTGCAGACGGGTCCGGTATAGCGAGCCATGGATTAAACCCTGCGCTTCTTCGGCGGACGGCAGCCGTTGTGCGGCAGCGGCGTCACGTCGAGGATCGACTTGATGAAGAGACCGGCCGAGGCGAGCGCCTGAATCGCGGACTCACGGCCCGATCCGGGGCCCTGGACGCGCACGTCGACACGCTTGACGCCCATGCCTGCGGCCTCGCGCCCCACCTGCTCCCCGGCGACCGTGGCCGCGAAGGGCGTCGACTTCTTGGAGCCCTTGAAGCC
The DNA here is from genome assembly GCA_030827315.1 of Gemmatimonadota bacterium. Taxonomy (GTDB): domain Bacteria; phylum Gemmatimonadota; class Gemmatimonadetes; order Longimicrobiales; family Gaopeijiaceae; genus UBA2589. The sequence goes on along the minus strand of JAURER010000054.1, from coordinate 13,093 downwards.
CGCCTTCCCGGCGCTGGCCCAGGCCAGCGTGTTGCCGGTGTTGTCCGTGATCGTGATCACGGTGTTGTTGAACGACGCCTGGACGTGCGCGATGCCGTCGGCTTCGACGACCCTCTTGGCACGCTTCGGGCGAGTGGTTGGCTTGGCCACGTGCTTGAATCCTCGTTCCTGCGTAGTTCCTGCGATATGAATCTCGGCTCACGGTCCGCGAACGCGCTCTGGCGCGCTCCACGGGGTCCGCGAGCAGCTTCTTGCCTGCTTCGTCCTGCCTACTTCTTCGGCGGAGCCTTCTTGCCCGCGATCGCCCGCCGCTTGCCCTTATGCGTGCGCGCGTTCGTGTGCGTACGCTGACCGCGCACCGGAAGGCCACGACGATGCCGGAGGCCCCGGTAGCAGCCGATGTCCATGAGACGCTTGATGTTCATGGAACGCTCGGTGCGGAGAGCACCCTCGACCTTGAAGTTCCCCTCGATCTGGCGGCGAAGACGGTTCACGTCGTCGTCGTCGAGATCCTGGGTGCGCCGGTTCGGATCGACCCCGCACGCGTCGAGAATCTGCTTCGCGCGGGTCGGGCCGATGCCGTAGATGTACGTCAGTGCGATCTCGATCCGCTTGCCGCGCGGAAGATCGACGCCAGCGATACGTGCCATGTCTTACGTTACCCCTGACGCTGCTTGTGCTTGGGATTCCGCGAGCAGATGATGCGGACCACGCCTTTGCGGCGGACCACCTTGCAGTGCTCGCAGATCGGTTTCACGCTGCTTCGGACCTTCACTTCGTCTCTCCCAATCCGTTTGTAGCAGAGCTTGGAAGTATAACCAGCCCTGAAAAGCCCTTCAAGCGCCCCCGGCGATTGGCGTAGCCGCCTCCGCTGGCGCGAGGGCCGCCGTCAGCACCCGCGGCCCCTCCCTCGTAATGCCCACCGTGTGCTCGAAGTGAGCCGACAGCGAACGATCCGCCGTCACGACCGTCCACCCGTCGTCCAGAGTCCGGATCCGCGGCGTCCCGGCCGAGAGCATCGGCTCGATGGCAAGCACCATACCCTCCCGGAGCAGGGGCCCGTGCCCGGCACGGCCGATGTTGGGCACCTGCGGCTCCTCGTGGAGTTCCCGGCCTACGCCGTGACCCACGAGCTCGCGGATGATGCCGTACGACTCGGTGCCCACGGTGCGCATGACCGCCGCCCCGATGTCCCCGACGTGGTTGCCCACGACCGCGGCCTCGATGGACGCCTCCAGGGAACGCTCGGTCACCTCCATCAGCGCGACGGCCCCTTCCGAGACCTCGCCGACCGCGAAGGTCCGCGCCGAGTCGGAGTACCACCCCTCGAGCCGGACGCCCACGTCCACCGACACGATGTCCCCTTCCTCGAGGACGCGCCCGGAACTCGGAATCCCGTGGACGACCTCCTCATTGACCGAGATGCAGACGGCCCCGGGAAAGCCGTACAGCCCCTTGAAGGCCGCCAAGGCTCCATCGTGCGACACGATGAAGTCTTCGGCGAAGCGATCGATCTCGAGCGTGGACACGCCGGGGCGCACCACCGAAGCCAGCTCCGCATGCAGTCGGCCGATGATCGCCCCTCCGCGGGCGATGGCATCCATCTCTTCCTGGGTGCGAAGGTGGATCACGCCGCACCTCCGAGGCCCGTGACCGCCCGGCGGAAGTCCGCGTAGACCTCCTCCACGTCGCGGTCGGCCCCGATGCGCGTCAGCTCCGCCGAATGCACCTGGTAGTGCGCGACGAGGGGGGCCGTCTGCTCCAGATACACCTGGAGCCGCCGCTCGACCGTTTCCGGGGCGTCGTCCTTCCGGTGCACCAGGGTCGCTCCGCACCGATCGCACATTCCCTCGGCCGCCGAAGGGCCGAAGAACACGTTGTAGACCGCTCCGCACTCGGGGCAGCTGCGACGGCCGCTCAGGCGCCTGACCAGCGTTTCGTCCGGGGCCTCGAAGAGCACCACGGCATCGACCTTCCGGCCAGCGGCGGCCAGCACCTCGTCCAGGCCGTCTGCCTGGTCCGTGGTACGCGGGAAGCCGTCGAAAAGAACATCGGTTCCCCCGTCGATACCGGCGAGGTGTTCCCGCACCAGGTCGAGAATCAGTCCGTCGGGCACCAGCTCGCCCCGGTCCATGAACCCCTGAGCGAGGCGGCCGAGCTCCGTGCCTTCGCGTCTTGCTGCGCGGAGGAGGTCACCCGTCGAAACGTGCGCCGCCCGCAGCTCGTCTACCAGACGGACCGCCTGGGTGCCCTTCCCGACTCCGGGAGGCCCCAGCAGAACGACGACCATGATTCGAAATCCCTCGGGCGATTCCGGGGTGCTACATGTACCGCTGGCGGCCGCGCATCTTCACGCGACCCTTCTTCATGAAGCCATCGTAATGCCTCAGAAGAAGGAGCTGCTGGGCCTGCTGGACGGTGTCGAGACCGACACCGACCACGATCAGGAGGCTCGTGCCGCCGAAGAAGAACGTCTGGATGTTGAAGATGTCGAAGATCCAGAACGGCACGAGGGCGATGATCGCGAGGTAGATCGAGCCCGGGAGTGTGACCCTCGTCAGGACCCGGTCGATGTACTCCGAAGTGCGCGCGCCCGGCTTCACGCCCGGAATGAACGCACCCTGCTTCTTCAGATTCTCCGCCAGGTCGATCGGGTTGAAGATGATCGCCGTGTAGAAATACGTGAAGAAGAGAATGAGCAGACCGTACGTGACGTAGTACGTCATCGTCTGCGGCTGGAAGGCGTCCGCCAGCGCGGAGAGCGGGCCGAGATCCATGAACGCGGCCGCGGTGCCCGGCACGACGATGAACGACTGCGCGAAGATGATCGGCATCACGCCCGCCGAGTTCACGCGCAGGGGAATGAAGCTCTTCTGGCCTTCGCGGATCCGGCCACGACCCACGACCTTTCGCGGGATCTGGACCGGGATCTTTCGAGCGGCCATGGTCATCGCCACGACGCCGGCGGTGACGCCGAGCACGACCACGAGGAGCATGACGAGCGCGAAGGCCCCGATCTCGCCGAGCGTGAAGGACTCCCATGTTCCGGCCAGCGCCCGCGGAAACGTCTCGATGATCGAGAAGAAGATCAGCAGGGACATCCCGTTGCCGATCCCCTGCTCCGTGATCTGCTCACCGAGCCACATGACGAAGATCGCGCCGACGGTCAGCGTCACGACCGTCGTGAAGGTGAACGCGAAGCCGGGCACGGTGACCGCCCCCGGGATCGACTGCAGGAAGACCGCGTACCCGTACGCCTGAGCCATCGACAGAGCGACGGTGGTGTAGCGCGTCCACTGCGTCAGCTTCTTGCGGCCGTCCTCTCCCTCCTTCTGCAGCTTCTCGATGGTCGGAAAGACCGCGGCGAGGAGCTGGAACATGATGCTCGCGGAGATATACGGCATGATGCCGAGCGCGAGGACCGTGGCGCGGGAGAGACCGCCGCCCACGAACATGTCGTAGATGCCGAAGAAGGTGTTTTGCAGAGCACCGAACGCCTGACGGAGCGCGTTCACATCCAGGCCCGGCACGGTGATGTGCGCGCCGGTCCGATAGATGAGCAGGATGAACAAGGTGAAGAGGACCTTCTCCTTGAGCTCCGGCGCGCGCAGGAGGTTCGCTACGGGGTTGTTGGCCATGACTGCCGGTGCCTACGCGTCCGAGGAACGGGTCTCGATGACCGTCACGCTCCCACCGGCGGCCTCGATCTTCGACTGCGCGGTCGCGCTGAACCTGTGCGCGCTGACCGACACCTTGCGAGACAACTCGCCGATACCGAGCACCTTCACTGGCTTCTTGAGCGACCGAACGAGGCCGGCCGCCTTCAGCGACTCGGGCGTCACGTCGCCGCTGACCTTGTCGAGGTCGCGCAGGTTGACCACCTGGTACTCGACCCGGCCCAGATTCGTGAAGCCGCGCTTCGGGATGCGACGGACGAGCGGCATCTGGCCACCCTCGAACCGAGGGTGGACGCTTCCGCCGGACCGGGCCTTCTGGCCCTTCTGGCCGCGACCCGCCGTCTTGCCGTTTCCTGAACCCGGACCGCGGCCCTTGCGCTTGCGGTTCTTGGTCGAGCCGCTGCTCGGGCTCAGATCGTGGAGCTCTGCCATTTAGTTGACCTCTTCCACTTCGACCATGAAGGAGACCTTGTCGATCATTCCCTTGATGGCCGGCGTGAGTTCATGCACGACACTCTGCTGGTGACGCTTGATTCCCAGCGCCCGGATGGTGCGCCGATGCCCTTCCTGACGGCCGATGCCGCTCCGGACCTGGGTGATGCGCACCTTCTTCACTTCCGTCTTCTTAGCCACGGTGCACTCCCAGCGCCTCGACGGACACGCCGCGCTCCAGAGCCGCCTGCTCGGCGGTCACCAGTTCGTTCAGCCCGTTCATCGTTGCGCGAACGACATTGATCGGATTGTTGGACCCCAGGCTCTTCGTGAGGACGTCCGTGACTCCGGCCGCCTCGAGCACCGCACGAACCGCACCGCCCGCGATGACGCCGGTACCCGGCGCAGCGGGACGCATCAGCACCCGGCCCGCGCCCCACTCGCCCACGATGTCGTGGGGGAGGGTCCCGTTCTGCACAGGCACCTTCACCATGTTGCGCTTGGCCCGCTCGAACGCCTTCCGGATGGCCTCGGCCACCTCGTTCGCCTTCGCGATCGAGATGCCGACGTTGCCCTTCTGGTCGCCGACCGCGACGAGCGCAGAGAACGAGAAGCGGCGTCCGCCCTTCACGACCTTCGCAACGCGGTTGATGAAGATCACGTTCTCGACGAGGTCGCTCTCGCGCTCACGACGAGGCCGCTCTTCCCGCTTCTTCTTCTTAGGATTCGGATTATTCGTAGCCATCAGAACTCCAGACCGCCCTCGCGGGCTCCGTCGGCGAATGCCTTCACGCGCCCGTGGTATTTGTAGCCACCGCGGTCGAACACCACGGTGTCGATTCCCTGGCTCTTCGCCTTCTCGGCGAGGAGCTTGCCCGCGGCGAACGCCTGCTCCACTCGGCGATTCTGTCCCTCCGCCGTGAACCCCTTCAGTTCCCCGGTCAGTGTGGACAGCCCGATGAGGGTCCGACCCGCGTCGTCGTCCACGATCTGACCCTCGATGTTCTTGAGAGACCGGAAGACGACCAGGCGTGGACGCTCCGCCGACCCCTGGACCTTGTTGCGGACCCGGTGGTGGCGGCGCTTTCGCTGAAGCCCCCGGCTCTTTCGGAGCTGACTCTGCTTGATCATTTGAATCCTCAGGATCCGGCGGTCTTACCGGCCTTACGCCGGACGTGCTCGCCCTGATAACGAATGCCTTTGCCCTTGTACGGCTCGGGCGGCCGGAAACCACGGATGTCCGCGGCGGTCTGCCCGACCTTCTCCTTGTCGATTCCCTTGACGACGATGGTCGTCTGGTTCGGACACTCTAGGCTGATGCCATCCACCGGCACGTACTCGATGGGGTGGCTGTAGCCGAGGTTCAGGGTGATGCCCTGTCCCTTGGCGTCGGCCCGGTATCCCACGCCGACGATCTCGAGGGTCTTCGAGAAGCCGTCCGTGACGCCCTTGACCATGTTCGCAATGAGCGACCGGGTGAGGCCGTGCAGTGCGCGATGGTCCTTGTGATCGGACGGCCGCTCGACGCGGACTTCCGACTCATCGACCACCACCGTCATGTCGGGGTGTACGTGCAGCTCGAGCTGGCCCTTGGGCCCTTTCACGCTGAGCGCGCCATTCGCCTGCTTCACCTCGACCCCTTTAAGGATCGGAACAGGCAGCCTTCCAATACGAGACATCGTTTCTCTCTGCTACCAGACCAGCGCCAGTACCTCGCCACCCACACCCTTGTCGCGGGCGGCGCGGTCGGACAGTACTCCGGCGGAAGTGGACATGATCGCGATTCCGAGGCCGTTGCGTACGCGGGGAATGTCATCCTTCCCGACGTAGTGACGGCGACCCGGACGGGACACTCGCTCGAGGTGGCGGATGACCGGCTTGCCGTCGTGGTACTTGAGGTACACGCGCAGCACACCGAATCGTCCGTCCTGGAGCACCTTGTGCGCGTGCACGAAGTGGCTCTCCTCGAGGAGACGCGCGATTTCGATCTTGTTCTTGGACACGGGCATGTCCACCCACTTGTGCGACGCCTGGCCGGCGTTGCGAATGCGGGTGAGCATGTCCGCGATGGGGTCGGTCATCATGGTTCGTATTTCCCCTTACCAGCTCGACTTGCGCACGCCGGGAATCTCACCACGCAGCGACATCTCCCGGAAACAGATCCGGCAGATGCCGAACTTGCGCAGGAACGCCCGAGGGCGGCCGCAACGCTGACAGCGGTTCCGGTGGCGCACGGCGAACTTCGGCTTGCGCTTGGACTTCTCGACGAGTGCCTTTCTGGCCATTCGAATTTCTCTCTCTTAAGCGGTGGCGCCGATCTGCACCGGCACCTCACCACGGAAGGGCATGCCCAGCTCACGGAGCAGGGCAAACCCTTCGTCGTCCTTGTCCGTGGACGTCACGAACGTGATGTCCATCCCGTGAATCTTCTTCACGTCGTCGAAGTTGATCTCCGGGAAGATGATCTGCTCGCGGATGCCCATGGTGTAGTTGCCACGGCCATCGAACGAGCGGGTCTGCAGCCCACGGAAGTCACGAACCCGGGGCACCGCCGTGCTGATCAGACGGTCGAGGAAGAACCACATGCGGTCCTTGCGCAGCGTCACCGAGGCGCCGATCGGCATGCCTTCGCGAAGCTGGAAGTTCGCGATCGACCGGCGGGCACGATTGGTGTTGGCCTTCTGGCCGGTGATCGTGCCGAGCTCGGTCAGGATGCTGTCCAGGAGCTTTTGATCCTTGGCCGCCTCACCCATGCCGACGTTGAGCACGATCTTGACGAGCTTGGGCACCTGGTGCGGGTTGGTGAACTGAAACTCCTTCTGGAGCTTCGGCCGCACGTAGGTCTCGTAATGATTCTTCAGTCTGGGCTGAATCTTGTCCACTTGGATTACCCTTGATCCTTACCGAGGCCGGGGGATCGGATTGCCGCTCTTCACCGCGATCCGCTCCTTCGTACCGTCGTCCGCGACGCGCAGTCGAACCCGCGAGGCGGTATCGGCACCGGTGTCGACCAGCATGACGTTCGAAATGTGAATGGGGGCTTCGAACGAGATGATCCCCCCGTCCGGGTCCTGCTGACTGGGGCGCGTGTGACGCTTGCGCATGTTGACGCCCTCGATCCGGACCCGGTCCTTGTCCGGGATGACCTCGAGAACCGCACCTTCCATGTCCCGGTAGTTGCCCCGGATGACGCGGACGCGGTCGCCCTTCATGATCTTGTGCTTGGCCATTTACAGAACCTCCGGGGCCAGCGAGACGATCTTCATGTACTGCTTCTCGCGCAGCTCACGACCCACGGGCCCGAAAATGCGCGTACCCTTAGGCTCGCCGTTGTCGTCCACGATCACCGCCGCGTTATCGTCGAAGCGGATGTACGTGCCGTCCTTGCGGCGCCTCTCCTTGGCGGTGCGGACCACCACGGCCTTCACCACGGTGCCCTTCTTGATGCCCGCGTTCGGGATGGCGTCCTTCACCGTCGCGACGATGAGGTCTCCCACGCCGGCATAGCGCCGGCGCGAGCCGCCCAGCACCCTGATACAGAGTGCTGCCTTGGCGCCCGTGTTGTCGGCGATCCTGAGGACCGACTCCTGCTGGATCATCTTATCTCTCTCTGGCTCTTACGGACTTCGTCGTGTGCGAGCAGCCGGTCAGACCGGGCGCTCGATGAGCTCGATGACACGCCAGCGCTTCATCTTGGACAGCGGGCGGGTCTCGGTAATCCGCACGGTGTCACCCACGCGGTACTCGTTGTTCTCGTCATGCGCGTGGTACCGCTTCGTGCGCTTCACACCCTTCCCGTACAGCGGGTGGGGGAACTGACGCTCCACGCTCACGGTCACGGTCTTGTCCATGGCGTCGCTCACCACGGTGCCCACGCGGACCTTGCGGCGGTTTCGCTCCATCTGGTTCTCGGTCATCTGCTTGTTCAGGCCTGCTGGGCGAGCTGACGCTCGCGCTGGATCGTCTTGAGGCGCGCGATGTCACGGCGCACCTGCCCGATCAGGGCATTGTTCTCCACTTCCATCATCGAGCTCGTGAAGCGGAGCTTGAAGTGCTCCTCCTTCAGCTCCCTGAGGCGCGCCTCGACTTCAGCGTCGTCCATGTCGCGGATGTCTTCAGCCTTCATTTCTCTGATCTCCTTAGAGCTGCCGGTCGCGAACGACGAACTTGCACTTGATCGGCAGCTTGGCCGCGGCGAGCTCGAGCGCGCGCTTCGCGACGTCTTCGGTCACACCCTCGAGCTCGAACATGACCCGGCCCGGCTTCACGACCGCCACCCAGGACTCCGGGTTTCCCTTTCCCTTCCCCATGCGCGTCTCGGCCGGCTTCGCCGTGATCGGCTTGTCGGGGAAGATGCGGATCCAGACCTTCCCGCCACGCTTGATGTGGCGGGTCATGGCGATACGCGCAGCCTCGATCTGGCGGTTGCTGATCCAGGATGGCTCGAGTGCCTGGAGCCCGTACTCCCCGAAGGAGACCTTGCTCCCCCGGTGGGCCTTGCCACGCATCCGGCCCTTGAAGGTCTTACGGCGCTTTACTCTCTTGGGCGCTAGCATCGTTCAGTTCCTCGAAATTTCGGTTCAGGACCCGGTGGAGTACGTGCGACCCCGCCGCTCCTCGACGACCTCGCCCTTGAAGATCCAGCACTTCACGCCCACGACTCCGTAGGGGGTGAACGCCGGGACCTGGGCGTAGTCGATGTCCGCGCGGAGCGTGTGCAACGGCACGCGCCCCTCGTTGTAGCCCTCGGAGCGCGCGATTTCCGCGCCGCCCAGACGGCCACCGCACTGGATCTTGATCCCCTCGGCACCGGCCCGGATGGCGGACTGAACGGCACGCTTCATCGCGCGACGGAACGAAATCCGCTGCCGGAGCTGATGCGCCACGTTCTCGGCGACCAGGTAGGCGCTGATTTCCGGGCGCTTGATCTCCTCGACGTTGACCGAGATCTCCGAGCTGGTCAGCACGCCGAGCTCGTCGCGAAGCTTGTCGACCTCGGCGCCGCGCTTCCCGATGACCACGCCGGGGCGGGCCGTGTGCAGCGTCACGACGATCTTGCTCGGCTTTCGCTCGATCTCGATCAGCGCGAGGGCCGCGTGCGAAAGACGACGACGGAGATACTTCCGGATCGTCTCGTCTTCGTGGAGGAGCCGCGGGAAGTCACGCTCGGCGTACCAGCGCGACGACCAGTCGCGCACGATGCCCAGGCGGAATCCGATCGGGTGTGTCTTCTGTCCCATGTCCTCAGGCTTCCTTCGTGTCCACGATGACCGTGATGTGACTCGTGCGCTTCCGGCGTGGCGCGGCACGCCCCTGGGCCGCGGCCCTCCACCGTTGGAGCGTCGGGCCCTCGTCGACGTACGCTTCGCGAACGAAGAGGGTGTCCACGTCGACCATTGCGCCCTCGTCCTGAGACTTCACCTGGGCGTTCGCGACGGCGGACCGGAGGGTTTTGCCCACCGGCTCGGCCGCGCTCTTCTTCGAGAACTGAAGCAGCGCGTACGCCTCGTTGACCGTCTTGCCCCGGATCTGGTCGACCACGAGCCGCACCTTGCGTGCGCTCATGCCGACGTGCCGGGCCTGTGCTCTTGCTTTCATAATCAGCGGGATCGCTTGTCGGCGAGCTTGCCCCCGTGCCCCCGGAAGAGGCGGGTGGGCGAGAACTCGCCGAGCTTGTGACCGACCATGTTCTCCGTGATGTACACGGGGATGAACTTGTTTCCGTTGTGCACGGCGACGGTGTGTCCCACGAAGTCCGGGGAGATGGTCGACGCGCGGGACCAGGTCTTCACGACCTTCTTCTCCCCACGCGCGTTCATCCCCTCGATCTTCACGAGAAGCTTGTCGTCGATGTACGGTCCCTTCCTGACACTACGCGGCATATACCGTTCTCCCGCCTACGACTGCGTGGCTTTGCCGCGCTTGCGGCCGCGCACGATCAGCTTCGTGGAATCCTTCTTCTTGTTCCGGGTCTTCTTGCCCTCGGGCTTGCCCCACGGCGATACCGGGGGACGACCACCCGACGACCGGCCTTCACCACCACCCAGGGGGTGGTCGACCGGGTTCATCGCGACACCGCGGACCTTGGGGCGGCGGCCCCTCCAGCGGTTCGCGCCTGCCTTGCCAAGGACCGTCAGCTCGTGGTCGGAGTTGCCGACCTCGCCGACGGTGGCCATGCACTCCTTGCGAACCCGACGGACCTCGGTGGACGGCAGGCGGAGGGTGACGTAGTCGCCCTCCTTCGCCACTACCTGGACGCTGGCGCCGGCCGAGCGTGCCATCTGCGCACCCTTCTCGGCCTTCAGCTCCACGCAGTGCACCGTGGTGCCCAGGGGAATCAGATCGAGCGGAAGCGAGGACCCGACACGAACGTCCGCGTTCGGACCGGACGACACCTTGTCGCCCACCTTCAACCCCTTCGGGTGGATGATGTAGCGCTTCTCGCCGTCCGCGTAATGGATCAGCGCGATGTTCGCCGAACGGTTCGGGTCGTACTCGATGTGCGCGACCGTGCCGGGGACGTCGTGCTTGTTCCGCTTGAAGTCGATCACCCGGTAGCGACGCTTGTGCCCGCCCCCCCGGCGACGCGACGTGACGCGCCCATGGTGGTTGCGTCCGCCCGAGCCACTCAGGGACTCCGTGAGCGAGCGCTCCGGGCCCTTCCGCGTGACTTCCTCGTTGTCGAGGATCGACCGCTGCCGGGTGCCCGGCGTCATCGGCCTGAATTTCTTGATACCCATCAACCGGCCTCGTAGAGCTCGATGTGGTCGCCCTCGGCGAGCTGGACCACCGCTTTCTTATAGGAAGGACGACGGCCCTTCGCCTGACTGCGGGACATGCGGCCCATGACGGCCCGCTTCGCCTTGCCCGCGTAGCGCATCGTCCGGACGTCCTTCACGGTCACGTCCCAGAGCTTCTGGACCGCGTGGCCGATTTCGATCTTGTTGGCGTCGTTGGCGACGATGAACGTGTAGACGTTCCCCGCTTCCATCTGGCCCGCCGACTTCTCGGTGACCACCGGCGCGATGATGATGTCCCAGGCCTCACGCATCGGACTGCTCCTCGGTCTCGTCGTCCGAAGGCCCGTCGGCATCTGCCGCGGACTCGTCGGTCGGGGCCTCGGCAGCCGCCTCGGCCTTCTTCGCCGCTGCCTTCTTCTTCGCCGGCTTCTTCTCCTCGACGGCGCCCTCGAGGCCGTCGAGCGCGCTGCGCTCGATGACCACCGTGTTCGCCCAGAGAACGTCGTAGACCGACTCGGTTCCGAACGGCATGACCTCGACCTGGCCCAGGTTTCGGGCCGAGAGGTAGACGTTGTCGTTCTTGCCGTTCGTCAGGATGAGCGTCTTGCCCTGGAGCTCGAGCGCACCGATGAAGCCCGTCATCGCACGGGTCTTGGGAGCGTCCATCGCCGGAAGGTCCGCGACCACCACGCGATCGTGCTCGGCCCGGTCGTTCAGAGCGGAGCGACGTGCGAGCGAGCGCACCTTCTTCGGGACGCGCAGACGCCAAGAGTGCGGGATCGGTGGGAACGCGATACCGCCGCCCTCCCACTGAACGGCGCGGATCGTGCCCTGACGAGCGCGGCCCGTGCCCTTCTGACGCCAGGGCTTGCGGCCCCCACCCCGGACTTCGCCGCGGGTCTTCGCCGCCGCCGTGCCCTGCCGCTGATTGGAAAGGTAAGCCTTCACCACCTGGTGCATGGCTCCCTCGTTGACGATGCCGTCGAAGATGGAGTCGGGCAGCGCGTGCGCCTTCCCCTTCTTGCCGTCGGCCTTGTAGTAGCGTGCCTTGAACATGGCCTTTACTTCGAAATCAGGACGTAGCCGTCACGGGCGCCCGGAACTCCGCCCTTCACGAAGAGCAGGTTCCGCTCGCCGTCGACGCGCACGACCTGCAGGTTCCGGATGGTTGTGCGATCCCCGCCCATGCGTCCGGGCAGCTTCTTGCCCTTGATCACACGCGAGGGGTTGGTGCCCGGCCCGATGGAACCCGGGTTGCGGGACATGGGGTGGCCGTGGCCAGCCGGGCGACCCGCGAAGCCATGCCGCTTCACGACCCCCTGGAATCCACGACCCTTCGTACGGCCGATGACCTTGACCCGGTCACCCTCCTCGAAGAGTGCGACGGTGAGCTGCTGGCCCACCTCGTACTCCTCTCCATTCTCGAAGCGGAACTCGCGCATGAGACGAGGGGCGGCCTCGAGTCCGGCCTTCGCCGCGTGACCCATCTCCGCGGACGAAGCCCTCTTGGCCTTCTTCTCGCCCCACCCGAGCTGGACGGCCTGGTAGCCGTCCTTCTCCTGCGAGCGAACGCTCACGACGGGACACGGCCCGGCTTCAATGACGGTGACGGGAATCTGAATCCCTTCCGCATTGAAGATCCGGGTCATCCCGATCTTCTTTCCGATCAATCCGGGCATCTCCGGCGTCCCTCCGTCAGTCGACTTTGATCTCGACGTCGACACCAGCAGGAAGATCCAGCTTCGTCAACGCGTCGATGGTCTGGGGGCGGCTATCCACGATATCGATGAGCCTCTTGTGCGTACGTAGCTCGAACTGCTCGCGGCTCTTCTTGTCGATATGCGGCGAGCGGAGCACGGTCCAACGCTGGCGACGCGTCGGAAGAGGGATCGGCCCGCGAACGGACGCCCCCGTCTTCTGCGCGGTCCGCACGATGTCGGCCGCCGTCTGGTCGATCACCCAGTGGTCGAACGCCTTGAGTCGAATTCTGATTCTGTCTGCCATCGTTGTCTCGTGATGTCGCTTGGGCCTCGGGCGTCATGCCGTCGGTCCCCTGCTTCTGTCGCGGCGGCCCGGCTGTCGGGCACCCCGCTTTTTCAGGTGCGTGCTGCTTATCTACTCGATGATCTGGGTTACGACGCCCGCGCCGACGGTGCGACCACCCTCGCGGATGGCGAACCGGAGCTCCGGGTCCATCGCGATCGGCGTGATCAGCTCCACTTCCATCTGCACGTTGTCGCCCGG
>JAURER010000052.1 GCA_030827315.1 Gemmatimonadota bacterium | reverse complement strand
TTCGCGCCCCAGTTCCTGGTCTCCGGTCCCAGCGCCCCCTGGATCTTCGCGACGGCCTCGTCGATCTCCGGGATCCGGAGGCCGGCGCTGCCGAAGAAGGCCATCATGCCCGCACGCGCACCCGCGATGACCATGTCCGCCGAAGCGATCCCGCGTGCCATCTCACCGATGACGTACGGGAACCGGCATCCGTGGGCGGCGGCAAACGAACGGTCCCCCAGCCACTCCGGATAGACCGGAGGGAGCACGCCCACGAGCGCCTCGTCGGGCCCGACACCTCCGGCGATGGAACCGTCGTGCCCGACACCGGTGACGCGCACGCCGGCCGGACCCGCCACGAGCGCGGCCGGCACCCGTACGGGTACCCCACCAGGCCCCGAGGGCGCAGTGCTGGCGGCTCCGGAATCGGCGGCCCAGGCTGCGGGGTGGCCGTTCGGCTTGGACGCCGCGGGAGCGCCCCGGGCGACGGTGGATCGAACTTCCATGGATTCCTGCGACAGGACCCGCGCCCGACGGGCCGGGACGTGGACGAAGGGTTCGCAAAATAACCCTTTCGGGCCGCGATGGGGCCTTTCAAGGTAGGTTCGGTCGCCCGCCGCCGACAGCGTGGGCCACCGCCCGCGCCTACCGCCCCACGACCTCCCCCGCGAGCGCTGGTGTCGTCACGGGATCGCGCCGCGCCGCGACGCGCTGCTCGAAGGCGTACCCGAGGGCGAGCAGGCGCGCCTCGCTGAAGGCCGATCCGAGAAAGGAGATCCCCACGGGGAGTCGGTCCGTCGTGAAGCCCGCGGGTACGATCAGATCGGGGAAGCCGGTCAGGTTGGCGAGGTTGGTCGCGGAGGGTGCGCCCCCACCCCCACCTCCGCCGTCCACCAGGCCGGGCCGACTCGGTGACGTGGGGTAGACGATCGCGTCGAGGGCGTTCTCGCGGATGACGCCCTCCACGAGCGCTCGCGCCAGCGCCAGGCCATGGTCGCGCATCGCCACGTACTCGGCATCGTCGAGCGAACCGCTCGCCTCCTCCCGGACGAAGAGGTCCCAGCGCACCGGGTTCGGGCCGCTTCGAGCCCCGTCGGACGCCACGATCGTCCGAGAGCGCGCGACGAGGTCGTCCAGCGTCTTCGGGTAGTCCGGCCCGAGGGTGGCGAGGTACTCGGGAATCTGGGCCCGGAACTCGCGCCAGCGAATGGTCGTGTACCACTGCTCGCGGGCCTCGATGAGCCAGCCGGGCACGCGGACGTCCACCACCGTCGCACCGGCGTCGCGCATCGCGGCGAGGGCCGCCTCGACGACCCAGTCGACTTCCGCATCCCCGCCCATGAACTGTCGCGCTACGCCGATGCGGGCGCCGGCCAGCGCCCCGGCGTCCAGGGCCCGCGTGTAGTCCGCCTCGATGCGCCCGCGGGCCGCCGTCGTCGCCGGATCCGCCGGATCGACCCCGGCGATGACGTTGAGCATGGCGGCCACGTCGTACACGCTGCGTGCCATCGGCCCGCCTGTGTCGAAGCTGAGCGCCAGCGGAATGATGCCGTCGCGGCTCACCAGACCGAGCGTGGGCTTGAGTCCGGCAATGCCGTTGCTCGTCGACGGCCCCCGAATGGAGCCGCCGGTGTCGGTACCGATGCCCAGCTGCGCGAACGAGGCGGCGATGGCCGCGCCCGTTCCGCCCGACGACCCGGAGGGCGTCACGTCGACGTCGTGCGGATTGCGAATCCAGCCGCCGACGGAGCTCATCGTGGCCCCGGACGCGAACTCGCTCATGTTGACCTTCGCCAGCACGATGGCGCCCGCCTCCCGGAGCCGGCGTACCAGGAACGCGTCGTCCGGAGGGATCGAGCCGGCGAGCAGGATCGAGCCGGCGGTGGTGGGCATGTCCGAAGTGTCGACGTTGTCCTTCAGCACCACGGGGATCCCATGGAGCGGGGAGCGCGGCCCCGAGGCGCGTCGCTCGGCGTCGAGCGCCCGTGCCTGCTCGACCGCGCGCCCGTTGAGCCAGAGCACCGTGTTCAGCGCCGGCCCCTGCTGGTCGTACGCCTCGATGCGCGCCAGATACATCTCCACCAGGCGCTCCGCCGTGAGGGTCCCTGCATCGAACGCGGTGTTGAGGTCCGCGATCGTGGCCTGCGAGAGGGGAACGGCCTGCGCGGAGGCGGAGCACGGCACCGCCACGCCGAGGGCCACCGCCAGGAGGCCCCACCAACGCGCGGGCCTCATCGCCGGACCTGGGTGAGGTCCCGGATGATCGCCCGGATCTCCGCGGCCCTGCCGGTCTCCTCGAGCTCCGCCCACATGCGCCCGACCGCAACCGAGTCCACGAAGCCCCGCGGAGAGCCCCCGGATTCCGGATTCGAGAGTCCCTGATCGGCCCGGAAGGCGTCGACGGCGAGTGCGATCTCGTCGTCGAAGTCCGCCCAGACCCCGTCACGCTCCAGCTCCTCGGCCCCGTCCCGGTAGTAGCCCAGCGCGTGAAGGATGAGCTTCACCTGCCAGACGTCGTTCCCTGACGGCTGCGACAGCTCGCGGTATCCCAGCGTGCCCGAGACCGTGTCGTAGATCCGGCGCAGCTCGGCCACTGGAGTCGGATGCTCGCAGACGTTGATGTGCACCGTCTGTCCATCGAGGCGGCGGGACATCCCCTCGCGCGGATCGGCGACGATCACCGCGGCAGACTGGAGGCGGCCGACGCGCCGGTCACCGCCGACGAGCTGCCCGGCCATGAGAGCCTCGATGAGCCGGTCCGCGAGGTGACGCTTCGAGCCTTCGCTGGCCTCGAACGCGTCGGCCACGGCGTCGACGACCTCCGGGCCCACGAGGACGTTGCCCTGCGCCGCATAGTTCGGGCCGGACCGGTGACCCGCCCAGGCTCCAGGACCCGTTCCGGTGTGCTGCGCCGCCGAACCGTCCAGGGCGACGACGCCCACCTGCCGCCGCTCGCGCCCCTCGTCCTGCGCCAGGGTGCGGTCGAGCGCGTCGCGCGGCGACACCCCCTGCTCGAGGAGGTCGAGCAGCTCCTGCCCGTACTCGGTGCGCGTCGATGCCTGCGTCGCGACCGCACCCACTCCGGCGCGCACCCACGGCACGCCGTTGCCCACGCATGCCACCCGCGTGGTCACGGCGACGCCGGACTCCCCGGTCGAGCGGTCCACCGCCGCGATGGAGAAGGTGTGAAAGACCAGATCTTCTCCCCACGACGCCGGCTCCTGCGAGCGTCCGGGCGACGGGAGGGCCAGCGAGGCGACCAGGGCGACGGGAAAGGCCGACCGGAGGCCGGCGCGAGGAGCAGGGCGCGCGGGCGGCGCGAGTCTCGATGGACGGGTGATCATGCGGTCTCCGAGGTGCTGTGCAGCGATGGGCGCCGGACCGAGCCGGGTGACGGCTGCCAGCTTGCTCCGCGGTGCGACGAAGGGCAAGGTGCCCGGGCCTCCGGACACGGAGAGGGAAACACTCCATCGGGGCGGCGCGTATCAGGTGACGTGCCCGACGCGGCACCTCTCCTTGTCCCGTCCGCACGGTTGGGGCATGCTACGCGTCCATCCTTTCCCAAGATGACCGACACGGGAGCCGCGATGCGCGGCACCCGGCCCTCCAGCACACGAGGCTGTTCATGCAGCGGATGATCTTCGCGCTCGCCGCGCTCTTCGTCGCGGCCGTAGCCGCCGTGCCCGCCACGGCCCAGTCGTTCGGCAACTCCGTGCTCGTCGACGGAGACCGAATCTTTGCCGGCGAGCCCGTCTACGAGGGCCGCTCGGGCGTCGTCTACGTCTTCGGACGCGACGCCTCCGGCGCCTGGTCCACGCTCCAGCGGCTCGAGCCCGCGGATGGCGCGGCGGCCAACCGCTTCGGGATCCGCCTGGCGAAACAGGACGACCTCCTCCTCGTTTCCGCCACGCGCGCCGACGCGGGCACGGGCGCCGTGTACCTGTACCGGGACCGCAACGGGCAGTGGACCGAGTCCGGTCGCCTGGAGACGAGCGACCGGAGCCCGGCCGACAGCCTCGGCAGCGGGCTCGACATCGACGGCGACTGGGTGGCGGTCGGCACCCTCGCACAGAACGGAGCGAGGGGCGCGACCTACATGTTCCGGCGTCAGGGCGACGCGTGGGTCGAGCACTCGAAGCTCGCGCCCGCTGGGCTTCAGCCGGAGGCCCGTTTCGGCTCGACGATCGCGCTGAACGGCGATCACATGCTCGTCGGCGCGACCGGCGCGGGGAACGGACAGGGCGCGGTCTGGGCGTACGCCTGGGACGAAGCGTCCTCGAGCTGGCAGGAACGCGGGCAGCTCCAGGCGCCGGCGCTCAACGAGGAGACCGGCCTGGGGAGCGCGTTCGCGCTGACCGACGAGGTGGCGCTCGTCGGAGCGCCCGGCTTCCTGGGCGGCACGGGCGCCGTGCTCGTGTACGCCGCGACCGAGGACGGATGGCAGCTCGCGACCTTCCTGACGCCCTTCGAGACGCAGGGCGGCACCGCGTTCGGTACCTCCATCGCCTTCGACGGCACCACGGCCCTGATCGGCGCGGGTGGAGGCGGCTTCGGAGCCGGACGGGTCTTCTCGTACGACATGGATCCCGAAACCGGCGAGTGGTCCACGGCGTCGCAGATCGCCTCGGGCGAGGATGGACGGCGCGCCTTCTTCGGCGCGAGTGTGGCCATGGACGGTGACGTGGCCGTAGCGGCGGCACTGGGTGCCGACCGCGACGCGGGCGCGGCCTGGGTCATGGAGCGTAGCATGGGCGACGGCTGGAGTGCCACCGACCGGATCACGGGCGACGTCCTCGGCTACGACGCCATCATGGGCGACGAGGTCCGCTGCTCGGACGAGGGTGCGGCGGCGCAGTTCGAGTGCGAGTCCGTCGACCTTCTCTCCTTCCTTCCGGTCGCCGAGATGGGCGCCAACCGGGGCGTCGCGACCAACGACGTCTGGGGGTGGACGGATCCCGAGTCCGGCCGCGAGATCGTCCTCGTCGGCATGACGGACCAGACGGCATTCGTCGACGTGACCGACGCGGGCAACCCCACCTACCTGGGCCGCCTGCCGCTCACGCCCGGCGCGCGCGCCTCGGTCTGGCGCGACATGAAGGTCTACCAGAACCACATGTACGTGGTGTCGGACGGCTCCGGCGAGCACGGCATGCAGGTCTTCGATCTGACGCGGCTGCGCGCGCTGGACGGGACGAACCCGCCCACGCTGGAGCCCGACACGCACTACGACCGAATCGCGAGCGCACACAACATCGTCATCAACGAGGCGACCGGCTTCGCGTACTCCGTCGGCAGCAGCGGCGGCGGCGAGACGTGCGGCGGCGGCCTTCACATGATCGACATCCGCGACCCGAAGAACCCGACGTTCGCCGGGTGCTTCCAGGACATGACCACGGGCCGTCAGCGGACCGGCTACTCGCACGACGCGCAGTGTGTGGTCTACCACGGTCCGGACACCCGCTACACCGGGCACGAGATCTGCCTCGGAGCCAACGAGACGGCGCTCTCGATCGCCGACGTGACCGACAAGGCCAACCCGGTCGCGGTCGCGATGGCGACCTACCCGAACGTCGCCTATTCACACCAGGGATGGCTCTCCGAGGACCACGCCTTCTTCTACATGGGCGACGAGCTGGACGAGACGGGCGGCAACGTCGCGACGACGCGGACGCTCATCTGGGATCTGGCCGACCTCGAGGACCCAGTCCTCGCGGCCGAGTACCTGGCCGAGACGAAGGCGACCGACCACAACCTCTACATCCTCGGCAACACGATGTACCAGTCCAACTACAAGAGCGGACTGCGGGTTCTCGACGTCTCCGATCGCACGAACCCGGTCCCCGTCGGACACTTCGACACGGTGCCCTACGGTGGCGACGATGCCCAGATGGACGGCTCGTGGTCCAACTACCCGTATTTCGAGAGCGGTATCGTGGCTGTTACGAGCGGGAGAGAGGGGCTCTTCATCGTTCGCTACCGTCCGCGGGCGGTGTCACAGTAATGACCCGCACTCCCGGGCGAGGATCTGGGAGGCTGCGAGCCGCCTTTCTCGCTGGCCTGGCCGGCGTCGCCGCGTGCGGCGCCGGTCCGGTGCCACCCGAGCCCGCAGGCGCGCAGGAACTCCTCTACGTCGCGAGCCAGGAAGACGTCACGGTCGCAGTCATCGACATGGCCACGCGTACCCTGGTCCACACGGTCGACCTGAAGGAGCTGGGGTTCTCACCCACGGCGAAGGCCCATCACACGGCCGTCGAGCCGGACGGGTCGCACTGGTACGTCTCCCTGATCGCCGACGGAAAGGTCCTCAGGTTCGACCGTGAGAACCACCTCGTCGGGCAGCTGGACTTCGAGACACCGGGCATGCTCGGGCTCGACCCGACGTCGAATCTTCTCTACGTGGGACGCTCCATGGCGGCCGTGAACCCGCCGCAGCGCATCGGGATGATCGATCGCGAGCGGATGACGCTGGAGGAGGTGGATGTCTTCGTGCCGCGGCCGCACGCGCTGGCGGTGGACGCTGTCGGGGGTCGCTTCTTCACGGCGTCGCTCGGACAGAACAGCGCCGCGTACGCGCCGCTCGGCGAAGAGGAAGTCGATCTCCTGGAATTCCCCGGCCCGGTGGCCGGCGGCGCGATGGAGCACATGCAGCACGGCGAGCCGATGAACCACATGCTGGTTCAGTTCGCCGTCTCCCCCGACGGGCGCTGGATGGTGGGTGGCGGAGAGATGTCCGGCGAGCTGCTCGTCTTCGACCTCGCGGCCGAGCAACCTGCGGTGGTCCACAGGCTCGGGCTGGGCGGAAAGCCGTGGCACCCCTCGTTCACCCCCGACGGCCGCTTCCTGTGGGTCCCCAATCTGGGCGCCAACACGGTCACCGTCGTGGACGTCGCGACCTGGCAGGTCGCCGACGTGATCCGCCATGCCGCGCTCGTCGAACCCCACGGCTCCGCGGTGTCGCCGGACGGGCGCACCGTCTTCGTTTCCAGCCGCAACTCGGCAGGCACCTACCGCCCGGCCGATGGAAGTGACCGACGTCCCGGCACGGTGGTCGCCATCGACGCCGCCACGCACGAAGTGCTTACCGTCATCGAAGTCGGTCGCTACGCGGCCGGAATGTCCGGCGTGCCCGGCCCTGCCCCGCGCTGACGCCGGACGCGGACCGGACATGCCCCGCTCGGAAACGTCGGTGACCGATGCCACGCCTTCTTCGCGGGGACGCGCCCTCACCCTTCTGCTGCTGGGCTCGATGGCCGCGTGTGCCACCCCGGGCGGCCTCGGCCGGGCCGAGTTCGTCGACGGCGCGCCCCCCCCGGATGCGGGGACTCCCGCCGAAACGACGTGGGTCCGCGTGATCGATCCGTTCCCCGTGGCGCGCGCCGACGGTGCTGCCGTGGAGCAGCCGTTTCTCGGTGGCTTCAACATCCCGCGCCCCCAGCTCGTGGACATCGACGGCGACGGCGACGAGGATCTGTTCGTGCAGGAAACCTCGGGCAGCGTCTCCTTCTACGAGCATGTACCCGGGGCCGTGCCGGCCTACCGGTGGCGCACCGAGCGCTATCAGGATCTCGAGGTCGGGGAGTGGTATCGATTCGTCGACCTCGACCGCGATGGAGACGTGGACCTCCTCGCCGAGTCTCCGTTTAGCTACGTGCGCTATTGGCGCAACGACGGGTCGTCGACAAACGCACGGTTCGTGGAGGCAGCGGACAGCCTGCGCGACACCGAGGGTCGTGCGCTCTTTTCCGACCGCCAGAACATCCCCAACGCGACGGACATCGACTGCGACGGACAGATGGACCTCTTCATCGGCCGTCTCGAGGGTACGGTCACCCGGTACGAGGAAACTGGCATCGACCAGAACGACGTACCACGTTTCCGGCACGTCACCGACCGGTTCGAGAACATCGAGATCGTGGCACAGATCGGCAGCCGGCATGGCGCCAACACGATGGCCTTCGGGGACATCGACGACGACGGGGACGAGGACCTCTTCTGGGGAGATTACTTCGAGCCAGGGGTCCTTCTGCTGGAGAACACCGGCACCTGCCGGACACCCGCGCTGAGCGGCGAGCCGGTCTCCTTCCCTCCGGAGGGGCCGCTGCGCACGAGCGGCTACACCGCCCCGACCGTGGGTGACGTAGACGCGGACGGAGACCAGGACCTCCTGGTCGGGGTTCTCGGCGGAGCCTACAACCCAAACACCACCACCGTCGACAACTTCCACTGGATCGAGCAGACGGCGCCCGGCGCGTTCGTGCAGCGGACTCCGCGATTCCTCTCCACCCTCGACTTCGGCGCCGAAAGCGTGCCCGTGGTCGTGGACCTGGACGGCGACGGCGACCTCGACCTCCTGGTCGGCAACAAGATCGAGCCCGACGACACCCAGAACGGCAGACTGTACCGGCTCGTCAACGAGGGGTCCGCACGCGAGCCCCGGTTCCGTGAGGACGGGGATCTCGACGTCGGAGGCGGTTACCATCTGGTTCCCGCATTCGGAGATCTCGACGGCGACGGCGACCTCGACGCGGTGCTCGGCACCTGGTCGGATGAGGTGCGGCTGTACCGCAACGACGCCACCGACGGCTCCATCGCTCTCGTCCTGGTCGATTCGACCGCCGTCACGCTCACGCGTGGCCGCAATGCCACGCCAACCCTTGGTGACCTCGACGGGGACGGGGACCTGGACCTGATCGCCGGCGAGGCGTCGGGCTACCTGAACTACTGGGAAAACACGGGCACTGCCACGAGACCGGAGTTCACACTCGTCTCGGACGAATACGGTGGCTTCGATGTCGGCCGCCGCAGCTTCCCGCTCCTGAGGGACCATGACGGCGACGGCGACCTTGACCTCGTTGTCGGCTCGGAAGGCGAGGGGGTACGGCTCTTCAGGAACGTCGGCACGATCAGCGAACCCGACTTCGTCGACGACGGCGCCCTCCACGTGCCGACGTTCGGCTTCGCTGCACCGGCCTTCGCCGACCTCGATGGCGACGGTGTCGATGCCCTGCTGCTCGGCGGCCAACGTGGGGGGCTCTGGTACTTCGAGAACCGGGGACGCTGAACGCAGAAGGGCCGTACCGGCGGGGCCGGCGGCCCGGGCCTTCCGCCGGGTCGGACGGACCCGCCGGGTGAGCCGTCGATCAGACTTCGCCCGTCGACACCCTGCGGAAGAGCTCGACCGCAGCCTGCAGCTTCTCCGGGGGGACGCCGAGCCATTCGTTCCAGGCCCGCGGGTCGTCGCCCGCGCGGGCGCGCAGCCCGGCGTCCAGGCAGACGAACAGTTCCCGGAGGTCGGGCGCCGCCAGGTTCATGCGCGGCCACATCCCGAAGATCACCTCGAGCGACCCGCGACTGCGTCCACAAAGCGACACCAGCTCGTCGTCTCGGAAGAAGGGCCCCCGGGTCGCGGCCAACAGGCACCGCGCGAGCGTGTCCACG
The DNA here is from genome assembly GCA_030827315.1 of Gemmatimonadota bacterium. GTDB lineage: Bacteria > Gemmatimonadota > Gemmatimonadetes > Longimicrobiales > Gaopeijiaceae > UBA2589. Next base: position 5,302 of record JAURER010000052.1, on the reverse strand, counting down.
ACGTCGTCGTCGAGCTTGCGTAGCATCACCTTCTGCGACTGGAACTCGAGCACCCGGCCCAGAAACGTCATGAGCGGATACACCGCGGCCCCCAGGCCGTCGAGCACCAGCGGGGGCGCGTCGCGCGGATACAGGTAGAGACGGTCGAAGTGAGCGTCCTTGAGCGCGACCTTCTCCGACATCTCGGGCGAGATCCAGTCGTACCCCACCAGGTCGGCGAGCACCACGAGGTCCCAGGATTCCTCCCCCACCACGCGCGCCAACCGTCGCGGGGTGACGACCAGGCACGAACCGTGGCTCGTCGCGATCCGAACCGCCGTGCCGGCCCCCGCCAGGACGTCCTCCTCGCCGTGCGGGCTGCCGGCGATCAGCTCCGCGTTCAGCTCCGGTCGCTTCGCCCGGGCATCGCGGAAAATGCCCACCAGCTGCTCCGTGAGGAGCCAGTCGACCATCGTCACCGTGAACGCCTCACCGCACCTTCGCGCCCGTACCGAACACCTCGCCCTCCCATCGCAGCTCCGCGCCCACGCTCGTTCCGTCCCGGGTGACGATGCGCAGCGTCATCTCGTCCGCGACGTCGAACAGCTCGCCCGCGCGCAGGAAGCCGATCAGGAACTCCGCCGTGCCCACTGGCACGAGCGCGATCGCCGCCTCTCCCCAACGACCGGTGAGGGTCCCGCCCTCGTCCACAACGGACACGGTCACCCGCAGGGGCCCGCCCGTCGTGGGATCGAGGGTATCGAACGCATAGCTGCCCACGTAGGACGCCCGTTCCGCCGGCGGCAGCGGCGCCCAGGTGAACGCTTCGGTTTCGACGCGCATGGGCACGTACGTCGGCCCCCAGTGGACCCGCAGCTCTGCGCTCCGACCTTCGATCGTGTAGACGTACCACGCGAGCGCGTCCATGTGCGCACCCTGAGCCGACTGCACCTCGAAGTGGAGCACGAAGTCGTCGCGCGGCACGGGCGTATCGTGGTACAGTCGCCACGTTCGGTTGAGCGAGACGCGCCACGGACCCGACTCACGAGGCTGAAGCCAGATCGAATACCGTCCAGGTTCCACCCGGTGTCCGTCCAGCAGGATCGGCCGGTCGACCTCGAGCGTCGTGGCCCAGTTGGCGCCCGGGGTCCAGAGCTCGCCCCAGTGCACCACGCCCCCAAAGAGGTTCTGCCGTCCGCGGGCCACCGGGCGCGAGTATTCGACCGTGAGCGTCGTCCCGTTCACGACCTGCGTCATGGTGGCGCGCTCCGACCCTCTCGGCTGCGCTTCCGCGCCTCGCGCCCCGGCGACCGCCGCAGCCCATGTCAGCGCGATCAGCGCGCAGCGTCGTCTGCACACCCCTGGTTCCCTTCGCACCACGTCGGTCCTCCCGTTCGACCTGTCGGCAGCGCCCGCGGCATGCGGGCGAGCGTGGAAGGTCGGGTGAGGCAGGGCCCCTGACCAGTCCGGCCCCATCGACGGCTGCGAAGCACGGCGGCCCCTGCACCCGGGCCGCCGTCCAACGGCGTACGTCGTGCGCCAGGGCCACCCGTGCGAATTGCGCACACCGCGGAACCGAACGAATTTTCGGCGCCCGATGCACCGGGTCCCGCTCGCCCAACCCCGATCCGTTCCGATGCCAAGATTCGCCCGGCGCTCCGTCGCCCTGATTTCCCTTCCGCTGGTCGCGGGGTGCTTCGCGGTCACCCAGGTTCCCCTGCCGGCCACCGCCCCGGAGCGGGAGCAGCTGGAGGTTCGGGGGGTCGTCGTGCGCCAGGAGGACGGCAGCGAGGAGCGTGTCGAATTCCGGACGGTCCACGAGGCCGACTGGACCTCCAGCGGCTATTCGGTGGTCGCGGACGTGGACACCGGCGGCCCCCAGGCGGAGACCGTTACGAGATTCTTTCCCCTGTCGGCGATCACGGGCCTCCTGATCCGGCAGCTGGACCCGGGCAGGACGTCGGGTCTGATCGGGGGCCTGATCGTGATCGCTGCGGCCATCGGTGGAATCACGTTCTCGGGAACCGCCGGGTACTGAACCGGGCCGCGAAGCGTCAGCGTCGCCGCGTCCAGATCAGGATCACCCCGCAGTCCGATAGGTCGTCGAAACCCACCGGAATCTCGGCCGTGCGCGTGTAGACCTCGATCGCCTCGATCTCGGGCGGGGTCACGAAGTCGTCCGGTCTGACCGGTTGAAGACCTCCCCGTGCGACGACGTGCCGGTCGACGTAAAACGTCGGAGCGCACCGGCGGCCCGCCCGGTTCACCCAGAGCGCGGGATACTGCATGACCGCGGCGCTCCCGACGAGCGGGCGGGCCACGTCGATGAAGATGTTCGGGATGTGACGGAGCGCGTCCGTGATCCTGTCCACCGCGGTTCGCTCGATCTGCTCGCGGATGAGGAAGGTCCCCACGCCCGTCACCGCGCGTTCGTAAAACCCCTCGACCTCGAGTTGCGTGCGCTCGGCCACCGTCGAGACCTCGACAGGCTCGAGTTCGATCGGCTCCGGGGTCAGGCCGATTTGCACCTCCACCACCCCGCCGTCCTCGAGCTCGAACACGCCGTCCACGACCGTCCGGTACCCCGCCCGGGCCACGTACAGCAAGTACTCTCCGCCGCTCGGCGCCTCCACCTCGAACACGCCGCTGGATCCAGCGAGGGCGGCCACCACCATCTGTCCTTCACCCGCCATCAGCCCCACGTAGGCCAGGGCGACGGGCCCGCGCGTCGATGAATCGAGGACCCGCCCACGCACGGTCTGCGCCACACCCGGGGAGAGCGACCCCGAGACAGCATAAAGAAACCCCGCGATCGCGCAGGCCTTCAGCTGCCCACGCAGTCCGCTTTGCCTCGTTTCGAACACGTTCGTCCGTCCTGTTTCCGTCGCAACGCCTTCGTACCGGCCCACTCTCCCATTTGATACGCCGACCAAAGCACATCGTGTCCGCCGAAAAAGAAACTGCCCCCTCCGGATCGCTCCGGAGGGGGCAGCCCTCATACAGCCTACTGCGTGTGCCGCTAGCTCATCCAGCGCAAGCCGGGGTCCCCGTCGCGTTGGGGTTGAGCAGGCACTCCTGCGCCGGAATCGGCTGGCAGCGGGCACGGTTGACGATGGACACACCGCCCACGATCTGGGCGCCGACCGCCGGACCACCATTCAGGAAGTCGGTGATGTCCCAGCTGTCCATGTCGTACAGGCGCCGGCCCTGCATCCACAGCGTGGCATACCGCTCACGGTCCAGGATGTCGGCCGCCTCGGTGCTGGCAATATTGTTCGGCCAGTTGAAGGTGCCCTTCGTCGTCGCCGTAACGGCCGGCAGGCTGTAGTGGGCCCGCACGGCGTTGATGTGCGTGTTGAAGTCCGCCAGGTTCCCGGCCTCGAACGCAGCCTCGGCCTGAATCAGACGCATCTCCACACCGCTCACCCGTGGGATATCGGACCCACGCTCCGTGTAGACGTTCTGACGATAGTGGGCGTGCTGACCGTCGGCACCCTGATGGGCGCCCGACGAGCCATCACTGCCGCCACAAAGTCCGGTCTTGGTGACCTTTCCGAGCACCGGCGGGTTGTTGTCCCACTCGCCACACTTGACGTACGCCGTGCGGGGATCGTCGTCCGCCGTCTTGTGGACGCCATCCGGACCGTTGGCAATACGCTCGGCCAAGGTGTTGTACACGCCATACTCGGCGCGACCCCAGGTCTCGTTCCAGAAGATGTTCTGGTTCGCGTTGGCGTCGTAGATCGCGGCATCGACCCAGGCGATGGTCGCACCACCCGTGATCGCAGCAGCTGCGGCCGCACTCGCGTCGGTAAACGTGCCCGTACCCTCACGGGCCTTGCCCAACTTTGCCTGCGCGATGCCGGCGAGGGCCGCCGTCTTCCAATGGGCAGATCCCGCTGCAGTCGCAATCGGAATTGCCGCATTGAACGCTGAAATCGCGGAGTCAAACGCAGCCGCCCGCGCCGTCGGCGCAGAGACGTTGTAGACCGCGTAGCAGAAGTTCTCCCCCAGACGGATGTCGGAGAAGCCCTTGATCACCCACGCGCGAGCCGCGTTGGCGTTGCTGCCGTACCCGGCCCCAAGGACGTCCTTGAGGCGGGTGATGGCCTGATCAGCGGACCAGCGAGCCTCGTGGGTCTGAGCCCAGTTGCTTTCGGAATCCCGGTTATCGAAGAAGCCGGTCCGATAGAGCTGCGTGGTCGAATAACTCCCGGTTCCGGAAACTTCATCGGACAGGAGTGCGACATCAAAGGCCAGGTTGTCCTGGAAGCCATTGTATTCCGCCGAAACACCGTTCACGAGCACGCCCATCAGCTCCGGAGAACTGAGGTCGGCATCCTGAATGGCGCCCGGGTTCAGAACTTCCAGGTCGCACCCGGTCAGGATGACCGCAACGGCGGCCGTGGCCGGAATGCCGGCCTTTCTGATCCAGTTTCTCATTAGAAGTTCACCGTGAGGTTGAGGATGAACACCCGCGGAGGCGCAGCGTTGTAGTAGCCGAACGCGTACTCGCCCTGCGAGTTGCCGCGGTCCATGGCCTCAGGATCGAGGCCCTGGTACTTGGTCCACGTGAACAGGTTCTTGCCCTGCAGCATGAGCGTGGCGGAACGCGTGCCCGGAATCAGGCCCTCGGGCAGACGGTACGAAACCGTCGCCGAACGGAGGCGCATGAAGTCGGACTGATCGGTCCACATGCCCCACGCCGTGGAGCCGAGGCAGGTCGTGATCTGAGCGGAGTTGAGGTTGGCGTAACCGTCCGCAACCTTGTCACCGTTCAGATCCTTCGAGCCACCGTCAGCGTAGTACTGATTCTGAATGCCGTAGCACGCAGGCCAGGTCTCGCGGCGCGACGTCGCCCAGCCCTCACCCGCGGCGCGGAAGTGGCCGCGCTGTCCCTCGAAGAGGGCGTCGAGGGTGAGCGCCTGGTTGAGCGTGAGGCGCGTTCCGACGCTGAACAGCTTCGTCGGGAAGGTCACGCCAAGCACCTCGGTGCTGCGAACCGGGTTACAGCCCTTGTCGAGCACACCGCACGACACGGCTGGGTTGCCATTCGCCGCCGGCTTGGTGCCACCGACCGCCAGCGCGTCGAACTCGACGCCAATCGGGTACCCAACCTGGAGGTTGAAGCCCGCGTCCTCGAGACCACCGAGGTCGACGATCTCCGACTTGTTGGTAGAGTACGTTCCACTGATGGACCACTCGAGGTTGTCCGTCCGCATCGGAACGAAGTTGGCGACGAGCTCGATTCCGGAGTTCGCCGTCTCACCGAGGTTCGTCAGCGTCTCCTTGCTGGTGCCGAACGACGGCGCCGGCGGGATGC
>JAURER010000015.1 GCA_030827315.1 Gemmatimonadota bacterium | reverse complement strand
GAGCAGAACAGCGCTGCGGGCGACGTCGTCTTCCATGCGCGCTGGGACAACTTCGGGCCACTCTTTGCGTTCAACCGCTCCAACCGGTATCTCGGCGGCATGGATCCGATCTTCCAGTTCGCCCACGATCCACGGGCGTACTGGGAGTTCTTCTACCTGTCGACGGACCTGAACACGGACTGGACGTGCGACGCGTATCCGTGCACCGCCGGCGTCGCCACGAACACCTACGAAGCGCTCACGCAGCACTTCGGCGCGCGGTGGGTGGTGGTTCAACCGTTCCGCAATCCGCGCTTCACGCTGTACCTGCTCAACGACGACCGCTACGCGCTCGAGCTCGAGACGCAGAGCGAAGCGCTCTTCCGGGTGCTCGACCCATGACCCCGATCAAGGTGGCCCTGTTCGCGACGTGCCTCGGCGATCAGTTCTTCGCGGACGCATGCGCCGACGCCGTGCGGCTGCTGCGCCGCTTCGGGGCCGAGGTCGATTTCCCCGAGGGTCAGACGTGCTGCGGTCAGCCGGCCTGGAACTCGGGCCACCGCCGGGATGCGGAGCGGATGGTCCGGCACACCATCGACGTACTCCGCGATGCGGACCGCGTCGTCCTGCCGTCCGGAAGCTGCGCCGGCATGATCCGGAGCTTCTACGAGGAGCTCGGTCCGGACGGGGGCCGTGAGCTCGCCGCCCGCACCTTCGAGCTCTGCCAGTTCCTCGTGCACGAGCTCGGGGTCACGAAGATCGGCACCGGCCTCGATGGCCTCACGGTGGCGTACCACCACGGGTGTCACGCGCTGCGCGAGCTCGGCGTGGACGACGAGCCTCTGGCGCTCCTGAGGTCGAGCGGCGCCACGGTAGTCGAGTGGGTGGCGGACCGTGAGTGCTGCGGCTTCGGCGGACTTTTCAGCGCCAAGATGCCGGAAGTCTCGGTGGCGATGGCGGACCGAAAGCTCGACACGCTTCCTGACGTGGACTTCGTGACGTCTTCGGACGGCGGATGCCTGCTTCAGCTGGCCGGCCGGGCCGCGCGACGTCCAACCGCACCGACGTTCGCTCACGTCGCGTCGCTGCTCTGGCGGGGTGCCTCCGCGTGAGCGGCGTGAATCCGGGAGCGTACCGGGAGGCCGCGGCCCGCAGTCTGCGGGACGACCCGAGCGTCCGCGCCTCCGTCGGCTCGGCCACGCGGACGTTCGATGCGCTTCGCGCGCGGGCGTTCGCCGACATCGACGCCGATCGATGGCGGGACTGGGCACGAGACGTGAAGACCCACACCCTGACCCACCTCGACCGGTATCTGGATCAGGCGGCGACCCGCCTCGAGGAGAACGGGGTCCGCGTCCACTGGGCCGAGACAGCGGAAGACGCCCTCGCCGTGCTCGACGACGTAGTCGAGAGACACGGTGTGCGCACGGCCGTGAAGGCCAAGAGCATGCTCAGCGAGGAGCTCGAGGTGAATGCACACCTCGAACGCCTGGGCGTCGATCCGGTCGAGACCGATCTCGGCGAATACATCATCCAGATGCTGGGCGAGCCCCCGAGTCACATCGTCGGGCCGGCCATCCACAAGAGCCTCGCCGCCTGCCGGGAGCTCTTTCACGAGCGCCTGGGCACACCGCTCGACGGCTCGCCCGACATGCTCGCGGCGGCGGCGCGCGAGGCGTTGCGCACCCGCTTTCTCGAGGCGGACCTCGGCATCTCGGGGGGCAACTTCCTCGCCGCGGACACGGGCTCGATCGCGCTGATCGAGAACGAAGGCAACATCCGCCTGTCCACTTCGCTGCCGAAGGTCCACGTCGCGTTCGTGGGCATCGAAAAGGTCGTTCCGCGCCTCGAGGATGTCGCTGGCTTCCTGCAGCTGACCGCGCGCTCGGCGACGGGCCAGCCCATCGGACTGTTCGTCTCGCTCATCCAAGGTCCACGGCGCCCGGACGAGATCGACGGGCCCGAGGAGGTTCACGTCGTGCTCGTGGACAACGGGCGGAGCGATCTCCTCGCGGACGAGCGCGGCTGGGAGGCCCTTCGTTGCGTTCGCTGCGGCGCGTGTCTGAACATCTGTCCGGTCTACCGCCAGACCGGCGGCCACGCCTACGGGTGGACGTACTCCGGTCCGATCGGAGCCATTCTCTCCCCTGGCCTTCTCGGACTCGAGAAGGCGATGCCTCTTCCGCACGCGTCGAGCCTGTGCGGGGCGTGCACCGAGGTGTGCCCGGTCCGCATTCCCATCCCCGATCTGCTCCTGCACTGGCGGGAACGGGCCGTGGAAGAGGGCCTCGCGCCCCTGCTCGAGAGCCTGGGATCCCGTGTTTACGCGGGTCTTGCCGAACGGCCGGGCGCGTTCGGCGTCGCGGGAGGTGCGCTTCGGCACACGCCGTGGCGTCCCCTGAGCCGCGCCCTCCCGGTGGTCGGCGCGTGGACGCAGGGCCGTGAGGCCCCACGGCCCAGCCCGAAGAGCTTTCGCCAGCTTTGGGACGAAGGAATCGAATGAGCGCGGGAAGTCGCCCCCCCGGCACCGGCGAGTCGACCGCTCGGGAACGCATGCTCGAGCGCATTCATGTGGCGAACGCGGCTCGCGCGGCCACCGAGCACCCCGGGGATTTCGGTGGCTGGCGACCACACCCGCCAGGTGTACACCCCGTGGCCGGATTCATCGCGATGTTCACCGCGGCCGGCGGCGAAGTCGTGCAGACGGCGGACGATGCGGCCGCCACGGCGTGGCTGAGCGGCTTCGCCGAGGACTTCGCATCGATCTCGCTCGGCGTCGGCGTGCCTCCCGAGGTCGCGCCCGATCGACCGCGGGAGCGGGCCGACACGGCAGCGCTCGGTGTCTCCGCCGGTCGTGCGGCCATCGCCGAGACGGGCTCCCTGGTCCTGGACGCGCGCGACGGACGGCGCGCGCAGCTCCTGGTGCCGGTCCACGTGGTGCTCGTCCGGGAAAAGGACGTCCACGCCACCGCGCGTGAGGCCTTCCTCCACATGCGCGCAGACCTGCCCGCCGCGCTGGGCCTCCACTCGGGGCCGTCGAAGTCCGCGGACATCGGCCAGGTCATGGTGAAGGGCGTGCACGGGCCCGGACGCGTCATCGCCGTGCTCATCCGGGGCTGAACGGCCACGGCAGGCGGGTGTGCTGGCGGCTCCGAGGCGCGGTCCGCATGTTGCGCCCACAAGGCCCGCGGCCTCGAACCACCTGACCTCCTGCCCAGGAAGCTCGTGACGACGACGACGCCCACCCGGAAGCTGAAGCGCGTACTGCGCGTGCGTGACGGACTCGCCGTGACCGTCGGCATCGTGATCGGCGCAGGCATTCTCGGCACGCCGGGACTGATCGCCGGCTATCTCGGCGACCCACTGGTCATTCTCGCGATGTGGTTCTTCGGTGGCGTCGTCGCGGGACTCAGCACGCTGGTGCTCGCGGAGATGGCGGCGGCGCTGCCGGAGGCAGGAGGGAAGTACGTCTACGCGCGCTACGCGTGGGGCGACACCATGGGGTTCGTGGCCGGGTGGTCCGAGCTGATCGTCACGCGTGGGTTCTCCGGCGCATCGAAGGCGGTCCTCATCTCCGCCTACGGCTTCCGGCTCGTGACGGGCGAATCCGCCGCTCCCGACGGCCCCTGGGTCGGGATCGTCGGCGTGGCCGTGGTTCTCGCGTACTTCACCCTTCACACGCGCGGGCTGAAGACGAGCACCACGTTCCAGAACGTCACAACCGCCATCAAGATTCTCATCATCCTCGCCATCGCCGCCGTCGGCATCGTCGGGGGGAGTGCGGCCGGGGCGTCGTCGTCGTCGATGCTCGTGGGCGAGGCGACCGCCGGCCTGCTCGGCTACGCCCTCGCCTACCAGTCCATCTCGTTCGCCTACTACGGATGGGAGGACGCCGCGAAGATGTCCGAGGAGGTCGTGGATCCCGGTCGTGCGCTTCCGCGGATCCTCCTTGGCGGAGCCATGGCCGTCATGGTCCTCTACCTGCTCATGAACGTCTCATTCCTCGCCGCGCTCACGCCCGCCGAGATGGCTGGCTCCGAGCTCGTGGCCGCCGATGCCACGGCGGCCGTGTTCGGAGGTGCTGCGGGTACCGTGGTGCTCGTGGCCAGCCTGCTCATCCTCATCAGCAGCGCCAACGTCAACTTCCTCGGCCTGCCGCGCGTCGCGTACGGACTGGCCCAGCACGGCCTCGCCCCCAAAGCCGTCGGCGAAGTCGACGAGCGCGGCACGCCCCGCAACGCGCTCGTCATGATCTCGGTCTGGATCGGACTGTTGGCGCTCACCGGCAGCTTCGAGTTCCTCATTCGTTTCATGATGACCGTCGCGATCACCGTCGATACGATGGTGCTCCTCGGCTATTTCAAGCTCCGCGCCTCGATGCCAGAACTGGAGCGCCCCTTCCGTATGCCCGGTCATCCCGTGCTGCCGGCCATCACGATTTTGCTCTATATCGCGATTCTCGTGATCCTCGTATCGACTCAACCTCAGCTCGCCATGGGCGCGGGTGCGATGCTCGCCGCCATGCTCGTCGCGGGGATCGTCACCACGCGCCGCAAGGCCGTGCGGTCGACCTCCTCCGCGTGACCCGTCCGGAACGCACCATTCACGCCCTCGTGCGTGCAGGCGTCACGCACGTCGTCGGCATTCCTGACAACACATCGGGACCACTCTTCGACGCGGTTAAGGTCCATCCGACGATTCGGCTCGTCACCGTGACGCGCGAGGGCGAGGCGTTCGCGCTGGCGTCGGGTCTCTGGCTCGGTGGAGCTTCGCCGCTGGTCGTCATCCAGAACACGGGCCTCCTCGAGTCGGGAGACGCCATCCGGGGAACCGCCACGCGCATGGGAGCCGGGATTCCGATGGTGATCACGGGGCGTGGGTACGCAAACATGCTCGCGGCCGGAATCGGACTCGATGAGGAGCGTACGCCCGCGCTCCTCACGCGGCCGGACATCGACTCGACGGCGCTGCTCACCGAACCGACCCTCCAGGCCTGGGGTATCCCGTTCCGCACGTGCGCGGGCGAAGACGACCCGGTCGCGGCGATCGCCGACACGGTGACCGCCGCCCGCGAGCGCGGGCACCCCTCGGCGCTGATCCTGCTGCGCCCGTTGGACTGACCGCACGTGCTCACCGTCGCTCAGCTCCTCGGTCCGCTCGCGCGGTACAGAACCGACGAGGTCGTGGTCACGACCATGAGCGTCGTCCGCCCCTGGGGCAGACTCTCGGACAGCGATCTCGACTTCGCCTCCGCCGATAGCGCGATGGGTCACGCGGCGGACCTCGCCCTCGGCATCGCGCTCGCTCGCCCGGAGCGGCGGGTGATCTGTCTCAACGGAGACGGAAGCATGCTGATGTGCCTCGGTACGCTGGCCACGGCCGTCGATGCCGAAGCGCACAACTTCGTGCTCGTCGTGTCCGACAACGGCGAGTACGAGATCACGGGTCACCAGCCGGTGGCCGGCGCCGGAAGGCTCGACTGGGCGGCTCTCGCCCGGGCGTCGGGCTTTCGCCGCGTCCTCCATGTGAACGACCCCCGGGCGTGGGCGGACGTCGTGCCGGAGATCCTCACGACGCCGGGCCCGACCTTCGTCCACGCCGTCGTGGAGCCCGGAGCGCAGGGCCCCATCGGACGCAGCGAGACCGAGCCGTCGCGCTACCTGCAGTACTCGCTCGCAGCGTGGTCGCACCGCATGCGCGACGCGCTCACGCCCGCACGCCACGGATGAGGATCGTGACCGCTGCCCCCACCGGGGGCCTCAGCGGGTCTCCCGAAGCCACTTCCGCAGATCACCCACGTCATACTGCCCGTTGGCGTTACCGAGCTCGTCGAGATACTTCATCTCCCCGGCGCTGAGCGGGGCCGCAGGCGAATCGAGGAACGTCTGGACCAGGCTCGCGATCTCGACGGTCCACTCGCCCGAGGCGCGAACGACGACGGTCACCGTGTTGGTCACCGCACCGTTCGAGTCCCGGGCGGCGAACGAGACCTCCGTGCTCTCTCCGGTACGCACCGATCCGATCAGCACCAGCTCGTCGCCCCCGGGTTCGAGGGTGAAGCCGTCCGGGAGCGTGCCGGCGACCTGATACGGGCCCCGTCCTCCCGCCACGCGGACCGGCGCTCGAAACGAGCGGACGGGTGCCACGTCGAACGCGCCGCCCGGCTCGACCAGCTTCGGCGTCCTTCCAGTAGAAAGCACGATTCTCGCCCGGTCCCCTTCCACCGAGACCTCGTGAACCTGAACCGTGGTCCAGCCACCGTCGTCGAGACGCAGTCCGGGCGCGCTGAGCGCGTGGAGGCCCGTACCGGTTCCGACGCCCCAGGCGTCCCCGATCTCCCCTCGACTTCCACCCTCGAGTGCCGTGCGCACGAGCGAGCGGTTGTCGTCCGCTTCGAGCATCGTCAGGAAGTACGGATCGTTCGACGCCGGATCGGGACGGAGGAATGCATCGATGTCCTGCTTGTACATCAGCACGCCCCGCCCCGGGAGGTCGCGGTCGAAGCCGATGGTGTCGCGGAACTCGACGATGAGATACTCGTCGGCGATGTCGTCGAGGGGGATCTTCAGGGCCTCCCCTGAGATCTCGATGGGGGAAAGCTCGATCGTCTCGTTCCACACCTCGCCCGGGTCGGCGAAGTCGATCCAGCCCAGGTAGTCCTTGGAGAAGCCGATCATGTGCGTCGGGCCGAACGCTGCACGGTCGTCCGTCACCGGCCCGCAACCCCACGACCCCGCCGCCATCAACGCCCAGCAGCCCAGGACCCAGCGGCGGCCGTACGGACCCGCGCTCGTGTCGATCCAGTGATAGAAGTCGGGCAGACCCAGGGCGTGTCCGAACTCGTGCGTGATGACCGCCGCATCCTGCACGTTCTGACCCGTGCAGTCGGTCGCGCTCTGCGTGAGGTAATCAAGGATGCGGATGGGCTCGCCATCGATGCCGACGTCGTCGGTCACGTACGCGGACCCGTTCCGGCGCGTGAGGGTCGAACGGTGCGGCCAGATACCCGGACCACCACAGGAGGCCGCGACCTCCAGGTACTCGAAGGTGAGGATATCGACGAAGCCGTCATCGTCACCGCTGTCCGCGATCCCGTCGGGACCGTCGTTGTCGTACAGGGTGAAGTCGATCTCCGGATCGAGCACCGCGAGGGCCTCGACGATGAACTCCCCGATCCTGTCGTCGTTCGACGGCAGTCCTCCGGGAGGCACCACCTCGGCGAGGGAAAGTGAACTTCGCGTCCACCCGAAGACGTCGCCGTCCACGCGCAGGGCGCCGCGGGACATCTCCAGGTATGACTCGGTGATCGTGCCTCGCGACGAGGGCCCGTCGAACAGGGCTCGCTGTACGTCGTCCCGCGTGGCCTGAATGGGATCCGATGAGTCGCGAAAGAGGGCCAGGACCACCGGGATGCGCACCTGCCCGCGAGCCGCCGTCTGCGAGGACACACGATTGTAGAGCGCCCGCTCGAACTCGAACGCCCGGACGTCGTCGCGGACCTGTGCCCAGTACGACGCGGGAAGGGGAATCCCGCGCATGGCCGCAACCGCCTCGATGTCGGGGGACTGTCCCGCGGAGGGGGGCGGTGCGGCCGCACCCAGGGTGACGAGGAACAGGAGCCAGACGTGAACGCCGCTACCTCTCGCGCAACGGCGGCTCATCGCGAGAACTCCACCGCGTAGCGCGACAGATCCGGACGAAGAGCGTCGTCCGGACCCGCCACCTGTCGGACCACCCACGCAGGCGGCTCGGTCGTGTCGGGTACCGCCACGACGAAGGCCAGCTCTCCCCCGGTCGCGTGGATCAGCACCACGCGCGCCCCCTTCGCATCCACTTCGGCGTAGAGGTCCACGCCTCCGACCGCGGTGATGCCCGCAAGGCCAGGGCCCAGCAGCTCGACCACCGCGGCTCCCTCGGGCCCACCGGGGCCCGCGAGGGTGGCCGTCATCGTTCCGGGGCCGGACACCGGAGCCTCGTCGGAACAGCCGAGCATTGCCAAGGCCCCCGCGAACAACAGCGTCCGGACGCGTCGGAAGGGAAGGCTGGCCGGGGCCTTCGGTCGCGCCACGATTTCCTCCTGGTCAATGGTTCTTCGAGGCAGCACGAGGCTCGCACGGATCTGATAGCTCTCCGCCGCCGGGTGCGCAATCCGGCTCGGGCCGGCGAGGACGAGCGCCGAAGTGGCGGCGCCGATGCCGGAACCGGACGAAGCGACGCTTCTCTATCGACATAAAGTGCAGTCCGACATGCTGTTAGGTCATCACCCCCGGGTCTGCCAGCTTGGCTTGGTGGGGGAGGAGGGCACCCACACCACCACGGAGCGCGCGAGGCGCGCTAACGCATTGTCCGACTGGCATGTAGAGAACAATGCACCCGAAACTCGCTCGAAGGCCGCCGGGGTCCCCGCCGGCGGCGGGGTTCGGAGTTGGTTGACCCCCCCTCACAGCACCTCTAGCTTAAGGGTCCTGAAACCAAGAATCATTATCCATAAGCGGCGCCGAGGTCGGCGCCGCTTCCATTGTCAGAGAGACCCGATGAGCGACGCACCCATTCTCCGGATCGAAGGCCTCGAGGCCAGGGTGGCGGAGGAGGACCTCGGTATTTTGAACGGAGTCGACCTTCAGATCGGAAAGGGCGAGATCCACGCGATCATGGGCCCCAACGGGTCTGGAAAGAGCACACTCGCGAAGGTGATCGCGGGTCATCCCGGTTACGAGGCCACGGGCGGCAACGTCACGTTCATCGGCGAAGACCTCCTCGAGCTCGAGGCGGACGAGCGCTCCCGCGCCGGCGTCTTCCTCGCCTTCCAGTATCCGGTGGAGATTCCGGGCGTGTCCATCGCGAACTTCCTCAGGACGGCGGTCCAGGCTCACCTCCCGGAGGGCGAGGATCTCGACATCTTCGACTTCTCCGACATGCTCACGGACCGCATGTCGATGCTCGAGATGGACCCGACGTTCGCAGAGCGGCACGTCAACGACGGGTTCAGCGGCGGCGAGAAGAAGCGCCACGAGATCCTTCAGATGGCCATGCTCAAGCCGAAGCTCGCGGTCATGGACGAGACGGACTCCGGACTCGACATCGACGCGCTCAAGATCGTGGCGAACGGCGTGAACAGGCTCCTGGAAGAGGACCCGGAGATGTCGGTTCTCCTCATCACGCACTACCAGCGCCTTCTCGACTACATCAAGCCGGACCACGTGCACGTGATGGTCGACGGGCGGATCGTGCAGTCGGGCGGACCCGAAGTCGCGCTGGAACTGGAAGCCGAAGGGTACAGGACGTACGAAGAAGCAAGCGCCGCCTCGCACGGCGCGGCCGGCGCCTGACGAGAACGGATCCCCAGGGACGCGAGGAGGCGACATGCCGCAGAACGAGACGATCCAGGATCTCGGGCTCGACCAGTACAAGTACGACTTCGTCACGGAAGGACAGCCCGTCTACCGTGCGCAGAAGGGCCTTTCCGAGGCGGTCGTCCGAGAGATCTCCGCCCACAAGGAGGAGCCCGAGTGGATGCTGGAGTTCCGGCTCAAGGCGCTCGAGGTCTACAACTCCAAGCCGATGCCGAAGTGGGGCGGAGACCTGGACGGACTCGAGCAGGTTCTCGACGAGATCTACTTCTACGTCCGGCCCCAGGATCGGATGCAGCATTCGTGGGACGACGTTCCGGAAGAGATCAAGGACACCTTCGAGAAGCTCGGAATCCCGGAGGCCGAACGGCGCGTGCTCGCGGGGGTTGGCGCTCAGTACGAGTCCGAGATGGTGTACCATTCGCTCCGCGAGGAGTGGGAGAAGCAGGGCGTCATCTTCGATTCCATCGAGGACGGGTTGAAGAAGCACCCCGAGCTCTTCCGGGAGCACTTCGGCACGATCGTCCCGACGGCCGACAACAAGTTCTCGGCGATGAACTCCGCGGTCTGGTCGGGTGGGTCCTTCGTCTACATCCCGAAGGGCGTCTCACTCGACACGCCGCTCCAGGCCTACTTCCGGGTGAACCAGGAGCGCATGGGACAGTTCGAGCGCACCCTCATCATCGTCGACGAGGGCGCCCAGGCGCACTACATCGAGGGATGCACGGCCCCCGTCTACTCGACGGAGTCGTTTCACTCCGGCGTCATCGAGATCATCGTCAAGAAGAACGCCCGCTTCCGGTACACGACCATCCAGAACTGGTCGAACAACATGTACAACCTCGTCACCCAGCGGGCCATTGTGGAAGCCGGTGGCCACATGGAATGGCTCGACGGCAACCTGGGGTCGAAGCTGACCATGAAGTACCCGTCCTGCTACCTGGTCGGCGAGGGCGCGCACGGCGAGATCCTGTCGATCGCGTACTCGGGTGACGGCCAGCACCAGGACACCGGAGGCAAGGTGATCCACGCCGCGCCCTATACGACTTCCTCGATCGTCTCCAAGTCGATCTCCAAGGGTCACGGACGCTCGACGTACCGGGGCCTCCTGAAGGTGCACGAGGGAGCGCACCACGCGCGCTCGAACGTCGAGTGCGACGCGCTCCTCATCAACGATACGTCGCGCACCGATACCTACCCCTACATCGAGATCGAAGAGAGCGACGCCAACGTGGGGCACGAGGCCTCCGTGTCGAAGATCGGGGAAGAGCAGCTCTTCTACCTCACCAGCCGGGGCATCCCCGAGGATGAAGCGATGGCGATGATCGTGCGCGGCTTCATCGAGCCGATCGCGAAAGAGCTTCCGCTCGAGTACGCCGTCGAGCTGAACCGTCTGATCGAGCTCGAGATGGAAGGATCGGTGGGCTGATCGTGACCATGACCGCAACGAATGAGATCGGACGTATGGAAGGCGTCACCGAGGCCCTGAACGCGGACGCTGTGGAGCGCATCTCGATCGGCGAGCCAGAGTGGCTCCGTCATCGTCGGACCCAGGCGTGGGACGTCTACGAGCGCACCCCGATGCCGACGACCCGGCTCGAAGAGTGGCGCTACACGGACCTCGCGAAGAAGCTCGACCTCGACGCACTCCGGCTCTCCGACACCGAGGCCGCGCCCGACGATCCCGGGGCCTGGCCGGCCCAGCTTCGGGCCACCGTGCAGGAAGACCACGAGGCATCCGGCCACATCGTGATCATCGACGATCACGTCGTGCACTCCGACCTGATCGGCGACCTCGCGGCCCAGGGCGTGATCCTGATGTCGCTGCGCGAGGCCGTGCGGACGCACGGCGAGCTCCTGAAGGAGCACCTCGCCACCGAAGCCGTGCCCGCGGAAGAGGGGAAGTTCGCGGCGCTGAACGCGGCGCTGTGGGCGGACGGCATCTTCCTCTACGTCCCCCGGGGTGTGCGTCTCGAGCTGCCGGTGCGTGTCACCCGCTGGCTCAGCGAGTCCGGCGCCGCCTACTTCAGCCGCGTGCTCATCGTCGCGGAGCCTCAGAGCCAGGTGTCCTACGTGGACGAGGTCGTTTCCGACGACTTCGACGCGCAGACACTGACGTCCACCGCGGTCGAAGTCGTGGCTCGGGACGGCGCCCAGGTCCAGTACGTCGCGCTTCAGCGCCTCGGCCGTGGCGCTTTCTACCAGTCGGTGCAGCGCACCCTTGCCGGCCGCGACGCGACGCTCGACACCCTCAACGTGGCGCTCGGCGCCTCGGTGAGCCGCGTGGATCTGAACGCGAGACTCCTCGGCCCCGGTGCCAACTCCGACATGCTCGGTCTCTACTTCGGCGACGGCGACCAGCACTTCGACTTCAACACGAGCCAGGACCACACCCAGCCCCACACGGGAAGCGACCTGCTGTACAAGGGCGCGCTCGACGGCGACAGTCGTGCGGTGTTCCGCGGCATCATCCGGGTGCTGCCGGGAGCGCAGCGCACGGACGCGTATCAGACGAACCGGAACCTGCTGCTGTCACGTGGTGCGCGGGCGGATTCGCTGCCCAACCTCGAGATCGAGGCCGACGACGTGAAGTGCTCTCACGGCGCGACCGTGGGAGAGCTCGACTCCGAATCGAAGTTCTACCTGATGAGTCGTGGCCTCAGCCGGATTCAGGCCGAACGGCTGGTCGTCATGGGCTTTCTGGGCGAAGTGCTCTCGAAGCTTCCCCTCGGAGGCGTGGTCGAGAAGGTGAACCGGGTCATCGAGCAGAAGCTGCTCAACCACGTCTGAGGCGGCGGCATGGCACACTGGGTGAGGGTCGCGGCGGAGGGTGACTGCCCCGTCGGACAGCTGAAGGGCGTCGTGGCCGACGGGATTCCCGTGGTCCTGGCGAACGTCGACGGGACCGTGTGCGCTCTCAGGGACCGGTGTTCGCACGACGAGTATCCGCTCTCCGACGGAGAGCTGGACGGCAGCCATGTGGTATGCCGGTATCACGGTGCGCGTTTCGAAGCGTGCTCCGGCGCGCGCAAGGCGCTGCCCGCGGTGCGGCCGGTGCAGGCGTTCCCGGTCGAGATCCGCGACGGGCAGATCTGGGTCGACACGGGCTGAGCCGCACGTGACGTCGGCCTTCGATCCGCACCGCGCCCGTGAAGACTTCCCGGCGCTCCAGCAGAGCGTGAACGGGATGCCGCTCGCCTATCTCGACAACGCGGCCACGTCGCAGAAGCCGCGCGCCGTGCTGGACGTGATGGACGCGTATTACGAGCACGACAACGCGAACGTGCATCGTGGGATCCACGAGCTTTCCCGTCGGGCGACCGAAGCCTACGAAGCGGCACGGGTGAAGGCGGCCCGCTGGATCAACGCGGCGAGCGCCGACGAGATCGTGTGGACCCGGGGAACGACCGAGGCCATCAACCTGGTGGCAGCTTCGTGGGGACTCGACAACATCGGGCCGGGCGACGAGATCCTCCTGTCCGTGCTCGAGCACCACTCGAACATCGTCCCGTGGCAGATTCTGGCTGCGCGCACCGGTGCGACAATCCGCTACATCGAGCTCGACGACCAGGGCCGGCTCCTCCTCGACGACCTCCCGCGGCTGCTCGGCGAACGCACGAAGATCGTAGCGATCTCACACGTGTCGAATGCGCTGGGCACCGTGAACCCGCTGCACGAGATCATTCCCGCGGCGAAGGCCGCCGGGGCGGTCGTGCTCGTGGACGGGGCGCAGGGCGCCGTCCACTCGTCCGTCGACGTCCAGACGCTCGGAGCGGATTTCTACGCGTTCAGTGGCCACAAGATGTGCGGCCCGACGGGCATCGGCGTTCTCTGGGGACGCCGGGACATGCTCGAGCGCATGAGCCCCTACCAGGGCGGCGGGGAGATGATCCACATCGTCGGTCGCGACGCGAGCAGCTGGGCCGCGGTTCCGCACAAGTTCGAGGCGGGCACCCCTAATATCGCGGGAGCCATCGGACTCGGTGCCGCGATCGACTACCTCGACACCATCGGCATGGACGCGATCGTGCGACACGAGCACGAGCTGATGGCCTACGCGATGGAGCGCCTCCGAGCGGTGCCGGGGATCCGCATCTTCGGGCCGGAGAGTCTCGAGGAGCGGTCTGCAGTGGTCTCGTTCACGATGGGCGACGCGCATCCGCACGACATCTCCACGATCCTGGATGCCCACGGCGTCGCGGTGCGCGCGGGCCACCACTGCGCCCAGCTCGTGATGAAGCACTTCGGCGTCCCCGCGACCGCCCGCGCCTCCTTCTATCTCTACAGCACGCGCGAGGACGTCGATCGACTCTTCGCCGGCCTGGACGAGGTCCGCGCCATCTTCGGATGATCCGGTCGGACGCCGACCAGGCCCGACGCCCGAGGCTCGCCGCCGGGAGACGGGGTGCCGAACGGCGAATTGCGCCTTACATTGGCGACCCGTGAACCGTGCAGGCGACGATGGATTCTCCCCAGCTGAACTCTCTCTACCAGCAGCTCATTCTCGAGCACTACCGCCATCCGCGGAACAAGGCCGAGCTCGACGAGAAGACCGTCGAAGTGCACATGGCCAATCCGGTGTGCGGAGACGAGATCCGTCTCCAGCTGCGAATCGAGAACAACGAAATCGCCGAAGCGAAGTTCGTCGGCCAGGGGTGCTCCATTTCCCAGGCGGCGGTCAGCATGATGACCACGCTGCTCGAGGGCCGGTCGCTCGATGACGCGGACGCACTCGCGCAGCGTTTCACCGAAATGATGCACGGAAGCCAGGACGCGGCGAAGGACCGGTCGCTGGGCGATCTGCGCGCCCTCCAGGGCGTCAGCAAGTTCCCGGTCCGCATCAAGTGTGCCCTGCTCGGCTTCGACGCTCTACAGGAGGCGTTGAAGAAGGGCACGCACGAGGCGACGCACTGAACTCGGTCGAGGTTCATTCGGCCTACCTGCCCGACACGCGCGTCGGGCCGGTTACGGTCTGGACGTCCGCCCGGGGCGTGCGCCGGATCGAGTTCGGTGCTCTTCCGACCAACCGGAACACCGATCCCCCGGGATCGTGGCCCGACAATCTCCGAAACGTGGCCCGACAGCTCGAGGAGTACTTCGCGCGCGAGCGCACCGAGTTCGATCTTCCCTTCGACCTTTCCGGCGTCACGACGGAGTTCCAACGGGACGTGTACGACCGGCTGCGTCAGGTACCGTACGGGCACGTCACCTCCTACGGACAGCTCGCGAGGGAGATGGGGAAGGCCGACCAGGCGCGCGCGGTGGGTCAGGCGGTCGGCGCGAACCCGATTCCGATCATCATACCGTGCCACCGCGTCGTCGGCTCGGATCTGCGCCTCACGGGCTTCTCCGGTGGACTCGAGGCCAAGGTGCAGCTGCTGAAGCTGGAGGGCATCGAGGTGGACGGCGCGAGTCCGACCAGCCGAGTCCGCCCCGACGTGATCCCGCTCGACCTTTGACGCGTTCGTGCGCAGGGTCCGCCTCCGTATCCCGGACGACGCATCACACCACGCCAGGAGTAGTACCGATGGGTCGTCGTCGGCTGTTTGACCGGACGGTCTCGCGTAGTTGCGCCGCATGGACGCTTCTCCTGGTTCTCGCGTCGGCGCCGGCGGCGGGGCAGGATGTCCGACACTTCGACCGCTCGGCCGTCGACGCCGTGTTCGCGGCGTACAACCGATCCGACGCACCGGGCTGTGCGGTGGGCGTCGTGCACGACGGGACCCTCGTGTACGGCCGTGGCTACGGCATGGCGAACCTCGAACACGGCATCGCCATTTCGCCGCAGACGGTCTTCCGTACGGGCTCCGTGGGCAAGCAGTTCACCGCGGCGGCGATCGCCATCGCGGCCCGCGACGGACACATCTCGCTCGACGACCCGGTGCGTCGCTGGATTCTGGAGCTCCCTGCGTATCCGGCCGAACCTACGGTCCGGCAGGCCGTGCATCACACGAGTGGCCTGCGAGACTACCTCACGCTGATGTCACTGCGGGGGCTCCGCGACGACGACTACTACACGATTGCGGAAGTCCGCGCGCTGATCGCCCGGCAGGAGGAGCTCAACTTCGAGCCCGGCTCCGAATATCTGTACTCGAATTCGGGCTACTTCCTCCTCGGTGAGATCGTCCGGGAAGCCACGGGTCGTTCGCTGCGTGCGTACGCGCAGAAAGAGATCTTCGAGCCGCTCGGCATGACGCATACCCACTTCCACGACGATCACACGCACATCGTGCCCAACCGGGCCGCGGGTTACGCCCCGACGCAGACCGGCTTCCGCATCTCGCAGACCACGCTCGACATGGTGGGGGACGGAGGCGTGTTCACCTCCGTCGAGGATCTCGTGCGCTGGATCGACGCACTCAACACGGACGGACTCCGGCCCGGCCTCAACGCCGTCCTCGAGAGCACCGACCCGCTCACCGGCGGTGAGGAGAACCCCTACGCGTTTGGCCAGAGTCTCGGCACGTATCGCGGCGCGCGCACGATCCGTCACGGGGGCTCCTTCGTGGGATTCCGCGCGGCGATCGCCCGCTTCCCCGATCACGGGCTGGGCATCGCGACGCTCTGCAACCGCTCCGATTCGGACCCGTCCACCCTGTCGATGCGGGTTGCCGACGCGGTGCTGGGCGAGCTTCTGGAGCCGGCTGCGTCCGAAGCGGTCCGTGGGGTCACGGCGCAGCCCGAGGCGGGCGAGGCGGCGCACTTCGTGACGGACGTGGCGCCATTCGTCGGGACGTTCTACAGCACGGAGCTCGACGTCTCCTATGTGCTCCGGTCCGATGCCGAGGACGGCCGGCTGCGGCTCGGGTTCGGGCCGGACTTCGACGCTCCGGTGGAGCTCGTGGAGCCGGACCTCCTCCGGGCCGGCCCCCTGCAGCTCCGGATCGTCCGCGAGGGCGGTCGGGTGGTCGGGTTCGACGTCGACGCCGGCCGGGTGCAGAACCTCCGGTTCAACCGACGCTGACGGCCTGGGGACAGCTCCACGCAGCGCGCCCCCTGGGGAACGTGCACGGCTCCACCTCCGCCGCTCAGGCGAAACGGCCGGGCGCCAGGGGGGCGAGTCGCGCGTCACCCTGGCCGAGGAGGCCACCCGCGACCATTGCGCCGGTCACCGGACCCAGGGTGAGCCCGAGCATGCCATGCCCCGTCGCGACGTGGAGGCCGTCCACGCCGGGGATCGGACCCACAATGGGCAGGCCGTCCATGGATACGGGCCGGAGCCCGCACCACTCCGATACGGGTCGCGCCGAACCCAGCCCCGGAAAGGCGTGTCCCGCGGCGGTCGTCATCTGATCGAGGCGCGCCGCCCGCATGACGCGGTTTTCCCCTGAGAACTCCATGGTCCCGGCAAATCGCACCGTCGTGCCCATCGGGGTACAGAAGACCGACGACTCGTTGAGGACGCACGCCACCCGAAGGCGCGGAGCACCGTTGGGACCCACCTCGACGTCACGATGGTACCCTTTGCCGGGCTGAACAGGAATTCTAATTCCAGTATTTGCCATGAGCCCTTTGCTGTAGGGGCCTGTCGCCAGTACGACGGCGTCGGCCGCGAGCGCCTCGCCCCCGGCCAGGGTGACCCCTGCGGCCCGCCCGCTCGTGATCCGTACCGCGGCGACGTCGACCTCCTCCCGGATCACGGCACCATGGCGGCGGGCGGCCTCTGCGAGACGTTCGAGAAATCGCAACGGCTCCAGCGTCGCGGCGTCGGGATAGAAGACTCCGCCGAGGATGTCGTCGGCCAGCGCGGGCTCACGATGCCGCAGTTCGTCTCCGTCCAGCTCTTCCGGATGGTATCCGTGGCGTCGGATGATGGAGGCCTCGTGAAGGGCACCCGACAGGCCGCGCTCCGTGCGACAAACGTCGTAGTACCCGTCGGCCCTGTACCCGCACTCGATCCCTTCCTCTCCGATCAGCTGGTCGAAGAGCGCGAGCGCGTCCTTGCCCAGCGGAGCCATGACGCCCATGCAGTATTCGACGTGGACGTCCGTGCAGTACCGGGCAAATCCGAGGAGCCAGCGCCAGAGAGCCGGGTCCCAGCGTGGCTTCACATACAGGGGGCTGGCCGGGTTCACCATGTCCAGGACGGCCTGCCGGATCCGCCCGGGGCGGTTGAGCGGCGGGTGTCCCGCAGAGACGGTCCCCGCGTTGCCGGACGACGCCCCGGCACCGAGGCGCTCGCGTTCGAGGAGCGTCACCACCGCGCCGCCGCGGGCGAGATAGTAGGCGCAGCATACGCCGATCACCCCTCCCCCCACGACGACGACGCGGGGAGCTGAACCTACGCCGCTCATCCCGCCGTGGGGTCCAGGAGCACCTTCACGGACCCCGTCTTCCTGCGGTTCGCAGCCGTGGAGAGCGCGTTGCGGTACTGGGAGAGCGGGAACACATGCGTGACCATCTCCTCGATCGGGGCGCGCGTCTCCAGAATCATGTCGTGGGTAATCTTGAACGTATGTTCTATTTTGCCTCGCCACGCCTCGTCGCCGTAGCACTGGAAGCCCTTGATCTCCAGTTCGTTGGCCCACACGAAGGTCAGGTCGAGCTTCGGGATCTCCGCGGCGCACCCGAGGAGCACGATGCGCCCCCTCACGGACGCGTAACGCAAACCCTGCTTGAGGGTCTCCCCACTGCCGACGCAGTCGAAGACGAGGGGGAAGCCTCCCCCGGCGTAGACCTCGTCCCCCACGATGGGCATGTAGGCCTGGGCTCCGGTGCCGACCAGCGCTTCGCGGGCCTCTTCTCCCGGAGCGACGACGCTGCTTGCCCCGAAGCTCCGGGCCAGCCTGGCCTCGTGGGCCCGCTTCATCTGTGCCACCAGCTCACCCTGATAGCCTGCCGCCCGCAGCGCCCAGACGACGCCGAGCGCGATGGGGCCGCTTCCGAGGACGAGGATCGGACCGTCGGGAAAGGGCCTGGAGCGAAGCGCGGCGTGCATGCCCACGGCCAGGGGCTCGATGAGCGCGGCCGCGTTGTCCGACATCTCGTCGGCCACCGGAAAGAGCTGGCTCTCGTGCGCGATCATGCGGTCGCCCCACCCTCCCGGTAGACTCCGATGATAGCCGATCGTCATCCCGCGTCGGATCGGCTCCCCCGCGATGACGGTCTCGCCGTCCTCACCCGCGCGTGTGCACGTCGACGCCAGCCCCTCGGCGCACGACGGGCACTGCCGCTCGCCCTCGAATCCGCGGACGGTGCAGGACACGCCCGGATCGACCGCAACTCGTTGTCCGACTGACACATGCCGCACGGCGGGACCCACCGCGGACACGCGCGCGAGAATCTCGTGACCCAGCACCGCCGGAAAGGAGCCGAACGGCTCCATGGCGGGACTGGACTTGAGCGTGAGGTTGCCGATATCGGAGCCGCAGATCCCGGCCTTGAGCACGTCGAGCTTCACCCACGCGTCTCCGGGAAGGTCGGGCTCGGGCAGCTCGCCGAAGCGTACCCCGCTGAGGCCACCGTACACGGCTGCCTCGGTGAAACGCCCGAGGCTCTTCCCCACCACGTAACTGGGGATCGTGACGTTGAACGAGACTGCACGCATGGCTCGGCCCTTTTCTCGGTTTTCGGGGTGCGTCTATGGCTCAGGGAGCGCCGCCCGACAGCGCGCGGAGCAGTTGGCGAAGCGGACCGGGTGCCCATCCCACGATCCCGACCGTCGCCAGCAGGAAGGCGATCACCAGGCCCGTAACGGAAATGATCGGGTGCATCGAATCCTGCAGGAAGAGGCGGAGCAGCGCGAGCGCGCCGCCACCACCCAGGACCGCGAGACCGCGCTCCCGGAACGACAGGGTGCGTGCGCTCGCGGGAAGAGTGCGGTCGAATCCGTTTCTCTCGCGCTGAACCGACCCGCCTCGCGGCCGCGCGTGCGCCCCCGTGGCTCGCGTGGGAGGGGTCACCGGGGGCGTCCGCGTCGACGAACCGCCGGTCAGATACGCGGGCGATCCGTCGAGGTCGAGCACCTCCCGCGCTGATCGCTCGTGCATTCCCAGAACCCAGATCGTCGCGCTGCCCGACACGCCGTAACCCAGCAACGGGTCGTCGACCTGCATCCGGAACGGAATGCCCGCATCGTCGAGAAACCCCGCGGCGAACTCCGCTTCATGACGGAAGGCGTACCAGGCGACCGCGACCTCCCGCAGCTTACGGTCCGTGCGGTCGCTCATCGCGTCAGCGTCCGGGACCCAGGATCACCGCGTTCATGAAGAGGAGCTGCGTCGCCTCGGCGTACGCACGGTAGTTCGGGTCTTCCGCGAACGCGACGATCTGGCCCGCGCCAACCGACTCGTGCATGAGAAATGCCTTGCTCGCGAGCTGCGGCCGGGCCTCGTCCCAGACGATCCCGCTGAGGACGAGGTCGGCGAGCGTGCCGTACCGGCCCACGTTCGCTCCCTCGTCGAGCGTGAGTGGACTGAACACGCGTGACCCCTCCACCAGCACGCCGATCTCGCCGTCGGTGCCCGCGGCGAGCCAGTGTCCCGGGTCGAGGATCACCTTCAGGATGGCCCCTGGAACGCTCTCCGGCGCCTCGTCGGCGGGCACGATCTCCGCCAGGTACTCGATCGGCTGATCCGGGGTCTCCTCGCGATCGGGATCCGTGCCCGCGGCGCGGCCTCCACGCCGCTCCGCATGCGTGGACAGCAGCCCCGCGCGCGTCGCCCACGTGGTCGAGTTGGCCATGGTGACGAGCGTCCCTCCATTCGACATCCAGTCGCGCAGTTCCTCGATCAGACCCGCGCCGACGGCGCCCGCGTAATTCCCGCTCGGAAAGACGATCACGTCGAAGTCGGCGAGATTCGCGCTGCCCAGACTCGCTGCCCGGACCGCCACGGTGGGCTGGCCGTATCGTTGCTCGAGTACATACCGCGCCCACCCCGTCGAGAGCGTCGACCCCGGATCGTCGTACACGAGCAGCACGCGGGGCGCGCGCAGGGCACGCACGCTGTTGGCCCCGAGCGAAGCGCCTTCGCTCACATACGACGACTCGATCGGTACGACCTCCGCGCCGTGCGCGGCGGCGATGGCACCGAGACGTTCACGCAGGTCGGGACCGTTCTCCGCCACCCGGACGATCGCCGTTCCCACGCCGTACGAACGACCGTCGAGCACGAAGGCCTCGCCCGCGGCGCGAACCCGGACGCCCTCGCGCAGCGCCTCGACGACCGCACCCACCGCAGCGGTTCCCCAGGGCAGGAGATATCCGACCCCCGCCGTGGGAAGCGCCGTCGTGGCGGGCCGCAGGCGCGCCCTCTGCGGGAAGGCTCCTTCGCCGCCGAAGCCCTCCACCGGGTCGCCGGCGGCATTCGTGGCTCTCTGAGCGCGGAAGACCTCGACGTCCCACAGGAGTGACTGGCTCCAGGCCGTGAGGTCATAGATCTCGTCACCTTCGCGGCGAGCGCGGCGATCGATCTGACGTTGCACGAAGCCGTCGTCCATGGGCACGTGTTCGTCGAGCAGATTGCGCGCGAAGCGGTGCGCCGGCTGATCCATGGGAACGACGTACGTCCCGCGCGCGGGCAGCCGACGGCCGTCGATCGTCAGTGCGCCAGTGGCCTCGCGGACTTCGATGCCGTTGTCCACGAGCATGCGTGCGAGTCGCTCCGCCATGGCCGGGTCGTGGGCCGAATGGAGGACGTATTCGGCCGGCCCCGCGCGGCCGAGCTCCACGCCTTCACGCCGGAATGTGTAGTAGTCGCGAAGGATGCTCTCCCGGTTCCTCGCGGCGGTCTCGGCAGTCGTGATGGCGGCCGTGAAGTGGTGGAGCACGCCGTCACCGTACGTCATGACGTCGCCGTCGTCCTTGCGCAGCACGAGGGCTCTCGCAGAAGCCTGTTCGTATGTCATGCCGAGCGCGCCGTGGTTCATCGGCCACATGTCCACGTACCCGGGATAGAAGAGGTCGTAGACGTCTCGATTGAAGTACGCGAAGCCCCGCGCGTCGAACGCCGCGGCATTCGCGCTGCCGAAGACGTCCATGAGCGCGATCTGGCGCTCGCCGTACCATGGGTTCTCCGGCGGTGCCGTCGGTGGGAAGAAGTACGTGGAGTTGCCGCCCATCTCGTGCAGGTCCGCCACGATGTGCGGGTGGAAATCGAGGAAGACGCGGACCTTTCCGCGCGTCTCGGGCTGACTCTGAATGAACAGGTCGCGGTTCAGGTCGAAGAGGTAGTGGTTTCCCCGCCCACCCGGCCAGGGCTCGTCATGCTCGGCCGAGTAGGCCTCCTGGTTGGGCCACCTCGCCCTCGACATGGTGGTGTGCTGAACGAAACGGGCTCGCCCGTCCGGGTTCTCCACCGGGTCGATGAGAACGAGGGACTCGCGCAGGATGAGATCGACTCCGGCGTCGCCCTGCGCCGCGAGGAGGTGGTAGGCCTCTGCCATCGCCGCGCCGCTCGAGCTGATCTCGTTCCCGTGAACTCCGTGCATGAGCGCAGTGACCACCGGAAGACGGCCGATCAGCTCGTTGGCTTCCGATTCGGGCAGGTCGGCCGCGGCCAGCCGGTCGAGATCCGCGCGCACCCGATCCAGAGCCGCCATTCGCTCGGGCGACCCGATCACCAACATGATCAGGGGTCGGCCCTCCCAGCTTCGGGCATACCGAATGAGTTCCGTTCTGTCGGGTGCGGCCTCGGCGAGCGCCTCGAAGTAACGCACCACCTGATCCGGGGCCGTGACCTCGGCTCGAACGTCGTGCCCCACCACCTGCTCGAGCGTGGGGATCGTCGGGTCATAGCGGGTACCAGGCGCGAGCTCCTGGGTCGGAGCGGGTACCTGGAGGAGCGCTGCGAAGACGAGTGAACCGAGCATGTCCGTATCCGAATGCGGGCGACAGGTTGGGCGAAGGAGGTTGCAGGACGCCAATATAGTGTACGCGCTTCGTGCTTCGTCCACCCGCCTCCCGAGGATCATTCCGCCCATGAAGCCCATCCGCCACGACCGCGCCCCCTCCCGCATCCGGAGAGCTCCGGCACTCGCGTTGCTCACGGGATGCCTGGCGTGGGCGTGCGCGGGGAATGAAGAGGGGGCGGTTCCGGAACCCGAGACGGAGCCGGACGCGCAGCTCGTATTCTGGGAGGCGCTCGGGGAGCTCTGTGGACAGGCGTTCGAGGGTCGCGTGGTCGAGAACGTGCCGCCCGATCCGTCCTTCGCAGAGCGTCGACTCGTCATGCACGTCCGCTCCTGCGATCCGGGCGAGATCCGCATCCCCTTCCACGTCGGCGACGACCGCTCCCGAACCTGGGTGGTGACCACCACGGCGGTGGGGCTGCGGCTCAAGCACGACCATCGGCACGAGGACGGATCGGTGGACGAAATCACGCAGTACGGCGGCGACACCCTCGGTCGGGGGAGTCCAGAGGCGCAGGACTTCCCCGCGGACGCATACACCGCGGGGCTCGTGCCGGCCGCGGCCGCCAACGTCTGGACGCTGGAGGTGCACCCTGCGCGGACGTTCGTGTATGCGCTGCGGAGGGAGGGCACGGACCGGGCGTTCCGCGTCGAATTCGACCTCACCCGCCCGGTCGATCCACCCCCAGCGCCCTGGGGCGGGTGAAGCCGGACGCAACTTCCGGCCCGCTAAGCTGTAATCGTACCGGGCGGCAGATACGTATATGATCCCGCTCGCGCAGATGTCGATACTGAAGAAGAACTTCCTCAGGGAGGCTGGCAGGATGTTGGAAGCGCGCACCCGACGGATGTGGGTGGCCGTGGCCGTAGCGGCAGCGCTGTGCGGGTTCCCCGCGGCCCGCGCGCAGGCCCAGACCATCAATGGAACGCTGATGGAGGTCGAGACGGACCAGCCGATCTCGCTCGGGCTCGTCATCATGATGTCCGAGTCCGGCGATTCGATCACCTCGACCGTGACCAATGGTCAGGGCCGTTTCTCCGTGACCGCCCGGGAGGGTGGTTCGTTCGTGCTGATCGCATCCGCGTTCGGCTTCAAGGAGACCGCTGCCGGAGTCTTTGAGCTGGGATCCGACGGCGAGATGGACGTCGAATTCCGCATCGCCGCAGCCCCCATGGCGATCGACGGGCTCATCATCTCCCTCCAGCGGCCGGTGCTCCAGCACCAGCTGGTGAAGAACGGCTTCGTCCGGCGCGTCACGCGCGGGCTGGGGCACTTCATCACTCCCGTGGACATCGAGCGGTCCTCGGCCCGGAGCACCGCCGATCTTTTCCGCGGCATTTCGGGCGTGCTCCTCCAGATGCCCGGAGGAAACCTGAACGCCTTCGCCGGCGAGGCTCTGCGCCTCCAGGGCGCCGGCGGCTTCTGCACCCCGACCATCTACCTCGACGGCGCGCGCATGTCGATCGACCAGACACGTGACCTGCCCATCGAGGTGCTGGCGCCCCTGGCCATGATCGACGCGATCGAGATCTACCGTCGGCCCTCCGAGGTTCCCATCGAATACGGCATGACCGGCGCCGGCATGTCCGTGGGCATGGGCCAGATGTCCGAAGGTGTGTGCGGCGTGGTCGTCATCTGGAGCCGGACGCGTTAGCCGCGATCTGAGGTCCCTGCTCGTCCTCCTGGCCGCAGCGTCCGCAGGGTGCGAAGCGGGGCCCGGAGACGACGTCGAGCCGGCCTTCGCGCGGGCCGACTCGATCGTCGCCACCTGGGTCGGCGACGAGAGGATCCCCGGGGCCGTCCTCCTCGTGTCGCGCGACGGCGCGGTGGCGCACGAACGGTCCTGGGGCTTCGCTCGACTCCACGACTTCGGGAGTGGTCAGTACCCGGGCGACGGCGGCATCTCCCGCATCCGCTCGCCGGCTCCGATGGCCGTGAGCACGATCTTCGACCTCGCGTCCGTGACCAAGGTCATGGCCACGACGATGGCCGTGATGATGCTCGCCGACCGCGGCGATATCGACGTCGAGGCCCCGGTGTCGCGTTGGCTCCATGACTTCACGGGCGACGGGCGCGACCAGATCACGGTCCGCCACCTCCTGACCCACCGCTCCGGCTTGCCGCAGTGGCTGCCCCTGTACTACGACGCACGTGACCCGGACGCCGCGTACGCCCGTATCCGCACCGTGCCACTCACATGGCCGGTCGGGGAGGAGCGGCACTACTCCGATCTGGGCTTCATGCTCCTGGGTCGCCTGGTGGAAGAGGTGTCGGGCCGACCCCTCGACATCTTCCTGACAGAGGAGCTCTACGCGCCGCTCGGCCTGGCCGAAACGACGTTTCGCCCGGCGCCGCCCACGGCGGCTGCGCCCTCTGCTCTCGCCGCCACCTCGCACGGTAATCCGTTCGAGCGGCGCATGGTCCACGACCCCGATTTCGGCTACCGGATCGAGGGCGACCCGGAGCGCTGGAACGACTGGCGGCGATATACACTCGTCGGCGAAGTGAACGACGGAAACGCCCATCACGCGTTCGACGGCGTGGCGGGCCACGCAGGCCTCTTCTCCACGGCCGCTGATCTCGACGTCCTCCTGCGGCTGCTGCTCGGCCAGGGCGAAATGAACGGCCGACGATTTCTCTCCGCGGAGATCGTCCGCACCTTCCTCACCTCGACGGGCGACGGCCAGGCACTCGGCTGGCAGCTTCCCGCGTACGCGCCGGAGGGCAGCTTCGGGCACACGGGCTTCACGGGAACCTTCGTCCTCGGTGTGCCCGGCGAAGGCCTGGCCCTCGTGCTTCTCACAAACCGGCAGAATGTCGGCGTGGACGAATTCACGCAGTACACCGACGTTGGTCCACTCCAGCGCGCGATCACCGAGGCTCTGACCCGATAACCATGAGAGACGCCATGAATCCGCTCCTTCGCGGCAGCATCGTCACCTTCGCTCTGCTCGCGGGCGTTCTGTCCACGGTACCGGGAACGACCCCCGCCTTGGCCCAGAGCACCGTCGAGATCTCCGCGCCGGTCGGTTTCACGGCCACGTCCGCCGCACGGCAGGCGTTCTGCGAGGCACGCTTCGTCGAACTTCCCTCCGGAGACGCCTTCCGAGAGCACCTCCGGATCATCACGGCCAATCCGCACCCGACGGGTTCTGCGGCACAGGTCGAAGTCGGACACTACCTGTCCCGCGCCATGAAGGCCGCCGGCTTCTCGGTACGTGACTACCCGTACGACGTGTATCTGCCGCAGCTCACCGATGACGTGGAAGCGCACATCGTGACACCTGTCGCCAGGCGGCTGAACAACCGGGAGAAGGCACTCCCGGAAGACCGCTTCTCCGGGCACCCGGATCTCCTCAACGGA
The DNA here is from genome assembly GCA_030827315.1 of Gemmatimonadota bacterium. GTDB lineage: Bacteria > Gemmatimonadota > Gemmatimonadetes > Longimicrobiales > Gaopeijiaceae > UBA2589. The sequence continues at coordinate 48,396 of JAURER010000015.1, read as the reverse complement.
TGGAACGCGTTCTCCGGGAGCGGTGACGTGACAGGCCAGGTGGTCTACGCCAACTATGGGCGCCGCGAAGACTACCGAGCCCTCGATTCCATGGGCGTGTCGCTCCAGGGAAAGATCGTCGTTGCCCGCTACGGCGGAAATTTCCGCGGCTACAAGGTCCTGTTCGCCGAGGAGCGGGGCGCCGCCGGCGTCATCATGTTCAACGACGCACCCGAGGTGGAGGAAGACCCCTACCCGGATGGCCCCATGTTGAACGGAGAGATCATCCAGCGTGGCTCCGTCCTCACGCTGCCCTGGACCGGTGATCCGCTGACGCCCTTCGAGCCCGCGCTTCCACTCGACGGTCCGCGCCAGGTCGCCCGGCTGGATCCCGACGAGGTCGGGCTTCACCGGATTCCCGTACTCCCCCTCGGATACGATGCCGCGTCGGAGATTCTTTCCCTGATGACCGGGGACGTCGCGCCGGAGGACTGGCAGGGCGGACTCGACATGCCGTATCGGCTCACGGGCGGTGACGCTCTGACCGTACGCGTACGCGTCAATCAGCCCAAGGCGCTCACGCGTGCCACGAACGTCGTGGGCACCCTCGAGGGTTCGGAGTTCCCGGACGAATGGGTCATCCTTGGGGCGCATTACGACCCCTGGGGATTCGGAGCCACGGATCCGAACGGCGGCACCGCGATGCTGCTCACGCTGGCGGACGCCCTCGGCGCGCTGGCAGAGGAGGGCTGCCGGCCCCGCCGCTCCATCCTCATCGCTCACTGGGACGCCGAGGAGTACGGCGTGATCGGCTCGTCGGAATGGGTCGAGGAGCTTCTCGAACCGCTCACGGCGGGCGCAGTCGCGTACATCAACGCCGACGGAGCGGTTTCGGGCCCCAACTTCGGCTCCTCCTCCTCCCCCTCCCTGAAGCAGCCCATCCTCGACGCGATCCGGGACACCCCCTACCCGAAGGAAGGTCGCAGCATCTACGAGTGGTGGGCGGAGCAGTCGGAGAACGGCACACCCGAAATGGGGAATCTCGGCGGTGGCTCGGATCACATCGCATTCTACACGCATGCGGGCATCCCGTCGGCCGGCCTGAGCACGGGTGGCCGCAGCGGTATCTACCACTCCAACTACGACAACTTCGCCTGGTTCGAGCGCTTCGGGGACCCGGAGTGGATCTACGGCCCCATGCTCGCTACCGCCGACGGGCTGCTGGCCCTGCGGCTCGCCAACGCGGATCTGCTGCCCTATGACGTGTCGCGGTACGCCGTCGATACCCGCACGCACGTGAACACGCTCTTCGAGGTGGCCGAGATGCGCCGCATCGATGTCGATCTCGGGCGGCTTGTGGAGGCCACCTCGGAGCTGGATCGGGCCGCGGCCGCACTCGATGAGGCTCGCAGCCTTCGCGCGGCAGCAGGCCCCGTCTCGCTGCCCCAGGCCACCCGCATCAACGCTGCCTTCATCGCACTCGAGAAGGCCTGGCTCGACGACCGGGGACTCCAGGACCGTCCGTGGAGTCGGTCGCTCTACGTGTCGCCCGATCCGTTCAGCGGGTACGCTTCTTGGATGCTGCCCGGCCTGCGCTACGAAATCGAGACCGACGACCCCGACGACGTTCCCGACTGGGAGCAGCGCTACATCGAGGCCATACGGCGCCTGGCAGAAAACATGGACCGAACCACGGCTCTGATCCGGGAGGGAATGTGACGACCAGCAGGGCGCTACTCGAAGGCGAGACACTCGCCGCGGCCGTCGCGGGCCTCGACGGCTGGGCGGTGAAGGGCGGAAAGCTCCACAAGGAGTACGTCTTCACCGATTTCGTCGAAGCATTCGGCTTCATGGCCGGCGCCGCGCTGTGCGCCGAGCGGAGAAACCATCATCCCGAGTGGTTCAACGTCTACCGTACCGTGCGCGTCGATCTCTCCACGCACGATGCCGGCGGGATCACCCTGTGGGACGTGGAGCTGGCGAAGGACTTCGACGCGGTGGCCAGGCGTTCCTAGTCGCCCTCGAACGTGCACAGGGCGAACACGTCACACCCGTGCGCGCGGAGGCGATCCGCACCGCCGAGGTCAGGAAGGTTGATCACGAAGCACGCTTCACCGACACGCCCGCCGACGCCTCGAACGAGCTCCATCGCGGCCAGGGCCGTACCGCCCGTGGCCACGAGATCGTCGACAAGAAGGACGTTGGCCCCGCGCGGAATCGCGTCGGCGTGCATCTCCATTCGGTCGGCACCGTACTCGAGTTCGTAGTCGATCCCGACCACTCTTCCCGGCAGCTTACCCGCCTTGCGCACAGGTACGAAGCCGACGCCGAGCTCGTAGGCGACGGCGGTGCCGAAGATGAATCCCCGCGCCTCGATGCCGGCCACCACGTCGATGTGATGGTCGATATAGCGATGGACGATCAGGTCCACCGCCATCCGGAGCCCGCGGGCGTCTTCAAGCAGCCCGGTAACGTCACGGAACATGACGCCCGGCTTCGGCCAGTCGGGCACCGTGCGGATGAACGACTCGATGGTCCGGGTCATGGCGCGACCGGAAGCGCGATGTGATAGCGTCGGGCGACCAGTCTCTCCCGGGTTCCCTCGTCCACCTTGGTGGCCGGCTCCTCGGTGAAGCCGAACGCCGAGTAGAAGCGCCGAGCCTCCTCGTTCATCTCCAGCACCCAGAGCGTCAGCTCGTCACAACCCATCGCCAGGGCCCGGTCGAGGCCGGCCGAGCAGAGTGCCTGACCGACCCCTCGACGCCAGTGATCGGGATGAACGTAGAGCGTGGGCATCTCCGCGGTCTCCTTGCGGGCGTCGTCGTCCATCGATCGTCGCACCGTGCAGAAGCCGACGATCATCCCTGCATCGACGGCGACGACGGCCTCGATCTCCGGGGAAGAAAGCCACGCACGCCAGAGGGCGATCCTCCCCTCCCGGTCCGGCCCGAGGGGAGGCCAGTCAAAGACCCGGCCCCGATACACCGCTTCCCGGGACGCGAAATGGACGGCCTCGATGGCTGCGGCGTCCGTCTCCCTCCCGTCACGCAACTCGATGCTGTCGAGCGGAGACGCAGCACCCCCGGGGCCCGTGAGCTCGGAACTCATGGGCGGCAACATGGGCGGCGCGCGCGCGCCGAATCAAGCATCCCGGCTCCTATGAAGCCCAGATCTCGCCGAAGAGTCTGACCCAGTTTCCTCCGATCACCTTCTCGATGCGTGCGTCGGGGTGGCCCCGTTCCGCCAGCCCGTCGGCGATCAGCTCCATCCGGCGATGGGTGTTCAGGTCCTGGACCGTGAAGAGGATGTCGGGGTCTTCGGCCGGCGCCGCCACCCCCCTCGCGATGCGAGCGGAAACGAATTCGCGATGCCGCATCCAGTACTCGTCGGATCCGTCGATCGGCGTGGTCGAGAGGTCGCTCCCGATCCCCACGTGGTCCTCACCGCAGACGTCGATCGCATGCTCGATGTGGTCGAGCACGTCCGCGCGCAGGGGCACCCGGCCCGGCGTGAGGAATGGCATGAGATAGATACCGACCACGCCGCCCTTCTCGGCCAGCGCGCGAAGTTCGGTGTCATCCTTGGACCGTGGGTGCCGGGCCACGGCGTTGCATCCGGTGTGGGTGATCGCCACCGGCACCCTCGAGGCCGCGATACCGTCTGCAGTCGTCCGCTGACCGCAGTGACTCAGATCGACCAGCATGCCGAGCTCGTTCATGCGCTCCACTACGGAGTACCCGTAACGCGTGAGTCCTCCGTTCGCGACCTCGAGGCAACCGTCTCCCACCAGGTTGCGAACGTTGTAGGTGAGCTGCGTCACCCTGACGCCCAGATTCCGGAACGTCTCGACGGGGTCGAGCCGCCCCTCGAAGGGCGTTGTGTCCTGGAAGCCCAGAACGATCCCGAGCCGTCCTGTCGCCTTAGCGTCGCGCAGCTGGTCGACGGTGCGCACCTGCACGAACGCGGCGGGGTTTCTTTCGATCCGGTCCAGCCAGACCGCGATACGCTCGACCGTGTCGGCGAAGCCACTCTGGCTCACGGTGAGATTCACCGCCGTGATGCCGGACTCGACCGCGTTGCGAATCATCTCGTCGTCGAGCGGCGGATTGAGCGGATAGTTGAAGTATCCCGGACTCGCGAGGAAATCCACGACCAGCGCGTCTTCATATCCGGGCCATCTCCTCGCCGGCCCCGGTGCCCGCCGTGCGGTGGGCACGCCGAACGCCGCGAGGGCGGCCGACCCCGCGAGGAAGGTTCTCCGATCGATCCCACGTCTCTCGTTCATGCGCTCGCTCCGCCCGGTTGCAGGTCCAAAAGACAACGTAGGGTGGCACGTCGTCGACAGGCCACCACCTGCGGCTGGCGCTGCGCTTGCTCACGCGCGTGGCCGGACCGACGTTTGGATCCTTCTCATGCGCTCACACGGCCCACGCGGCCGCAGGCCCGAATCGAAAGGACGACGATGGATCACCACCCCCGGCCCCCGGGCGGCCCGGGTCAGAAGATCGGTCTCTGGCTCGGACTGGTTCTGTTCCTGCTGCTTCTCGTCGTTCCGCTCGACCCGACGAATCCCGCGGCGAGCCGACTCGCCGCGGTCGCGACCCTCATGGCCACGTGGTGGGTCACCGACGCGATCCCGCTCTTCGCAACCGCGCTCCTCCCGCTCTTTCTCTACCCGCTCTTCGGGATCATGACCGGCGGTTCGACGGCTCCGATCTACTTCAACAGCACCATCGTGCTGTTCATCGGCGGCTTCATGATCGCGCTGACCATGGAGAAGTGGAATCTCCACAAGCGGATCGCGCTGAACATCATCCACGCGGTCGGTGGCGGGCCTGCGCGCATCGTCCTGGGCTTCATGATCGCCGCCGCGTTTCTCTCGATGTGGATCTCGAACACTGCGACCGCCGTCATGATGGTGCCGATCGGGCTCGCAATCGTACTCAAGATCGAGGAGGGATTCGGTGTGCAACGGAGTCATCCGTTCACCGTGTCCCTCATGCTCGGCATCGCCTACGCGAGCTCGGTGGGAGGACTCACGACCCTGGTCGGCACCCCGCCCAACCTGTCGTTCGTCCGCATCTTCGCCATCCTCTTCCCGGACGCGCCCACCATCGCCTTCGGGCAGTGGCTGGTGATGGCTCTGCCCATCGGCGTCGCGCTGCTCATCACCGCCTGGTTGCTCCTGACGAAGGTGTTCTTTCGCACACCGGAGGACGTCACCGTCGAGCATGACGTCATCGTGACCGAGCGCGCGGCCCTCGGCTCGATCTCCTTCGAGGAGCGGGGAGTCCTCGCGGTCTTCGTGACCACGGCGCTTCTCTGGGTATTTCGCGTCGACCTCAACGTCGGCCTCTTCACCATTCCCGGCTGGTCGAACGCCCTCCCCTTCCAGGGGCTGATCGACGACGGCACCATCGCCATCGCCATGGCCTCTGTCCTCTTCTTCATTCCGGCCCGTGACCGGAGCTCCGGCGACACGCGCCTCATGGGACCCGACATCATTCCGCGGCTTCCGTGGGACATCGTACTGCTCTTCGGAGGGGGCTTCGCCCTGGCAGCTGGCTTCCAGCAGACGGGTCTCGCGGAGCTCATCGGGGCGCGGTTCGAACTGCTCGCATCCCTGCCGCCGTTCGCCATGATCCTGCTCGTGTGCCTCGCCCTGACCTTCCTCACGGAACTCACGAGCAACCTGGCCACGACCGAGATGATCCTCCCGATCCTGGCCGCCGTGGCGGTGACCACGGAGATCAATCCGCTCTTGCTCATGATCCCGGCGACCCTTTCCGCATCCTGCGCATTCATGATGCCGGTCGCGACGCCGCCCAACGCCATCGTCTTCGGCAGCGAGCGGCTCCAGGTGAGCGAGATGGCTCGCGTGGGGATCGTGCTCAACCTCGTCGGTGCCGTCGTCATCGCAACGGTGGTCTACTTCGTCGGGACCTTTGTCTTCGACATCGATCCCTCCGTCGTCCCGGACTGGGCCACGTCGATGTCCCGCGGCCAGGAGCCCTGATCGGTGAAGACGGCGATCGTGGCGGGTAGCCGAACGCCGTTCGCGCGTTCCGGAACGGTCTTCGCCGACCTGACCGCAATCGAACTCGGGAAGGTCGCCGTCCGCGACGCCCTGGCGCGCAGCGGCCTGCGCGAAGACGCGGTGGACCACCTCGTCTACGGGACCGTCGTGCACGACACCCAGGCACCCAACATCGCCCGCGAGGTCGGTCTGGGCGTGCTTCCGAAGACCGTGCCTGCCAGTTCCGTTTCCCGCGCGTGTGCGTCCTCGAACCAGGCGATCACCGACGCCGCGCAGATGATCGAGACAGGGCTGGCCGACGTCGTCATCGCCGGGGGTGCAGAGTCGCTTTCCCGGATTCCGATCACGGTGTCCGAGCGGCTCTCGCGGGCCCTCGTCACGGCATCGAAGGGGCGGACTCTGGGGCAACGGCTCGCCCCCTTCCGCCAGCTGCGCCCCCGCGATCTCGTTCCCGTGACGCCCGCCATCGCCGAGCCCACGACCGGGGAGTCGATGGGCGAGTCGGCCGAGCGGATGGCCAAGGAAAACGGAATCTCCCGCGACGACCAGGACGCGTGGGCCCTGCGTTCACACGACCTCGCAGCGGCCGGCACCGCCGACGGACGCCTCACGGCCGAGATCACGCCCGTATACGTGCCACCCGACTACGAGACCGTCGTCTCGAACGACAACGGCATCCGGACCGATACTTCTCTGGAGCTTCTCGCCAAGCTGCGTCCGGTGTTCGACCGTCGGTACGGCTCGGTCACCGCCGGAAACGCCTCGCCGCTTACCGATGGCGCGTCCGCGGTGGTGCTCATGAACGCCGCGAGGGCCGCGGCAGAAGGAATCCGGCCTCTCGGCTTCGTCCGAAGCTGGGCGTGGACCGCCCTCGATCCCACGGGTCAGCTCCTGCAGGGCCCCGCCTACGCAGCGCCGCTCGCCCTCGACCGCGCCGGACTGAGCATGCACGACATCGGGCTCATGGAGATGCACGAGGCGTTCGCGGCACAGCTCCTCTCCAACCTGCAGGCTCTGTCGTCGCGCTCGTTCGCCGAGGCGAAGCTCGGGCGCGCTCAGGCCGTGGGCCACCCCGACGTGGACCGGATCAACGTGATGGGAGGGTCGCTTGCCATCGGCCATCCGTTCGGTGCGACCGGGGGACGGCTGACCGTCACGCTGCTCAACGAGATGGCGCGCCGGGACGTCCAGTTCGGCCTCGTCACGGTGTGCGCGGCCGGAGGGATGGGGTTCGCGATGGTGGTCGAGCGGCGCTGAGCCCGCCGCCCGACCTCTCCGCTCAGCCTGAACCGCCCGCTTCCCCGGCCCAGCCCACAACGTTGTTCCAGAGCGTCGTCACGTCTCCCGTGGCCGTGTTACCGGCACCCGGGAAGAGGCTGACCCCGACGACCCGCTGACCCGCGGAAAGCCTCCGGAATCCCACGAGAGGCACGCCACCCACCCACCTCGCAAGCACGACGGGGCCGCCCTTGGCTTCCACTCCGCTCGAGTAGAGCTGCGAAGACGGGGACACGACCCCGGTGGTTATGGGGTGCGCGTCGTCGACGCGGGTGGCCGGCACGACGGTGGCGACGATCATCTCCAAAGTCGCCGCGTCCACGATCGTGACCGAATCGCTGTCCACGTCTCCGAAGGCTTACGCGATCGCCGCGGTCTCCGCCTCCGAGGCTCCCTGAGGGCTCACGAAAGAGAATTCGATGGGCACGCCGTTCGAGGCGACGGGTCCGACCGCGTCCACGCAGCCGACGGCGAGCGCCGCGGCTGTCACGATCGGGAAGGAGCGGGTCACGCGGCTCACAGGCCCCCTCCCCTGATCTGGAGTCCAGTGCTCAGGTAGGCGCCTTCCCACGAGCCCCAGTCCAGGAGCCCGCCGTTGAGCTTTCCGCCGCTGACTTCCAGGTGGACGGGGCCGAACCGGAGGCCAAGGCCCGCCGAATAGGTGGAGAGACCATCCTTGGCCATGCCGTACCCACCTCGGAGCGTCAGAAGAGGAATCTTCTGCTCGAACCCCAACGAGACGCGCTCATCCCAAGGAGAGGTGAAGCGGCCTCTCGGCGACACCTTCACGGCAGTGGCCTCGAGGGTGGTCCCGCCGGCCTGCCAGCCGACGCCGCCACGGTAGATCTGGGGAAAATACGACTGCTCGAACAGCGACTGGCCCGCGACGAAGACCGCCAGACTCACCCCGTTCGGATCGATGGGCTCGGCACTGTGCCGGTTGAAGAAATCGTGGAAGGGGAGATCGGGATTGATCTCCCGGTCGAAGTCCGCGTCGGTGAAGGTCGCGATGTGCGCCGTGAGGCTCTCGTCCCACGTCAACCTCTGGAAGACGTTGGTCCCCGACGCGGATGCGCGGAAGCCGAGGGGCAGGTCGAACGACAGCCCCAGGTCGAGACCGTAACCGGACCCACCGGAGGACTCGACCGAGACCGACTGAATCGTCAGCGTTTCAGAAGTTATGTTGATCTGCGGCTCGAAGAGGCGTCCGTCCAGTAGCTTGTGCCCCTTCACGTATCGGCCCGCGACCCCGACGGAGAGGAGTCCGCCGAACTGCGTGCCGTACGCGACGGTGTGCTCCGTCAGCGAGACGGCCCGCCAGGCGGTGTTCCCGACCGCATAGTCGAGGAGTCGCTCCTGCTCGAAGCCGTTGCCCACGAGGTCCGCGAGCGGCTTGCTCAGCACGACGTCACTGAACACCCGGCTTCGAATCCGGAACGCGACGGGGCCCACCGCAATACCGAGCGTGGGCAGCGGCGCGCCAGGCTGGGGCACGTCGAAAAGCTCGGCAACGAACGCGGTCGCGAAGCCCTCGAACACCCCCGTGAAGCGGAACCCGTCCTCGGGCAGGCCGGCAACTACCGACGAGACGTTGAGCCCCGGCTGGTCGTCACCCAGGATCGTCCGAAGCTCGTCGACGGTCAGGCCGTCGCCGAGACCCGCGAACCCGACCTCGAAAAGAGAGATGTTCCAGCCCCGGCTCCAGCCCAGGTTGGCCGGGTTCCAGTCGACCGCATCCACGCCGGTGGCGAAGACCATACCGCCGCCGCCCATGGCCACCGAGCGCGTTCCCGCGGCCATCTGGCCAGCGACAGGAGCGGTCACGAGCAGTCCTGCGAGGGCGAGCAAAGCGGCGGCGTTCCTCATCGGCGCAGCCTCAGATGGGTGACGATCATTCCCCGCTCGTAGGTCCTGTCCGCCAACTCGAACTCGAGCCCGGTCTCGATGCGCAGGACCAGCATCTCGCTCGTCCCGATTCCCTCGAAGCCGTAGTTCGCGGCATAGTCGTAGTTGGATTCGACGATCGGGCCCGAGACCGACGTCGTGAGTCCGAAGACCATCACCTTCCCGGATTCGAACCGTACGGTCGTAGGCAAGGGGTCGGTGGTGGCACCCGTGGTGGACGCCTCCGCAAGGTCGTACCTCGCGATCGTGCGCTTTAATTTCACCCTGAGGTCACCCGCGAGTTTCACCTCGCCCACGACGGCCTGCGGCACACCGCCGACGAAGTCGAAGAATTCGAGCGAGGCTTCGACCCGTCCGTCGGCGAGGAAGAGATCCTCACCCACGTGCTTCGTGACCACGTCATCGGCCCAGAGCCGGATCATGCCCGAAGAGAAGCACTGACGTTGGCGTGGCGCGCACGCGCCCGTGAAGAGCACGCCACCGTGGCTGGGCGCCGTCGCGGGTCCCGCCGGCGACGGCACGGGTGCCGGAGGCAGCGGAAAGAAGCCGCCAAGCAGAGAATCCGGAACACCGGCGAGCAGCGCGATCGCGTCGAGCTGGACGACGACGGCCATGGGGCCGAGCTCGTCCACCTCCGCCACGAGCATCCCGTTCGTGAGATCCAGCGTGCTCCTGTACGTCGTCACCACACTGTCGTCGCCCAGGACGGCCAGGGACAGGCGTGCCTCGGTTCCGGCCTCGATGAGTGCCGGATCCACCCTGATCCGGACCACCGCCGACCTCGACAGCGTCGTGCCAACGGGTCCGACCTCGTACGCCGACCCGGGCACCGGAAGGCCGGCGTCGCCCGGGAACGGCTGCATGATCAGCCGGCCCACGGCCACGGTCGTCGGGGACGGCAGCGCGTTGGCCGGAATCTCGAGGGAGAAGGACGGGGGCAGGCTGACGGTGCCGCCTGCCAGACCGATCTGCGACGTGGCACCTTCGCCGGGCGCGAGTTCGAACGGGAGTTGCTGGTCGAACTGCTGGCAACCCACGAGCAAAAGCGACAGAGCCGCTGCGACCGCGAGGGGCTTCGGGGGGCAATCGTTGCGCATTGTTTGAAACCTTGAGGCCGGTTCGGACGGGCCCGAAATGCTCTTGTGGACCGTCGATTGTCAGCCCGGTACGGGGCGGTTCCCCGAATTCGCACCGATTCCGGTGCCCTGGTCGCCTTCCTACTGCTGCAACTCCCGGTCTAACTGCTCCCGTACCTCGCGGCGACGGCGGCCTTCGCGTGCCCGCCGCTCGTCGTCCGGGTCCGAAAGGTCGAGCTGCGGAACCGGGCAGGGGCGATGGTTCTCGTCGATCGCCACGAAGGTCAGGAGACAGGTGTTCGTGTGCCGCCTCCTGCCCGTGAGGAGGTTCTCGGCTTCGACGCGCACGCCGACCTCCATGGATGTGCGTCCCACGAAATTGATCCGCGCCGTGCACGTCACGAGCTCGCCGGCGAAGATCGGCTCTACGAAGTCGACCCGGTCGATGGATACGGTGACCGACGGACGACCCGCGTGGCGCATCGCCGTAACCGCGGCAGCCCGGTCCACCATCGAGAGGAGCTCGCCTCCGAAGACGTGGCCGAGGTTGTTGACCTGATGCGGCATCATCAGCTCGGAGACGACGGAGACGGACGATTCCGGCTTCTTGGGCAGACTGGCTGGCTGGCTCATGGTCCGGCGTACCCGCGGTCGCATCCAGCGGTCCGCACGCCTGGGCGCTTGACGCCCGCCCGTGCGACGAGCGAGCGTCGCTGCACGAGACGAGCACCAGAGACCTCGGAGGCGGACATGAAGAGGATGACGAGGGGGGCATTCGCCACGGCGCTGGCACTGGCGATCCCGGCCCCCGGCATCGCCGGGCAGGACGAAGCTTCGGTACTCGCCGCCGTGGAGCGGATGTTCGAGGGAATGCGAACGGCCGATTCGACGATGGTTCGCAGTACGCTGGCCCTCGAGGTCCGGTTCGCGATCCTCGACACCCGGCAGGGGGCCGCCGCCATCAGGACCCAGAGCGTCGACGGATGGGTTTCGGGGATCGCCGCTTCGGATGGGAGCTGGGACGAACAGATCTACGACGTGGAGGTGCGCGTGGACGGCACCATGGCTTCCGTCTGGGCACCCTACACCTTCTACCTTGACGGTGCGATCTCCCACTGTGGCATCAACTCCATCGAGTTGCTCCGCGACGCGGAGGGCTGGAAGGTCACCCAGATTTCCGACACCCGACGCCGCGACGGATGCCCCGACCCACTCGGTTCCGCCTGAGGCGAGAACGCGTCAGACCTCTTCGAGGAAATCCTCGATCAGCCGGAGCGTCTCCGGAGAGGCGAGCACGTCGGTGTGCTCGCACCCTTTCACCAGATGGTACGGTATGCCGGCCGCGGCGCTGAGCCGCTCCGCATGTGCACGATCGACGCGGCGATCCAGTTCGGGCTGGATGATGAGCAGCGGTATGTCGACCTCCCCGATGCGCCGGCTCGGGGTCAGCTCGCGGAACGTGCTGCCTACGCGCCGCCAGAAGAACGGGGTCAGGATTGCGACGAGGAAATTGCCGGGACGCCCCTGGTCCGTCAGAAACTCTGCCGTGACGCGCAGGACATCGGACGGCGACGCGATCAGCACCAGACCATCGATCGGCGAGCCGTCGGCTGCCGCGAGAACTCCGGCGGCTCCGCCCATCGAGTGGCCCACGAGCACGAGCTGGCGATCCGGAAAGCGCCGCGCGGCCCAGCGGGCCGAGGCCGCCACGTCGTCACGAAACTGCCGGATGGTCACGTACGGCACCGGTTCGCTGCGACCGTGGCCCCGCACGTCGAAGAGCAGAACGTCGTGACCGGATTTGGCGAGCGGCTCGGCCAGGCGCAGAACCGTGGAATAGTTGGCGCCCCAGCCGTGCGCGACCATCAGGAGGGGTTTGGAAGGCTGGGCGTGTCGGGGCTCGAGCAGCCAGGCGGCGAGCTCGTGGTCACCCGACGGAATCCGGAGGTCCTCGTGGGGAATGCCCAGCTCCGGCACGGTCCGCTCGAACGGCCGGTAGGCGGGCCGGGCCACCCGCTCGGCGAGCCGATCGAGTGCGAACAGCACCAGGGCGACCGCGAGGGCCACCCCGAGACCCACCGCCACCGTCAAGCGGCCCGAACTCCCTCGAGTGCCCTGCGCACGTAGACCGGCACCATCGCCCTGCGCCACTCCGGATCGACGATGATGTTCTCCAGCGGATGACACTGCCGGTGTGCCCGGGCGGCGAGCTCCTCGATCAGCTCGTCGTCGAGAATGCGGCCGACCGCAGCGTCGTCCCATCCCGTCAGCAGGCGGGGGCGGGAGCCGAGCGACGTCACCACCCCCTCGATCGACCGCACCGTACCGTCCGGCTCGCAGTCGGCCGCGACCGCGACGGTGAGAAGCGGGAAGTCGATGGAGCGGCGATGCCTCAGCTTGGCATACGCCTGCCTGCGGCTGGCCGACTCGAGCGGGATGAGCAGCTCGGTGAGAATCTCGCCCGGATCGCGCCGCGTATTGGCGATGCCGTCCGCGACGAAGAAGTCGCGCACGGGGACCTCCCTGGTGCCGTCCGGGCCCACGAGGACGGCGGTCGCGTCCAGCGTCATGAGCACCGGCGGGGTATCGGCGGAGTGGGCGGCCACACACTTCCGGCCGACCTTCGTGACATGGCAGACGTCGCCGTCCTTCTTCAGGCAGTACCCGAGCGCCTGCCTCCAGAACGCCGTCTGGTTGTAATAGGTGCACCGGGTGTCGAGGCACACGTTGCCTCCGATGGTACCCGCATTGCGGAGCTGGGGCCCGGCCACGTGGGCGGCGGCCTCGGCGAGCGCCGGAAATCTCTCGCGAACGGCCGCGTCGAGCGCGACCGATGCGAGCGTCTCGGCCGCTCCGACCCGCAGCACACCGTCCTGCTCGCGAATGCCTTTCAGCTCACCGATCCCCTTGAGAGCAACGAGGTGCCCCGGCTCGAAGAGCCGGTGCTTCATGTTCGGCACGAGATCGGTGCCTCCGGCGATGTACATGGCGTCACCGGCATGCTCGCCCATGAGCGAGATCGCGTCCTCGACCCGGGTGGGACGATGATACCGGTAGGGCGGGAGACGCAGCATGTCAGCTCGTTCCTTGCTCGTTGACGCGTGAGCGCGCGATGAGCGGCTCGCTGGGGCGCGCGACGATGATGCCGTCCTGGCCCTCGAGCCGCAGGATCCGTTCCGCCAGAGTCTCGTCACTGATCTGCACGGCTTCCCCGACCAGCGGCGCGTGCATGAGCCTGAGAGACCCGTCGACCCAAAGCGCGAGGCCCGTATGCGCCACGTCGAGTCCCTCGACGGTCGACGTGGCGGCGATGATGTCGCCGTCACGGATCCGGTCGGCCACCGCGGCGATGCCGACTTCCGGCACGTAGTAGCGTCCTCGTGCGCTGAGTCGCGCCTCGATCTCCCGGATGGCGTCGAGAACCCCCGGTTCCGCGAGCTGCCCATAGGCATCCGGATGGCTCGACATGAAGTCCACGGGCTCCGGGTCCGGAATTCCACCGAGCTCCCTCGTGAGGTCTTTCACCACCAGCTTCCGCTCTCCGTCGGCGATCCAGTCGGAGAAGTAGTGCAGCCGGCTCGGGTACCCGTCGATGAACGCGTTGCGGTACCGCAGCGTCCGCAGCATGCGCTCGTACTCGGCTTCCACGGTCGCGCGGTCGCCTAGGCGCTCGGCCACGCCTCCCTTCACGACGGCCGCCAGGGCCCAGACGTTCTCGACGAAGGTGACGCAGTCGAGGCCGAGAAAGTCGATCACGAGTCGCTCCGGACCCTCGACCTCCAGGGTCCCGGGCACGTACGCGGTGCCTACCAGCGAGCGACCGACCGCGGCCATGGCCAGGCCCATGGGGAGCGTGTCGACCCCCTGGGCAGCCGCGAGGCGCACGGTGGTCTCGAAGGCCCTCCAGTCGTCATCCTCCCACGAGGCGGAGCCGAGCGGGGCGCCGCTCGGCCCGACGGGTGGCGGGTGCGGCTCGAATGGAGACCAGCGCATCCCCGCCAGAAAGAGAAGGATCACACCGACGGGGCCCAGCGCACCCCGATAGCGTCTGAAGACGTGAGCCGTGTTCATCACTCAGTCGGCCGTCACGGCCTGGCCGGCCGTCGCGACGGGGGTCGCGCGCTCGCTCGCGGGTGCGGCGGGTTTTCGCAGCGTACCGCCGGCGCGGGCGGCCTCCACGGCACGCCATACCGCGGGAGGCGTGAAGGGGAGCCGATCCATGCGCACGCCGACCGCGTCGTAGATGGCGTTCGCGATCGCCGGAATCGACGGATGCAGCGGACCCTCACCCGCTTCCTTGGCTCCGTACGGGCCCTCGGGGTCGATGGACTCGACGATCAGGGCCTCGAGTTCCGGCGTGTCCAGGCTGGTGGGGATCCGGTAGTCCAGGAGGGACGGCGCGTTGTGGAGGCCGGCCCGCCCGTGGTCCGCATCCTTGAAGACCTGCTCCTCCATGATGGCCTCCGCGAAACCCATGTAGGCGGACCCCTCCATCTGACCCTGCACCAGCACCGGATTGAGCGCCCTGCCACAGTCGTGCGCGACCCAGATTTTCTTCACGTCCACGATGCCCGTGTCGACGTCGACCTCGACCTCTGCGACGTGTGCCGTGAACGAGTAGGCGGGAGAAGCCCCGATGGTCCCTCCGCGGTACTCGCCGTGGACATCCTTCGGCGTGTTGTACCATCCGGTGGCGCCGAGCGTACCGTGACGGGCCTCGGCGAGGTTGAACGCTTCGGCGATCGGCATCTGGCGACCCGTGTCGGGTGCCCAGACGGCGAAGCCGCCCGCCAGCAGCACCTCGGATGGCGGCACCCCCCAGGTCTTACCGACGGCGTCCTGAACCAGTCTCCGCAGGCGGGTCGCGGCGTCGATGGCGGCATTGCCCAGCATGAACGTCACGCGGCTCGAGTACGCACCGAGGTCGACCGGCGTGAAATCCGTATCGCCTCTCAGGACCCGCACCCATTCGAGCGGTACGCCCAGCTCCTCCGCGGCGATGTACGCGACCACCGAGTCGCACCCCTGGCCGATCTCGCTCGCACCGCTGAAGACCGCCACCCGGCCGCTCCGGTCGATCTGCATCTGCACCGCGGACTGCGGCATCTCGTTCGGATAGATCGGGTAGTTCGTGCCCGAGATGTACGTCGACCCCGCCACACCGACACCGCGACCGAACGGCAGTCGCCGGAACTTCTCCTTCCACCCGCTCGCCCGCTCGACCGATTCCAGGCACTCGAGAAATCCGTTCGAAGTAATCCGGAGCTCGTTGACCGTGCGCGTGTTCTCCCCGATGAAGTTGCGTCGGCGGAATTCGATCGGGTCGAGATCGACGCGCTCGGCGAGCTTGTCGATCTGGACCTCGAAGGCGAAGCGGGGCTGCACTGAGCCATGTCCGCGTTTCGGGCCGCACGCCGGCTTGTTCGTGTAGACGCGCGTGGAGTCGAAGCGGTACGCCGGCATGGCGTATGGCGCACAGAGCAGCTGGCCGGAGTAGTACGTCGTCACCAGGCCGAACGATGCATAGGCGCCGCCGTCGAGAAGGATCTTCGCGTCGACCGAGGTCAGAAGTCCGTCGCGCGTGGCGCCCGTCCGGTAACGCATGTGGAACGGGTGGCGACCGCGGTGCGCATAGAAGACTTCCTCGCGCGTATAGAGGATCTTGACCGGCCGTCCCGTGACCATGGCCAGCTTGCCCACGCAGAACTCGAGGTCGAACGGCTCGCTCTTGCCGCCGAACGCGCCCCCCACAAGCGGCTGGATGACGCGCACCTGGGCCTGCTCGATCTCGAGCACCCTCGCCAGCTCACGGTGCAGGTAGTGCGGCACCTGTGTGGCGGACCACACCGTCAGACGTCCGACGCCGTCCCACTGTCCGATGGCGCAGTGCGGCTCGATGGGCGCATGCGTGGTACCCTCGAAGAAGTACTCGCCCTCCACCACGACGTCCGCGTCGTCGAGCCCCTGTTCGACCTCGCCGAACTCGAGGTGCACCATCTTCGTGACATTCCCGTTCCACCCCTCCTTCCTGGCGTCGTGCACGTACGGGGTGCGTCCGTCGGCAGCGAGCGCGTCGTGCGGATCGAAGAAGGCCGGCAGCTCCTCGTACTCGACGTCGATGAGATCCAGCGCCCGTAGCGCCGTGTCCTCGTCGACGGCGGCGACGGCCGCTACGCCGTCGCCGACGTACCGGACGCGGTCGACGCACAGAGGGTACTCGTCGGGCGTCCAGGGAATGATGCCGTAGGTCGTCGGCATGTCCCGACCCGTAATGACGCCGTGGACGCCGTCCAGAGCCCGGGCCCGGGACGTGTCGATCGCCACGATCCGCGCATGCGGGTGAGGGCTGCGCAGGATCTTTCCGTGCAGCATCCCGGGCAGCGTCACGTCGTCGGTGTACACGGCCCGGCCGGTGGACTTCGCGAGCCCCTCGACCTTGCGCATGTTCGTACCGATCAAAACGTTGTCCCACTTCGTCTTACGTTGGCTCATCGCTTCCCGGCACCTCAGATCCGCGCGAGAGCACGCGCGGGGAAGAGAGTCCGTAAGTGCATGTCCGACCACACTTTGGAATGCCGGTGGCCGATCATGGCTGGTCGCCTTGGCCGCCCGCCGAAGCGCCGTTCAGGCGGGCAGCGGCGGCCTCCACCGCATCGTAGATCTTCGAATATCCCGTGCAGCGACAGAGGTTGCCCGCGAGCGCCTCCCGAATCGATTCCCGGCTCGGCGCCGGGTTCCGCTCGAGGAGCGCGACCGCGGAGCAGAGAATCCCCGGTGTGCAGAAGCCGCACTGCGCCGCCCCGTTCAGGTCGAACTCGTCCTGCAGCGGGTGCGGGCCCAGGGCGGTCGCGAGCCCCTCCACGGTGACCACTCGGCAGCCGACCGCCTCCTGAACCGGCGTGATGCACGAAAGCGTCGGCACACCGTCCACGATCACGGTGCACGCACCGCAGTCACCCTTGTCGCAACCCTGCTTCGTGCCGGTCAGACCGAGCACGTACCGAAGCGTCTCGAGCAGCGTGAAATGTCCGGGGGCGCCCACCTCTTGGGCGTCCCCGTTGACGTCGAGCCGGACGATTTCTTTCGGTGCGGTCATAGGGTCACAAGGTCGCCGAACCCGAGGCGGCTTCGCAACGGGAGGCCGTGGACAGCCTTCTGACTTCCTTTATCATTCGACCGGCCACCGAATGTCGGCCCTGTGACGATACTCCACGGAGGACCCCCGAATGCCCTACCCCGAGATGATGGTCGCTCCCATGCGGCAGGACCTCGTCCGCGTCGGTTTCACGGAGATGAAGACACCGGAGGAAGTGGACTCGATTCTCGCGGGGGAGACGCGCACGACGCTCGTCGCCGTCAACTCGGTGTGCGGTTGCGCTGCGGCGATGATGCGCCCAGCCGTCTACATGTCCCTCCAGGGCGAGAAGAAGCCCGAGGTGCTGACGACCGTCTTCGCCGGCCAGGACCTCGCGGCGACCGATCGCACCCGAGAGTACATCACGGGCTTCCCTCCGTCGTCACCGTCGGTCGCTCTCTTCAAGGACGGGGAGCTGGTCTACTTCATGGAGCGTCACCTCATCGAGGGACGTCATCCCGAAGACATCGCGGCCGACCTCCGAGCCGCCTACGAAGAGCACTGCTGAAGCGCCACCTCGTCGTGGACCGAATTCGAGAGCGGGGCCCGGCGAAGTGCCGGGCCCCGCTTTCGTTCGGGCGTGCGTGCGACGACGCGAGGGTGCCGGTTTCCGGCCGCTGACCGTCGGCCAACCCCTCAGCGTGCCCGGATGCGCTCTCGCTGCCGCCCCGCGATCTCGACAAGCCGCCGGAGTTCCGCGATGGGCTCCTCGGAGTCATCCACCTGCAGCCGAAGGACGACGTCGTTGTTGAGCCAGACGCCGCCGTCTTCCTGCACGATGATCATCGCGGCGGACTGCATGCCGCGGGTGTCTCCGCCTGCGGCCTGACCGGCCTCGAGCGCGGCAAGCAGCCGAAACGAGAGGTGACCCTCGGTCGACTCGAACGCCGACACCATGTCCTCGACGACGGCCGGACCCGCCAGGATGTTCCCCTGCGCGGAGACATGAAGGCCGATGCGGTGACCCGCCCACTCCGAGGCACGCGGCCCCGTGTGGGTCGCAACGCGCCCCGAAGCGTCCATCACGGAAAACTGCCGCCCCTGAATCGTCCAGCGTTCGGGTTGCGGATCCGGGTCGTCGGCCAGGATCGTCCGGACCACGTCGTCGGGGGCCATGCCCTGGCGCAGCAGCTCCAGCCCCTGAGGTCCGTAGCTGACGTCCACGATCGCCTGTGTGGCCACGACCCCGACGTTCGCTTCGGCCCAGAGCACGCCATTGCCCACGGAGAAGACCCGGGACTGGACGGCGCCGCCGACCTCACCGGTCTCCGGGTCGTACCCGAGAATCGAGAACGTCGCGACCGGCGGCCATCGGTCCACCTCACCGGACGTCAAGGACGCTACGACGGGTGCCCCGGGCCCGGAGGCACCCTGAATCGAAAGCCACGCCGCCAGCGCGACCGCGGCGGCCCCGGTGAGCGCTACGCCCTTGCCCCGGCTCACCGGTACTCCTCGCGTACCGGTGAGAACACGTCGAGGATCCGGCAGTCCGTGTGGGCCCGACCGCCATGGACCACCCCGCCCGGGATCACCAGGACCTCGCCGGCGGACAGCACGAAGTGCTCCCCGCCGACAACGAGCTCGTACGTGCCCTCGAGCATGTTCACGATCTGCTCGTGTGGGTGACTGTGCTCCGGCAAAACCGCATCCGCCTCGATCTGCCAGTAGACGTGCGTCGTGTGCGCGGAGTGAATGAACCGGCCGCGGTGCCCGGGAATGAGCTCGCGCGTCGGCAGGGACGATACGTCGTAACGGTCCGCCATCAGTCTTCCTCCATGACAGGTCGCATCGCTGCGAATCGCTCGAGAATACGGAGTGTCATCTCGACACCCCGCCGGACGTTCTCCACGGTGACCCGCTCGTCGTTTCCGTGTACCCCACCGTCGTCTCCGGACGGGGTCGCGGTGGCCTCGTAGCCGTATGCGGTGATGCCGAGATCGCGGAAGAAGTGACTGTCGGTGAAGCCACCCACCACCTGGGGTACGAAGCCCGCGTCGGGAAAGGTCTCGAGCGTCACGTCACGCACGGTCCGGTAGAGATCGGTGTCGGTCGAGGAGACGGCGGGAGTGAAGCCCATGAGCACTTCCACCTCGATCTCCGGCCCGAGTACGGAACCCACCTCGTCGAGCCACGCGCCGGGATCCTGATCGGGGAGCAGGCGGCAGTCGATTTCGGCCGCCACCTCCGGCGACACGACATTGATCTTGCTGCTCCCTTCCAGCCGGGTGAGCGAACACGTGTTGCGTGTGAGCGCGTGCAGCCCGGGATTGTATTCCTGGAGTTCGCGAAGCACCCCCGCCTGACCGATGGCCGACGCCATGTCCGCAAAGCGCGTGCGCCAGGGTTCGGGATGCCGGTCGGCGATGCCGGAAAGGTGGGCATGCACGGCGGGGATGATGCGAGGCTCGAATTCATGGAGCCTGAGGCGCTCGAGTCCCGCGATGAGCTCCAGGGAGGCATACGTCGTCAGCGGCCGGGAGCCGTGGCCGGGCTCCCCGCGTGCGGTGAGACGAAGCCAGTACGGGACCTTCTGCGTGACTTCGAGCCCGAAGTTCACCTTCCCGTCGACCTCCGAACCACCCCCGCCCTCGTTGAGCAGAAAACCGATTCCGTCGAAGATCTCCGGGCGATTCTCCACGAGCCAACCCGCACCGAAGAAGCCGCCGGCCTCCTCGTCGGCCGTAGCCATGAACACGACATCGCGGTTGAGCGGGGTGCCCGAGCGGTGGAGCGCGAGGAAGGTCGCAAGGTGCAGGATCCCCCCGGTCTTGGTGTCGAGCGCTCCTCGCCCGTACACGTACCCGTCACGCACGTCGCCGGAGAGCGGGTCCGTCGTCCAGAACCGGTCGTCCGCCGGAACCACGTCGATGTGATGGAGCAGCAGCAGGCCCGGTTCGTCTCCACCCTCGAGCCTCGCCCAGATGTTGCCGCGGCCCGGTGCCGACTCGGCCATCTCGTAGGCGATCCCCTCGGCCTCGAAGAGCCGCGCGAAGAACTCCGCGCCCGCCGTCTCGTTGCCCGGCGGATTCACCGTGTTGATTCGCAGGTACTCCTGCAGCCAGCCGACCGCCTCGTCCTGCAGCGAGGCGAGGTCGACCTGCGCGACCGAGGCCTTTGGCGTCGTGCCGGCGAACGCGGTCAGGGCGAGCAGGCTCACGGTCACGCGGAGGCTGCGACGGGGCTTGTGGTTCATTCTCGGATCACGTTCGGGGAAGGCTCGAAGGGGGCGGAACATGCGTCCGCGCCGCATGGCACGGCAATCGGGAGACCCGGTGGCCCGGGAGGTCAACGCACCGGAGCACGGATGCCCACGCCCGGCCGGGCGGGCGTGAGCGTACCGTCGTCGACCACCACCTGACCGTTCACGACCACCCAGGGAATCCCGAGCGAGGGGATGGTCGCATCCATGTAGGTGGAGCGATCGATGACCGTGGCCGGATCGAACACCGTGATGTCGGCGTCCATCCCCACCTGCAGGCGCCCCTTCCTGGCGAAGGCCGGAGCCCGGCTCTCCAGTCGCCGGGCGGGCATGATGGTCATCTTCGCGAGAGCCTGCTCCAGGGTCAGGACTCCTTCGTCACGAACGTATCGACCGAGCACCTTCGCGTAGGAGCCGGACGTACGCGGGTGCCCGCGCCCGTTCTCGATGAAGCCGTCGCTGGCAATGATCGTGATAGGGCTCGCCACCGCAGCGCGCGTCATCTCTTCGGTGCGACCGTGGATGATCACGGTCCCACCCGCGCCGCGGGCCGCGCCGAACGTCACCCGGGTCAACCGCTCACCGGTCGAAACCAGCTGGTGATCGGCGAAACGCTCGTCCGGCCAGGCCTCCCAGTCGTCGAAAAGGGCGGACTGGATCTCCGTCATGCCGGCTCCGTACGGGTAAGCCTCGGTGGTCACGTCCTGCCCGCCTTCCGAGGCCGACTGGATCTCGACCAGGAAATCGGCGATCGCCGCTCCGGCGCTCGAGTTGACATGCACGATGTGCAGCGCGGCACCGGCGACGCGAGCGGCGGCGAGCGTCGAATCGAGTCCCGCCATGCCACCGCGCAGGTGAATGTGCGCCGGAGCGCCGTACTCCGCGGCGACGCCGAACATCCGCTCGAACTCGGCCATGGCCGCCCCGGGGGTGTACGCGCTGCCGAAGCCCACCGCCAGGGCGCCCCGGTCCAGACCGGTCCGGAGCATGGCCTCGATCTGGTCGAGCTGCTCGGCCGACGCCGACCCGGAGCCGCCGATCCCGGCCGGAAGGATCCCGGGGCTCGGATCACCGAGCACCGCCATGCGGGCTCCGATGTGTCCCACGCTCGCGCCGTAGTTGACCAGCTGGCCGCCATCCCGAGCGGCGTAGAACGCGTCGATGTCGGGTACGCCCACCTCGAGCTCCAGGGCGGTCGTGACGCCGTCGCGGACCATCAGCGCATAGGACTCCTCCGACTGACCGTGCTCATGCAGGTCGACGAAGCCGGGAGAAACGACGTGACCCGTCGCGTCGATCACCCGAGCACCGTCCAGGGCTCTGTTGGAGATAGCCTCGATCACTCCGCCGCGAACTCCGACGTTCGCGACCGCGGAGTACCCCGATTCGGGGTCCATCACACGCCCGTTCGCGATCACGAGATCGTACGGCGGCTCCCCGGCCGCGCAGGCGGCCAGAAACACCAAGGCCAGGGCTCCCGCAAGCCGGCGCCACGTCCCGCGCACCGTCGTGTCCGATTTCTGACTCATGATCAGTTCCTCGCCTCCCTGGGGCCGAAATCACTCTGAAAGAGCAGACGGGTACGCGGATCGAGCGTCACGTCGGTAGGCGGCGCCTCCACGGGGATGACGAAGCGATGGGAGCGCCCGTCCACGTCAACCGTCTCGATCGTCGCGGGAAGTGCCGAGCCGTTCACGTAAATGCCCAGATCCACGGAGAGTTCGTACGTCGGCCCGACCTGCTGCGTCTGGCGCAGTTCGACCCGGACGGAGCGGGCCGACGCGTCGTATTCCCACCACCCCTCGAGTCTCGGGTTACCCCCCTCGTACAGCCACTGATCGAAGAAGGTCTCGAGGTCACGACCGGAGGCCTCTTCCATGGCCCGGCGGAAGTCGCGGGTCGTGGCGTTGGCGTTCACGTGAGCCGAATAATAGGCGCTGATGCCACTCCAGAACGCCTCGTCGCCGAGCTGCGTCCGGAGCATGTGGAGGATCCAGGAACCTTTCTGATACGTCGCCCCGCTGGTCACGCGGCTCATGTCCGAGAGGTTGTCGTGCACGATCGTGTAGCCCGGGTCCTCCGCGTACTGCTGAAACACACGTTCGGCGGAGCTTCGCAGGCCGGCTACGAATTCGTCACGCCCGTATGCGTGCTCGATGAAGAGCAGCGTGAAGTACGTGGCGAAGCCTTCGCTCAGCCAGACGTCGTCCCAGTCTGATTCGGTCACCGCGTTGCCCCACCACTGGTGAGCGATCTCGTGGATGATCACGTTGCGCCACCGCACCGTACGCTCGCCCGTCACCGAGCTCTCGTGGTACATGACGGCCGACGCCGCCTCCATCCCGCCCCCGGTCGCCGGCGACGTGATGTTGGCGAGCTTCTCGTAGGCGTACGGACCGATCCGGTCCGAATAGAATTCCATCGCCTGCTTCGTCGGCTCGGCGAAGTCGTAGAACCCCGCATCACGGTCCTGCCGGTAGACCCAGGTCTGGATCGGCTTTCCATCGAACTCGTCGACCTGCTGCACCGCGAAGCGCGCGACACCGAGGACGTAGAGCCATGTCGCGATCGGAACGGACTCGCTCCAGTGCGTGAGCCGGGTGCCGTCCGGGCCGTCGGTCTCCTCCACCAGGAATCCATTCGACACCACCTGGTAGTGGGCCGGCGCCGTCACGAGCATCTCGCTGGTGGCTTTGTCGTAGGGGTGGTCGACGGTGGGTAGCCACTGCCTGGCCCGATTCGGCCAGTTGTCGCTGAAGAAGGTCCGGTCGCCGTAACGGTTCGGCCCCACGCGCAGACCCGCTGCAGGCTCGCCCGAATATTCGACGGTCACCTCCATCCGCTCGCCGGTACGCCCCGGCTCGGCAAGCCGAACCCGCAGCAGATCTCCGGCGTGGTCGAACGTCAGAGGGGTGCCTCCCGTGTGCACGCGGCCCACCGTCATGCCCTTGCCCGTCCCGTCGGGCGTGGCGAGATCGAGGATCAGTTCCCTGGGGCCGTTTGCGGTAAACCGTACGGCGACGGTGGTTCTTCCGTGGATCCTGTCATCCCGATCGGTCAACGTGAGCTCGAAGCGATAGTGCTCGACGTCCATGCCCATCCGGCGCGGATAGTCATCGGATCGAGGACCTGAATGAGCGAGCGACGGCGCTGGCACCAGGAGGAGCGCAGCACCGAGGAGGCCGAAGAGACGCATGGGCAGGACGCGGCACGAGGAGTGCGATATTGACAGGCCCATGCAACATGGGTGTCGTTCGGAGCCGAGGCCACTCGAGCGCTCGGGGCGTGGACGCCGAAACGGCCCTGCAGGCGGTAACTTCAACATCTGGCGGCACTCCGGCGACATATGTAAGGTGCGCGTCTTCCGGCACCGCCGGGCGGACCCGAACAGTCCGTCCCGAAGCGATCGCAGACCCATCGGATGATTCGAATAAAGGACCTCATGACCGACGAGCGACCCGAGCAGCAGAAGGAGCCACGGAGGAATTTCCTCGTGAGCATGGGTGCGGCGATGGTCGGCGCGGTGGCCTCGATCGTTCCCCTCGCCGCCGGGGCCACGGCACTGCTCGACCCCCTTCGTCGAGGCCGGGAAGCCTCCGGCATGGTCCTGGTCACAAGGCTTTCCGCGGTTCCCGAAGACGGGTCCCCGCGGAAGTTCACGGTCGAATCCGCTCGCGTCGACGGCTGGACCAGCCATGCGAACACGCCGGTGGGCGCCGTGTACCTGCGTCGCAGCGGAAACGGCGTAGCGGCGCTCAACGTGGTCTGCCCGCACGCGGGGTGCTTCGTGGGAATCGCGCCAGACCGATCCCGCTTCGCCTGCCCCTGTCACAAGAGCAGCTTCGACTTCGACGGGGTGATCAACGATCCCGCGAGCCCGAGCCCCCGCGACATGGACTCGCTGGAGGTCGAGCTCCGCAACGGAGATGAGGTCTGGGTGCGCTTCCAGAACTTCCTGCCGGGCCGTGAAGACAAGACGGCCGTCTAGATGAACGACCTGCTGAACTGGCTCGACGATCGAACCGGGTACCGCGGGCTGCTCAAGAGCGCCCTGTTCGAGCATATCCCCGGCGGTGCACGGTGGCGGTACGTGTGGGGGAGTACGCTGACGTTCGCGATGTTCGTCCAGTTCGTGACGGGCGTCGTGCTCTGGTCGGCCTACAGCGCCAACGCCCAGGGCGCGTGGGAGAGCGTCTGGTACATCCAGAACCAGATGCTCGGCGGCTGGCTCCTCCGGGGCATCCATCACTACATGGCGCAGGTCACGATCATCCTGCTCCTGCTCCACCTCATGCAGGTGATGATCGACGGCGCCTACCGTGCGCCGCGCGAGGTCAACTTCTGGTTCGGGCTCGGGTTGCTGGCGCTTGTGCTGGGGCTCTCCCTGACCGGCTATCTCCTCCCCTGGGACCAGAAAGGGTTCTGGGCAACGAAGGTGGCCACCAGCATCGCGTCGATGACGCCCGTGGTGGGACCCGCCATGCAGCAGTTGCTGGTGGGTGGCGTCGAGTACGGACACCACACGCTGACGAGATTCTTCGCGCTGCACGCCGGGGTCCTGCCCGCTGGCATCGTCGCGCTGGTGATCGGTCACGTATACCTGTTCCGCCGACACGGCGTGACGGTGCCACCGAAGGCCGCGGCCGCTCCGGACGGCGTGTTCTGGCCCGACCAGGTGCTGAAGGACGCGGTGGCCTCCCTCGTGGTGATGGCGACGGTCCTCGCGATCGTCCTGTGGACCGGCGGGGCCCACCTGGGCGCGCCGGCAGACGCCACCGAGCCGTACGCCGCCGCTCGCCCGGAATGGTACTTCCTCTTCCTCTTCCAGTGGCTCAAGTATTTTCCCGCCGGTTGGGAAGTGGTCGGCGCACAGGTCATTCCCGGACTCGTGTTCGGCCTCGTCGCCGCGATGCCCATCATCGGTCGTTGGCGCCTCGGGCATCGTTTCAACCTGGGCGTGGGTGCGGCCATCCTGGCCGGCATCGTGATGCTGACCTGGCTTGCCCGCGCGGCCGACAACTCGGATCCCGACTTCCTCGCTGCGAAGGCCGAAGCCGACCGGGACGCGCATCGCGCGGGGGTACTCGCGGCCTCGCCGGCCGGCATCCCACCTGCCGGAGCTCTGGAGATGCTGAGGAGCGATCCGCTTACGCAGGGGCCGAAGCTGTTCGCGGCAAGCTGCGCGTCCTGTCACCGCTACGAGGGCCACGACGGCCTCGGCCGCATTCCAGGGGACGCGCCGACCGCCTCGGACCTCGCGGGCTTCGGCAGCCGTGCGTGGCTGGCTGGCCTCCTGGACCCCGATCGGATCGGCACGGAGGCCTACTTCGGTGGCACTGAGCACGCGCGTGGACGCATGGCCCGCTTCGTCCAGCGGGGCGTCGCCGGCTTCAGCGATTCGGAGCGGATGGACCTCGCGAAGGTGATCATGGCAGTGTCGGCGGAGGCTGAGTTGCCCTCCCAGGCAGCCGCGGACAGCGCGGACGTCTCGGCCATCGCCGAAGGCCGCGTGCTCATGACCCAGGAGCCGATCGAGTGCACCCGTTGTCACACCTTCGGTGAATGGACGGAGGAAGACATCGGCCCGGTGCTCACCGGCTGGGGCTCGCGCGCATGGATGCTCGGCATGCTCCACGATCCGGCGGCCGAGCCGTACTACGGAGAGGACAACGACGGCATGCCCTCGTTCGGGGTCGAGCAGATCCTCTCACGCGAGCAGATGGAACTCATCGTCGACTGGTTGCGAGGCGACTGGTACGCCGGACCGGAACACTGACGACCGACCGCCTGGCCCCATGACGAAGAAAGGGCCGCCCCGATCGGGGCGGCCCTTCATCTTCGGACAGCGATCGGCTGGCGATCAGTTTTTGGCGGCGCCTTCGGCGATCCAGTTGCGGATGACCGCGATCTCGGCAGCCGGCACCGGATCCCCGTCCTCCGGCATGTCCCCCGACTCGATCATGTCGATGAGCAGGCTGCCGTCCGGATCACCGGGTTCGACCACGGTACCGTAGTCGGAACCCGCCATGACACCCTCGTACGAATCGAGTTTGAGGCCGAGCTCCGCGCTCTGCTCGCTGTGGCACTCCCAGCAGTGCTTCTCGAGGAGTGGCAGCACCTCACCGGCGAAGCTCACCTCGGCGTGCGTAGCACCGATTTCCGAGCGCTCGGCCGGTTCTTCGCCGAGATCCGCCTGGACCGCGAACGCGATGCCCAGCGTGACGGTGAGAGCGGAAAGAACGTCAGATCGAAGCTTCATATGGAACTGCCTCCCTGATGGTCGTCGGTAGCCACCGGCTGGCTGGCCCGGGTGCGACACCGTAGTCGATCGAATTGATACGTGCGTTGCTACGGGCCGGTTCCCGGCGGGCGCCGCACCGGTGCACCCGCGTCATCACCCCGTTGCCGGCTTGAACAAGTCCGTGGATATGTAACGCTCAGCGAAGCTTGGCAAGACCGCCACGATCGTGGCGCCCCTCATTCCTTCTCGCTTTCCCACCTGGATTGCGGCCCAGATGGCCGCTCCCGCGCTGATCCCGCACGGTAATCCCTCGACCCGGGCGGACTCCCGCGCCATCGCCAGGGCGTCTTCGTTGACCACGGTCATGACCTCGTCGACCAGGTCCATGCGAAGGATCTCGGGTATAAAACCGGCTCCGATTCCCTGGATCATGTTGCCCGGACCCGGCTCGCCTCCCGACATGACAGGACTCGTCGCCGGCTCCAGCGCGATCGAGTGGAGCGATGGATTCCGCTCCTTGAGCACCTCCGAGACGCCCGTGATGGTTCCACCCGTTCCCACTCCGGCGATGAACACCTCCACCTTCCCATCCGTGTCCCGCCAGATCTCCTCCGCGGTCGTCCTGCGGTGGATCTCGGGATTGGCCGGGTTCACGAACTGCCCGGCCTGTACGGCTCCCGGGATCTCGGCGGTCAGCCGGTCGGCGGCGGCGAACGCTCCACCGATGCCTTCTTCTTTCGGCGTGAGGACCACCTCGGCACCGAGGTGCTCGAGCATGCGGACACGTTCGCTGGACATGGTCTCCGGCATGGTCAGCACGCACCGGTAGCCCTTCGACGCCGCGACGAACGCCAGCGCGATCCCCGTGTTGCCCGAAGTCGGCTCGACGATCGTAGACCCGGCCTTGAGTACGCCCCGCCGCTCCAGGTCCTCGATCATCGAAACGCCGATCCGGTCCTTGACGGAAGCCAGCGGGTTGAAGAACTCGCACTTGAGCAAGATATCCGCATCCACGGAGAACCTCTCTTTCAGACGCGGAATCCGCACGAGAGGGGTGTCACCGATCGTGGCGGCGAAGTTGTCGTAGATCCGTCCGCGGCCGGGTGCGTGGGTCTGCATCGTGCCTCCTGTTCCGTGGTGGGCGGCGCCATCGCCGGGCCATCCGCCGATACCGACTCCGTCGGCTCCGTTCTCAGCCCGGTTGCCGGGAATGTCCACACGTATCATATACTCCACCCGAAGGCCGAGCACGGCCGTCTCGAGTCGCGCCGCGCACTGTCACGATCCTCCACCACCTCGCCGAGGGGCTCGCATGATTCCCTTCCGTCGCACGCGCTCGTTGTCCACTCTCGTGATTCTCGCGACCCTGGCCGCCTGCACCCCGTCCGTCGACGACACGTCCGGAGCCGGCACCGCCGAGGCATCGGCGATGGAACCGCGCATCATGCTCGCACCCACCGCACCGGGCGAGATGCCCCCCGCCATTCTGGGATTTGGCGGTGAACTCGAGGGGATGGACGTCCACTACGTGGAGGGCGATGCCGAGACCCGCGGTTATCTGGCTGTGCCCGAGGGAGCCGGACCATTCCCGGCACTCGTCATCATCCACGAATGGAACGGACTTGTCGACCGCGTCCGCCAGGTAGCCGACGACTTCGCGGCGGAGGGGTACGTCACGCTCGCGGCCGACCTCTATTCCGGTCGCACGGGCGCGAACCCCGAGGAGAACATCGCGCTCATGAATGAGGCGACCGCGGACATGACGGCGGTCGTGGCGAACCTGGATGCGGCCGTCGCGTTCCTGCGAGCCAGGCCCGACGTCACGGGGCGCGTCGGCGCGATGGGGTGGTGCTTCGGCGGTGGGATCGCGCTCTCCTTCGGACTCGACGGAGCGAACCATGAGGCTACCGCGATCTTCTACGGGCGTCTCGTGGACGACCCGGAAGTCCTCTCCGGAATGGACCACGAGGTCTACGGCACGTTCGCGAGGCTCGATTCCGGACCGTCACCCGAACAGGTGGAACGGTTCGAGGTCGCACTGCGCGCCGCGGGCATCGCAAACGATCTCCACGTCTACGACGACGTCGGACACGGCTTCTGGCTGCGTGTCGACCAGGATCCCGAGACCCGCAGCGCGCCCGGCCTCGACGCGTGGGAACGGCTCAAGGCCTACCTCGACCGAACCCTGAAGCGATAGGAGGATGGCCCGGGGCGCGCGGACGCCAAAGGTCAGGGACCCCGCTCCACTCCCCTACTCCCCGTCGCGAAGCCTGAGCCGCTCGTCGCGGTGGCGCAGCCGCCTGCGGCGCCGCGCGTCGCGCGCGCTCTCTCCGGCGTGCCGCACGGAAATATCCACCCCCGCCATGACCGCGAGCCCGGTGATGCGAAGCGTCGGAGCGCTCGGGTCGGGGATTCCGGCCGCGTCCCCGGCGTGGTCGAAGCCCCCGAGGAACGCGACGCCACGGCTCTCCACGTTGACGCCCGGCGGGACGACGATCTCCACCCCGCCCCAGAGCGTCCAGACCTGAACCTCGGTCACTCCCGGCCCGAAGGCCGCCTCCCGAAAGTCGAGCTCGATCCCGCCCATGATCGCGACCACGTGGTTCTTTCGCGCCGGCCGCCAGTGCCCTCGCCTGCTCGAGCCACCCATCACGGCGACCACGGACTCCGTGTCCTGGACCTGGCCGGCGGGAAGCGCCGAGTAGCTCGGCCGGGGAGCGAGCTCCGTCACCGGGTTCTGCCCCGGCGCAGCCGGGAGCGTTCCGCCACCCGGCAGATCGCTGAGAATCGCGCGCAGCTCCGTCGTCGACGTCGCGGCGTTCGCCAGATCCAGCCGCCGTTCGAATTCCTCCACGCCGAAGCGGTCGTTGGCGAAGTGCTCCATGAGCGCGTCGATCACATTCTGTCGACCCGGGTCGAGCGAACCTCGCTCCTCCTCACCTCCGTGGGCCTTGGCCATCGTGGCGATGCTCCTGGTCGGAGTTCACGACTCAAGTCAATGTACTCGGTCTCGCGTCCTTGTTCCGCTCATGTGGCGTACACGGGCCGGGAGCCCGATCTTCCAGGTCCGCTCGTACACAACTTCCAGACAAGGAGCTGCTCGTGCGCATTCGTTCGTCGAAGGGCTTGCTGATTTTCGCGATGGCCCTGGCTCTCGGCACCGCCGGCTGCGCGGCCGGAGCCGGTGGAGGCACGAGCCGGCCGGCCGGCGCGACGTCGACCCGTATCGTCCGCGCCGAGCTCGAGCCGCTCGGACAACTCTCCGCGCTTCGCGCGGTGGAGCGTCTCCGGCCCAACTGGCTGCGCTCGCGCTCCGGTATCGACACACCGGTCCTCTACGTCGACGGCTCGCGACGCGGCAACACCAGCGATCTCGCGAACCTGATGGCCAGCGAAATCCAGCAGATTGAGTACATGAGCGCGAGCGACGCGACCAACCGCTTTGGCACGGGACACGCGGGCGGCGCCATCCTCGTGCAGTCGCTACGCTAGCGCCGAGGTAGCACCCCCGGTCAGTCCCCGGGCAAAACGTTCGAGCACCGAGGCGCAGGTAACGATCTCTCCGGCGTCGATCCACTCGTCTTCGGTGTGGGCCTGTTCGATGCTCCCGGGTCCGTAGCAGACGGCAGGCGTGCCCGCCTCGTTGAGGAAGGCCGCGTCAACCCACGCGGTCATGCCCTCGACGCGTGCGGGCACGCCCGCATCCGCGCTCGCCGCCAGCAGTCCCTGAACGAGGCGGCTCTCCAACGGTACCTCGGTCCCGGGTCGCTCGAGCGTCATGCGCAGTTCCGCACTCGTATTCGGCTCACGCCGGCGCAGCTGGTCCATCACGGCCATGAATTCCGCCACCACGTCGGCGGGACGCTCTCCCGGCATCGTCCTGCGCTCCAGAAGGAGCGAACAGCGATCGGGATAGACGGATTCGGCCGTGCCGCCCCGGATGGTGCCCGCGTGAAACGAACCATGCCCCAGAAGCGGATGCGCCTCGCGGCCGGTCAGCTCGGCCGCGAGGGTATCGAGTGCTGCGAGGTACAGACCGGCGTGCCGGATGGCGTCGATGCCGACGTCCGGCCGTGAGCCGTGTGCAGCGCGCCCTCGAAACTCCGCCTCGATCCACACGAACCCCTTGTGCGCGGGCATCACGCGAAGGCTCGTGGGCTCGCACACGACCGCGAGGTCGGCGACCGGGGTCGAACCCGACACCAGATCGGCCATTCCGATGCTCGCGTGCTCCTCGTCGGCCGTGAGCGCCACCACGACGTTCGGACGCGGACCGGCTGAGTCCGCCAGCCTTTGTGTCGCCGCCAGGAGCGCCGCCACTCCGCCCTTCATGTCACACGACCCACGCCCGAAAAGGCGGTCGCCCCGCATCTCGGCGGCGAACGGATCGATCGTCATGCCCTCCACCCCTACCGTGTCGAGGTGCCCGTTCAGGAGCAGAGTGGGGCCGTCACCGTCCAGCCTCGCGATCACGTTCGCACGGCCTGGCGCGACTTCGCGGATCTCGGTGGCGAGGCCCCAACCCGAAAGCAGTTCGGCCGCGACCTCGGCCATGGCCGCCTCACCCACCCCACCCGCGGCCAGGCTCGGGTTGACCGAAGGGATGGACACGAGCAGACGCGCCAGCGCGACGGGGTCGCCGCGGCGCGCCGCAGATCTCACGACGCCGAGTTCAGCGGACATGTTCCCTGGGGTGGAGTGTTCGCGGAGTCGAAAAGAATACGCCCAAGGTGTGCCGGCATGCCTCGTAGTGAAACTCCGTGCGGGTCCCAACGTATTCAGACCCGACCGATGACGCTCCGTTCATCGGTCCACCGTTCACCAGGGGAGGCGTCGTGAAGAAGCTGGCAGTCGGGCTGCTTGGCGCAGTGGCCGTCGCCGCGACGGTCCTCCTCGTGCGCCAGCAGAAGGAAGTGGAGCCGCGGGAGCGAGGTGTCCGCCTCGTACCGGTGGGCGAAGCGGCTCCCACCATTTCTCTTGAACGCATGAGGGAGCTCGGCCTATAGGCGATCGTTCGTTCGAGCAGGTCCCGGACGGCGCGAGCCGGCCGGAGGAGCGTGAAAAGAGAGAGCGGCGCGGGTCCTCGGCCCGCGCCGCTCTCGTTCTCTCCAGGCCGCGATGACCGGGGCGCGCTACTCGAAGTGCTCGCGGTTCTTCGCCACGTAGCTCGTCCACTCGCCCGGAACGTCGGTGTCCGGGAAGATCGCCTGCACCGGGCACTCGGGCTCGCAGGCGCCACAGTCGATGCACTCGTCAGGGTGGATGTAGAACTGATCGTCACCCTCGTAGATGCAATCGACCGGGCACACCTCGACGCAACTCGCGTCCTTTGTGGCGATGCACGGCTCGGTGATGATGTAGGTCATATCGGACTCTTGATCCCTGATCGGTTGTACGGCGTCCAGAAGCTGTAACGAGCGAGCCGGCGAGGTCAAGCGCTTCGAAGGAGTTGCGGCCTCTGCCTGTACGAACTCGAGGACTGTGTCGTATGGTGTCTCCGGGGCCGCTCGGCGCGGCCGGCTCGATACGCGGGATCATCATGTTCGCTGCATCGGTACCTGACCGCCTCGCTTTCGCGGTCGCGCTGTTCGCGATCGCTCCCCTGGGCGCCGACGCCCAGATGGGTGCGGTGACGGGCGTGGTGTACGATTCGATCGAGGGGCGCCCGCTTCCCGATGCCGCTGTCTTCCTGTGGAATACGCCCTTCCGGACGGAGTCGGATGCGGAAGGGCGGTTCTCGATCACGGACGTGCCCCCGGGGCGGTACTCGGTCCTGTTCTTCCACACGACGCTCGGAGAGCTCGGGATCTCGCCCGGTCCGGTGGCCGTAGAGGTCCGGGCGGGCGCTCGACACCCGATCACACTCGCCATTCCATCACGAGCCACGCTCGTGCGCACGCAATGTCTCCTGGAGGATCGCCCGCCCGGAGCCGGCGCCGTGGGCGGCCTCGTGCTGGACGCCGACTCCGACGTGAGGCTCGGTGGAGCCAGCGTGACACTGTCCTGGAACAAAGAGATGCCGGGGCCAGCGACGCACGAGACGGCCCGGACCGACTCCAGAGGATGGTTCCGGAGTTGCTCGGTTCCCTCCGGCGTGCCGGTGCTGGTGGCGGCGACCTACTACGGTCGAACGAATGCGCGCCGCGAGATCACCGTCGACGAGGGTGGCTTCACCGAAGCCACGCTGCCGCTGTTCGACTACGCGTCGAGTCGAGTCGCGGGACGTCTGGTGGACCGGGAATCGGGTGCGCCCGTTCGTGGCGCGGAAACATGGCTCCGGGGCACCGACCGTCGAACGCTCTCGGACAGTGACGGCACCTTCACGTTCGACGATGTGTCGCCCGGCACATACATGCTGATGGTGGACCATCTCGCGTACGGGACCAAGATGGACACGCTCGACGTGCCCGAGGGCCGGCGTCTGTCGGTGGCGATGCTCCTCGACACCCGTCCCATCGAAGTCGCGCCGATCACTGTGACGACCGAAGCCACCGACGCCGAGTTGGCGCGCGCGCGGGGGGGCGTCGTGATTACCCGGGAGCAGATCGAATCCGTCACGCAGCGAGCGCGTGATGCGGCGGACGTGATCCGCTCCCTGCACGTGCCGGGCATCATCGTTCGCCACCAGTCCAACGGCACGATCTGCGTAGGCTACATCACCGGACAGGTGAAGATGAATCAGACGGGATGCGTGTCGATGATGATCTACATCAACGACGTTCGGGCGACCGACGCCGATCTCGCGCTGCGGCTCGACCCCGCTGCCATCGACCGGATGGTGATCTACAAGCCGGTGGAAGCCGGTAGCCTGTTCGGGCTCGGTGGGGGCAACGGGGTCTGGATGATCTACACCAAGGGAAATTAGGACGGCTCTTCGAGCCGTGCGGCCGTCCGCAGTCTCCTCCGGAAGGTGCGCAGCCAGTGCGCGAAGCGCACCCCGAGGCGGGGATCGACGCGCTCCGCGAAAGGCCCCCAGACGTGAGCGACTTCCTCGCACACGGCGGCCCGATCCGGGGCCAGGTCATCGCGCAGGTGCAGGTGACGAAGGTGGTCGAGCTGCTCGGCAACGACCGCCAGGGCCGCCGGGCGCTCCAGCAGTACGAGCTCTTCCGCGAGATCCGCTTGGCCGGGCCGGGGAAGGCCGGCCAGCGCCTCGGCCAGGGTCCCCCCGACGACGCGCGCGGCGTCCCCGGCCTCGACCCGGAGTTCATCGTCTCGGGATTCGTGGAGCGCCGCGAGCGCAAGCGCGGCATGGCCGGTTCGATCCCGGACGTCATGGAGGATGATCAGAATCGATCGGCCCGGGTGGAGAAACGCGGGATGATGGTCGTCTACGAGCAGCCGTTCCCGGGGCACCATCGCACAGCCGAGTGCGTCCAGCACGGTGGTCTGGTCCGACGGGGGGAGGCCACGTCCACGCAGCGCGGCAGAAACCGAAGTCGCCATGCGTGCGGCGCGCCCGCCGTCAGGCAATGGCTCGTCCGCGTGACGAAACGCCCATGGTGGGGTTCAAGCTTCCTCGAGGCCCGACAGCTTCTCCCACTCCACGTCCGGACGGCCTGCCCGGAGGTTCTCCACCCGGGCGAAGGTGAAGAGCAGGTCGGAGAGCCGGTTCAGGTAGGTGACGACCTCGGCGTCTACGGGTCCGGCCTCCGCGAGGGCGACGACCGCTCGCTCGGCGCGCCGGCACACCGTCCGGGCCACGTGCAACGCGGCTGCCCCGTCGGATCCGCCCGGCAGGATGAACGCGCGCAACGGCGGGAGCTCCTCGTCGGCCCCGTCCATCCAGCGCTCCATGGAGGCAATCCGCTCCACCGGGAGCGGCGGAGTCTCCGGCCGGCGGCGGCCGTCCGCCGCGGGCGGGGTCGCAAGCTCCGACCCGAGCGTGAAGAGATCGTGCTGCACGAGCCCGAGCCGTGTCCGGACGACGGGGTCGGCCACCTGCGTCAGTGCCCAGCCCACGACTGCATTGAGCTCGTCCACCGTCCCGTACGCCTCGACGCGAGGATCGTGCTTTCGAACCCGGCCTCCCCCGAAGAGAGCGGTGCCGCCGTCGTCTCCGGTACGGGTATAGATCTTCATGGCCGCAGCGCCCTCGTCAACGCAGTCGTGTCAGCTTCCGGATGCTCTGGGCCTTCTCGAGCAACGAAATCGTCTTGTCGGCCTCCTCGGGTGTGAGGAGGTCCCGTATGTCGAGCAGCACCTCGAGTTGCAGCTGATCGCGCTGGTAGTCCATGTCCAGCGTTCCCATCCGCTCGGCGTCTCCGGCCGCCTCGGCGGCGGAGAAGGCGCTCCTGTACACGTTCTCTAGACTCTGCAATACCCGGTCCCGGCTTCGCATTCGATGCTCCTGCGCTCCTGCCCTCATGTCGACTCGCACCGGGAGGTTCGCTCAGATCGCGAGAAGAACCCTCGCGCCCGGACCCGAGTCGTAATAGCCCCGGACGGCGTCCCGAAGTTCATCGAGCTTACCCGAGAAGAAGTGATCGGTGTCCGACACGCGGACGATCGTGATATGACTCCCGAGGCCGCCGAGTACCGCAGCCAGGCGCGCCCCGGAGCCGAATTCGTCGTTCTCCCCCTGCACCACCAGGATGGGTTTGGCCGTATCCTCGAGGTAGGCGAAATCGTAGCGCTCGCTCAGGTCCACCGGGAGACCGAGGCCGAGCAGCGCAACGACACGAGCATCGCGGGCGCCGACGGAGAGACCTACCATGGAACCGAACGAGAAGCCACCCACGACGATGGGCAAATGCGGGTAGGCGGCTTCGAGCCAGTCGAGGGCAGCCAGCACGTCCTCCTGCTCGCCGATCCCCTCGTCGTGGCTGCCGGTGCTCGTCCCCACGCCGCGAAAGTTGAAGCGGAGGGTGACGAGCCCCGCCTCGCTCAGCCCCTGGGCAGCTCGATAGACGGCCTTCGTGTGCATCGTCCCGCCGTGCAGCGGGTGCGGGTGGCAGACCACGGACGCGCCGCGGGCAGGACCGTCCGGCTCCTTGAGAATCGCCTCGAGGTGACCGTGTGCGACGGGAATCTTCACGAAAGGCCGGGTCGGAGAGGGTGGAAACCCGCGGTCCGACCAACACTTACGGCTTTTGTCGGCTGTGGGCGGAGCGTTATGTTCATCGCGTTGCCGACACAGGTCAAGCAGGAGTGTTCATGCACGCATCAGAGCTGACTCCGGAAGCGATCGAGCGGGTGAACCAGCTCTACTGGGACTCCGGTCGGAGCGTGAATCAGATCGCCGACAAGCTCGACCTCTCGAAAGGCGCACTCTACGGCGTGATCCGACCCCAGCCCAGCGGGCTCGGATGCCCCCTGTGCGGAGCGGAGGTGGGATACTCCAACCGGACTGCGAAGGAGCGTGGAAGCCTCGAGTGCCCCACATGCGCCTGGGACGGAAACGTCGATGAGGCCACGGGTTATGTCGACGAGGACGCCGCGCGACACGGCCACGACCACCGAGGTCCGCACGACCCCGGGGGCGACGCGGCTTCGGCTTCGGAATCCGAGGTCTATGGGGAGTGGAATGGTCTCCCGCCCGCTCCGCCCCCCTCCGCGTTCGTGGCACCGGACCTGAGAACGATCGCCACGGGTGCGTTGATCGGGGGCGTCGTCGGACTCGTCCTGGTGCTCTGGACCCGGCGCCGCTGAAATGGCTGCCACGGGTCACCGGGACCCGCGCACCATCGTCACCCCCGATGCGTTCGAGATTTCGGCGGATCTGATCGGGACGCCGCTGGCCAGGCCCGGCCGCCGCGCGGCTGCCCTGCTGATCGACGGAGTGGTCATTCTGCTGATCACAGCGGTCACGAGGAGCTTTTCGCTCATCCTCGGCCTCGTCATCGCCGCTCTGTTCATCCGGGCGGGCTTCCGCCGGACGCCGGTAAGCGGAGGCGTCTTTGGTCGCGCGATGCGTGCCTCGGTGGGGTGCCTCGGCCTCCTGGTTGCCATCGTGACCGCGGCCCTGTGGACCTCGTTCGGCATCGACTTCGATCGAGAGGGACCTCGCGAGGAGGCCGCACGCGCGGTCGTCGCGCGAACCGGCCAGATGCTGGAAGGTCTCGGTGCCGCGGTCGCGCTCGAGGGACTCGAGGAGGCGGACTCGCCGGAGGCGGCTCTCGTCGTGGCGGAAGAGGTGATGCCCGCGGTGCGCAATCTCGGACTGCCTGACGCGCTGATCCGGGAGGCACTGCTCGACGGCGTCGCGGAATCCGTGTCGTGGCGTCAGGAGTGGGAGGCGCTCGTCGACAGCCTCGTCGCCGGCACAGACTCGCAGGCCGGACCGAGGGAGTCGAGTGCCGCCGGGGCCGGAACCGTGGTGGCGGCCACTCGGGCGGAGGTCTCCGCATATTCGGACCAAGCCGCGTTCAGGGAATACGCCGACCTTCTCGCCGATACGACCGGGGCCGAAGCCGTGGCCGCGCGACTCCAAGTCCTTCGCGAACGGGTGTTCGCGGCGGTGGCCGCCGACTCCGTGTCGGTCCTCGCCGCACGCTCGGCCCGCCTGGAGCGTCAGAGTGCGCGACTCGAGTCGCAGCTGGAGGAGACGCGGCAGGAGCTGGGAGAGGCCGAGTCTCGCGGGATCCTCGGGCGACTCCTCGATCTCGGTGAGGACCTCGGTTTCGGGTTTGGTTGGGCGGCGGTCTACATGACGGTGATCCTCGCGTGGTGGAAGGGGCAAACCGTCGGAAAGCGTCTGATGCGCATCCGCGTGGTGCGCCTCGATGGCGCTCCGATCACCTGGTGGGTGGCTTTCGAGCGCGTCGGAGGATACGCGGCCGGTCTCGCGACGGGCCTGCTCGGCTTCGCTCAGATCTGGTGGGACGCCAACGGGCAGGCGATCCACGACCGGATCGTGGGCACGGTCGTGGTGCAGGACGGTGCGAAGAAGGTCGCAGACTGGGAGAGCGCGCTGTGAGGAAACCGGCGGAGGCCACGTCGGCGCGCGGCGAACGCACCGGGAACGTCCAGGCCCGGCTCGACAAAAGAAGCAAAATTATGATTCTAATCTTGAGTCACCCGAAGCTTCGGCGCAGCTTCGAGCTCCTGAACGCCGACGAGGATGTCCATGGGCTCCGGACGCCGGTGAACGTGGGCACGGACTTCCGGCTCTGACTCGATGGAAGTCCAGGTATCCTTCCCGCTCGCATTTCTCGCCGGACTGGTCTCGTTTCTGTCTCCGTGCGTGCTCCCGGTGGTGCCGAGCTACCTCGCGTTCGTCTCGGGCCTCACGCTCGGTGAGCTCGCGGACCGGCCGACTCCGGCGGTGCGCCGGGCGGCGGTACTGCACTCGGTGCTCTTCGTCCTCGGCTTCTCCCTCGTCTTCATGACGATGGGGTGGGTGGCCTCGGCCGCCGGACGTGCGGTGGCCGAAGCCCTGCCCTGGATTACGCGGGCCGGTGGCGTGGTGATGGTGCTCTTCGGGCTCTACCTGCTGGGCCTGCTCAGGCTGCCGGCTTTCGGCAAGGAGATGAGGGTCCACCTCCGAGATCGGCCGGTGGGTGGGGCGGGATCGCTCCTCGTGGGCATCGCCTTCGGCGCGGGCTGGACTCCCTGCATTGGCCCTATCCTCGCTTCGATTCTACTGTATGCGGGACTCCAGGAGACGATGGCGGAGGGAACTTTGCTCCTCGGGGTGTATGCACTTGGCATGGGAATCCCGTTCGTTCTGTCCTCGGTCGGCCTCAACTGGTTCCTGGCGGGAAGCGCAGCCGCTCGAGCCTGGCTCGTGCCGCTCCAGAGGGCGGCGGGGGCCGTGCTCCTCGTCATCGGACTTCTGATGGTGTCCGGGCGTTTCACCTCCATCACGGCCTTCCTGGCCGGGATGGGACAACTCGTAAATCTGGACTTCCGATGAAGCTCGATCGTTTCGCGTTCGTTCCGCTGTGTCTCGCTCTCGCCATGGCCGCGTGTTCCGACCCGGACGCCCGCCCGGACGGCGCCACCTCGGACGTCACCCGTGCGCTGCTCGACCAGCCGGCGAGCGATGGCGTCTCCACCATGATTCCATCGACCTCGGCCATTACCGACGACGGGGGTCCGCGTGTTCGGGTGTCGGAGGTCGGGATCAACCGCGGGTCGGTCGACGCGCCGGTGAAGGTCGTCGAAATGTCCGACTACGGCTGCGGGTACTGCCGTCAGTTCCATGAGGAAACCTTCCCCACGCTCCTCGCAGAATTCATCGAGACGGGAATGGTCGAGTGGAAGTTCGTGCCCTACATCACCGGCATGTGGGAAACGTCCCTGCCGGCCACGTCCGCGGCCGAGTGCGCCTACCAGATCGACGTTCTCGCGTTCGAGCGGTTGAACCACCGGCTCTGGAACGAGCAGCAGGAGTGGAAGGGAGCCGGAAACGGTGCAGCCGGAGTCGTGCGTGCCTGGGTGGCGGATCTCGGCGTCGACATGGAC
The DNA here is from genome assembly GCA_030827315.1 of Gemmatimonadota bacterium. Classification (GTDB taxonomy): domain Bacteria; phylum Gemmatimonadota; class Gemmatimonadetes; order Longimicrobiales; family Gaopeijiaceae; genus UBA2589. Next base: position 9,138 of record JAURER010000015.1, on the reverse strand, counting down.
GCATTCGACACCTGCCTCGCCGGAGATGCCCAGATCCGACGTATCTCCGAGGCGACCAGCCTCGCGGCACAGCTGGCGGTTCGTGGCACACCTACGTTCATCGTCCTCGGCGCCGATACCTATCCGCCGATCCAGGGAGCGCTTCCCCTGGATGCCTTTCGTCAGATCCTGGCGGTGATCCACGGAGAGACCTTGTCGTCGCAGAGCGGCGGGGATTCTCGCTAAGGGGCCGAGCGTGACGGGAGGCGTGCTCCGGGGAATCATCTGGACGGTCCCGATCGTCGGCGCGGTGCTCGTCTTCGGCCCGGGCTCGTTCCTGGCGGAGGCGGACGCGTCGGGCGCCACAGCCTCGCAGCCCGTCATTCGGATGGACCCCGAAATCAGCTGGAGCCCCGCGGCACCCGGAGAAGGACGACTCTTCACGCTTCGGGTCGTCGCGTCGAGGCACACCCCGCTGATCGGCGTCCACGGCGCGGTCGCCGGAGAGGAACTCCACTTCGGGCGCCCGGAGGCGGGGACGTTCGAGAGCATCGCGGCCGTTCCCGTCGATGCCGATACGGTGGTGGAGGCCGAGCTGCGCGTGCTTTTCGAGAGCGGCGGGGAGAAGAAGCTCACCGCCCGGATTCCGGTCACCCGCGGGGAGTATCGTCACGAGCGCCTCACTGTCGCGCCGAGATTCGGCGCACCGCCGGATTCGGCAGACCAGGTGCAGCTCGAACGCGATCGGGCCCGGGCGGCTTCGGTCTCCGCGGCTGCTCATCGCACCCCCCGCCTCTGGAACGAGCGCGTGGTCCTGCCGCGCAGCAGCCGCGTCACCAGTGGTTTCGGCGACGGACGGGTCTTTAACGGACAGGTTTCGAGTCGCCATCTCGGTCTCGATCTGCAGGGCGTGCAGGGCGACACCGTCCTGGCCGCGGCCCGGGGGGTCGTGCAGGTCGTCGAACCGTTCCTGCTCGCGGGCAACGTGGTCTACCTCAACCATGGCGCGGGGGTGGTCAGCGGCTACTTCCACCTCAGTGAACCGCTCGTTTCTCCGGGCGACACGGTGGAGGCCGGAGAGCCCGTCGGTCGGGTCGGGGCGACGGGGCGCGTCACCGGCCCGCACCTCCACTGGGTCGTGCGGTACGGAAGCACGAGCGTGGATCCGCGCAGCCTCCTGGAGGTGAGCCGGGCCCCCGCCGAGCGCCCTGAAACTTCGGAAGGATCCTGCTGCGTCGTTCGTGGCGACACCCTGCAGACTGCCCGGCCCGACGTAACCCAGTCCGGGAGGTGAGGCCCATGCACACAGAAGACAGCACCGGCGCGCATACCGCCAGCGCGCGACGAGGGGCCGTACGCGACCGATATGCACGGGTCGCCGCGAACGGGTCGCCGTGTTGCCAGCCTGCATGCGGCGGCCCCGGAACCTCCATCGACGCGCAGGAAGTGAGCCGCTCCATCGGTTACTCGGATGCGCAACTGGCACAGCTTCCCGAGGACGCCAACCTCGGGCTTGGTTGCGGCAACCCGACCGCCATCGCGGAGCTCCGGCCCGGAGAGACGGTACTCGACCTCGGCTCCGGTGCGGGAATCGACTGTTTCCTGGCGGGAGCACAGGTCGGCGAGAGCGGGCGCGTCATCGGAGTCGACATGACGCCGGAGATGGTGGAGCGTGCCCGTTCGAACGCCGCCCGTGCGGGCTGCACGAACGTGGAATTCCGCCTGGGGGAAATCGAGGCCCTCCCCGTGGCCGACGCATCCGTGGACGTGATCATCTCCAACTGCGTGCTGAATCTGAGCAGCCGAAAGGACCGGGTACTCTCCGAGGCCTTCCGGGTTCTGCGTCCGGGCGGTCGACTCGTGGTGTCCGACATGGTGTCCGACGTGCCCGTCCCCGAGGCTCTGGCCAGCAACCTCGACGCGGTCGCGGCATGCCTCCCGACGATGCGCGACGTCTATCTCGCGGAGTTTCGCCGGGCGGGGTTCAGTGACGCGCGGATCACGGCCGAAACGCCCTACCCCTCCAGCTACATTCTCGGAGACGACGGGGTGCGCGCGTTCCTGGCGGCACACCCGGAGACGAGGGGTGAGACCGAGCGTTTCGCTTCGTCCATCGCGGGAGCTCACTTCGCCGCAACGAAGAGCTGAGCCGCGGTGGAGCACAACGCCCCGAGGTGCGAGGCGACCCGCCGCGAGGCCTGGCCTGCCGGCGTCGCGCTCGGGCTGTGGACCCTCTCGCTCGCGGCCTGCGGCGAGGCCCCGGCCGAGTGGCAGCTCGAGTCCGTGCCGACCCCGACGGTCTTCGCGCCAGGCGTGATCTCCTCGAACGAGCATGACTACGACATCACCTTCGCGCCCGACGGGAGAGAGGCGTACTTCACTCGACGCTCGCAACGCGGCCCGCCTGGCATCCTGGTGACACGCTATGCGCAGGGAGGCTGGAGCGCCCCGGAGCCGACCCCGTTCTCCACGGATCGAGACGAGGGTCCGTCCCTGACCGCCGACGGCCGAGCCCTGCTGTTCTCCTCGCGCCGTCCGATCCCGGGTCAGGTCGAACCGAACGACAACCTCTGGGTCGTCGAGCGGGTCGACGAAGGGTGGGGTGCCCCTCGCCCGATCGCGGGAGCGGTCAACCAGCCCGCGCAGGACCTGGGTCGCTACACGCTGGGCACCGAGCTCGGCCCGACGCTGCTCGCGGACGGATCCCTTCTCTACTGGACGCGATCGGATCCGGCATGGGGTAGTGACCTCTACGTCGCGTCGCCGGACGGAGCGGGGGGCTTTTCGGAGCCCCGGCCACTCCGCATCAACTCACACGGCGAGGAGTCGAACCCCGTACTCTCTCCCGACGGCCGCTTCCTCGTCTTCCAGGCGTACCGCGATGCCGACGGATACGGCGAACAGGACCTGTACATTGCCGAGCGGACGGAATATGGCTGGAAGGATCCGGTACTCCTGCCAGAACCGATCAATTCGGCTGCGAACGACGGCTGGCCGAGCTTCTCGCCCGACGGCCGCCACTTCTTTTTCGCGACCGATCGAGGGTCGGACTCGGGCTTCTATGACATCTGGTGGGTTGAAGCCACGTTGCTCCGGCTCACAGTCGGCTTCCAGACGCCTTCTTGACCCTTGTGCACCAGACCCCGGCCTCGGAATCCCGCATGACTGACCGTGTTGAGGGTCCTCTCAGCGAGGAGGAAGCGGCGCGGCATCCTGGCTCGCCGGGTCGTGGGCGGTGATCTGGCCGTTCACGGGCGCCATGGCAGGCTTCATCGCGACCGCTGGGACGGTGCTCATCGCCCTGGGCACAGCCCTCAGCTTCCGGAAAATGTACGCCTGGTCCCTGGGCAAGGGACGTCGCGGGGTCGAGGCGCTCCTGAGTGCGGTGGCCGTTCGCGCGCAGGGCGGATGGGGTCTCGGCCTGGCCCCGGGAGAGAACGAAACCAGTCAAACCTGAGAAGCCCCGTCGCAGGGCTCGACCTCGCCGACGGTTCGCTCGCTACCGAGTATAGATGGACACCGCGCCGTTTCCGGCGATCGATCCGAACTGGAACTGCGCGTCCACCGGGCTCAGGATCTCGATTCGGTCGATGATGTTGGGGTCCAGGTCCCGGAGCACCTGATCGGGGAAGGGAACGATGATCCCGTTCAGCGCCACCGCCGCGGGCACGCAGCCTTCGCCACCGGAACGACGGCTCACCTCCACACAGAGGCTCGGCACCACGACACCCGTGATCTGGTCCTGCTGGTAGACTTCCCGTACACGCATCCCCGGGGCGTTCATGTTGCGCAGCAGATCCGCGGTCGCCGTCACCCGGGGAAGAAGCACGTCGATTTCCTCGCGCGAGATGAAGTCTGCACGCTTGGCGTCGCCCGCCAGGCTCGTGCGTCCGAAGCGCGTTCGCGCCGTGACCACGAGCCCTTCTACCTCGAGCGCCTCGGTCGCCATGCTCACTTCGATGTCGACCGTCTCTTCGCTGAAGATCGTCACGGAGTCGGTACGTTCCTCGAACGCGATATGGTCCGTGTTCACCAGATGGCGACCGGGTGGCAGGTCCGCCAGCACGAATCGGCCGCTGGCGTCGCTCAGCGTCGCCGCACGGGTTCCGACCACCGAGACCACCGCGCCCGAAACTGGCTCACCGGTCGCATAATCGCGCACATACCCCGTCAGCGTCCCTTCAGCCGTCATGAATAGCACGAGGTCCTGAACGGTGGCTGCGCCCGGCGGAAGGAACAACTCGATCGAGCGCCCCGAGTTCTGGCCGAAGTGAGCCTGAAGGCGGATATCTACGTCGGCTCGAGCGTTGCAGATGCGGAAGTAGCCGGAGTCGTCCGTCCTCGCCTCGATTGGCTGGATGCCGCCCGTTCGTGTGATGGCTTCGGCTCGAACGATGGCCCGGGGAAGTGGAACGCCGGTGAGAGAATCGGAGACGAAGCCCGCGATCGCCGCGAAGCCCGCACCGGGCTGCTCGGCCAGGCACCACCCCGCGAGGAGCGTGGCTTCCGACGGGACGGCAAGCGCGACGTCGACCGTCTGTCCGGCACGGAACTCGACCTGGCGCGAGGGCGGGCTCACCCCGAGCTGCTGGAGACGCTCGTGGTAGAACGAGACCCAGTGCGCGCCCGCCGGGACGCCGGCAAGCACGAACACGCCATTCGCATCCGTCTCGGCCAACGAGCTCGTGCCCATGACGGCGACCCTCGCACGAGCGAGCGGGCGCATCTCCGTGCTGTCGAATACCACACCGCGGAGCACGGCCTCCGCGCCAGATTGCGCAGTCGCGGCACCCGGCGCACTCAACGCGAAGGCTGCCGCCAGGCACGCCGCCGCCCAGACGCTTGTCGTTCTCACGAAATTTCTCATCGACCTCGAACCGGGCCCGAAACCGGACCGTTTCCCCCCCGTCCTGACGAGACTGCCGTCCCTTCGCCCAGACTCCATACGTCGGAAGGCGCCGAAGATGACCGCGGAGTGCCGGAAACATACGTGAGAGAGGGCACCCGAAAAACTTCCTGCCGACCGTCAGCTCCAGACGTCGAAGAACTCCACGCCGGATCCGTCCGCCCCGCCGGAGCTCGTTTCGGCGAGGTACCGAGTCAGCAGCGAGGTGCATTCATCGACCAAAAGCTCGCGATCGAGCCGATCCCCGGCCACACGATTCTCGGCGTCCAGAACTCCCATCACGGCTTCCAGCCCGATCCGCACCGCCACCGTCGGCGCGGAGTGAGTCATCTCCGAAGACCGCTCCAGTAGCAGGGCCGCGACCCCTTCAAGAACCTGGACCCGAAAGAGATCGTACGCGTTGGAGCGACGTCCCGAGACCTGATCGAGGGACTTGAGGTACACGGAACGCGACCGATCGGCGTCCACGAGCAGGGCCACGGCACCACGGACGAGCGCCGGCAGCTTCGCCTCGCCCCAGTCCCTCGACTCCAGGGCGCGCTGCCATCGATCGAGCGCCTCGGCCCAGACGCGCTCTCCCAGGTAGTCCAGCAGGTCTTCCTTTCCCTCGAACCGAGCGTAGAAGGAGCCCACCGAGGAGTGGGCCTTCTCGACCACCCGATGCACGGTAAGTCCGGATGGCCCCTCCGTGGCAAGGATGTCGAAGGATGCGGCCACGATCCTTTCCAGAGTGCGCTGCGAGCGGCGCTGCCGGGGTGGATTGATGTTCGCGGGTTCCGGCTGACCGACCATGAGAATGAAACGCCCCCGAAGTAGAACAGTATTTTGATTCTGATCATTGCCGACCGGATTCGGTTTCGCAAGTGATCGCGGGCACCGGCCTGTGCCGCCCCCGCGGCGACAACCCATGACCGACGCGCCGCAGGAACCAGCGCCACGCCATGGCCGTCATCACGGGATGATTGGGTCAGGTCGATGTGCTGTGGAGACGATGACGCCTCGATGACGCGACCTCCGTAGCCTCCTCGGTTCACGGGACTGCCACCGCACACATCAAGGAGGTCTCCAATGGAGCCGCGCGCCCGACTGCACGTCCTGTCGTTCCCTTACGAGTCGCTCGAGCCCCTTACGGGAGGTCGCGAGCAGATGCTCATCGCCGCTCGATCCCCGGGCTCGGCCCTCGTTTGGGAGGTGGGCCCGGTGCTACGACCGGAGACGCTGAGCTTCGTCGAGGGCCGGCCCGGCGGGCTCCCGCTCGTCGCAGTCCTGCCGGAGGCGGCGGTGCTCGAGGAACACCCCAACATCCTCGCGCCCATACAGGCCTGCAGGCCCCATGGCCTGCTGCCGTGCGGTGGTGCCGTCGACGCCCGCGACGTGGCCTCGGTGCTGCGACGCCCGCCGCTCGATCTCCCGGCGGACGTCACGGATTATCTCCGCTGGCGGGGCATCCCCGTCGACCCGGACACCACGCGACTGTTGCGGCGGATCATCGAACTGTCTGCCGAGGCCCGCACGATCACCGGCCTATCCCGGCACCTCTACATGTCCCGCCGGGCGCTCGGACGACGGTTCCTGGCACGCGGACTGCCGGTGCCGTCGCACTGGCTCCAGCTCTCGCGGATCCTTAGGCTGGCATGCCGCCTCCAGAACACGGCTGCCACTATCGTCTCGATCGCATACGAGTCCGGTTACCCGGACGGATTTTCGTTGAGCAACCAGATGCACCGACTCATCGGATACAGGCCGAGCCAGGTTCGCGACTTCCTCGGGTGGGAGTGGATCATCGAGGCCTGGCTGCGCAGGGAGGCGGAGCGCGGAGGACTGAGTTCGTGGGCTCCCGCCGGCCGGGGCAGGGAGGCGGCGACCGTGGCCGCAACCCCGCCGTCGCTGACACGCCCCGGAACCCCGCGTCGCAGCCGGACGCCCGTGTCGTGACGGGGAAGCCCCAGCCGGCCGATCCGATTTCATCCGTCCGGATCGAACTCTTCGACGGGCCACGGATCTTCGGCCCTAACGGCCCTCTCGAGCTATCGCCCTTCCAGACCGCCCTGCTCGCGCTGGTCTTCACGGAGGGCGAGATCTCCCGGCTCGAGGTCGCGCAGGTCCTCTGGGGGGAGGACGCGGACGCGAGAATACGAAAGAGGATTCGCCAGCTGGTGCACACAGTGGGGTCGCGCCTCGGAGGGAGGCCATTCGACGTCCGCGGGGACATGCTCGGCGCCGCCAGAGGACTGAAGTGTGACGTGCGCACGTTCGAAGATCACGTCCGTGAGGGACGTTACTCCGAAGCCGCGCATGCGCTCGAGCCCGGGTTCATGAACCGGCCACTCCCTGCGGTGAGCGACACCTTCGACGATTGGCGCACCACCGTCGAGAAACGGCTCCGGCTCAGAGTCGAGCGCGCGGCCCACGCCGCCTGGGCCGCTGCGACGACCAGCGGCGATCGAGTGTCCGGGCGTGAAGCCGCGGAGGCGCTCTATGCCCTTCATCCGAACGACCCCGAGATGGTCGGCCGAATCATTGAAGCCCGCGCCAGGGTTGGGCGCATGCAGGCCGCCGAGATCGCCTGGGCGGAGTACCTGGACAGGGTCGGGCGGGAGGGCCCGGCGCAGGTGGTGGAAGAGGCCATCGGGCGGGTCCGAGCGGCGTTCGGCAGAACCCCTGCGGACCAGGCTCAGGATCAGGTGCCTTTCGTGGGCCGGCAACCCTACGTCACCCGCCTCGAAGGTGTCGTACGACAGGTCCGGGACGGCTACTGCAGCTATGCGCTGATTCTGGGCGAGGCGGGCATCGGAAAGACTCGTCTTCTCGATGAGGTGGCACGATCGGCAGCTCTGGACGGGGTCCGTTGCCTCACGGCGACCCCGGTCGAACTCGAGAGACGCATCTCGCTCAACCCGATCATCGATGCGCTCAGCGGGGTCGATGTCGACCGCCACCTGACTGATCTGGGTGAGCCGTGGCGGACTGTGGTTGGTGCCACACTCCCCCGCGGCTCCCTGAGCCAGCCCGTGAGCGCACCGCCGCCCATCGAGGACGACGCCCTGTCGAGGCGCCTCCTCGATGCCTTCTCGCTCCTGCTGGAGAGCGTGTCCCGGGAGCAACCGACCATCCTCTTCATCGACGATCTCCACTGGGCCGACGCGACGACCGTGGCAGCCCTGCACTTCTTCCGTCGGCGACGGGAACGCGTGCCCTTCGGCCTAGTGGCCACCGTTCGTCCCGACATGGTCGGAGGGAAAGACCCCCTGGACGTCCTCCTGTCCGACGAAAAGGGCTTCCCGTTCGAGCGTGTAGGGCTCGGCGCACTCGAGGAGTCGGAAGGGCGCGAGATCCTCGGGCACATCGGCGACCAGCGGTTGAGTACCGATGCGACGGAGAAGCTGCTCGCCCTCTCCGGGATGCACCCGCTCTACCTGACCGAGCTCGCCCGAGACTTTCTCGCAGGCCGTCTTGAGCTTCCCGAGTCGAGATCGGAAGCGCTCACCCTTCCCATCTCCCTGCGCCAGATTCTTGCTTCGCGCACCGAGGCGCTATCCGCGACCGCCACGAAAGTGGCGCAGGTTCTCTCCGTCGGGTCCAAGCCGATGAGGATCGGCGACCTGGGCAGGCTGCTGGATCGGCGCTTCGACGAGCTTGTCGACAGCGTCGACGAACTGCGCCACGGCGGCCTTGCACAGCTCGAGCGTGATCGCGTCTGGATCGCGCATGACCTGTTCAAGAGCGCCATCTATTCGGAGATGAGCGACACGCGGCGTGCGCTCCTCCACGCAAGCCTCGCGGAGCTCATCGCGAGATCCGGTAGTGATGAACAGTCGGGCGAGCTCGCGATCCACTTCGACCGCGCTGGCGAGGCATCTCTTGCCGCCCGCCACGGATGGATCGCGGGCGAACGTGCAATGATTCAGGGCGCCATCGCGGAGGCAGCGTACCACTTCGAGCTCGTGGCGCGTAACGAAGACAATCCTCGCACCAAGGCCGAGGCCACCGCCAACTACGCCCTGGCCTATCATCTCGCCCGAAAGATGAAGCGCGCGAACCCCGCGCTCGAACTCGCCGCATCGCGGCTTCGCGAGGTCGGCCTGCCTCAGCGCGCGCGGCGCATGGATATCCTCCGCGTGGAGGGACTCGCCGAGGATGGCGACACCCCGATCGACGAAATCGTCGCCCGCCTATCGAAGATCAAGGCCGAAGCACGCGGGGCCGAAGACTGGGAGGCGGTTGCGTTGGCACTGGATGTTGAGCTGCGGGTG
>JAURER010000058.1 GCA_030827315.1 Gemmatimonadota bacterium | reverse complement strand
GCGCATGTGTCCGTGTCATGCCGTGGTCCCGGCGGGCGCGCCGAGGTTTCGCGCGAGGAGCGCGCCGGGGTCGGGCTCCCGGCCCATGAATTCGCGAAACAGCACGTCGGGGTCGGCCGAGTCGCCGCGCGAGAGGATCGCGTCCACGTAGGCCCGTCCGGTCTCGCGATCGAAGATGCCCCGGTCGCGGAAGCGCGTGAACGCGTCCGCGTCCAGCACCTCGGACCAGAGATAGCTGTAGTACCCGGCGGCGTACCCGCCGGAGAACAGGTGCGAGAAGGACGTGAGGATGTGGTATTCGGCGAAGTGTGCCGCCGGCGAGAACGCCGCGAAGCGTTCACGGCCGAAGTCCATCGTCTCCTCGCCCTGACGCGCGTCGACGGCGGCGTCGGGCGCGCCACCCGTTTCGCGCCTCAGCTTCGGAGCCAGCTCCTGGTGCAGCGCCAGATCGACGGTGCCGAGGGAGAGCTGACGCATCTGGGCCCACCCTCCCATGAAGCGGCGTGCGGCGACCATCCGCCCGTAGAGATCTTCGGGGAAAGGCTCGCCCGTCTCGTGATGGCGCGCGAAGAGGTCGAGCGCTTCGCGCTCCCACGTCCAGTTCTCCATGAGCTGACTCGGGAGCTCCACCCAGTCCCACGCAACGTGGATGCCGGCCCGGGACGGGATCTCGACGCGGGACGTGCAGTGATGGAGGAGGTGACCGAACTCGTGGAAAGTGGTTTCGACCTCGCGGTGGGTGAGCAGCGCGTCCCCGCCGTCTTCGGGTGGCGTGAAGTTTCCGCACATGACGCCGACGTGCGGGTGAAAGCCGTCCGACCGGGGCCCGCCGGTGACGAAGTGGTTCATCCACGCACCCTGGCGCTTTTCCTTGCGCGGGAACCAGTCGGTATAAAACGCGCCGACGAGGACGTCCCCCTCGTCGAAGATCTCGTAAAAGCGCACGTCCTCGTGCCACACCTGCTCGATCGCGCATTCCACGATCCGGAATCCGAAGGTGCGGCGCACGATCTCGTACATGCCGTCGAGCACCTGCCCGAGTGGGAAGTAGGGCCGCAGGGCTTCGTCGTCGATGTCGTAGCGGGCCTTGCGCAGGCTCTCCATCACGAAGGAGACGTCCCAGGGCTCGAGGACGTCGATCCCGAGCTTTGACGCGTACGCGGTCAGCTCCTGAGTGTCCCGCTTCCAGTAGGGGCGGGTCCGCTCGACCAGGTCCGCCTCGAAGGCGATCGCTCGCTCCGCGGTGCCCGCCATCCTGTCCGCCAGCGTGTAGTCGGGAAACCCGGAATAGCCGAGGATGCCGGCGATTTCGTCCCGGAGGCGGAGGATGCGGGCCATGAGCGGCCGGTTGTCGAAGTCTCCCTCACGGCAGCGCGTGGTGTGGGCGGTGAAGATCTCCCGCCGGAGGGCCCGGTCCTCGCAGTACTTCAGAATCGGTTCGATGGACGGGTAGTCCAGAGTCAGGAGCCAGCCCTCCCGTCCCTTCTCATTCGCCGCGGCCCGGAAACGGCGGACGGGCCCCTTCGGCACGCCGGCCAGCCTGCCTTCGTCTTCCACGAGGAGCTCGAAGGCGGCGGTCGCGTCCAGCACGTTCTCGCTGAACTTCTGCTGAAGCTGTGCGAGCTCGACCTGCAGCTCCTGCAGGCGCGCCTTGCGCTCCGCCGGGAGGTCCGCGCCGGCGCGACGGAAGTCGTCGACGGTCTTGTCGAGGTGTCGGCGCCGGATACCGGTCAGGCGCGCGGCCTCGTCGGTGGCCGCGTACGCCTCGAGGCGACGCCAGAGTCCCTCGTCGAGCGGGATGCTCGACCAGAATGCGGAGAGCTCGGGCAGGACCGCGTTGTAGGCGTCCCGGAGCGGTGGCGTCTCGGCGACGGCGACGAGGTGCCCGATCGGGCTCACCACTTCGGCCAGGCGCTCGAGCGCCGCGTCGAGGCGTCCGAGGACGGAGTCCCAGGTCGGTGCACCCGGGTCGGCGGAGATGGCGTCGACCTCGGCCCGGGCCTCGGTCAGCGCCACGTCCACGGCGGGCTCGACGTGCCGGGCGTCGATGAGGTGAAAGGGGATCCGGAGCTCGTCGTGGAGGAGCGGGTTCGATTCTGTATGCATGACAGGCCACGGGTAACGTCGTCTCGGGAGACGAATATAGTGTCTGGGGTACGCCGTCACGCGTCGGGGTCGACGAGCATGGGCCTGGGCCGTCACCGCCATCACCTCCGCGGCATTCCCACCACGGGCATGCCGAGCACGGACGCCTGCTCGACGACGTGCGCGAGAGGCTGTCCACGTTCGGCATCGAGCACGTCACGCTCCAGATCGAACCGCGCCCGCTCTATCAGCTCGCGAGAGAATCACGTTGACGCGGGGGGGCGGGGATTTATCTTCGCGACAACGTGCTCTGGTCAGGATCGATACGGGTCGGTCCGCGCCCGAGCCATCTGCCATGGAGGCATGGAGATGAGCCGGTCGAGCTGGTTCGAGGCGGAAAGCCCCGGGCCCCAGGTCCTTTCCTTCAGCGATGACGAGGTCGACGAGGACGAGGCGTTGGACGGAGAGGATTGGGAGGACGACGACGACTGGGAGGACGATGAAGAGGAAGATGGGGACTCCGACGACGACGAAGAGGACGAAGAGGACGAAGACGACGAATACTGGGACGACGACGAAGACGACGACTGGTAGTCTCCCGGTGCGAGGCACATAACCCCTCGAATCCGGCCGCCCCGGTCCTCAGAAGGACCGGGGCGGTTCCTCGTTCCGGGCGCCCGTGAGGAGCCACACGGCGGTGCCCAGCGCGATCAGCAGGCCGGCCACGCCGGCCTCGCCCGGGCGGTCCAGCGCGAGGTAGGACAGTGTCCACAGAGTGAGTCCGAGGTAGACGAGGGGCGGAACCGGCCAGGCCGAGACGCGGTACGGCCGGGGCAGGTCGGGCTCGCGCGCCCGCAGCACGAAGACGCCGCCGACCGCGAGCAGGCTGTTGAGCCCCAGCACGAAGCCCGAGAAGACCAGGATCGACTCGAACGACGCGGTCACGATGAAGCCGACCGCCAGGGCGCCCTGTGTCAGGATCGCCCGCGTGGGGATGCCGTCGGGGTTCGTGTGGGAGAGCCAGCGAAAGGCGCGGTAGTCCTGGCCGATCACGTGGAGCACCCGCGGGCCGGCCACGATCATGGCGCTCACCGTCGAGACGAGGAGCAGCGCGAGGGTCACGCCCATGATATCGGCGCCCAGCGGGCCGAAGATGTACGTGGCTGCGATGTAACCGACCTCGACCTCGCCCTCCATCGTGGGCATGGGCGCGGCCCTCAGGAACGCCCAGTTGAGGCCCACGTAGAGCCCGAGCACGAGCAGCGTGCCACCGCCCAGGATCAGCGGCAGCTGGCGCGAGGGGTCGTCGAGTTCGCTTGTCAGGTACGTCGCCGCGTTCCACCCGGTGTAGGCATAGGAGACGTAGATCAGCGACACCGCGAAGGCCCCGCTGAAGACGAGCCCTGCGTCACCGGCCTCGGGAACCAGGGTGACCGGCTGCGGGTCGGGCGTGAGGAGGAGCGCCGCACCGCAGAACGCGACGATGAGCAGCACCTTCAGCGTGGTGAACCCCGACTGCAGGATGCCGGAGTTGCGATGCGTGGTGGCGTGAACCGCCGAGAGGCCCACCACGAGCGCTACGGCGAGCCAGCCTTCCGACAGGCTCGGGAAGACCGACGACAGGTAGGCGCCGAAGGTGATGGCGGCCAGCGCGGTCGGGGCAGCGAAGCCGACCGTGGCCGAGATCCATCCGGAGACGAAGCCCGCCCCGGGATGGTAGATCCGCGAGAGGAAGGTGTACTCGCCGCCCGAGCGGGGGATGGCCGCCCCCAGCTCGGCGTACGTGATCGCACCGCAGAACGCGGCGACGCCGCCCACGACCCACAGGAGCAGGAGCGGCGCGGTGGAGCGAATGTCCAGGAGCTGGAAGCCGAGGCTGGTGAAGACCCCCGTCCCGATCATGTTCGCCACCACCACCGACGCGGCCGCGTAGAAGCCGTAGCCTCGGTGGGCGTGGCCCGGAGTCGTCGCTGTGCTGGCCATCGCTCGTGTCGGAGGCAGGGTGTGGGAGGGGGGCGGCGGCGGGCTCCGGGGAGGGGGATCGAGGCCCCCGCCCGGGGTGGCTCGCTCCGCGGTGTCCGTGCATCTTCGTCGTCCATCGGCGCCCGCGCCATCCGGGGGGCGTCCAACGAGACCCGAACACCGCTCCGCCGCCATGCGTCCGTTCTCCGCTCTGTGCTCGTCGCTCTCCGCCGCCGCGGTACTCGCGGCGATACGCGGCTGCGCTGGAGGTCGAGCACGGGGCCGGCCGGGTCGTGCTGCTCGGCATGAGGCCGCAGTGGCGCGGCCAGCCGTTCGGAACGTTCAAGGTGCTCTTCAACGCGTCGCTGTACTCGGCCTCGGTCGCCGCGCAGACGCCGGACAACGCCGCGTTCTGGGCGAAGCCGGCGGGGGAGGCGGAGGGGGAGGGGCGATAGGGCGTGACGCGCGCGTCTCGCCACCGGCCGGTGCCGGTATGAAACACTTCCTCGCTCCGACGGGGTAAGGCTTCGCATGTACGCGCTCACGCCATGGGTCCAGCGCCTTCTCGTCGCCAACGTCACGATGTTCGTCGTAACGGCCACGAGCCCGGGGCTCTTTAACGACCTCGTCTTCGATCCGAGGCTCGTCTTCCTGCGCCCGTGGACCCTGATCTCCTACATGTTCCTGCACGCCGGGCTCGGGCACCTGCTCTCGAACATGATCGGCCTCTTCTTCTTCGGACCGCGCCTGGAGATGCGCATCGGGGGCAAGGCCTTCATCCAGCTTTACTTCCTCGCGGGCATCGGCGGGGCGCTGTTCCACGCCGTTTTCGCGACGTCTGCCTCGATGGTCGGGGCATCCGGGGCGGTCTATGCGGTGCTCGTCGGCTTCGCCTACTACTACCCGCGCGAGACCATCATCCTCTTTCCGATCCCCATTCCGGTGCAGGCGTGGCTGCTCGTCTCGCTCTACGTGATGTACTCGGTCTACGCCGGGATCAGCGCGTCGGGGAGCGGCGTCGCGCACTTCGCCCACCTCGGCGGAGCGGCGGTCGGCTTCGGCTTCCTCAAGTGGCGGCAGTGGCGGCAGGGCGGATCGAAGCGGGACTTCCAGAGGAAGATGGAATCGCAGATCGGAGCGTCGCGCTTCGTCGGCGACCGGACGGCCGTCTCCCGATGGAAGGGCATCCCGCTCGAGTCGCTGCATGAGCTGAACCGGGAAGAGGTCCAGCGTCTGCTCGACAAGGTCGCCGACGGTGGGCCCTCGAGTCTTTCGGCCGCCGAGCGGGGCTTTCTCGACCGCATGGCCGGCGGTTGAGGCCGGCTCGACCTGATTCGCGCGTGCACCGGTGTGATCCCGGACCGAAGACACTCGGAGACGGGACCATGACACGACCGACGAACCCCCCGGGCACGGGCGCCCGAGACGAGGGCGCGGAGCGAGCGCGCTCGCTGGAGGGGCGACGGACGCCGCTCGATCTTTCCCCCGACGACTTCGCGGAGATCGGCCATCGACTCGTCGACGACGTGGCTGCGCTCCTCGCCGGCATGCGTACCCGCCCGCTGGCGACCGGGGAGACGCCACCTCGCATTCGCGCCCTGCTCGACGCCGACCAGCGCTTTCCGCTGGAAGGCGTGGACGCGTCGACGCTCGTCCGGGAGACCACGCAGCTGCTCGTCGACCACTCGCTCTACAACTCGCACCCGAGATTCTTCGGCTACATCACGGCGCCGGCGGCGCCCATCGGGATCCTCGGCGACTTCCTCGCGGCGGCGATCAACCCGAACCTGGGTGCCTGGACGCTCTCGCCGATGGCCTCGGAGATGGAAGCGCAGGCGGTCCGATGGATGGCCGACTTCGTCGGCTTTCCCGAAGGCGGGGACGGCATCCTTGTGAGCGGCGGCAACGTCGCCAATATGCTCGGCCTGTGGGCTGCCAGGGCCGCCAAGGGCGGATGGGCGGTACGTACGGAGGGGATGCGCGGTGCGGACGCCCGGATGCTGCGCGTGTACGCTTCGCGAGGTACCCACACGTGGATCCAGAAGGCGGCCGATCTCTCGGGCCTCGGGTCGAGTGCGATCCGCTGGATCGAGACCGACGACCGGGAACGGATGCGCGTCGCCGCCCTCCGAACCGCCATCGAGGCCGACCTGGCCGCCGGCGACCGTCCGTTCATGGTGGTCGGCACCGGAGGCTCGGTGTCCACGGGGGCGGTCGATCCGCTCCCCCAGGTACGCGCCCTGTGCGACGACTTCGACCTCTGGATGCACGTCGACGGAGCGTACGGCGCCTTCGCCGCGGCCGCGGCCAACGCGCCCGACGACCTGCGCGGCCTCGCCCTGGCCGATTCGGTCGCGCTCGATCCGCACAAGTGGCTCTACGCGCCGCTCGAGGCCGGGTGCACGCTGGTTCGCGACCCGAACGCGCTCATGGCCGCGTTCAGCTACCGGCCCGAGTACTACCACTTCGATCAGGACGAGGCGGTGAACTTCTTCGAGCGCGGCATCCAGAACTCGCGAGGCTTCCGCGCCCTCAAGGTCTGGCTCCAGCTCAGGCAGGTGGGTCGTGCGGCCTATGCACGCATGGTGGAGGAGGACATCGACCTCGCGCGGTACTTCCACGCGATCGCCGAGTCGCGCGACGAGCTCGAGGCATTCGGGACGCAGCTCAGCATCACGACGTACCGGTACGTGCCGAAGGACCTCGTGGCCCGTGCCGGCGAGGCGGATGTGCGTGCGTACCTGAACGAGCTGAACCGGAGCGTCCAGACCCGCATGGAGCGGGGCGGCGAGGCGTTCGTCTCCAACGCGGTCCTGGGGGAGGTGTACGCGCTGCGCATGTGCGTCGTGAATTTCCGGACCACCACGGAAGACGTGGTCGCCCTCGCCGACATCAGTGAACGGCTGGGTCGGGAGGCGGACGCCGAGCTGAGGCCGGGGGCACTCCGCTGAGGTGGCCGGCCCGGCCCGTTACCCGATCCCCGCACGCGTGCACCGCGTCGAGGAGTCGATTCAGAGGAGCCGGTTCGTCACGTCCCTGGCGCGCGCCCCCGACGCGGACGCCGCCCACGCCTTCGTAGCCAGCGTCCGCGACGAGTTCCCCGACGCGACGCACCACTGCTGGGCGTTCGTGGCGGGACCGCCGGGGAGCACCGCGCACATGGGTATGAGCGACGACGGCGAGCCTCACGGGACAGCCGGGCGACCGATGCTCACCGCGCTCCTGCACTCCGGTGTCGGGGAGGTCGTGGCCGTGGTGACGCGCTACTATGGCGGCGTGAAGCTCGGCACCGGGGGGCTCAGCCGGGCCTATTCGGGCGGCGTGACCCTCGCGCTGAGCTCCCTGCCCACCGACGAACGGGTGGAGCGGGCCGTGGTGGACGTGACCGTGGGATACCCGGACGTCGACGCCCTGCAGCGCATGATCTCGGACATGGACCTTCCGATCCTCGACGAGGCGTTCGCCGCGGACGTCCGCTACCGCATCGGGGTCCCCGTCGAGGATGTCGAGGTCGTGCGGAGGCGGATCGCCGACCTCACACGCGGCGCGGGCACCGCCGAGATCGTCGAGTGACGCGCTCGGACGCTCGGGTCAGTGCCCGGGCCCGCCGGGAACGGGTGGCGTGATCATGATGTGCGCGCCGGCTGTGCCCGGAAACATGAGCCAGGGCCCGCCCGGTCCCGTCGGGGCCAGCGGCAGGCCGGTCTCCTCGGCGGTGGCCCAAGGCGAGTAGATGACCCAGCGCAGGAAGCTGTTCACCACGGTCCCGGATGCCGCGTCGAAGCGGTCGCCGGTCATCACGTAGAGGGTCGCCGGCCTGTCGGGCATGGCGAGCGTGCCCGCGTCGGCCTCGGCCCACCGGCGCGTCGCCAGCTCCCCCGAGTCGGTGACCCCCTGCGCTCGGAGTTCCCGGCCGCGCGCCATGAACGGCTCGAGCGACTCGTGGTAGCACGCGACGCTCCACCCTTCGCTGGTCGGGTCGTCCGCCAGGCAGATCAGTCCGTTGGATCCCTCGCGCAGCGGGGTCACGGATCCGTCCGCCCGAAAGCCGAGCACCGTCGCGCCGGCCGCCTGGGTCGGCGGCGCGGCCTGCACGGCCTCGGCGATCTGGTGCGCCGCCGTGGGGGCCTGCGCTCGCGAGGGGAGCGGCGAGAGGAGGAAGAGGGCGAGGACGAGAGTCCTCGCGACCGTGGAGCGCGTCGATCGGGAGCTCATGGGGGACCGGTCCGAAGGTGGTGTGGTCGCGGGCGTGGCGGGGGTCCGCTCGAACGGACCGTGGCGGCGTCAAGTTAGCGGCCGGGCACACCGCCGCCTACTATTGCGCGTCCCGTCTACGCCGGAATACTTCGGAGGCTTTCATGCGCAGGGTCGGTCGTTGTGGTTCGGATCTTCTCGTGGTCGCGGCAACCATGGTCGGGCTGTCGGCGTGCGGAGGGGGCGGCGAGCAGGCCGCTACCGTTCCCGCCAGCGACGGCTCCCGCGAGCAACTCATCGCACGGGCCGCGGCCCTCGAGCTCGCCACCGGCTACACTCCGCCGCCGGGCGAGGCGCTGCACCACCAGACCGCGGGCTTCGCCAAGACGCTCTGCTCCGCGGTCTTCATCACGGGACTCGACGCCGACGACGCGGCCGCGAACATCGGGGGCTTCATCTCTCCGTTCGAGGAGCGTCACTGGGTCACCGACACGGTGGTGGACCAAGAACGGCAGTCGGTTTCGCTGACCCTTCCCGACGGAGTGACGCGCACCGCCAGGCGGTACCGGAACCAGGGGTGCGTGGCGCTGCCCATCGGCGAGGACTCGATCTACTACGCGCCGAGCGACGTCGAGCGGCGCCTGCCTCCCGCGGAGACCACGCCGTGGCCAATGGGTGACGTCCTCTCCGACGAGCCATGGCCGGCCGAGGTGGACATGGCCAAGGTCGAGCAGGCGCTCGACGCGGGCTTCGGGCCGCCGGAGGCGCGGACGCTCGGGCTCGTGGTGACGTACAACGGGCGCATCCTTGGAGAGCGCTACAGCCCCGAGGTCGACATCCACACGCCCCTCGAGAGCTGGTCGATGACGAAGAGCCTGACCGGAACGCTCGTGGGCGTCCTGGTCCAGCAGGGTGTCTACGACCTGTGGGAACCGGCGCCGATCCCCGAGTGGCAGGGCGAGGGCGATCCCCGCAAGGAGATCCGCATCGGCGACATCATGCGGATGTCCAGCGGGCTGCGGATCAACGCGCCGTCCGATCCCGACTACGACGAGAGCCTCTACGCCGATCACTACTACCTCTACACGGGCACGGTGAACTCCTTCGAGTACGCCGCCACCCGCCCGCAGCAGTGGCCCCCGAACACCGTGGGCCGATACCGCAACACCGATCCCGTGCTCGGAAGCTACCTGGTGCGGCTCGGGGCCGAGCGCCTGGGCGAGGAGTACCACTCGTGGCCGCAGCGGAACCTCTTCGACAGGATCGGCATCCGCGACGCGCTCATCGAGACCGATCCGTACGGCAACTTCCTCGGCCAGGGGCTCGCGTTCATGCCGGCGCGCGACTGGGCGCGCCTCGGCAACCTCTACCTCCAGGACGGCGTCTGGAACGGGGAGCGCATCCTGCCCGAGGGGTACGTCGAGTACGCCTCGACCGTGGCTCCGGCGTGGGAGGCCGACGGCCGGCTCCAATACGGCGGCGCCTTCTTCTGGGTGAACGGCGAGGGTGATCAGGGACTCCCGACCAGCGCCTACAGCATGCGCGGGGCGGGGGGCCAGAGCACCACGATCATCCCCACCCACGGCCTCGTGGTCGTCCGCATCGGGAAGTACACCGGAGCGCGGGAAGGCGGGCGGGCGCTCGACCAGGCCTTCGCGCTGCTCATGGAGGCGGTGCCGGCGCGCAACTGAGGCCGAGCCCCCCATGTTTTGGCGAGCGGGCGCCCGCGCAGGGCGGCCGCGCAGGAAAGCTCTGGCACGGGCGGGCGGCTGACGCGACCTTCGTCGGCCGCCTGCCTCGTTTCGCCCCATCGCACCGACCCCGTGGCCGTTTCTCTCGAAGACATCCGCAGCGCCGCGACCGCCCTCGCGGGCCATGTCGTGCGCACGCCGCTCGTGCGCTCAGGACCGCTTTCCGACACGCACGGAGCCGACGTCTTTCTGAAGCTCGAGACGCTCCAGCGAACCGGGTCGTTCAAGGACCGGGGCGCGCTCGTCAAGCTCGACAGCCTGTCGGCCGAGGAACGTGCCCGTGGCGTCATCGCGGTCTCCGCCGGGAACCACGCGCAGGGTGTCGCCTTTCACGCGGAGCGGCTGGGGATTCCCGCCACGATCCTCATGCCGGAAGGGACGCCGTTCAACAAGATCCGGCGAACCGAGGCCTTCGGAGCGACGGTCATCCTCCACGGCGACACGCTCAACGCGGCCGAGCCGCATGCGCACGAGCTCGCCGCGGAGCACGGGTACACCTTCGTGCACCCCTACGACGACGAGCGGATCATCGCGGGGCAGGGGACGGTCGGGCTCGAGATGCTCGAGGACGTGCCCGACCTGGACGTGATCATCGTCCCCATCGGGGGCGGCGGGATCATCTCCGGGATCGCCACCGCCGCGAAGGCGCTGCGCCCCGGCATTGAGATCATCGGTGTCGAGACGGAGCTGTATCCCAGCATGTACAACGTCCTTCGGGGCATCGAGGGGAAGCTCGGAGGCGACACCCTGGCCGACGGCATCGCGGTGAAGCGCCCCGGGGTGATCACCCGCGAGATCGTCGCGCGGATGGTCGACGACATCCTCATCGTGCCCGAGCTGTCGATCGAGGTCGCGGTGCAGTCCATGCTCACCGAGGCGAAGCTGCTCGTGGAGGGCGCGGGTGCCGTACCGCTGGCGGCCTTGGCCGAGAACCGGGACCGGTTCGCGGGTCGGCGGGTCGGGCTCGTGGCGTGCGGTGCCAACGTCGATCCCCGCATCCTGGCCGCGGTGCTCATGCGCGGCATGTCGCGCGCCGGTCACCTGGCGAGGCTGCGCATCTCCATCACCGACCAGACCGGCACGCTCGGCAAGGTCGCGCAGATCATCGGGGAGGCGGGCGGCAACATCGTGGAGACGTACCACAACCGGATGTTCTCAGACGTCTCGGTGAAGCGCGCCGAGCTCGACGCCGTCGTCGAGACGCGCGACGCGAAGCACGCGGAGCGAATCATCGAGCGGCTCGTGGAGGCGGGCTTTCCCGCGCGAAGGCTGGGCGAGGGCGCCTCGGCCGGGTAGGGGTCGAGCAGGATCCGTCGGCCGCGACGGCACCGTCGGAACGCGCCTCTGGCTCGGAGCCGCCCGGCCCCACAGGTTGTCTGGACCAGCCACCCGTTACCAGAACCCAGATCGCGATGAGCCAGCCCCGCGAGATCCGCACCTACGAGTACGTGAACCACCCCTACGAGGGCGTGCGCCGGACCCTTCTCGACGACGCCCTTCAGACGTTCCGCGCGGCCACGCATTCTGCCTCGGACCGCGCGCAGGCGGTGGCCGTGGGGCTGCGCGTCAACATCGCCGGAATCGAGGTCGGTAAGGAGGTCAATCTCACCGTGGGTGAGCCGGTGGAGACGCCGGGAGCGCACGGCCGGCACCCGTCGATGCGCATTCCCATCGAGTGGCAGGCGGCGAGCGGTCGCGGACTCTTCCCGCTCATGCGGGGCGAACTCGCGCTCTATCCCATCACCGCGACCGAGACGCAGCTCGACTTCGGCGGGACGTACGAGCCCCCGATGGGCCCCGTCGGAAGCGCCCTCGACTCGGTCTTGGGCCACCGCATCGCGGAAGCCTCCATCCACCGCTTCCTGTCGGACGTGGCGCACCACCTGCGCGACATGCTCGGCAGGAGCTGACAGCTCCGACAGGTCGGTTGCCAGCGGCATCCCCCACCTGTAGATCTACGCCCACGTCGGCCCCTTAGCGGGCGGAACTTCATCTCCAACGCGGCCCACGACTGCGGCCAAAGGACAGGCATGGCGACACCACCCACGGCACTCCCCGTGCGGCGGTCATTCGGCCAGACAATGCGGAAGGACGCGTGGTGGGTCGAGCCCCTCGTGGTCTTCACGGTGTTCACCGGCTT
>JAURER010000051.1 GCA_030827315.1 Gemmatimonadota bacterium | reverse complement strand
GCGACCGCCTGTTCGTGCGTGACGATCAGGAAGGCCGTCCGGTAGCGGTCGTTGAACGAGTGCAGCAGCTCCATGACCTGCGCGCTCGTCTCGGTATCGAGGTTCCCGGTCGGCTCGTCGGCGAGCACGAGGATGGGGTCGACCACCAGCGCGCGAGCGATCGCCACGCGCTGCTGCTGACCGCCCGACAGGTCCGTCGCCCGGTAGCGCGCGCGGTCGGCGAGGCCGACCTCGTCGAGCAGCGCGGCGGCCTTCTCGCGAATCCACGGTTTCGCCCGCCCATGCCGCGCGAGCAGGGGCATCATCACGTTCTCGAGCGCGGTGAAGGCGGGGAGCAGGTGGTGGAACTGGAAGACGAAGCCGAGCCGGCTGCCGCGGAAGTCGGTGCGGTCGACGTCGCTCAGGGCCCCGGTGTCACGCCCGTCGATGAGAACCCGGCCATCGGAGGGCCGGTCGAGCAGCCCGACGACGTTGAGCAGCGTCGTCTTCCCCGAACCGGAGGGGCCGGTGAGCGCGCAGAACTCGCCCGACTCGAGCGTGAGGTCGATCCCCTTCAGGACCTCCGTGATCACCCGCTCTCCGTACGTCTTGCGGATGCCGTGCGCCTCGAGGACGGGGCCCGGCGCGTCAGCCATTGCGGATCACCGTCGCCGGATCCATTCGGTTCGCGTCGCGGGCCGGAAGCACCGCGGCCAGCAGCCCGACGCTCATCGCGACGGCCACCGAGCGCCCGTAGAGGAGGGGCGTCAGCGCCACGGGAAAGGTGGCCGACCCGTCCGGATTGCGGGCCATCGACGCGAAGAAGAGGGCGAGGAAGGTCCCGATCGCGATCCCGATGAGCGAACCGAGGACGCCGAGCACCGCCCCCTGGATGAGGAAGATCCGCGTCACCGACCCGGCCTGGGTGCCGGTCGCACGAAGGATGCCGATCTCCCGCGCCTTCTGCACCACGGAGACGGCGAGCACGCTCGCAATGCCCAGCGCCACGGCCAGGATGACGAACACCTGAATCATCACGCTCGACATGCTCTGCGACCGGAGGCCCACGAGCAGGTCACCGTTCGACGTCATCCAGCTGGCGGCCTCGAGCCCCGTGCGGTCCTCGATCCTCGAGGCGGTCCCCTCGGCGGCGAAGATGTCCTGGCCCTTCAGCTCCAGCGCCGACACCCCGCCGTTGAGGTCGAAGAGGGTCTGGGCCCCGCGCAGCGACACGAAGACCAGGCTCTCGTTGAGCGTGTTCGAGTTGTAGTCGAAGATCCCGGAAACCGTGTAGACGCCGCCCCGCTCGCCCGCGGCCTGAATGCGCACGCGCCCGCCCACGCCGATCCCGAACTTGCGGGCCAGCTCCATGCCCACCACGGCACGCGCGCCGGTGAGGTCGAAGCGGCCCTCGACCAGCCGACCCTCCACGTCGACGATGGACTGGTAGCTCTCGAGTTCGATGCCCCGCACCGAGATGGCGATAGAGCCCTGACCGCGCACCGCGATGGCGGGGCCCGTCACGGTCGGCGCCACGCCGATGACCTCGGGCATCCGGCGCAGCCCCGCCTCGATCTCGCGCCACCCGTCGATCACTCGGACGCGCTGGGGCGGTCGCTCCATGGTCACCGAGCGAAGCGCCCCGTCTGCGGACGGGAGCAGGCGGGGCGCCTCCTCGGGCGCACGCACGATGACGTGCGCCTGGCTGCCGAGCGTGCGGTCGATGATGCTCTGCTGCAGCCCCGTGATGAGCGCCGACAGGAAGATGATCACCCCGACGCCGACGCCGATCCCCGCGAGAATCAGCGCGGTCTGGGCGCCCTGGTCGCGAAGGTAGCGCAGCGCGACGAAGACCTCGAACGGCACGCCGCTTCAGCCCCCCGAGGCCGTCGCGACGCGCACCCTGACTCCGACGTCGTCCGCCGCCGCCGAGAGGACGACCGCGTCTCCGGCCTCGACCCCGGAGAGAATCTCGACGAAGCCGACGGCGCGCAGCCCGACCGTCACGTCCTGCCGGACCAGGCGCCCGTCACGGACGACGCCCACCCAGGGAGCGCTCGTCCCGAGTCCCTGCACGGCGTCCTCCGGAAGTACGCTCGCGCCGTCCTTCCGACCCGTCTCTACGTTGACCGAAACGGTCATGTCGGGCAGAAGATAGGCCGGCAATTCGGTCAGGGAGAGGCGCACCTCGACGGTGCCCTGCCCCGCGTCGACCGAGGGCGCGATGAGGGAGACCGTGGCCCCGAACGTCCGCTCGGGAAAGGCGTCGGCCGACGCGACGGCACGGGCTCCGATTTCGAGGCGGCCGAGGTTCTCCTCGCCCGGGAAGACGACGAGCTCGGTCGGGCCGTCGAACGCCATCTCCATCAGCACGCGTCCGGGCGAGATCGCGTCGCCCGGCTCGACGGACCGTGTGAGCACCACGCCATCGGCCGGAGCCGTGATCCGGGTCAGATCGAGACGGGCCCGGGCGGTCTCGAGCGACGCCCGAGCGCGCGCGACGGCCGCGGGCTCCCCGTCGGGGCCCGTCGTCGCGCGCAGCGACTCGAGGCGGCTGGAGGCGTCGGCGGCGCGCTGCTCGGCCTGCTCGAGGCGCTGCGGATTGAATCCGCCCTCGGCCACCACCGCGCGGATGCGGCCGAGGTCGCGCGCGGACTGGACCGCCTCGCGCTCGGCCTCTGCGATCGCGTACGCCGACGAGGCCCGCGTCTCGGCCAGGGCGGCCTCCGCCTGACGCACCGCCGACGCAGCTTCCCGGTCCTCGAGCCGGACGAGCACGTCGCCCCGCGTGACACGGTCGCCCTCGCGGACGTGCACCTCGGTGACGGTGCCCGTGACCGACGCCCCGAGCGTAGCCCGGGAGGGAGCGCGAACCCGCCCCACGACGGCGAGCGTCTCCACGACGTCGCGGCGCTCGAGCGCTGCGGTGCGTACTTCCGTGGCGGCGGTCATCCGGCGCACGCCGGCGACCACGACGACGAGCGCCACGGCCGCGATCGCCCAGCGGGACGTCAGAAAGCGGAGCGGGTTCCTGGCGGATTCTGTCATGCAGACAATGTCGGCAAAGACCCGCCGCGGAGCCACGGCGCTCGGCCAGTTCGGGAGAATCCGCGACGTGCGCGAGGGGCCTGAAGGCCTGCTCTACCTGGCCCTGGAGGGGACCGACGGCAGCCTCGGGCCCGGGAGCGTGGGCGTGACCGGGGTCAGCGCCCCGCCCGCTCGCGGCCCATCTCCACGGTCGCGAAGCCCTGCTCGCCCCAGCCCATCACGAAGACTTCGAAGCCCTGCTCCATGCGCATCGCGATGTCTTCGGCGTTGGCCGGGAAGCCGCACGGCACGTCGAACTCCCTGCACGCGCTCAGCACGGTCTGGATGGCCGCCTCCCAGGCCTCCTGATCGACGACGCGGCGCCCCTCGGCATCCGTCGTCGAAAAGATGCCGCGCAGCGTACCCGCGCCCGGCCAGAGGACGCCGATGCCCGGAACGGCGGCGATCTCGCGCACGTTCTCCAGACCGACGAGGCTCTCGACGATCACCCAGCTGATCAGCTCGCCGTCGGGGTTGAGCGGCCAGAGATCAGCCTTTTTCTCGTACTCGTCGGCGCTCACGCCCCAGTAGGCCGGCGCGGATCCGACGCTGCCGTCCGGGCGCGTGCCACCGTGCGCGGCGTAGCGCATGGCCGCCAGACCCATCCGGGCCTCCTCGGCCGTCTCGACCTCGACGAACATGATCCCGCTCACGCCGGCGTCGAGCTGCTTCGCCACGTCGCGCGCAACCTGCTCGGCGCTCTCGATCTTGGCGGCCTTCACGATCATCGGGTGCGAGTGAGCGTCGGCGCCCTGCGCCTGCATCGCGTCCTTGAAGGCGGCGAAGGTCGGCAGCGCCTCGTCGACGCCTCGCTCCATGCTCCCGTCGAAGACGTAGTCGCTCAGCGTGTAGGAGAGCATCTCCGACGCGCGCTCCTCAGGAGCCTTCACGGGCGGGGGTGGCTGGTCGCCCCGGCCGCGGCCGCCGCCCGGGCTCGGCGCATAGAGGCCGAACTGCGGCTGGCCGGCCTCGTGGAGCGCGATCAGCGGGTTGACCCGGGCACTGCCGACGGCCGAGCGCAGGACGTCTCCGTCGCCGGATGCCGCCTCGCCGTTTCCGCACGCCGCGACCGTCAACACGGTCAGCGCCAACGGCAGCACCCCGAATACGCCCATGCGTCGCATCTCTCTACCCCTCGCTCATGTCGTCCCCGGACCGGAAGCCGGCATGGTAGACGAGACCGACGCGGCGCACAACGGGGCGCCTCAGACCCCCAGGTCCTCGAAGCGCTGGTCGCCGATTCGGTAACTCCGCCAGTCCCGGTAGTCGAAATGCCACCACTCGGCCTCGTAGACGCTGAAGCCCTGAAGCTCCATCGCCTCGCGCAGCAGATCACGGTGCCAGCGCTGCCGGGCGGTTCCGCCCGGGTAGGCCGGAAAGGAGCGGGGTGACATTTCGTCGTACCCCCCCGTCATGACGACCGGCTCGCCGGTCTGAAGGTCGAACAGGGTCAGGTCGACGGCACATCCGCGGTTGTGACGCGAGCCGCTGGCCGGGTCGGCGACGAAGACCCGCAGCTCCTCCGGTGTCGCATCCCAGAACATCTTGGTCACGTACCAGGGCCGGTACCCGTCGTGGATGAGCAGCCCGTACCCGCGCTCCCGGAGCCACTCGTTCGCTCGCGCGAGCGCCTCTGCCGCCGGTCGCTGCAGGAACGCGCGCGGCTCCGAGTAGAAGACCTCACCCATGAAGTTGTTGGTGCTCGCGTACCGGATGTCGAGCTGGAACGTGGAATCGAGGGTGACGAGCTCCACGAGATCCGACGCGCGGAAGTCACCCTCTTCCGCGGGAGGCGACGCAGCGAGGGCCTCGGCACGCAACTCGTCGGGCGGCCGGACCGGCGTGATGCGGAACGTGGAGCCGTCCCCGGTTCCCAGCGCGAGCTTCAGGAAGGAGCGGTCTCCCACGGAGACCGACGTGACCTGACTGCCCTGACGGTTCACGACGACCTGCACACCGCCCTCCGTGCGGAACGCACCTGCGCCCGTCGGCGCGAGGTCGAGGCGCGGGCCGCCCCAGTGCTGGAGCACGAGGTGGCTGTCGGCTTCCAGGAGGGAGAGCGTGTCCAGACCGTCCGCGTACTCGCCGATCATGGGGCGCCAGGCGGTGGGCACGTCCGGTGGCGGACCCCCGAGGTCGGACGTCGCCGCGGCTCCGGGCACGCCCTCGCGCGCCGTATCCAACGTGTCCCCGCCGCAGCCGGCCAGCCACCCGCAGCACAAGGCCGTGGTGGCAAACGCCGCGTGACGGCGCCCGGGCCCGCGCTTCAGGCGGCCTCGGGGGCCCGGACCGGCGCGGACGCGACGGGCGGCTCGATTCGTGTCGTGTGTCATCGTCACCTCCGGCGTCTTCCGCCGAGCGCGCCTGCGTAAGGTGCGTCAGGCTACTCCGTACGGCGTCGCTCGGACAGCCCGCTCCCACGCCGGCATGCCACTCCGTCTGGATGCGGCGGGCTTGCCGCCGTAGAATCGAACGCATCGGACCATCCGCCTGCCCCGGAGTCCCCTTGGAGCCCAGCTTTCTCGTCGTCTCCGATCCGCCGCACCCGTCGCGGGTCACCATCGAGATCGTCGCCTCCGTCCTGGGGCTGGCGGAGAGCGACGCCCGACTGAAGGTCGGCTTCCGCGCCCCGGAGGTTCTGGCGGCCGCCGACGGAGACCGATGCGTCCGTGTCGCGGAATCCCTGCGTGGCGCGGGTCTGGCGGTCTCGGTCGTGGACGGGCGGTCCCTGGTCGGCCTTCCGTGGCCCACGCCGGCCACCGCGGTCGCCCTCGGAGAACGGGGTCTGGTACTGACCGTCGGCTACGAGTTGATGCCGCTGCCGTGGGAGGCGGACCTGATCGGCGTGTATTGCCGCCCTCCGACCGATGCCGCGCCGGCAGGCCCCTCGAACAGCCTCGCGGGTTCCGGACACGACGCACGCACCGCGGCCGGACTCACGGTCGCCGAGACACTCGAATGGATGCCACACCTCGACCTCTTCTTCCAGCGCGACGGCCAGCTGAGGCGCGTGACCCTCGCGCGGGACCTCACCGACTTCACGGGCCTGGGCGACATCGATGGCCTGTCGCGAGACGAGTGCATGGCCGCGACCGTTGCGGAGTGCGAGCGCCGCTTCGCGAACATGGTGCTCGACACGCGCCTGGAGGACGTTCGACCACGGGCCCGCTTCCTCCCCGGCATGCAGGGCTTCGACTACGACCAGCGCAAGGCGTTCGCGTTCGGAACGCTGCTCCTGCGCTCGGTGCTCGATTCGGTATCTCCCGCGCTCAGGGATCTGACCCAGTACGAGCTCGGCGCGCGGCTCGCGTACGTGCTGCGCACAGGGTGAAGCGGGTGTTGGCGACCCCCGTTCGGCCGGGCGTGCCCAGCGGTCGAGCGCCGCGCGGTGTCTTCGTCATGATCGGGTGTCGGGCAGCCCGGTCTCTTCGTCTGCGTCCACCCGGCCCGTTCAACCCGGAATGAACCTCATGCGATCTCTCGCACCGCTTCTCGGCCTCCTCGCGGCCGCCATCACGGCAGCGCCCGTGGAGGCCCAGCTCACCCAGCCCGTCGACGGCATGATGGACCAGTTCCGCTGGCGCTCCATCGGACCGACGAACATGGGCGGGCGCGTCACCGACGTGGAGGGGCTCCCGAGCCCGTCCAAGACGTTCTACGTCGCCGGCGCCGCGAGCGGCATCTGGAAGACCACGAACAACGGCACGACGTTCCAGCAGGTCTGGACCGACGAGCGCGTCATCTCCATGGGCGATCTCGCCATCGCGCCCTCGAGCCCCGACATCATCTGGGTCGGCACGGGTGAAGAGGACTCGCGCAACTCGATCTCACCCGGAGGCGGGATCTACAAGTCGACCGACGGCGGTCTGACGTGGGAGGCCCGAGGCCTGGTGGAGACGCAGGTCATCGCCCGCATCGTCGTGCACCCCCGCAACCCGGACGTCGTTTACGTCGCGGCGCTCGGCCACATCTGGGAGTCCAACCCCGAGCGCGGCATCTACCGCACCACCGACGGCGGCGACAGCTGGGAGTTGGTGAAGTTCGTCAGCGACAAGGCGGGCTTCATCGACCTGGTCATGCACCCCTCGAACCCGGACGTGCTCTTCGCCGCGTCGTGGGAGCGCGTCCGCGGGCCGTATTTCCTGCAGTCCGGGGGCCCCGGCTCGGGACTCTGGAAGAGCGAGGACGGCGGGGACACCTGGACCGAGATCTCGGGCAACGGCTTTCCCACGGCCGAGAAGGGTCGCATCGGGCTCGCCATCAGCCAGAGCAGCCCGCGCATCATGTACGCGATGGTGGAGGCGCGCGCCGAGGGCGAGACCGAAGGATTCGGCGCCAACGGCCTCTACCGGTCCGAAGACGGCGGCGAGAGCTGGGAGAAGGTGAACGACGTGAACACGCGCCCGTTCTACTACTCGCAGGTGCGCGTCGACCCGCGCGACCCGAACCGGGTCTACTTCTCCTCGACCCCGGTGCAGGTCTCCGACGACGGCGGCCGCACCTACGGTGAGACGACCGTCGACATCCACGTCGACCACCACGCCATGTGGATCGACCCGAACGATCCGGACCGGATCATCGTCGGCAACGACGGAGGCGTCGCAATCTCCTTCGACCGCGGCGGGAACTGGTCGTATCTGAACCACGTGACCATGGGGCAGTTCTACGACATCAGCCTGAACATGGACGTGCCGTACCGCGTGTGTGGCGGACTGCAGGACAACGGTACGTGGTGCGGACCCAGCCGGCTCCCCAGCGGCGACATCACCGCATACCACTGGGCGACCATCAGCGGCGGCGATGGCTTCGTGAGCGCCCAGGACCAGGAGGATCCGAACATCGTCTGGTCGGAATCCCAGGGCGGAAACATGGGTCGTTCGAACCTCGCCACGGGTGAGCGACGGAGCCTCGACAGGCCCGAGTGGCGGGCGCACTGGCTCCCGTACCAGGACTCGATCGTCATGCTGACGGACGCGGGCGTGAGCGAGGACGACGCCCGCATCCGCTCGCTTCGTGAGCGCGCGACCGCGGACTCCCTCGCGTGGAGCGTCGATCGCTGGAACTGGAACACGCCCTTCCTGCAGTCCGCGCACGACCGCAGTCACTTCTACGCGGCCGGCAACAAGGTCGTGAAGAGCACGGACTGGGGCACGACGCTGAAGCCCATCTCTCCGGACCTCAGCTACGCGGATCCCGAAGCCATCGAGATCTCGACGCGCACCACCGGCGGCATCACGCCGGACGTCACGGGTGCCGAGACGTTCGCGACCGTCACCGCGCTCGACGAGTCGACGCTCGAGCAGGGTCGCCTGTACGCCGGCACGGACGACGGTCGCGTTTGGATGACGACGACCGACGGCGAGAGCTGGACCGAACTCACGGATCGGTTCCGCGGCGTCCCAGCCGGCACCTACGTGAGCCGGGTGAAGGCGTCGAACCACGACGCGCGCCGTCTGTACGTCACCTTCGACGGGCACCGCACGAACGACTTCACGCCGTACGTCTTCGTGTCGGACGACGACGGACGCTCCTTCCGCTCCATCGCCGCGGGTCTGCCCCGGGGGATGCCCGACTTCGTCCACGTGATCGAGGAGGATCCGGTCAACCCGAACCTCCTCTTCGTGGGCACCGACGTCGGCGCGTACATGTCGACGGACCGGGGGCAGAGCTGGCACCGCTTCATGAACGGTCTGCCCGCGGTGCCGGTGCACGACCTGGAGGTACACCCTCGTGACAAGGAGCTCGTCGCGGGGACGCACGGTCGTTCCATCTGGATCGTCGACATCGCTCCGCTCCAGGAGATGACGAACGCGGTGGTGGCCGACGGCGCACTCTTCACCCCGGCGCCCGCCTTCCAGTTCGGCTTTCCGGCGTTCGGCGGTGAGTCGTACGGCCAGCAGCACTGGGGCCGGCCGTCACCGGGATCGGAGGCGAGGCTCTCGTACTTTCTCACCGCGCAGATGGCCGAGGCCATCGCGGCCGCGGCGCCGGCGAGCGCCATGGGTCAGGGCAACCGTCCCGGCCCCGGCGGAGGCGCGGGACGCCCCGGTCCCGCCGGAGCCGGAGGGCGAGGAGCCTCGCAGGTGAGCCTCGTGGTCACGGACGCCACCGGGGCGGAGGTCGCCACCGTCCGTGGACCGGCGAGCGCCGGTCTGCACCAGGTCACCTGGAACCTCCGGGGACCGGCACCGGCGGCGGCCGAGCCGTCTATCTACGAGCAGAGGGAACGTGACCGACTGAACGAGCGGGCGCTGGTGGTGAAGGACTCGCTGATGGCCGAGGGATGGGAAGAATCCGCCCTCGACCCCATCATCGGGCGGCTCACCGGCGAGGTCACGGGCTTCGGTGGCTTCGGAGGCTTCGGGGGCGGTCGAGGCGGCGACCCCGAGGGCTTCGAAGAGCGGCCCGGCGAGCGCTTCGGCGGTGGCGGTGGCGGTGGCTTCAACTTCGGCATGATGCGCGAGGTCTCGGAGATGATCGCCCCGGGCATGAACCTGCGCTCGATGTTCCGGGCCGGCGGCGGCGGCGCCCCGCTCGTGGAGCCGGGCACCTACACGGTCACCATGACCGTGGGTGAGCGGACGCTCACCACCACGCTGAGGGTCGAGCGCGTCGGGGAGATGATGGGGCAGAGCTCACCCTTCGAGGCCGAGCTGGAGCAGTTCCTCAGGCGCGTCGAACGAGGCCGGTAGGCCGGCGCCTCCCGCGGTACGCCCGCGGGGGAGACCCCGCGCGAACCCGGTACGGCCGCTCGCCCTCTCCGCCAGGCGGAGGGAGGCGAGCGGCCTCTACCGGAGTGGATTGTCCGAAAGCCACGCCCGCGTGACCGGCTGCGCGGAGCCCGCGTCGACGTAGCCCAGCCGCGCCAGATTCGTGTCCGCGCGGCCCGTGAGCACGTAGCTGTAGTGCCACGGAATCGCGCCCGGCTTCACCGTGTTGGCGTACCGGATCAGGGAGCTGGTGCAGTTCGTGGTCAGCGTGTTGTACCACCGCGGCACCGCGGCCAGCGCGGCGGTCTCGGAAGTGAACTGGCGGAAGAGCGCCGCGACCTGGTCGGGCGGGATCGTCACGCGGTACCGCGTCAATGGGTAGTCGAGGTACTCGACGCGCCGCCGCACGAGATCCTCTTCCACCGCCCAGATGTGCGTGACCTCGAAGTCGCGCAGGACGCCACCCACGAGCGAGTACTCCTCGCCGACCTCGCGCCGCGTCTCCACGGAGAGCCCGAGCCAGCGGCCCTCGCCGTATCGCTCGGGAAACTCGAAGACGAGGAACGTGTGCGCGATCCGGCCCCCGAGACCCAGTTCCTGCTCGTAGAGCCAGAGGCCGACCGCGTCGTCCGGGTCGTACCGGGCGGCGAAGTACTCCGTCGACACCACCGAGTCACGCGTGTACGTCCAGCGACGCACTTCGCTCAGGAGCACCGCCCCGTCCGGAAGCGGTTCCACGCCCGACAGGACGCGCACGTCCTCGTCCCACTCGCGGACGAGCGAGGGCTCGCGGGCGAGCGTGCGCCCGGCCAACGCCACGGCGACCGCGCCCATCAGACCCAGGGCGACGACGCTGCGCCTCATGACGCCCCGACGACGACACCGCACGTGTCCCTCTCCCATTGCATGCATCGGATCATATCGGAAAAAAAACAGGGTGTGCGTAGGACCGCGTGGCCGAAAATGGCGCACGACCGCCGGTCGTTCCATACTTGCCACGATTCGCCAGCCCGATCCTGCCCCGCGAAAGGAGCCCCCCATGAGGGAACTGCTCGTCCTCGCCGTGGTCGTCGTCGTCACGGTCGTCATCTACAACGGCCTCGTGAAGCTCCGTGAGCAGCTGCAGGCGGCCTGGGCCGACATCGACGTCCAGCTCAAGCGCCGCTACGACCTGATTCCGAACCTCGTCGAGACGGTGAAGGGGTACGCGAGTCACGAGCGCGAAGCGCTCGAAGCGGTGGTCCGCGCCCGCAGCAGCGCCATGACCGCGCAAGGTCCGGCGGAAAAGGGACACGCCGAAGGGATGCTGACCGGAGCGCTCAAATCTCTCTTCGCTCTGGCCGAAGCGTACCCGGAACTCAAGGCCGCCGGAGGCTTCCGCGATCTCCAGGCGACCCTGGCCGATCTGGAGGACTCGATCCAGAACGCGCGTCGGTATTACAACGCCGTGGTGCGGGACTTCAACACGAAGGTGCAGCAGGTGCCCTCGAATCTGGTCGCGCGCACCTTCGGGTTTCGGCAGGCCGAGTTCTTCGAGGTCCCCGAGTCCGAGACTGTGGTGCCCAGGGTCGATTTCGGGCGTGGGGCCTAGGGCGAAGAGCGCCGGTCGCGCGATGCGGCTCGTGCGCGCGCTCGCGCTGACGCTGACGCTGGCCGCCGCGCTCTGCGCGCCGACCTCCGTCGACGCCCAGCGCAGCCTCCGCGTCGAGTCCTGGGACGTCACCCTTCGGGTCCGCGAAGACGGCACCATGAGCGTGGTCGAGTCCCTCCGGTATCGTTTCACGGGAAGCTGGAACGGCGTATTCCGTGATATCCCGGTCGAATACCGCACGCCACGCGGCTTCGAGCATCGTCTCGACCTCGACGACATCGACGTGACGAATCGCGCCGGAGGCCGCTACGAGCACGAGCTCAGCCGGGAAGGCCGTAACCGCCGGGTGAAGGTCTGGGTGCCCGGGGCCGTCGACGCCACGCACACCGTGCAGTTCCATTATACCGTGCGGAACCCGCTCCTCTTCTTCGACGGGGCGGGCGAGGGCTTTACCGAGGGGTACGACGAGCTCTACTGGAACGTCACCGGGCACGAGTCCACGGTTCCCGTCGACGCGGTGTCCGCCACGATCCTCCTGCCGGAGGGACTCTCCGGTGTCCAGGCGCGTGTGTACACGGGCGCGTACGGGTCGCAAGCGTCCGACGCATCCGTCGTCGAAATCCCGGGCGGATACGAGTTCCGGTCTACGCGGGCGTTCGCGCCACGGGAGGGACTCACCGTGGATCTGGCCTGGGATCCGGGCATGATCGCTCGGCCGGGCCTGCTCGTGAAGGCTGTGCGCCTCCTGCGCTGGAACTGGATGCTGCTCCTCCCCTTCCTGAGCTTCTTCCTGATGTGGCGCCACTGGAGAGCCCACGGGAAGGACCCGAGCCGGCTCGCCATTGCGACCCGGTACGAGCCACCGGAGGGTATGATCCCCGCCGAGGTCGGCACGCTCGTGGACAACCAGCCGGACCTTCGCGACATCACGGCGTCTCTCGTCGATCTGGCGGTTCGCGGCTATGTCCGGATCGAACAGCGCGAGGAGGGCGGGGTCCTGGGCCTCGGCAAGGCTCGCGAATACACCTTCGAGACGGTGAAGGATCGTTCGACCTGGGGCGAGCTCACCCTCTTCGAGCGCGAGCTCCTGCAGACGCTCTTCGCCCGCGGCCGACCGCCGCGCACGAGCGTCCGGACCGAGGACCTCGACGCGGACTTCTACACTTCGCTTCCGCTCCTGAGAACCCGCCTCTTCGGCCAGATGATCGACGCCGGCCTGTACCGGCAACGTCCCGATCGCGTGGTCGCGAAGTACTGGGGGTTCGCCATCGGGCTCGGCATCGCCACCATGGTCCTGCTCGTCTTCGCGGGCGCCCTGGGCGGCTTGGGCGCCGGCCCGACGGCCTTGCTGATCGGAGGGATCGGTGCGGTGATCCCGCCGCTGATCTTCGCACCGCTGATGTCCCGCAGAACGGGTACGGGGACGCGCCGGCTGGAGCAGGTACTCGGTTTCGAGGACTTCCTCGAGCGCGTGGAGAAGGACCGCATGGAACGCCTGATCGAGTCCCCGGAGATGTTCGAGCGGTACCTGCCCTTCGCCATGGCGCTTGGCGTAGAGAGACGGTGGGCCCGGGCCTTCGAAGACATCTACCGCGAAGCGCCGACGTGGTACGTGGGAACCGACCAAGGTGCCCTGTCCTCGTGGGATCTGACGCGTGGGCTCGACCTGATGAACGTGCGAACGGGATCCGCGATGGCGTCGCAGCCACGACCCGAGTCGAGCGGAGGTGGAGGCGGCTGGGGCTCCAGTAGCTTCGGCGGTGGCTTCAGCGGCGGTGGCGGCTTCAGTGGCGGCGGCTTCGGAGGAGGAGGGACCGGTGGGTTCTGAGGAGGAGGTACGCGTGGGTTCGAACCGAGGACATTCCGTGCGTCGGCTGGCGGCCGCGCTGCCCTGCGCGCTGCTCGTGCTCTCCGGATGTACGCCCGACGCGCCCCGCTCCGGGGCG
Source organism: Gemmatimonadota bacterium (assembly GCA_030827315.1). Classification (GTDB taxonomy): domain Bacteria; phylum Gemmatimonadota; class Gemmatimonadetes; order Longimicrobiales; family Gaopeijiaceae; genus UBA2589. The sequence goes on along the minus strand of JAURER010000051.1, from coordinate 1,469 downwards.
TTCGACGTGGTCGAGTCCGATATCCGCACCATCCAGTCGCTCATGGAGCGCGGCGACCTCACGTCCGTGGAACTGGTCACCGCGTACCTGACCCGCATCGCCATGTACGAGGACCGCCTGAACGCGGCGGTGACGGTGAACCCGGCGGCCCTCGCGGAGGCTGCCGCGCTCGACGCGGAGCGGGCGGGCGGGCGGGTCCGAGGCCCGCTGCATGGCATTCCCGTGGCGCTGAAGGACAACATCCACACGAGCGACCTTCCCACCACGGGGGGGTCCCTGGCGTTCGCCGACTTCGTCCCGCCGTACGAAGCGACGCTGACCACGCGTCTGCGCGACGCCGGCGCGATCATCATCGCGAAGGCCGGACTCACGGAATTCGCCAACTTCATGGCCGGCGCGCCCAATCCGATGCCGGGCAACTACAACGCCCTCACCGGATTCGGCTACAACCCCTACGATCCGCGCCGCGACCCGCGTCCGGACCGCTTCGACGGACGCCCGGTGCTCGGCACCGGGGGCTCGAGCTCGGGCATCGGGACGGCGGCGAGCTTCTGGCAGGGCAACGTCGGCACGGACACCGGCGGCTCCATCATCAGCCCGTCGAACGCGGACATGCTCGTGGGCATCCGGCCCACCCTCGGACGCATCAGCCGCTGGGGTATCGCCCCCGTGACGCTCGACCACGACATGGCCGGACCGATGACGCGAAACGTCGCCGACGCGGCCATCATGCTCGGGGCCATGGAAGGGACCGAGCCGGATCCGAACGATCCCGCGACCGGGGTCTGCGCCCCACCGCCCGGCAACGACTACACGCCCCACCTGCGGGAAGACGGACTCGCGGGCGCGCGCATCGGAATCCCGCGTGCCTACTACTGGGACCCCGTCGACGTCGGCGGTCGCGCGTACGGAGGGCTGTCCGACGCGGAAGCCGCCGTCATGGCCGAGGCCATCCGCGCGCTGGAGGCCGCCGGGGCGGTCATCGTCGACCCGGCGGACGTCCCCAGCCTCACGACTCCCGATCCGGACCAGAACTTCGCGGCCTGGGATCTCTGCGTGAGCGGTGATCAGGCGAGGGGGAGCGACGCGGAGTGCTCCGTGAACTTCAAGTACGGGATGAAGCGCGACTTCAACGCGTGGCTCGAGACCCTCGGCCCGTCGGCACCGGTGAAGTCGCTCACGGAACTCCGCACGTGGAACCTGGAGCATCGAGCCGCGGGCTCGATGAAGTACGAGCAGTCGCGCTTCGACATCTCCGACGAGATGGACCTCGAAGCGGACCGGGCACGCAACGAGGCGGACATGGCCAAGGACGAGCTCCTGAGCCGCACCCGCGGGATCGACGCCGTGCTCTCCGAGCACGACCTGGACGCCATTCTCACGCCGGGCAGCCGGGGCGCCGGCCTCGCGGCCCGCGCGGGCACGCCGATGATCGTCGTCCCCTTCGGCTTCGTCCCCAACGACGGCGG
>JAURER010000074.1 GCA_030827315.1 Gemmatimonadota bacterium | reverse complement strand
TGCAGACCCGGCCGTCGCGATTCAGGCCGTGGAAGACGGCCGTGGACCTGGTGAAGCTACCGGGCTCCGTCTGGACGGCGCCGGGATCGGAGGCCGCGTGACGGCCTCGATCCGGTCGCTCGCCCGGGTCGGAGCCGCCGCGTGGACGTTCACGGTGGTCGCGCCGGGTGTCGCGGGCGCACAGCAGACCGCCCGCGACTCGATCTGGGCGGCGCTGCGGGCGGCCGATCCCGTCACGCCGGTACCGGTCGAGCTGACCGAAGCCGACGTGCCCGTGGACCCGCTGGCGGCGCGTGCGCCCTTCGGTCCGGGCGAATACCTCACCTACAAGCTCAAGGTCGGGGTCTTCTCGGTCGGAGAGGGATACATGGCCATCACGGGCCTCGACGAGCACGAGGAGAACCCGGTCTACAAGATCGAGATGGCGGTCCAGGGCAGCCTGGGCCCGGCGAAGGTGAACGACTTCTACCAGTCGTGGTTCGACGTCTCCACGCTCCAGACGTGGCGTTACGTCCGAGACATCGACGAAGTCGGCTACCGGAGCTACCGGCAGTGGGAGTTCCACCCGGACCGGATGGAGTGGGAACGCAAGGACGGGCCCGCGACCGGCGAACTCGGGTCCGCTCTGCCCATCGACGAGATCGCGTTCATCTACTTCGTGCGCACGCTGCCGCTCGAAGTCGGCAAGTCCTACACCTTCAACCGGTACTTCAAGAAGGAGGGGAACCCGGTGACGGTGAAGGTGGTGCGCAGGGAGCGCCGGGAGACCGAGGGCGTCTGGTACAACACGATCGTCCTGGAGCCCGAGATCAAGGCCGACGGTCTGTTCGGCGAGGGTGGCAGCGGCGAGATCCACCTCACCGATGACGAACGACGGATCCCCGTCTACGTGAAGTCGGACATTCCCATGTTTCCGGGCTCATTAACGCTTCATCTGCGCTCGATTCAGGAAGGGCACCCCCTGAATCCGGGGTCGCGGGCCGAGGCCAAGGCCGGCCGGGCCGAGCGGGCTGCGCAGGCCGATACCGTCGCCGCCCGCCGCTGACCCGGTTCAGCCCCTGGTCCCTCCAGGGCGCACGTACCGTTCCATCGCCAGCGCGACCTTCTCGAGCACCATGTCTTCGGTGACGCGCTTCATTCCGTCCCGGTACTCCGGCGCGGGAGGATACTCCTCTCCGGGGAACTCAGCGTACCCGTCCACGACGAGGTCTCGAAAGTTGCGGTACGGCCCGTAGCGCTTCGGGTTGGTGTAGCCGAACAGCCCCACGCACGGGGTGCCGAGGGCGTGGCAGAGGTGGAAGGGCCCTGTGTCGGGCGAAATGAGGAGCGCGCTGCCGTCCAGGATCCACATGAGACGGCGCAGGTCGTCGCCGATCGCGTCGACCACCCTGGCGTTGGTCTTCGCCAGGACCTCGTCCGCGATGGCCCGCTCCACCGGAGAGGGCCCGCCCACGAGCACCGGCCGCAGCCCATACTCCGCCTCCACGACGTCGAGCACGCGGGCGTATCCGTCGGCGCGCCAGTTCTTCTGCAGCTTGCTGGTGGCGACGACCATGGCGCAGGCCGGTCGGTCGAGGCCGTCGAAGAAGTTCCGCTGTGCGGCCCGCTCCTCGTCCGAGAAGCGGATGTCCCACGTCACGGGCTCGGGATCGACGCCCAGCCAGTGAAGAAACTCGAAGTACTGGTCCTGCACGTGCTGATGAGGGTGGGGCGGGATGCGACGGTTGGTGAAAAGCCACTGGGCATCCCGCGCCCGCGCGCGATCGAATCCGAGCTTCACCGTCGCGGGCGTGAGCGCCGCGATGAGACCAGCCTTGAAGTAGACCTGCAGGCCGATCAGGAGGTCGAAGTGACGACCCCGCATCTCGTTTCGCAGCTCCCGGTAGGCGTGGACGGCTCCGATCCCGCGCCGACGCCGGAAGATGATGAAGTCGTCGATGGCCGGATGGTCGCGCACCATCGCGTGCGGGACCGGCTGGATGACCCACGTGATGCGCGACTCGGGCCAGGACCGCCGGATCGCGTTCGCCACCGGGAGCACATGGACGGCGTCCCCGATGGCGGAGAGCATGACGATGCAGATTTCCGCGGGTGGAGGTCCCTGCCAGCCTGCCACGAGCCGGTCCGGACCGGTCACAGATCCTCCGGACGCTTCTCGAGGGCCGCCTGCACTTCCCGGTCGGAGAGGTGCTCCCCGGTGGGCGTGCCGATCTTCACGATGGATCGGGTGAGGCGTGCCGCCATGCGTTCCGCCGCGGTCTTCGATGGCCCGCGCAGGACGCGGGCCCGGTCCAGGTCGATCACCCAGCGGGTGCCGTCCGCTTCGAGCAGGATGTTGCGGGCGTTCAGGTCGACGTGGAAGATGCCGGCCCTGGCGAGCTCTCGCACCAGCTCGCCTGCCCCTGCCATCGCGACGAGCCACCCCCGCGTCCCGTCCTCCCGCTGAAGGACCTCTCCGAGGGTCGGCGCGTCGGGCACCCATTCCGTGACGAGGTCGCACCGGTAGTAGACCCCATCGGGGTACGTGGCTCCCGCCACCACCGCGGGCGTGCGGATCCCTCGGGAGCGAACGGCGATGGACGCTGCGAGCTCTCGGAACGGACGGGGGGTACCGGCGCGCAGGTACCGGTCCTCCATGTGCATCGCCATCGCTCCACCGCGCCGGTAGTGGCGGACTGCCCAGCGGTCGCGACCGTCCGGTCCCGCGGCTGGGGCCGGTACCGCGTGGACTTCGCCGCGACCGGCGAAGTCCCGCCGGTCGGAGCGGGCGGCGGCCCATGAGTGCAGCGTGGCCCCGGAAGCGAGCACCGACAGGGCCCATTCGGCCGCGGGCGACCACACGCGAGCGCGCGCGTCGCGATGACGCACGTCGACGTATCCGGCCGGGACGCCTTTCGGCCCGAGGGCACCGAGACGGGGGGCGGGCATCAGGACGACGCCGCGCCCTCGGGGACCTCCAGGAGGTGGATGCCCGGGCCGTCGAACGTCTGTCCCTTGACTCTCACGCGGAACGTGTACTGGCCGGCCTCCGGGAAGACGACGCCCTCCATGGGCATGATGAGCTGACTGCGTGCTGGTGGCTGATCCGCCGCGGCACGATGGACCTCCGTCTCGCCTTCCACCGTCAACGAGACTTTTCCCCGATCGTCCTCCAGGTCCGCCTTGAAGAGATACCGGCCGTGGTCGTCCCGCTCCCATTCGAGGACCAGAACCAGCACCAGGCGATCCTGCCGGGCCGGGAAACCGGGTGCCGAGAGGTCGTGGAAGACGCCGTGCAGGTCCAGCCGGCCATCGGGTGTGGCCCGAGCGTCGTCACAAACGGCCGAGAATCGCAGGCGCATGCCTCAGTCTCCTGGAGTGCCCCATCCGCCGCCACCCGGCGAACGAATGCTGATGATGTCTCCCGCCTGGGCGAAGAAGGTCGTCTTGCCTTCGAGGAGCGTTTCGGTGCCGCCGCGGATCAGGACGTTCTCACCCGTCGCGCCATCCTCGCCGCCGCGAGCCCCCGACGGACCCACGACCCGCCGCTCGCACAGGAGCGCGACACGGGCGGGCCCCAGAACCTGAAGGTCGCGCCGGAGTCCGTCGCCTCCCCGGTGTCGGCCTGCCCCGCCCGTGCCACGCCGGATCCCGTACGCGGTAATGCGGAACGGATACGCGTGCTCCAGCGCCTCGACCGGCGTGTTCAGCGAGTTTGACATGTGGACGTGGACGCCGCTGAGGCCGTCGCCGCCCGGGCCGGCTCCCATCCCGCCCCCCACCGTCTCGTAGTACGCGAAGGCAGATCCGTCGCGGGGATCGGCTCCGCCCACCGTCGTGTTGTTCATGGTCCCCTGGGAGAGCGCGGGCATGAGTTCCGGCAGCGCGGCCCCGAAGCCGCGGAAGAGGACGTCGGTGATGCGCTGGCTCGTCTCCACATTCCCGGCCGCCACCGAGGCGGGAGGACCGGCGTTGACGAGGCTTCGTTCCGGGAGCACCAGGCGGACGGCGGACATCGAGCCGCCGCCGGCCGGAAGGGGTTCCCCCAGCAGTGCCTCGACGACGCACCGGACGACGTACCTCGTGGCGGACGACGTGATCGCCGCCACGGCGTTGACGCCGCCGGGAACCTGCGGGGCGGTGCCGGTGAAGTCGATGGTCAGCTCCGATCCGGCCAGCGTCAGGGTGGCACGAATCGGCACGGGACCGGAGCCGAAGCCGTCGTCCTCGATGAAGTCCTCGGCGGTCCACCGGCCGTCGGGGATCCGCTCGAGCCCCGCCTCGACGAGGCGGTCCGCGTACGCAATCAGCGCGTCCATGGCGCGAAGCGTCGCGTCCACGCCCCGCCGGCCGGCGATCTCGAGCAGCCGGGTGGCACCGGTGTGCAGGGCCGCGACCTGTGCGTCGAGGTCGCCCGCGCGCTCGACCGGCGTGCGCACATTGGCCAGCAGAGTCTTCCAGAGGTCGTCATTGCGCACCCCCCGGCGGTACAGGCGCACCGGGGGAATGCGGACACCCTCCTCGAAGATCTCCCGCGCCAGCGGCATCGACCCGGGTGTGGATCCGCCCACGTCGCTGTGGTGCGCCCGGGACGCGACATACCCGACGAGCGATCCTCCCGAGGTGTGCACCGCCGAGATCAGGGTGATGTCGGGAAGGTGCGTGCCCCCGCGGAACGGGTCGTTGAGGCAGACGATGTCACCGGGTTCGAGCGTTCCCAGCTCGCCGAGTGCGGCCTCGACGCTCATGGGCATGGCGCCCAGATGCACGGGCATGTGATCCCCGAGCGAGACCGCCTCGCCCGCCGGGTTGAAGAGCGCGCACGAATAGTCGCGCCGTTCCTTGATGTTTGGCGAGAACGAAGCCCGCTTGAGCGCGGCCCCCATCTCCTCGGCGAGCGCCGTGAAGAGGTGGCGGAAGACCTCGAGCTCGACGGCTCCCGGTCCCTGGGTCTGCGACACGGGCACTCCGGTTCAACTGTTTGCGATTCAGGGTTACGTTATACGGCTGAAGGTAAATGCACGACCCGGCGCGCTGAAGGCGCTCACGTGCTCAATCAATGTCAGGAGGACGATTTGTCCCACGAGAAGCTTCTCGAGCGCGCTCGAGACGAGTTGTTCAGCCATGTTCACCGGTGCGGCGTCCTGCAGGCCGCCGAGGAAGACCAGCGGCACTGGATGGACGAGACGATTGACTACATCGGGGAGCGTTATCCCGATCTGTCGGACGCCGACCTGCAGAAGCTGCACGCGATCGGCATCCGCTTCTGCAAGCCGGCCATCGCGCACGGCGCGAAGAACACGGCGAAGACGATGGAGAACGTTCCGGTCGGCTGACCGGCGTCCTCCGCCAGCCGGGTCACGGGGACGGGGCGCTTCGGGCGCCCCGTCCCCGTTTTTTTGTTGCCTTGGCGACACGAAGGTCGGCTGGCGCAATTTTTTCGGCCTACGTATACTTTGGCCCACTTTTTTCCGGCGACCGGATTTGTTCCGGGCCCACCGTGGCCCGCCCCGTGACGCCGAGCGCGAGAATAAGGGGCAGGCACTTGGTCGACGTACTGCAGCTGGACAACGACACCCATCTGCTGAAGCAGTATTACGCGGGCCACCAGATGGAATCGCCCAACGGGGGATTCCTCATCCTTCTGGGTGTTCGGCCAGCCGCCGACGGCACGGCCATGGGCATCTTCGAGTGCAGCGTCTCGTCGCTGCGGTACGAGCTGGTCATTCCCAAGGCGACCCGCACGGAACGCCGAAAGGTCCGAGACGCCATCGAGGCCGGAGAAGACCCGGACTGCCCGCGCCACGGACATGGGACGCGCCTCGTCCGGGCCGGGAAGGACCTGGTCTGCACGGCGTGCGGAGTCGCGTACGCGAAGGCCTGACGGCTCGGCCCCGATCGCCCGGGGCGGCTGTCCCACGGGCAGGCTGGTTCGCCCCTGCGGGCCGCATTAGGTTGTCTTGAAGCACCGTCGCCTTCGGGCTCGAAGCCGATTTCGTTCCCGAAGACCCTCCCCGACCCCGTAGAGAATCCAGGTATGCCCGAAGGGTTCCTCAGTTCGGAGGAATACGACGAGCAGGCGCACAGGCTCTACAACGACGGCGACTACGACGGGGCCCTCGAGATGCTCAAGGAGGGCCTGGTTCTCTACCCCAACGCCGTCGAACTCTACGTCGGTCTCGGGTACGCACGCCTCGCCCGAGAAGAGTACGCGTGGGCGCGACAGGCCTTCGGGCGGGCGGTACTGCTCGACGCCGCGCATGAGGACGCGCTCGTGGGGATGGGGGAGACGCTGCTCCGATTCGGGGAGCGTTCGGAGGCGCTGCGGCTCTTCGACCGGGTCGCGTCGATGGGGTTCGACGACGACATCGAGCTCATGCTCACCATGGGCCGCGCCCTGTATCGCTCCGCCATGTATGGCGAATGCCGGGACATCTTCGCCAGGGCGGCCGCGAGCCGTCCGGAGAGCGCGGAGGCCGCGGCTTCGCTCGGCTACGCACTGCATCGCCTGGGTGACGAAGTGGGGGCCGGACGGCAGATCCGGCGGGCGCTGCGTCTCGACGCCGACCTGCACGAGGCCCGTGTCTACCTCGGCCACCTCCTTTACGACCGGGGAGACTGGGAAGGGTCTCTTCGCGAACTCGAGCGGGTTCCGCCCTCGGAGCACTGGGACCCGCTCGCCGTCTGGCGGCTCATGGAGCTCAAGCGCACGCTCTGGCATCTGGAGTCCGGAGACGCGCGGCTGGCGCCCTGGGAACAGCGGCTCCGCGAGCTCGAGGAGTTCGACGATCCCATCGATCGGCTGCTCGCAGACGTTGAATCCCGGATGGGCGGTGCCGACCCGGACGACTATTTCGATCCGACCCAGCTCGAGCTGTTCGAGAGGCCTTCAGAGCCCGGTGCCACTCGGGTCATTCGCCTCGCGGACGGTCATCTGCTCCGGGGAGACTGGCAGGACATCGTGCGCCAGATGAGGGACCATGCAGGCTTCAACCACGAGTCCCTTCAGCAGTTCATGCGCCGGTTCGCCGAGCGCTGGCACGAAGACGACGGAGTGGAGATTCCGTTCACCGATCCCGAGACGTTCCTCCGCGCGGCCGTCCGGGCCGGGCTCATCCGACTCGAAGTCGAGGAGTAGTCACCGATGTCCGATCAGGTTCTCGAGCGTTTCCACCGTACGCTGATCGAGGAGATCCGGACCCAGCGCCCCGAGTATCTGTTGTCTCCGTTCACCGTGGCCGAGATCTATCAGAATCTCGCTCCCTACGGCACCCATCGAGATCGGATCGGGGTCGAGATCAACGGAGACTACGAACACGCCCTGCTTCGGCTGCTGGCCGGGGAAGGCGGATATCTGATCCTCGATTCCGAGGCAGCGCTGCGGGAGATCCGCTCGGAGCTCGAAACCCCGAATCCGAACACGGCACTCTACCGCGAGTTCGCCGCAGCCGACGTCAGGCTCGATCGGGCCTACCTTGACCCGGCCTCGAGCACCGTCTTTAAGGCGCCCGAACTGGTGCCTGCCTTCGAAGCCGAAGATCCCGCAGCCATCGCCAGGCTGGCCCCGTCTGAGAAGACGGTCTCGTCCTCGATCGAGATCGTGCCCCCGGGGGCCGACCT
>JAURER010000093.1 GCA_030827315.1 Gemmatimonadota bacterium | reverse complement strand
TGCAGTCGATCACTTCACGCGCCTTGGCCTTCGTGAGGTCTGTCTTCGCCGCGAGCTTCGTGGCGAAATCGTCCTTGGTCATCGTTGGTCCTCTCCTTGGATGATTGGCTCCATGGCGGGTGCGGGTTGATCGATTATCAGCCTTCATGGACCGGCTGGCAAATGCCTCTTCGTGTGTCCACCCGCTCGGGCGCCCGGGTTCACCTCTCGCCGCGGCTGTTGCGCTTCCCAGGTTCCGCCCGCCGGCTGTCCGGAGCGGGTTTCGTGCGGCTCGGCTCTGCAGGCACGGCAGGAGCCTCATCGCGGGTGCCGGAAGGGGACAGACGCGCGCGTGCGCCCCCTTCCGGCTCCGATTAGAATCCGCGTTTCTCCCGATCCGCGACCCGTCGCCCTTCTTCCCGTGCAGCCCATGATCCGCCGACGCGCTCCTCTCTTCGCCGCCCTCGGTGTTCTCCCGTTCTTCGCCACCGCCGGGGATTTGGCGGCGCAGACCGTCGAAGAGAACGACAGTTCGGCGCGCGCGGCGCGCAGCGCGAACGCACTCCCGCTCATCACCACACGGACCCTCGAGTTCACGACGAATGAGGGCAGCTGGATCTCCCTCGACCTCTCACCGGACGGCAGTACCCTCGTCTTCGAGCTCCTCGGCGATCTGTACACGCTCCCCGTCGCCGGGGGCGAGGCGACGCGGATCACGAGCGGGCAGGGGTACGACATGCAGCCCCGCTGGTCGCCCGACGGCTCCCAGCTCGTCTTCGTGAGCGATCGGGACGGTTCGGAGAACATCTGGATTGCGAACGCGGACGGCATGGACGCGCGCCAGCTGACCGACGACGAGCGCGAGAATTACATGTCGCCGGTGTGGACTCCCGACGGGCGCTACGTCATGGCGACCAAGGGAACGCAGCAGTGGCTGTACCATCGGGACGGAGGCTCGGGCGTCCAGGTCACGGGTCACCGCGCCGAGGGCGCGCGGGCCCCTGCCGTGCACTTCGGTGCCGCCTTCGCGGGCGCTGACGAGCGGTGGGTGTGGCTGAACCTGCTCGGCAACCTCGGTGGTGGCTTCGACGTGCCGGGAGCGGGGCCCGGGGCACCGTGGGAGGGTGCCGACGGTGCGTGGACACCCGACTTCGGCCCCGACCATGCCCCGCGGAGTTCGGCTCGTGAGCTGGGTGTCTACCAGATCGGGGTTCTCGACCGGGAGACCGGGCGGGTCTTTGTGCGAACGCACGAGCACGAGGGTGCATTCCGCCCGATGCCGAGTCCGGACGGCCGCTGGCTCGTCTACGCGACCCGGTGGGACGCGCGCGAGGCGCTCAAGTTGCGCGACCTGCGCACCGGCGACGAGTCCTGGCTCGTGATGGACGTGCAGCGTGACGACTCGCAGGGTGGCGGCCTCCGAGACCGCGACATCTATCCGGGCGGTGCGTGGACGCCGGATTCAAGGGCGATCATCACCTCGTACAACGGAAAGATCATGCGCGTGGCGGTGCCGTCGGGCGAGGCCACCGAGATCCCGTTCACCGCGCGCGTGGAGCAGCAGCTCGGACCGCTCTCGAAGTTCGACTACCCGATCAACGACTCCACCCTTCGGGTGTCGCAGATCCGCGGGGCGCGGCCGTCTCCCGACGGCAGGCGGGTGGCGTTCACGGCCCTCGACCGTCTGTGGGTGGCGGACCTCCCGCCCACTTCCGGGACGCAGGACGAGGGCTATCCGGTCATCCGCGATGCGCGACGCCTCACCGCGTCGGCCGAGGTGGAGCACGCGCCCGACTGGTCCCCCGACGGACGGTGGCTCGCATACGTGACCTGGAACGACTCCACGGGCGGCGACATCTGGAGGGTACGCTCCGACGGGAGCGGCGCCCCCCAGCGCCTCACGCCTGCCTCCGCCTTCTTTGACGCCGTCGCGTACACCCTCGACGGGGAGCGCATACTGGCGGTGCGGGGCTCGAAGATGCACCGGATGCGCACGCTCGAGGATTTCGGCTCGCACAGCCCCGCGGCCGAGCTCGAGTACGTCTGGCTGCCGGCCGCGGGCGGGGAGCCGCAGCGCATCACGTGGGTCGGGCGCGGCACCACGCAGGAGGGACGCAACGCCCCGCACCCCGGTCCGGACCCCGAGCGGATCTACGTCTGGGCGGGCAGCGACGGTCTTCTTTCCATGCGCTTCGACGGCACGGACGTGCGTACGGTGGTGAAGGTCACGGCCCCGTCGGTGGGCGGGCCCGGCGGAAACGCGATCCCCGACGAGGTGGTCCTTTCCCCCGACGGCCGACGGGCGATCGTGCGCGCGAACCGGAACGTCTTCCTCGTCACGGTCCCGCCGGTGGGCGGCGCCGCGCCCACCGTGTCGGTGTCTTCGTCTTCCTCCATGCCGACGCGAGCCCTCACACGCATCGCGGGGGACTTCGTGGGGTGGAGGAACGACGGCGCGGTCGGCTACTACTCCGTCGGTCGAAGCTTCTTTCAGTACGACGTGGCGCGCGGCGACTCCCTGGTGGCCGACTCCGTCGCGACCGCCCGGGCGGAGGCCCGCGCCGAAGCGGAGGGTGGAGCCGGCGAGGAGGAGCCGGCGGAGGCGGAGCAGCAGGCGGAGGAAGCGGACGACGCCGATGAGGACGGCCCGGTGTACGAGGCCGCGCGCTGGGATGTCGAGATCGTGGTGGAGAAGGACCGACCCCGCGGCGTCGTGGCGCTCACCAACGCACGTCTCATCACCATGCGGGGCGACGAGGTCATCGAGCGCGGGGACGTCGTGATCCGGGACAACCGGATCGAGGCCGTGGGGCCCTCGGGGTCGGTGCCGATTCCGGACGGCGCCGAGGTGCGCGACATGAGCGGGCGCACAATCTATCCCGGGCTCGTGGACGTGCACGCGCACACGTGGGTCGCGTGGGGCGTGCACCGTGGCCAGGTATCCCAGTTTCTGGCGCAGCTCGCCTACGGGGTGACCACGCAGCGAGACCCGCAGACGTCGAGCGAGGACGTGATCACGTACTCCGATCTCATGGAGACGGGCGCATTCACCGGGCCGCGTCTCTACTCCACCGGGCCCGGTATCTTCGGGGCCGACCGGATCTCGAGCCTCGAGGACGCGCGCAACGTGCTGCGCCGCTACGCCGACCACTACAACACGCAGACCATCAAGCAGTACCTGGCCGGAGACCGGAAGGTGCGGCAGTGGGTGATCATGGCCGCGCGCGAGCTCGGCCTGACCCCTACCACCGAGGGTGGCGCGAACTTCACCATGAACCTCACGCTCGCCATGGACGGCTACGCCGGCCTCGAGCACTCCCTGCCCATCAGCCCTTTCTACGACGACGTCGTCCGCCTCGGCGCGTTCAGCGGCATGGTGTACACGCCGACGCTGATCGTCGCGTACGGGGGACCGTCCGGTCGCCAGTACTGGCTCACCCGCACGGAGATGGACCAGGTCGAGCGGCTCCGGCGCTTCACCCCGCACGAAGAGCTCGACAAGTGGAAGGCCACGCAGTGGCATCGCGACGATCAGTACCCGCACTTCCTCCACGCCCGCCAGCTCCTCAAGTGGATGGAGGCCGGGGGGCAGGCGGGGCTCGGATCCCACGGAGAGGTGCAGGGACTGGGCACGCACTGGGAGCTCTGGATGATGGCGTCGGGCGGCATGGACAACCACATGGCGCTGCGCATGGCCACGATCATGAGCGCCGACGCCATCGGGCTCGCCGGTGACCTGGGCTCCCTCGAACCCGGCAAGCTCGCCGACCTCCAGGTCCTGACGTCCAACCCTCTTGAGCGGCTCGAGAACTCCGTGGACATCGAGTACGTCATGAAGAACGGACGGCTCTACGAGGCGGACACGCTCGACGAGGTGTGGCCGCGACAGCGGCCGCTGCCGACGCAGTGGTGGTGGAGGGTGGAGCCGGAGGAGGGGCCGCCGCGGAACTGACCCGGCCGACCTAGCGGTCGATCATCCGCTGCACGTTCGCCGTGTAGCGCGCGCCGTGCACCTCGATCTCGCGTGAGGCGCGGTCGATCTCGGCCAGTTCTTCGGCGGTGAGTGCGAGGTCGGCCGCGGCGAGATTCTCGTCGAGGCGGTGCACCCGGGTGGTGCCCGGGATGGGAACGATCCACGGCCTGCGGGAGAGGAGCCAGGCGAGTGCGAC
>JAURER010000028.1 GCA_030827315.1 Gemmatimonadota bacterium | reverse complement strand
TACTACGAATACCACTGCGGATCGAACGGACGGACCCTCGAGGTGCGCCACGCGATGGACGAGAGCCTCGCGACATGGGGCGAGCTGACGGAGCGTGCCGGCGCCGAGCCGGGCGACACTCCGACGGACGCGCCCGTGGAGCGCCTCCTCAGCACGCCCGTGCCGCTCACCGGTTCCGGCCCGGACGCCGGGTTCCAGGGATGCGGGAGCGGGTGCGCCTGCGCCCCGCAGCACTGACCCGGGCCGAGCGGCGCCGCGCCGGGGTCTCTCGCATGCCCGCCCGGCAACGGACGTGGACATGCAGGACGCCGGCCCGGTGACCGAATTCGACGTCGTCGTCCTGGGAGCAGGCCCCGCGGGGTGCGCGGCGGCGACCCTCCTCGCCCGGCGGAGCCACCGGGTGGCTCTCGTCCGTCCGACGACACCCCCCGCGGCCGCCCTCGCCGAGTCCGTGCCGCCGTCGGCCGACCGAATCCTCCAGGAGCTCGGCTTCCTCGACGCCATCGAGCGCGGTCGCTTCCACCGGAACCTCGGGAATTCCGTGTGGTGGGCGGGGGATGCTCCTCATGTCGAGTCGTTCGCAGCCTCGCGCGTCGGCTTTCACACCGACCGCCTCTCCCTCGAAACGGTCCTCGTGGCCGAGGCCGAGCGGGCCGGCGTCTCCGTGCTCGACGACGCGTCGGCCCGGGCCGCGGACGAGGACGCCACCGGCTGGACGATCCGCTGCGAGGGCGGTGACGGGCGGACACACGTCCTGACCGCGGCCTGGGTGATCGACGCCACCGGCCGGCACGGCTTTCTCGCCCGCCGTGAGGGTCGTACGCCCGACCGAAGCACCACGACACTCGCCCTGGTACGCCGATGGCGGCACCCGGGAGGCTGGCCGGGGCTCGAGCCGGGGCACACCCTCGTCGAGAGCTACGCCGACGGATGGGCGTGGTCGGTCCCCCTCACCGACGAGGTCCGTTGTTTCACGGCGATGATCGACCAGCCGCGCGCCGGGTCCGCCGGGTCGGACGTCACGTCCATGCTCGACGCCGAGCTCGCGCGCACCGTCCACCTCGGCGCGGTGCGGGACGGGGCGGAGCCCCTCGGAGACGCCTGGGCGTGCCCCGCCGCGCTGTACACGGCGTCGTCGTTCGGACGCCCCGGCCTGCTCCTGGCCGGTGACGCCGGATCGTTCATCGATCCGCTCTCGTCGTTCGGGGTGAAGAAGGCGCTCTCCTCCGGGTGGCTCGCCGGCGTCACGGCGCACACCGCTCTCGTCGACCCTCCCATGGGCGCGACGGCGATCGACTTCTTCGACGCCCGGGAGCACGAGGTCTATCGCCGCTACCGACGGGCGTCCGTGCCCTTCTTCGAGGCCGGCGCGGAGCGGTACGGAACGTCGTACTGGGTGACACGCGCCGAGGCCGCGCGCCACGCGGGCGACGACCGCGACGGCGTCGGGAGCCCGGCGCCCGGCGAGGCGACCGGACGGACGACCCACTCCGCCGGCGGCGCCGCGGACCCGGACCGGTGGATCGCCGAAGTACCCGAGGCCGACGTGCGGAGGGCCTTCGACGAGATCCGGGCCCGCGAGCGCCTCTCCGCGAGACCCGGAGCGTCCGTGCGGGTGTTCGAACGACCGGGCATCGAGGGTCACCGCATCGTTCTGCAGGATCACCTGGGAAGCGACGCGCTGCCCGAGGGGATGCGCTGGGTACGCGGGGTCGATCTCACGCGGCTCGTCCGGATCGCGCCGGAGCACGCGGAGGTGCCGGATGGATGGACGGCCTACAACGCGGTTTCGGCGCCCGTCTCCCTTCCCGACTACCTGACGGCCCTGGCGACCGCCTTCGCGGCGGGCTTTCTCGAGCACGAAACGCCGCCGCGATAGACCCGACGACTCTGGCGGATCCCCGCCGAACTTCGCAGGATGTGGTGTCGTCCTTCCACCGCACACGTCAGGACTTGATGGCGCACTCCGCACGCTTCACGCTCGCCGTGGCAGGAACCGCGGCGCTGGGGGTCCTCCTCGCCTGGAGCCCCGCCCCCACCGCCCCGCTGCATCGCACGCTCACCGACGACGACGGCTTCCCGATCCGCAACCAGACGGTGATCGACCGCTGCTCGCGTTGTCACGTCGTGGACGACGAGGGTCGGATGTCGCGGGTTTCGTACCTCCGCAAGTCACCGGAGGGGTGGCAGCTCTCGATCCGCCGGATGATGGCGCTGCACGGCGCGCGGCTGAATCAGGAAGACGCCAGAGAGATCGCGACGTATCTCGCGAACGAGCAGGGCCTCGCGCCGGAAGAGATGCGCCCGGGGCTCTTCGAGGTCGAGCGACGGATGGACGACCACGACTACGAGGGTGACTCGGACGTCGAGTTTACGTGCATCCAGTGCCATTCGATGGGACGGGTCATGACGCAGCGTCGCACGAAGGACGAGTGGAGCCTCGTCCTGGCGACGCACCGCGGCCTCTACCCCTTCGTCGACTTCCAGGCCTTCCGCTACGCGGGTCCGGCCTCGGAGCAGGACGATCCGCGCCACCCGATGGAACGCGCGGCCGATCACCTCTCGGAGGCCTTCCCCCTGGAGACGCCCGAGTGGTCCGCGTGGGCGGCGACGAAGCGCTCTCCGCGGCTGGCCGGCACGTGGGCGCTCTCCGGCTACGAACCGGGTCGAGGCCCCATCTTCGGGACGATGACCGTCCATGCCGACCCGACCAACCCCGACGCCTTCACCACCACGGCCACCTACGTCTACGCCGAGACCGGGACGCGGATCCAGCGCTCCGGTCAGTCGAACGTGTACACGGGGTACCAGTGGCGCGGCCGCTCGAACCCGGGTGGGGACAGCGAGCTCCGCGAGGTCATGTTCGTCGAGCGCGACCAGAACGTCATGCACGGTCGCTGGTTCCGGGGAGACTATGACGAGATCGGCCCCGACGTCACGCTGCGGCGCGCGAGTGGCGCCACGGTCGCCGGTGTCTACCCGATGGCCCTCGAGCAGGGCGGCTCCGTGGAGGTCCGGGTCTTCGGCGCCGGGCTGTCCTCCGCGACGCCCGCGGACCTGGACTTCGGCGCCGGAGTGACGGTGCGGTCCGTGCGCGGCCCGAGCGACGGAGCCCTCGACGTCTCGCTCGCGATCTCGCCCGACGCCGACCTCGGCGCGCGCGACCTCTACGCGTTCGGCTCGATCGTCGAGGGTGCGATCGTCGTGCACGACGGGGTCGACCGCATCGAGGTGACCCCGAAGACCGGGCTGGCGCGAACCGGCGGCGCCGCCTTCCCGAAGGGGTACCAGACCTTCGACGTGATCGGATGGAACGACGGGCCCGACGGCGAGCCCGAGACCGACGACGACCTGAAGCTCGGGCGTGTGCCGGCGTCGTGGCACATGGAGGAGTACACGGCCATCTACGACGACGACGACGTCGACTTCGTGGGGACGATGGGCCAGGACGGGGTCTTCACCCCTGCCGTCGACGGTCCGAACGGGAACCGCAGCGGCAACCGGAACAACATCGGCGACGTCTGGGTGGTAGGCACGCACCGCACCCCGACGGGAGAGGAACTGAGCGCCCGGGCCCACCTGGTGGTCACCGTGCCGCTCTACATTCGCTTCGATCCCTGGCGGCCCATCGACGACGGTCGCCGCCCCATCGGGGACGACCGATGACGCCACCGGTCGCGACGGGGGCGCCGGACGCGACGGGGGCGAGCTCCGTCCTGGCCCTGCGGGAGTTCCACCCGTTCGAGGCCCACGGCGCGCGCTTTCTCTACATGGTTCCGTCCGCGGGCATCTTCCGGATGGACGACGCGGGGTGCGCGATCCTGGACGTGCTCGCGCGCGGGCCGCGGGAGCGCGACGACCTGATCGACGAGCTTTCAGACCTCTTCGGCGTCGACCGCCTGCTGGAGACGATCGACGAACTGACGGAGATCCGCGCGATCGGCGACCCGGCCGCGCCGACGCAGCAGGTACCCAACGACCTGCCGCCTGAGGACTTCCCGCTGAATACGATGGTCCTCAACGTCACGAACAAGTGCAACCTGGCGTGCACGTACTGCTACGAGTACGGCGAAGACAAGATCGTCGACACGCAGTACGGCAAGCAGCCGAAGTTCATGAGCGACGAGACCGCCGAGGAGAGCGTCGAGTTCCTCCTCGCCGAGTCGAAAGGACTTCCCGTCGCGCACGTCACCTTCTTCGGGGGCGAGACGCTGCTGAACTTCCCGGTGCTCCAGAAGACGGTCGCCTATGCCCGCCGGAGGGCCGCGGAAGAGGGCAAGCGGATCGAGTTCAGCCTCACAACCAATGCGACGCTCCTCAGGCCCGAGATCATCGAATGGCTCGCCGAGAACCAGATCGGCGTCACCATCTCCATCGACGGGCCGAAGCAGGTGCAGGACGGGCTGCGCGTCTTCCACAACGGGAAGGGCACATACGACGTCGTCCTGCCCAAGATCAAGGAGCTGCTCGCGGTGCACCGCACGCGCCCCATCGGCGCCCGGGTCACGCTGACGCAGAAGAACATGGACGTGCTCACGATCTTCCGGCACCTGACCGAGGAGATCGGCTTCTGGGAGGTCGGCCTCGCACCGGTGACCACGCAGGATCAGCGCGATTACGCGATCACGCCCGAGGGCAAGGACGACATGATGCGCCAGTTCGAGATCCTGGCGCAGGAATGGCTCGAGGCGGCGCTCCGGGACGAGCACCACGGCTTCACCAACGTCAAGGACACCATCGAAGAGATCCACAAGGGCGTGAGCAAGGCGTACGGGTGCGGGGCGGGACTGGGGCTGCTCGGCGTCGCGACCGACGGCGACGTCTCGCTCTGTCACCGCTTCGCAGGCTCGCCCGAGCACACGCTCGGCACGGTGGCGGACGGGATCGACCGGGAGAAGCAGGGCAAGTTCCTCGTCGATCACCACATCGCGGCCAAGACGGACTGCCACACCTGCTGGGCCCGCCCCATCTGTTCGGGCGGGTGCTACCACGAGTCCCACGTCCGCTACGGTGATTCGTCCCACGCGAATCTGCATTACTGCACGTGGGTACGGAGCTGGACGCACACCTGCCTGGAGATCTACGGAGCCCTGGCGGAGAAGAACCCGAAGTTCCTGGAGCGCTTCGACTAGTCCGGAGCGCCTCGACGAAGACGAAGCGTTGCGAAGAGTTTGGGAGTAGTTTGACGTTCGGACGACGGACGTCTCGACATCGCACGAGGAGGCGATCGCAGTGAAGCACCTGAGAGCGGTCAACCAGAAGGCCACGCGCATCGAGGCGTACGTGGCGTGGGAAGCGGAACAGGCGAAGGCCGAAGAGATGGACGTGGTGGGCCTGCGCACGCCACCGCACGAGGAGACCGGGCCCCACTTCCCGATGGGCTGTTCCCTCGTCTTCTCCCCCGGCTGGGAGGTCGACTCCCAGGGCGGCACCGCGGGTCTCTGCCAGCCCGTGGAGCGCGACATCTTCGACTGCCACCTCGGGTGCTTCTGGCCGGCGCACGTGCCCGACCAGCTCAACCACGCCCCCGACTGGACCGGCAAGTGCGCCTCGGCGCAGAAGGACTGGCGCAAGCTCGACCTGATCTTCCCCTAGGCCGCCGTCACGGCAGCACCCGCCCCTCCGCCTTACCCGACTTCCCATCGTCACAAGCCCCATGCGCCTCAACGTCCGCGCCGCCGTAGCCGCGACCGCACTCCTCCTCTCCGCCTCCGCCGCCTCGGCGCAGGCGACCGCGACGTGGTACATCGGCACGTACACCAACGACATCCTCGTCTGGGACGAGGCCTCGGAGCAGGTGGTGGACCGGATCGCGATGAAGAACTTCTTCCCGATCGGCGTCACCGTGAGCGAGTCGAAAACGCGTCTGTACGTCGAGGACGCCTCGATGCAGCGCTTCGAGATCGTCGACCTGGCCACCAACCGGGCCATCGACGAATTCACGCTGTCTCACGACAGCGTCACTGTCCGGTTCGAGGGATCCGCCTTCCATCCGGACGATACGAAGGCCGTTCTGCTGGTGAAGCGCACCACGAAGATGACCGACCGCTTCCTCGTGGAGGGGCCGTTCATCCTCGAGTACGACATGCGCACCAAGCAGGTCACAGACACGATCCCCTTCCCCGATGGCGAATCGCGTGACGCCGTCGGCTTCGCGTACTCCCCGGACGGCCGGACGCTCTACATGTTCGCCGACGACATCATCGCCGTGGACGCGGAGACGTACGAGGAAGTCGACCGCTGGGAGATCTCGAAGCCGCTTGAGCCGGGCCTCGGCTCCCTCAACTTCGGCGTCGCCTCCGGCACGTACGACGAGCCCGGGGTCGCCACCAATCTCGTGCGCATGCGAGATCCGGTGCAGAACCGGACCCTGATGGGCATCGCCCAGGTCCGCCTCGACGAGCAGGACGTCGACTTCTTCATGCTCGGCCCGTCCGAGCCCGTCTCCGGCGGCCGGGGATTCGCGCTCGCGCCCGGCGGCCAGAAGGCGTACGGCCTCTACTCCACCGTCGGACGCTACGAATTCTGGGAGTTCGACCTGGCCGACCGGCGCGTCGCGCGGAAGGTTCCGTTCGCCGGACGCCCCCGCATGGGGCTTCGGGTGAGCGCGGATGGCGAGAAGCTCTACGTCTTTGTCGCGGGCAACACGATCGACGTCTACGACGTCGATACCTTCGAGCTGCTGCGCACGGTGACGTTCGACGAGGACATGACGGGCACCGCCGTGATTGCGGGAGGCCGCTAGGGGCCCAGCTCCCCTGCGGTACCCAATGTTCGCGTCCCCGAGCCTCCGCTGCACAACCGCCCGGCCCACGGCGTGACGCTCATCGACGCCCAGCTCCGGCGCGCCCTCGGCTATGTCCGCCCCTACGCCGGGGCGCTGGTCCCGGTGGTGCTGCTCTCGCTCGCCGGGACGGGCCTCAATCTCGTCCTCCCGTACCTCTCGAAACTCCTGGTCGACGACGCCCTGGTCGGGCGTGACTTCGGCGCGCTGCTTCGCATCGTCGGACTCTTCGTGGGGATCACCGCCGCTTCCTTCGTGCTGAACGTCCTGAGCGGGATGCGCTATACGAAGGTCTCCGCGGACATCCTGTTCGACATGCGCCTGGACCTCTACCGTCACCTCCAGAGGCTGTCTCCGCGCTTCTACGCCCGCACGCCGCTCGGAGACGTGGTCTCGCGCATCAACGGCGACATCGGGGAGATCCAGCGGGTCACCGCGGAAGCCGCCCTCGCGTGGTTCGGGCAGGTGGTGGCCCTCGTGGGGACGGTGGCGATGCTCCTCTGGCTCGACTGGCAGCTTTTCCTGGTGGGCATCCTGGTGCTCCCACCCACCCTGCTCGCTCTCGTCCGGTACCGGCGCCAACTGGAGGACCGCGTGCGCGTGCTGCGCGAGCGGAGCGCGGACATCGGGTCCTTCCTGATCGAGACGCTGCAGGGCATGCGCACGGTCGTGGGCTCGAACGCGCAGGACAGGGAAGTCGCACGTTTTCGCGGCCGCAACGATTCGTTCGTCGAGGCCCTCCTGTCCATGAGGCTGTTCGGCTATCTCGCGGGCGGACTCCCAGGTCTCCTGCTCACGGCCGGGACCGCCGTGGTCTTCCTCTACGGAGGATGGCGCGTCATCAGCGGCGTGACGACGCTGGGTACGTTCGTCGCGTTCATGGCGTACCAGCAGCGCCTCATGTCCCCGGTTCAGGGTCTCATGGGGATCTACACCAACCTCGCCACCGCGCGGGCCTCTCTGGCGCGCGTCCACGAGCTCCTGGACACGCCCCCGGACGTGGTGGAGACGGAGGCGCCCGAGACGCTGCCCTCCTGCGAAGGCGCCCTCCGGCTGGACAATGTCCGCTTCGGCTTCGGCCGGGGCACCGAGGGACTCGACGGTATCCACCTCGACGTGCCCGCCGGGCAGGTCGTGGCCGTCGTCGGCGCGAGCGGCAGCGGGAAGTCCACGATCGCGGACCTCCTCTCCCGTCACGCCGATCCGGACGAAGGGCGCGTGCTCCTCGACGGCCGGGACCTGCGCACACTCCCGCTCTCCGACGTCCGCCGCCACGTGGCCGTGGTCGAGCAGGATCCCTTCCTCTTCCACGCGAGCGTCGCGGACAACGTGCGATACGCGCGCCCCGACGCGACCGACGGCGAGATCACCGCCGCCATCGAGGCGGCCGGCCTTGCGGATCTCGTACGATCCATGCCCGAGGGCACGGCCACGGTCGTCGGCGAGCGGGGACGCGGCCTCTCGGCGGGGGAGCGCCAGCGGATGGCCATCGCCCGCGCCTTCCTTTCGGCCCCCGCCGTGCTCGTGATGGACGAGGCCACGGGCGCCCTCGACCCGTCTTCCGAGGCCAGCGTGCTCGCGGGATACGACCGCGTCATGAAGGGGCGGACCACGGTCATCATCACCCACAGACTCGACCTCGCTCGGCAGGCCGACCGGGTCGTGGTCGTGGAGCGGGGACGGATCGTAGAGGACGGGTCACCGGAGATCCTGGAAGCTGGGGGATCGCACTTCCGGACGCTCTTCCTCGACGTGCTCGAGGGATGACGGCGCAGCGTCCCACGGTCGTCCACGTGGCGATCATCGACAGCGGTGCCAACGTGCCTCATCCGCACCTCCCCTCCGTGGCCGACGGCATCGCCTTCGACGTGGACGGCGGCGCCTCGGGCGACGTGGTCGACCGGCTGGGTCACGGGACCGCGGCCGCGGCCGCCATCCACGAGAAGGCGCCCGACGCCGTGCTGCACGTGGTGAAGGTCTTCGATCGGGAGCTGGCCACGACGGTGGCCACGCTCGTGCGGGCCATCGACTGGGCCACCGAGCGGGGCTGTCGGGTGGTGAACCTGAGCCTCGGGACGCCGAACGCCTTCCGGGCGACGGAACTGGCCCCGGCCATCGAGCGGGCAGCGGAGCGCGGGTCGATCGTCGTGTCGGCCTTCGCGATGGACGGACGCCGCTGGTATCCCGGTTCCATGGGTGGCGTGGTCGGCGTGGTCATGGACCCGGATCAGCCAAGAGACGAGGTGCACGTGATCGACTTCGAGGGCAAGGAAGTCCTCCGCGCGGCCCCCTGGCCGCGGCCGGTCCCGGGCCTTCCGCGGGAGCGGAACCTCAACGGGATCTCCTTCGCCGTGGCGAATGCCACGGGCGTCCTCGCGCGCGTTCTGGCCGGCGCGCCCGAGGCGCGAACGGCCCGCGCGGCGCTCGCCCTGCTCCGCGGTCGCACGCCCCCGTCCCCGGGCGGACATTGACGCTCCGACGGCGACCGCGCACCCTGGGGCAATCCACCAGACCGGAGTCCCTCATGCCCCCGACCGAGACCCGCACCGACGTGCGCCGCCGCGACTTCCTGCGCTGGCTGGCGGCCAGCCCCCTGCTCGCGTCGGCGGGCGGCCTCGCGGGGCTCGAGCAGGTCATCGCCCAAGAGGCGCCCCGGCGCGTGTTCGACGATCTGGTGCAGAGCGCCGACGAGGCCCTCGATGTCTTCGACCTGCAGCGTGTCGCCGCGTCGAAGGTCCCGACGGCCCACTACGGGTACATCATGACGGGCGTCGACGGGGAGGAGACGTACGCGAACAACCGTGCCGCGCTGGAGCGGATCTACCTGCGCGCGCGCCGGTTGGTCGACGTCTCGACGCTCGACACGAGGGTAAGCCTCTTCGGCCGGGAGTGGCCGACACCGCTGATCGTCGCTCCGGCCGGCAGCCAGCGCGCGTTCCACGCCGAAGGGGAGCTGGCCACGGCCCGCGCGGCACGCGCGCGTACGCACCTTCAGACGCTCTCGACCGTGACGTCGACGGCCGTCGAGGAGGTGAACGAGGCGCGCGGCGAGCCGGTGTGGTACCAGCTTTACGCCCGACCGGACTGGGAGGGCACCGCCGCGCTCGTCCGGCGCAGCGTCGAGGCGGGGTGCCCGGTGCTCGTGCTCACTGTAGACCTCAACGGCGGCAGCAACCGCCTCACGCTCGAGCGCTACGAGCGCGTGGACGATCGCAACTGCGCGAACTGCCACACGCCCGGAGGGCGCGCCGACCCGGTCAAGCCGATGCTCCGGGGACTCCCTTCCGGCCCGGCCGACGGGAGTGCCGGGGCGGCGATGACGTGGGACTTCATCCGGCGGCTGCGCGACGTCACGGACCAGAAGATCGTGGTGAAGGGCCTGGTCACCCGTGAAGACGCGGAGCTCGCCGTGCGGCACGGTATCGACGGGATCTGGGTCTCGAACCACGGGGGACGGGCGGAGGGCGACGGCCGCGCCACGATCGACGCGCTTCCGGAGGTGGCCGACGAGGTGGCCGGTCGCATGCCGATCATCGTCGACAGCGGCTTCCGGCGGGGCTCCGACCTCATCAAGGGGATCGCGCGCGGTGCCACGGCCGTGGCTGTCGGCCGGCCCTATCTCTGGGGTCTGGGCGCATTCGGACAGGAGGGGGTCGAGCGGGCCCTCGAGATCCTCACGAACGAGCTGGAGCTCACCATGCGCGCGATCGGCGCGCCGTCCGTGGCATCGCTCGGGCCGCACTCCATCGGCGTGGACTGATGGGGACGGGCGTGACCCGACGGCGGGCCCGCGCCCTCTCGGCATTCCTGGGCGCAATGCTCGCGACCCTCGCCCCCGCGTCGGCGCAGCCGGCGTCGGACCCGCCGGCGACCGTCGCCGACGAACGTCTCCTGGAGGCCATCGACTGGTACACCGGGGTGACCGGGCGCGTCGACGACGACCGGGCCCGGGCGCTCCTGCTCGAGCTGACCGCCAGGCCCGACGCCGCACCATCCGATGCGCTTTCCCGCATGTGGCTCGCGCGCGTCCACTCCCGGGGACGCATGGGGTTCGCGCGTGACGAGGCGCTGGCGCGCGCGCATGCACGCGAGGTCCTCGGTCGCGTGCGGGACCTCGCGGCCGCGGGCGACGTGGAAGCGGCCTTCCTGATGGGAACCGCGTACGACGAGGCACTCGGCGTCGAGGAGGACTTCCCCGAGGCGATGCGCTGGTATCTCCGCGCGGCTCGCCACGGACACGTGCTGGCCGTCCACAACGTGGGCAACATGTACCGGGACGGTCGCGGCGTCGCGGTCGACCACGGACGGGCGGCGCGATGGTGGCTTCGGGCCGCCCGCGCCGGCGACGTCATCCCGGCGCTGCGCCTCGGTGAAGCGTACGAGGCCGGGCGGGGCGTCCCGCTCCGGGGAGCGCTCGCGGCCTACTGGTACGAACGGGCGGCGGCCGCGGGCAACGCAGCGGCCGCCGAGGCCCTTCGACGGATGCGGTCCGAACCGGGTTCCTAGACGCCGCGGCCCGGGCCTGCCGGGGCGGGCGCGCCAGGCGCGTCCCCCGGTTCGCTGATCGAGCCGATCCTGCAGGAGCCGTCCGGCTGCCGCCTGCGCGGCTACGTCATGGCCGGCGGCATCTACGTAGAAGGGCGTATGGGGTGGGCAGACTCCGTTGGGTAGGGTTGTTGCAGACGACGGCCACCCCGAGGGATACCCCCATGAAGACCCGCACCCGCACCATCCCCAACGTACTTCTCGCCATCGCGCTCGCGACCACTCCGTCGTCCGTCGCGGGGCAGTCCAACGCCGCCTTCGCCGTCGGCGACGAAGTCAGAGTCAGCTACTACAACCCGCACATGCCCATCGGGTACGGTGGCCCTTCCCTGATCACCGGAGAGGTCGTCGACGTCAGCGAGTCCGGCCTCCTGCTGCGCAAGGGAGCCCGCCTCGTGACCGTGCACGCCTCCACGGTCCGCGCCGTGGAACTTCGCGTCGGCACCCGGCCCGCGTCGGCTCCCGCGATGGTCGCGGGCTCCGGGATCGGCTTCGTGTCGGGCTTCGCGTTCGGCGTGCTGACGGGGGGCTTCAACCACATCGACCCCGACTTCGACCGCGTCGAGGCCGGCCTGACCACCGGCGTGCTCGTCGGGGCGCCGGCCGGAGCCATCCTCGCCTGGCTGACGTCTCGGCAGCGTGGCATCTACCGGAAGATCCCGTTCGGCGACGTTCTCTCCGGCATGGTCATGAGCGCCAACGGCACAGTGGGCTTCTCCTTCCCCACCGGATCCTTCTGAGCCGATGTGCCCGGACGACCACTTGCCTACATTCGGGTCATGACGAATCTGACCTCGAAGCAGCGAGCACACCTCCGCAAGCTCGCCCATCGGCTCAAGCCCCTCGTACTGGTGGGCGGCGAGGGCGTGACGCCGGCGGTCCTCTCCTCCGTCCGCGAGGCCTTCAACACGCGCGAGCTCCTGAAGGTAAAGCTCCAGGAGTCGGCACCGCTCGATGTCCGCGACGCGGCGAAGGCGGTCGCGGATGCGCTCGACGACGTGCACCCGGTACAGACGATCGGCAGGACGATCGTCCTCTACCGCCCTCACCCCGACGATCCGGAGATCGTGCTCCCTCGACCGGCAGGCTGACATGTCGCGCGCCTTCGTGAAGGAAGACGACCATGAGCAGGCGCCGGACTACCGGCTTCCCGACCCCGACTCCCCGTACTACGCCGAGGCGGCGGCATGGGCTCTCATCCAGGGTGCGGACGCGGGGGACTCGCGCGGCGCGGAGCTGGCGACCGGGTACCGGTGGGGCGACCCGCTCCTGAACGACGAGGTCGCGATGATTCTCGAGCAGGCCCAGGCGAACGGCGAGGATCGAGTCGCTCAGCTCGCGAGGCGCTTCCTGCGCGCGGCGAGAGGGTGAAGGGCGCCTTCCGTCAGCGCCCCGCCGCCGTCGACGCTTCATCCACCACGGCCTCGGCCTCCATCTCCACGAGGTAGCCGTCCCCGATCAGCCCGGCCTGAACCAGCGTGTTGGCCGGCTGCACGTGACCGAGTCGGGCGCCGTGCGCCCTCGATACGGCCTCCGCGACGTCGGGGTTCGCCACGTAGATGCGGGTGCGCACCACGTCGTCGAGCGACCCGCCGAGCGATCGGATCGCCCCCTCGATCTTGTCCAGACAGAAATGCGCCTGCGACATGGCGCTCTGCCCCCCGATGAGACGGTCGCCATGCGTGGCCGTGGTCCCCGAGACGAAGATGCGGTTTCCCTTCCGCACCGCGCGCGCGAATCCGGCGACGTCCTCCCAGATCGTGCCACTCAGGGCGCGGCGGCGACCGCCGGGACCGTCGTGCACGGGGTACGGAGACGGCACGGCGTCGAAGTGATCGCTGAGGTCGCCCGCGGCCGTGAGGTACGGCGGCTTCCGATACTCGTCCCCGCAGTCACCGGGGATGGAGTGCAGCGTCGCGAGTGCGTCGCGGATGTCGGCGATGCTCTCCGCATCCAGTTCGAAGTCGAAGAGGCGCAGCGTGTCGCCGATGTGCTCGCTGCGCCCCAGCCGGGCGCCTACGATGATGCCGGCGACAGCGGGCGATTCGAGCACCCAGCGGCACGCCACGTTGGCCATCGACACACCCTGCCGCCGCGCGGCGCGGTCCATGGCGGCGAGCAGCGCCTGGTAGGGCGCCCAACCGCCCGCTGCGTCGATGAAGCGCTTGTACTTCATCTGCGACCACGTCTCGAGCGACTCGAGCGACGGCTCCTCGGCGCCCAGCCAGCGATCCGTGAGGAAGCCCCCCGCCAGCGTGCCGAACGCCAGAATCCCGGGGCCTCGCTCCAGGCAGAGCTCGGTCATGGCGCCCGCCGCCCGCTGATCGAGCAGCGAGTAGCACACCTGGTTCGAGGCGATCTCGACGCCGCTGTCGAGGAGCATCCGGAGATGCGCCGTGTCCGTGTTGGTCAGTCCCAGGTGCCGGATTTTCCCCGCCTCCTTGACCTCCTGGAGCCAGAACATGCAGTCCATCCAGGCCGGGTCCGCGTAGCTCCAGGCGTGGAACTGCAGGAGGTCGATGGCATCGACGGACATCCGCTCGCACGCGCGGTCAATCGCGGCCAGGACGTCGGCCCGGGTGTGCGGCCCGGGCTCGGGCACCCACTTGGTGAAAAGCTGCGCGGGCCCACGGCCGCGCTGCACGAATCGCCCCGCGATGAGCTCGGACGACCCGTAATGGTCCGCCATGTCGAAGGTCGTGAGTCCCGCCTCGACGTACCGCTCCATCTCCTCGGCGGCCGCGTCACGATCGAGCGTCCGTCCGTCCCGTTCCATGTCCGCGACCTGCCAGAGCCCGGTGAGCACGCGCGAGATCTCCAGCCCGTCGGCCAGCTGGACGCGTTCGACATGCTTCATGCCGGTACCTCACTCATGGTGTGCTCGCCTCATGCGGCATCCACCTCACTCGGGGGGAAGGGCGCGGAAGAGCGCGGCGGTGTCGACCCCGGCCCGCCGCAGCGACGCGACTTCGCGCAGGTAGATGACCGACGCCAGGACCATCACGCCCACCCACAGCACCGTGGAGTGGAAGTACCATGCGCCGACGTCCGCATGGAGGTCCTTCCAGACGTGCACGCACAGGAAGAGCGTGAGCAGGGCGACACCGAGCGCGGACAGCGCCGCGCGCGTGGGGCGGTGCCGCAGAACGGTCATTCGCTCCGCGAGCGCGGGGTTGCGACGCGGGAGTGCGATCACCGTCACGCACATGAGTCCGAAGTTGACCAGCATGGACGTCACCAGGATGTCGACACCCAGGAAGAAGTCCCCCGCGAAGTGGCTCCCCAGGATGGACGCCGTCGCCATGAGGCCACTGAGCACGAGCGCCACGTGCGGGGTATGCCACCGCTCGTGGACTGCCGCGACGCCCCGGGGAAAGACCCCGTCTTCGGCCCACGCGAACATCAGGCGTGAAACCGCGAGTAGCATCGCAGGCAGGTCGTTGATGAGGGCGATCGCCGCACCGGCCAGAATCAGTACTGTCCAGCGGGGCTCGAGCACGTAGCCCAGGAGCCCCGGCGCGGTGAGGTCCTGCGTCTGCGCCCGCTCGGCGATGAACGCCCAGGGCACGGCGTGATGGACGGCCGCCGTGAAGAGGAAGTAGAAGGCGCCGACCGTGCCGACCGCGATTCCGATGGCCAGCGGAAGGGAACGGCCGGGATTCCTGGCCTCGCCTCCCGCCTGAGCGATCGAGTCGAACCCGATGAAGCTCGAGAAGAGGATCGCGGCCGCGGCGACGAAGCGACCGAGCCCGAACTCCGCCTCGGCCACGGGCACGGCCACCCCCTCACGTTCCATGAGCGCCGCCGCGAAATCCGCCTGATCGAAGAGAAAGCCCGCCACAATCACCACGCCCCCGAGCAGGAACATGAGGAACATCAGCGGAACCAGGATGCGTTCCACCGTCCTCACGCCGCGCATGTTGATCACCACCGACGTCCACAGGAACGCGAGTGCGAGCCCGACACGCACGGGGCCCGTATCGAGGGTAGCGCCCGCCTCGTCCATGCCGACCGCGAGTAGCACGTCCCGGATGAACGGAATCATGAGATAGGAGACGACGCCGATCGCCACCGAGAGCCCGAACCACTGCGAGAAGCTGGCGACGAAGCCGAGGTAGGGGCTGAGGCCCCGGCTCGCGAAGACGTAGCTGCCTCCTGCCCGGGGCATCGCGGAGGAGAGGGTCGCGTACGCCATCGCGGCCAGAAGTGCGGGTACCGCCGCGAAGAGATAAGCGGGCAGAACGTACGGTCCGATTCCGGGAACGCTCCGCTGCAGCATGAACGGCACGATGTTGATGGCCGCTCCGAGCATGGAGCAGATACCCGTGGCCGCCAGACCGAGCAGGCCCAGGCGTCGCTCGAGTCCGGTGGAGTCAGGGTCCTTCGACATTCAGGGGGTCGTCTCGTCCCGGAGGAATGGGGTCGGCGCGGCCGACAAGCTGTCCGTGCGGCCCCTTCCGAGGCAAGCGAGTCGCGGAAGCACGACCAGCGCCATCGCCGCGGCGGCGAGTGTCCCCACGATCACGGCGAGCCCGAAGCGCCGGGTCGGCGGGAAGGCGGACAGGACGAAGATGCCGAAGCCTGCGGACACGATGGCCGTCGCGCCGACCACCGCCGGCCCGATCTGCTGGACGGACGCCTTCCACGCCGCTGCTCCGCCCATGGCCCTGAGCCGGCGCTGCCGGACCACGAGGTGGATCATCGAATCCGCGCCGATGGCGAGGGCGATGTTGGCCGCCGGCGAGGTAATGATGTCGATCGCGATGCCCGCGTGGCCGAAGGTGCCGACGATGACCGCGGGGATGGCGGCGAGGCACAGCCACATGCGTGCGGCGATCCCCGGCGCGCGGCCGACGATGACCGCGACGCCCAGGAAGAGCAGAAGGAGCCCGCCGATCCCGATCGCGAGGCTGGACGCGATGAGTCGACCGAGCTGCGCCTGCAGGTCGTAGAGGCCGGCGATCGTCACCGCTCGCAGTCCCGCGTCCTCGACGACCGTGCGCATGCGGACGAGCACAGCCGAGCGCGGCTCGGGGTTGGTTTCGCGCATCCGGAGGGAGAAGCGCGCCTGGTCGTGCTCGGGTCGGACGAAGCCGAGCCCGACGCCGTCGAGTCGGTCCGAAGACGCGATGTCGAGGAGCGTCCCCGCCGGAAGGAGCCCGGCGAAGGGAATCGTCCGGGCATGCTCGATGAGCACGGTCGGCGAGAGCACGACACCCACCGCCGAGTCCGCCTCGAGCGCGGCCTGGAGCGCCTCGAGTCGCGGGTAGACGCTGCGCGACGACAGCGCCTCCCCCGCGGGGTCCTCAACGACGATGTCGAGCGTGCTGCTGCCCCCGTCGGCGTCGATCCGGGCCAGCCCTTCGTGCAGCTCCGACCCCTCGGCGAAGTACGTCAGCAGCCCGGGGTCCGTGTCCAGGCGAGGCACCCCCGCGAGCGCCGCCAGAACCAGCACGCCCGCGACTGCGAGCGGCCATCGGGTGAACGGGCGTGTCGCTTCACCCGGCGCGGCGCCTCCGGGGGACTGCGTACGTGCCCACCCTCCCAGGAAGGCCGGGTAGACGACGTACGAGACCACGAGCGCGGTGAGCGCGCCCACCACGCCGGCGAGGCCCAGCTCGCGCAGCGGCCGCGCACTCGCTACCAGAAGGCTCGCGAAGCCGAGCAGCGTCGTGACCATGCTCCAGAACGAGCCCTCCCACGTGAGCCGCAGCGTCTGTGCGAGTCGGTCCGTCGCCGACTCGCCGCCCGCGTCGGTGCGTCTCCAGTTGGCGGTCAGGAAGACGACGTGCGACAGGGTGAGGACGAAGACGATCGTCACCAGGTTCGCAGTGAGCAGGCCGATCCCCACGTCCATGGCCTGCACGAGGAGAAGTGTCACCCCCACCGAAACGAGACATGTGGACAGCGTCCCGACGACCACGGCCGGGTCGCGGAAGACGACACCGATGATCAGTGCGAAGACGAGCACCGCCGAAGCGCTGAAGACGACGAGGTCGCGGTACAGGCTCCTGCGGATCAGCTCCACGATGGCCGGCACGCCCGAAACGACGATCGCCAGCTCGTCCGTGGCGTGGGCCGCCACCACCGCCTCGACGCGCGGCAGCAGCACCTCGGGGGCGGTGTCGTCCACCGAGAGGATGACGTTCGTCGCCCGTGCGTCGGAGGTGAGGAGGAGCCTCCGGTAGAGCGGACTCCTCTCCGGGTCGTGGGTCGCGATGCTGAAGCCGCCGTCCACGCCGTCCACCGCGAGAAGGTCGTCGAAGAGCGCCGCGATGCGCGCCCGGTACGCATCCGGCCGGCCCACCCGATCCTCGACCCGGAGCACGAGCTGGGAGCCCAGCGGAAAGTCCTCGGTCACCCGTCGCGACGCCTGCATCTGCGGATCGTCGTCCGCGAAGAAGAATTCGCCCTCGACGCGCGGGGACAGATCCACGAACAGCACGACGGCCGCGGCCGACGCGAGCGACAGGGCGACCGCCCCCGCGCCGGAACGGCGGTTCGCCCAGGATCTCAGCACGCGCCCTCCACCGTTTCCTGGAGGAGTCCGTGCCCGGGATCCTCAGCGTATGGCGGCAACGATCTGGTCGTAGGTCCCGCTCGCGATCGCGGCGGCGAGCCCGGTCATGACCGCTCCCTCGATCTGGGTCATCTGGCCGGAGAGGACCGCCGGATCGAAGAAGCGGGCGTGGTCGCCCTCGTTTGGCAGGATGCGCGGGTCACCCTGGAATTCGCCTCGCTCGAAGGGGCCGCTCTCCCGCGCCGAGGCCGTGAGGCGATTCACCTCACGACCGTCGGGATCGACCAGGACGATCTCGGCCTCGACGAAGTAGCTCATCGTCCCGCGGACCGTCTCGTACACGACCGTGTCCGTGACCGCATCCCCCGTGCCGCGACGCGCGTTCCGGCGCACGACCGCCTCGTGCCGATCGCGCTCGACGTCCCGCTCGGAGACTTCGATTCCGGTCAGGCGCACCACCACGCCCACGTCGGCTCCGATCAGATCCAGCGCCCGTCCCACTACGAGCGGCGACTGTGCGGCCCGTCCGCGAAGAAGACCGCGCAGCTCGCGCCGCAGGACGATCGGATCGGCCACCTGCACGAAGAGCGGCGGCCGCGTCCAGTAGTCGAGGGCGAGGTCATTGTCGAGCTGGATCTCGAACTCCCCGCCGAGCCATTCACGCACGCCGGGCTCGGCCGTCACCGGCACGACGGCGATCACGACCGTACCGTCGGCGAGGGCGCGGTCCTGGATGTCCCGGACGGTAAGCACCGTCTCCCGGGCCGAAGATCCTCGCACGTTCAGGGCGCGCTGGGCGAGCTCGTGCGCCGAACGCGGGTGGCCGTCGGCGAGCTCGACTTCGGCCCACGTCAGAAGGAGCGCCGTCTCCCCGTCGTACGAGGCCTCCACCTGATCGCGCGAGGGCAGGTAGCCGTCGCGGGCTCCGCGGTAGTAGCGGACCGCGTCCTCCCAGCGTCCGTCCCGTGCGGCGGCGTCCGCTTCGGTCATCTGCCAGTCGATCGCGTCGTCGAACGCCTCGCGGCGGGTCGCGGCGTACGCCTCGGGCAGCAGCGGACGGAGTCCGACCTCCCTGATTCTCGCGACCATCGCGTCGATCTGCTGGTACCGCCCTGCCGCCTGCACCGGATCCCCCCTGCCGACGAGCTCGTCGGCTTCTTCCATGGCGACGAGCACCGCGGTATCGCCCGCCGCGAGGAGCCGATCCCGGGCGACGACGAGCTCCGGGTCCTTTTCCACCGCCTCCGCGTACCGGTACACCGCCTCGACGTAGCGCCCCTGAAACTGAAGCCGGGTTCCCTCGTTGAACCGGTCCTCCGCAGAAGCGCACGCGGTGGCGACGAGGAGGGACACGGCAAGAATGCGGCGAACTCGGGAAGCGGCCATGGGCAGCATGTTCGAGAATCTGGCTCCACCCCGGGGAGGGGAAGGCGGTTCCGGAAAAATACAGGATTTCTCTCTGTTGGCATCGGCACCGACCGCGGCGCCGATGCTTCAACCGTTCCCGCTCAGACGACCCAGCCGGCAATGACGTTCATCGCCGCGAAAACCAGAGCCCCCCAGAACGCCGCGCCGAAGTCTTCCACCTCGAAGCCTTCGACCAAGGCGGCCGCGAGCATGAGCACCAGCGCGTTGATGACCAGGAGAAAGAGGCCGAGGGTCAGGACGTTGATCGGAAGCGTCAGCAGCACCATGAGCGGCCGGACGAACGTATTGACGAGTCCCAACGCCACGGCGCCGAAGAGCGCCGCTTTCGCGTCACGTACCTCGATGCCGCGGACGAACTGGCCGACGAGGAAGAGGAGGAAGGCGTGGAGCAGGATGCTGGTGACGATGTTCATGGGCGTCTCGATCTCCCCTCTTGGTCGACGTCACGCCCCGACCGGTGAGCCCGCCGGGGTTCCTCACCTTCCTCTGACGGAAAACGAACCGCTCTTGTTTCCGGAGGACGGGGAGCGCGGGGCCCGAGGGCCCCGCGCGAGCGCGAGAACGCGCTCCTCCGTGTCGCCTCTTCCCTGCGGACCGTCCGGGTCTACTGGAGAACTTCGAGGAGCTCGATCTCGAAGACGAGCGTCGAGTTCGGGCCGATCTGCGGGCCGGATCCCGCAGGACCGTACGCGATCTCCGACGGAATGACGATGCGGAAGTGGCTGCCCTCCTGCATCAGGAGGAGCGCCTCGGTGAAGCCCGCGATGAGGCCCCCGACCGGGAACTCGGCGGGGTCACCCCCGTACGAAGAGTCGAACTCCGTCCCATCGATGAGCGTCCCACGGTAGTGGAGGCGCACCACGTCGTCGCGCGTCGGCATCGCGCCGTCGCCCGCCCGCAGCACCTCGTACTGCAGGCCGCTTTCGGTCGTCGTGACACCGTCACGCTCGGCGTTGTCCGACCGGAAGTCGGCACCGGCTTCGGCGTTCTCCGTTCCGACCCGCGCGCGCTCCTGCGCCGCCGCCGTCTGGATCTGCTGGCCGAATGCCTGCAGGGCCGCTTCGAGCTCCTCCTGGGGAACCGCAGGCTCGGCCGCCGCGAAGGCGTCTTCGATCCCGCGCATGAACGCGGCCCGGTCGAGGCTCTCGCGTGCGTCGCGCAGCTGGGAGCCGACGTTGAGCCCCACGCCGTAGCTCGCCTTCTGGTCGCCGGTGTCGAGCGCGGCGGACGAGAAGTCACCCGAACCACCGGCGTTCGAGCACGCCGTCACCATCATCGAGACGCCGAAAAGCGTCGCAGCCTTCAGAGCAGTCATCACACGTTCCGCAGGAGATCGGTTTCTGGAGCGCCCGAAAGTAACGGTGGTCGCCCGATCGCCCAACGGCCCCGTCACCCGAACCGACGCCTCGCCCGCGCGGAGGCCTGCCCCGCCCGTACGCGCGCCGCGTCCCGGTCGGCCTGTCGCGAACGTGCGCGGATACGCACCTTGACGCCATCACTCGACCGGTGGGGCCGCGCTGCCCCCCCTCAACCCCCTGCACAGCCTCATGAACCGCATCGCACCGCTCGCCTGGTCCCTGCTTCTGGCAGTCCTCCTCGCCGCCCCGGCCCGGGCGCAGGACGGCCGCGCCCCCCAGGACATCCTCGCCGACAAGAACTTCGTCACGCCCCCCTCGGCGATCGCCGAGATGGTCCTCGCTCCGCGGTGGCTCAACGCGACGCTCGACGAGATCAGTCCGGACCGGCGCTGGTTCCTCCACGAGATCGGCGACGGCCCGGTCACGATGGACCGCTTCTCGAAGCCGTTCGACGAGCTCGGTGGTGTCTTCATCGACTACGCGGCGAACCGGGCCCGCGACCTCACCGTCCGGTCGAACGTCGGTATCCGCGTGATCTCCGCGGAAGACGGCTCCGTGACCGACATCGACGTGCCGGACGGTGCCCGCGTCTCGAACGCGGCCTGGTCTCCGGACGGTTCGCGGCTGGCCTTCTACGTCCACACCGACGGCGCAACCCACATCTGGGTCGCGGACCCGGCTTCGGGCGATGCGCGTCAGGTGACGCGACGTCCCGTGCTGGCGACGATGGTCTCGGGCTTCGAGTGGACGGCGGACGGACGGGAGATCGCCACGGTGCTCGTCCCCGATGACCGCGCCCCGCGACCGCTGCCGTCACGAATGCCCGCGGGTCCGCAGGTGAAGCAGACGGAGGAAGGCGAAAACATGCTGCGCACGTACGCGAGCCTGATGGCGACGCCGTACGACGAGACGCTCCTCGAGTTCCACGCCACGGGCCAGCTCGCCGCGATCGACGTGGAGAGCCGGCGCGTGACGGAGATCGGGGATCCCGCGATGGTGACCAGCTTCGACTTCGCGCCTTCGGGCGCCTACGCGCGCGTCGAGGTCATGCAGAAGCCGTTCAGCTACGTCGTCCCCGTGCGCTCCTTCGGCCACGTGGAGGAGATCTGGGACCGAAGCGGCACCGTCATGGTGGAGCTGGACCGGTCGGAAACCCAGACGGGGATCGACGGCAACATGCCCACGGCGCCCGGCGTCGGCGGCAGCGAGCAGCAGGAAGAGCGGCGGCAGCTCGCATGGCGCGAGGACGGGGCCGGGCTCACGTTCCTCCAGCAGGAGGCCGCGCCCGCGGACGAGGAAGGTCAGTCCTCCCGGGGCCGCAATGGTTCGAGCCGCGGGGATCGCGTCATGCTGTGGGCTCCGCCCTTCGACGAATCGAGCCTCTCGGTGGTGTACGAGGCCGAGCGCAGGATCGCGTCGCATCGCTTCGACGCCTCGCACACCATGGTCTTCCTGACCGAGCGCCCGGAGCGCCGGGGCGGGAACGGGGGCGAGTCGGGGACCGTGCGTGAGTACGCGGTGGAGCTGTCCGACCCGGCGACGACCTACGTCTTCGCGGAGTACGAGGCGGACGACTTCTACGCGAACCCGGGATCGCTGTTGCTCGCCGACGGCGGGGTGCCCGCGCTGGGCAGCCGATTCGGCGGCGCAAGCTCGGAAGCCGAGATCGTCCAGACGTCCGCCGACGGGCGCCACGTCTTTCTTTTCGGAGCCGAGTACAACGAGGACCCGATGCTCGCGAGCCCGAAGAACTTCCTCGACCGCGTGGAGATCCGCACGGGCGAGAAGGAGCGCGTCTTCGAGGCGAACAACGACGAGCAGCACGAGCAGATCGTATCCATGCTCGACGTCGATGCCGGAGCGTTCGTCGTGTCCCGGGAGACCACCACCGAAGTCCCCCAGTCATATCGCGTGACACCCGGGGGGCGGACTCAGCTCACGAACAATGTGGACTATACGCCCGGCATGACGGCGGCACCCCGCCGCCGGTTCACGGTCGAGCGCCCGGACGGCTTCCGCTTCCTGGTGAACGTGACGCTGCCCCCGGGCTACGAGGAGGGGACCCGTCTCCCGGCGATGTTCTGGTTCTACCCGCGAGAGTACGAGGACCAGGAGAGCTACGACGAGGGTGGCCGGACGTACAACCGGAACGCGTTCCCGAGCTTCGGGACTCGGTCCATGCAGTACCTGGTGCAGCTCGGGTACGCCGTGGTTGAGCCCGACGCCCCGATCGTGGGCAAGGCCGGACAGATGAACAACAACTACGAGCACGACCTGCGGAACAACCTCGCAGCGGTGATCGACGAGCTCGACCGCCGGCAGCTCATCGACCGCCAGAAGCTCGGCATCGGCGGCCACTCGTACGGGGCGTTCAGCACCGCGAACGCCATGGTTCACACCCCCTTCTTCAAGGCGGGCATCGCGGGCGATGGAAACTTCAACCGGACGCTCACGCCGCTCATGTTCCAGAGCGAGCGCCGCATCTTCTGGGACGCGAAGGACGTCTACACGTCGATGTCTCCGTTCTTCCACGCGAACAACCTCACGGGCGCCCTGCTCCTGTACCACGGACTCCAGGACCAGAATGTCGGAACCGCGCCCGAGCACAGCCCTCGCCTCTTCCACGCCCTGAACGGACTGGGCAAGGAAGCGGCGATGTACCTCTACCCCTACGAGGACCACGGGCCGGCGAGCCGCTCGACGCTGCTCGATCTTTGGGGTCGCTGGAGCGCATGGCTCGACGTCCACCTGCGCGACGGGGGAGCGAGGCCGATCACCTGATGCGACCTGCGGTGTCGCTCCGGCCTCGGCGGGTCACCGCCCCCGGGCCGGAGCGTGCGCGGAGCGGCATCGAGGCCCCGCCGGCGGATGCCGGCGGGGCCTCGAGCGTCCGGGAAGCCGAGCCGTCTCCGGTGGTCGCGGGACGACGCAGGTCGGGCTTAGGTTGTGCGCCTCCCCACCCGGACACCCCTCCGGGACCGGACCCGCTTCGGAGACCCCGTGGCATCGACACGCGCACCCGTCCGTGAAAGTCGTTCGCTTCGCTTCTACAGCGAAGTGCTCGGCCTCGAACGGATGAACTACGGGATCTGGAATCCCGGCGACGAGCTGACCTTCGAGAATCTGAAGCGTGCCCAGCAACGCTACGAGGACCACCTCGTGGAGCGGATCCCGCACGACGCGCGTCGAGTGCTCGACGTCGGGTGCGGGACCGGAGTGCTCAGCGCGAGGCTCCTCGCCGCCGGGTTCGACGTCGAGGGGCTCTCGCCCAGTCCCGCGCAGCAGGCGTCATTCGTCGCACGCTGCGACGCCCCGTTCCACCTGTGCCGCTTCCAGGATTTCGAACCCGCGCAGCCGTTCGACTGTCTGGTGATGAGCGAGTCGGCGCAGTACGTACCGCTCGACCAGCTCTTCCCCGGGGTGCTCCGCTGCCTCGCGGAGGGGGGGACGCTGGTTCTGTCCGACTTCTTCACTCTTTCCGGTGCCGCCGGTATCCAGGCTCGAAGCGGACACGACCTCGACGCATTCCGTGGGCAGGCCGAGGCGCACGGGCTGCGCGTGGTCGCCGAGCACGACATCACCGAGGCGGCGGCCCCCACCATGGAGCTCGCCACCGACTACGCGCGGCGAGCCGAGATCGCCCTGGACCTCGCCACCGATCGACTCCGGCACCGCCGACCGGTCACCGCGCGGGTCGTCATGTGGATCATCACGAAGTCCCTGGCCAAGCTTGACCGGCAGCGCCCGCTCATCGACCCGGTCGCGTTTCGTGAGAACAAGAGATACATGTCGTTCGTCTTCGCACGCTGAGGAAATTCGATGCTCTCCCAGATCCGACCCCGTAGCTTCACCCCCGCGCTTTCGATCCTCGCTCTCGTCCTGGCTTCCCGGCCGCTGGAGGCGCAGGACCCGGCCGATCGGGTCGACGAAATCTTCGCGGAGTGGGATACCGGGGCCTCGCCCGGCTGCGCGGTGGGGGTGACGCGATACGGCGAGCCCGTCTTCGAGCGCGCATACGGCATGGCGGATCTGGAGCACGGCGTCCCCAATGCGCCCGGCACCATCTTCGAGGGCGGCTCGGTCTCCAAGCAGTTCACGTCGGCAGCCATCATGCTCCTCGTGCTGGACGGAGTCCTGACGCTGGACGACGACGTCCGGAAATGGGTGCCCGAGCTGCCCGACTACGGCAGCCCGCTCACGCTGCACCGGCTCATGACGCACACGAGCGGGCTTCGTGACTGGGGCAGCGTCGCGGAGATCTCGGGCTGGGGCCGTGAGGACCGGGCGCACGACCACGACGACGTGCTCGACATCCTGTCACGCCAGAGCGCCCTCAACTTCGAGCCCGGACACGAATACTCCTACAGCAACAGCGGCTACAACCTGCTCGCCGTCGTGGTCGCCCGGGCCAGCGGAATCCCGTTCGCACAGTTCTCCACGGAACGCATCTTCGCGCCGCTCGGCATGGAAGACACGCAATGGCGCGACGACCACCGTCGCATCGTGCGCGGGCGGAGCTCGGCGTACAACCGCACCGGCGACGGGTGGGAGATCAACCGCCCCGTCGAGTACGTCCACGGCAACGGCGGCATCCTGACCACGGTCCGCGACCTCGCGATCTGGAACGAAGCCCTCACCGACGGTCGCCTCGGAGGCGACGAGTTCGTCCGCCTGATGCACCTCGAGGGGACGCTGTCCGACGGCACACCGATGGGGTATGCCGGCGGTCTCTTCGTCGGTGACTTCGCCGGGGTCCGCTCCGTCACCCACACAGGCTCGACGGCCGGCTATCGGGCCTTCCTCGGCCGGTACCCCGAACAGGGTCTGTCCGTGGCCATGCTCTGCAACGCCTCGAACGTGGCCACCGGCGCGACGGGGGGTCGGATCGCCCGGGCGTTCCTCGGATCCGCGGCGCGACCGGACGTCGAGCCCGACTTCGCGGGCGCGGCCGCGTCCTTCGACCTTCGGCCCTACGAGGGTCTGTATCGGGATCCCGTGACCGGCGAGCCGATGGAGATCCGCGTCCGCGACGGCGTGGCCCGGGCCGGCCGCACCCCCCTCCTTCCGCTCTCGCAGCTCGAATTCCAGGTGGGGTCCGACGCTGACCACCGGTACGTCTTCGACCGGTCCGGCGATGCCGTGTCCGGCTTCCGTGACGAAGGCGCACTCTCCGTCGCGCGCCGATACGACCGCGTGGACCGCTGGACGCCGACGGCAGCGGAGCTGCAGGAGCTCGTCGGCACGTACCGCAGCGAGGACGCGGAGACGACGTACGTGGTGCGAGCCGACGGAGACGCGCTCACCGTCTGGCAGCGGCCCGACGACACGCACGAGATGACCCCCCTCTATCGCGACGGATTCGGGATGGGCGGCGGGAGGGTCGTTCGCTTCCGCCGGGACGGCGACGGAACGGTAGCGTCTCTGTCTCTGAGCCTGGGCCGCGTGTACGACATGAGGTTCGTGCGCATCCCCGGGTAGCCCTACCGGTCGGTCGCCACCTTCCGGTTCAGGAGCTTTCGTCGAAGAAAGTCGTCGGACGCCTCGAACGCCTCTATCCAGCGATGGTGGAGGAGTGAATCGTGCACGTCGTCGGGAAAGACGATGAGCTCGTGGTCGACGTCGTGCGCGCGCAGAAGCTGCACCAGCCCCACGGTCTGCGAGAACTCGACGTTGCGGTCGTCGTCCCCGTGGATGAGCAGCACGGGTGACTTCCACTTCTCGATCTCCGAGATCGACGACGACTGGTAGGAGATCGTGGAGGGGTCGACCGAGTCGCCCCAGAGGTGCACGCCGGCGAGATCGACGCCGGCCGCGAAGAGATCGGAGTTCCGGGCGAGCCCCTGCGCCGTGAGGATGCCGCCGTAGGAGAGCCCCCAGAGCCCGACACGGCTCGGATCCACGTCGTCCCGGCCGTGCAGGTAGAGACCCGCGGCCAGGATGTCGCGGTATTCCGTGTTGCCGTCGCGCCCGCGGCCCGGCGACTCCCGGAACTCCTTTCCGTAGCCGATGCCGCTGCGGTAGTTCACGGACATCACGATATACCCCTGCGATGCCCAGTACTGGTTCATCGCGTACGCCATGTGGTAGAAGTGCCGGTGGTGGTATCCGAGCAGCATCTGCCTCCGGGAGCCGCCGTGGATGAAGATCAGCGCGGGGCGCCGTTCGCCCGGCCGCAGATCGGGCGGCAGGAAGAGCTGGCTGTTGAACTCGACTCCGTCCTCGGCGGTAAGGGTGACGTTCTCCGGCACGACATGCGCGGAGAGCGGAAAGCCGGGCGGGAGCGTCGTGATCACCCGCGCGCGCCCACCCGAGGCCGGCACCACCGCCACGGACTGCGGCTGTCGTGCGTCGGCGTACAGCAAGGCCACTTCGTCGCCCGAGGCGAGCACGACGGGGTACGTCTCGATTCCGTCGCCGTCCGTCAGCTTCTGCTGTCGCCCCCCGGCGACCGGCACCCGCCACAGGTCGCGGCGGTCGATGTCGCTGTGATTGGACGAGTAGTAGAGGGTACGGCCGTCCGCCGAGAACGCGCGCTGCATGACGAAGCCGTCGCCCGGGGTGAGTTCGACCGGCTCCGGCTTCGGATCGTCCACCGAGATCGAGTACCAGTGGCGCCAGTTTCCGGGCTCGGCCTCGAAGACGATGTGATCACCCCGCCACTCGATGCTGCGGATGTCGGCGAAACCGCCCTCCTCTCCCGGAGCGGAGTGCCACAGCCGCACGCCTTCCCCGCTGGCGGCGTCGGCGACCCAGATCTCGAGGAGGTGGCCGCCCCGGAAGCGTGATTGGAGCAGCCCGGCGGGGAGCGTCGCCGGGTTGGCGTCGCCCCGGTCGGCGCGTAGACCGAACGGATCGCCCGGTCGGCGGAGGAATGCGATGCGCTTGCCGTCGGGGGACCAGGCCGGTGAGGTGTCGTGGTCGACCGAGGGTGCGAGGTAGGTGATGGCCGGGCTGCGTGCGTCGTAGACGCCGATGAACGAATGGTCCTCGCGATCGCTCACGTACGCCACGCGATCACCGACAGGGGACCACACCGGACCGCCATTTCGACCGTACGCCGTGAAGAACGGCGCCCCAGCCTCGGCGCCGGCCGACAGCCCCGAGTTCACCGGCGCCCGGTAGATCTGTCCACCGGCCGCGTAGGTGACCCAGCGCCCGTCCGGCGACAGGGCATACGAGCGCGCTTCGACGATGCGCCACGGGTTCCCGCCCCGCGTGCTCATCGCCCACACGGCACGCTCGGCGCCCCGCGGGTCGCTCGTCGGGTTCGCGACCCATCCGTCACGGTTCGGAGTGTGCCCGCGGATGAAGGTCACGACCTCGCCGTCGTCCGACATCTGGAGGTCCTGCAGATCCACGCCGTCGTCCTCCAGGAAGCTCGTCAGGCGAAGCGGCTCGTACTCCGGTGCGACCGCTGTGTAGACGTTGCGCATCCCGCGTTCGTACTCGATCCACGCGATGCGGTCCGCCCGGGCGGCCGACACGAGGGAGTACGGGAAGGCCGGACTGATGACGTCGGTTACGGTGAAGCGGGCCTGCGCGGCGACGCTCCCCGGCCGGGCAACGAGCACGAAGGCGGCCGCGGCCAGCGTCAGGGCAGCAGGGTGAGAACGGCGGGCACGTGGCATGAAGTCCTCCCAGGGTGGGGATCCCGGATTGCGGCGCGCGGAGGCGTCTACGGCAACATGGGAGGGGACCCGGGCCCGCACCAGCGGCCCACCGCTCACCGCGCACGCCGTGCGGCAGATCCCGGTGCGCGCACTTCCGCCCCCGTTCGGTGTATTGCTTCTGCTCGGGTCCGCTGTAGTCTTGTGGCCCGCACGTGCATCGGAAATCAGGATCGATCGTGAGCATCTCGACGACCGGAATCAGCCCAGCCGAACGACTCCGCGGCATCGTCCCCGACGCCGAAATCGCAGCTCTCTCGCCGCTCATGGAAGAGATCGAGGAGCTGAAGAAGCAGCGCAACGCCGTCGTTCTGGCGCACAACTACATGACGCCGGACATCTTCCACGGGGTTTCCGACCTCAAGGGAGACTCCCTCGCGCTCGCGCGCATGGCCGCCGATACGGAGGCCGACGTCATCGTCATGGCAGGCGTCCACTTCATGGCCGAGACGGCCAAGATCGTCAACGAGCGGAAGACGGTCCTGATCCCCGACCTCGGGGCGGGCTGCTCCCTTGCCGACGCGATCACGGGTGCGGACGTCCGGCTCCTTCGGGAGCGCTACCCGGGCGTGCCGGTCGTGACGTACGTGAACACCTCGGCCGACGTGAAGGCCGAGTCGGACATCTGTTGCACATCCGGAAACGCCGTCCAGGTCGTCGAGTCGCTGGGCGTCGATCGAGTCATCTTCCTCCCCGATCAGTACCTCGGCCGCTGGGTGGCGACGCAGACGGACGTCGAGATCATCCTGTGGGAGGGCTCATGCATCGTGCACGAGCGCTTCACAGGCGAGGAGCTGCGTGGCTACCGGGCCCTCAACCCGGCCATCCAGATCATCGCGCACCCCGAGTGCCCCCCGGACGTGCTGGCGGAGGCCGACTTCGTGGGCTCCACCGCGCGAATGATCGACTGGGTGAGGCACGAGCAGCCGCGTCAGGTGGTGATGGTCACGGAGTGCTCGATGAGCGACAACGTGGCGGCAGAATCGCCGAACACGGAGTTCATCCGGCCCTGCAACATGTGTCCCTACATGAAGAAGATCACCATGGAAGGGATTCGGGATTCGCTCCGCGACATGAGGCACGAGGTCGTCGTGGAGCCCGAGATCGCCGCGCGGGCCCGGGTGGCCGTCGAGCGCATGCTCGCGGTACGGGTCTGATCGACCTGGACCTCGACGCATTCCTCGAGGCCGCGCTCGAGGAAGATCTCGACGAAGCGGGTGACGTCACGTCACAGGCCACCATCCCCGAAGGCGCCGACGTGGTCGCGCACGTAGTGGCCCGCCGGGCCGGGTGCGTCGCCGGCATCGGCGTGGCGCTCCGGGTGTTCGAGCTCGTGGACGACGGCATCGCCGTCGGGGCGCTGGTGTCCGACGGAGACGTCGTCGCGGAGGGAACCCGCCTGGCTACGGTCGCGGGGCCTGCCCGCTCCATCCTGGCAGCCGAACGCGTCGCGCTCAACCTGCTCGGCCAGCTGAGCGGTGTGGCGACCGCCACGCGCGCGCTCGTCGACCGGGTCGAGGGGACGCGCGCCCGGATCCTGGATACGAGAAAGACGGTCCCCCTGCTCCGCGCCCTGCAGAAGATGGCCGTGCAGGCGGGCGGCGGCATGAACCACCGCATGGGGCTCTACGACCAGGTACTCATCAAGGACAACCACGTCGAAGCGGTGGGCTCGGCGGCCGAAGCCGTACGCCGGGCGCGGGCCCACGTC
This sequence comes from Gemmatimonadota bacterium, assembly GCA_030827315.1. Taxonomy (GTDB): domain Bacteria; phylum Gemmatimonadota; class Gemmatimonadetes; order Longimicrobiales; family Gaopeijiaceae; genus UBA2589. The sequence continues at coordinate 4,014 of JAURER010000028.1, read as the reverse complement.
GGGGTCGACATGAAGATCGAAGTCGAGATCGAGTCGCTGGACGATCTGGAACCGGTCATCGCGGCCGGCGCCGACATCGTCATGCTGGACAACCTGGATCCGGACACGATGCGGACCGCGGTCGAACGGGTCGCAGGCCGAGTGCTGCTGGAGGCCTCGGGCGGGATCACGCTCGACACGGTCCGGGCGGTCGCCGAGTCAGGCGTGGACTATATCTCCGTCGGCGCGCTGACCCACTCCGCGCCCTCGCTCGACGTGTCGCTGGACTTCGAGGGCCACGGCGACCAAGACCCCCGCTCGGTCAGCCCGAAATGATGCGATTGCGCCCTGAGCGTTTCGCTTCGTAGAGGGCCTCGTCCGCACGCGCGATCACCTCGCTGCCCGACTCGGTCGCACTCGCTTCGACCACACCACCGCTCAACGAGCAGGTGAACGACTCGGTCCCCGCCTGGTGCGACACGGTCGAAAAGGAGTCCCTCACGGCGTCGAGAACCGAGACGGCCTGGCGCACCCCCGTGTCGGGCATGATCACGATGAACTCCTCGCCACCGTACCGACCGATGATGTCCGACCGCCGGAGTCGCTGTGTGAGGATGCGCGCGAGGCTCTTGATGACGCGGTCGCCCTCCGGATGCCCGTGCGTGTCGTTGATGGTCTTGAAGTGGTCGATGTCGAGCATTGCCACGGTCACCGGAGAGTTGCTCCTCTGTGCGCGACTTACCTCGGCGTCGAGGAATTCCTTGGCATTGCGGTGGTTGAGCAGCCCGGTCAGGCTGTCTCGCTGCATCGAATCACGCAGCTGCCGGTAGCGCTGGGCCCGAATGCGCACTTGATCCGTGAGCGTCGCGAGGTCCAGCGGCTTGGTGAGAAAGCCGTCGCCACCCCGCCCGAGGGCACGGGTCTGGACCGCCTCGTCCGCCTCCGCCGATATGAAGACGATGGGAATCGCGAGAAGGGACGGGTACTGCCGGATCACCTGTGCCAGTTCGACCCCGCTAATCTCGGGCATGTACAGATCGAGCAGGATGATCTCGGGGCTGAAATCGAGCAAAACCCGCATGGCCTCCCGCGCACTGTTGGCGATGCGGGTGATCATCCCGCCCTCCTCCAGCGCCGCGGCGTACAGCTGCGAGGTGGAACGGCTGTCGTCGATCACCAGGACCCGATAGACCTCCTGATGCGTCGAGGCCGTGAGTCGATCCAGCAGCTCCACCAGCTCGTCGACGTTTACCGGCTTGGTGAGGTAGGCCTCCGCCCCCGCGCGAACCGCCTCCAGCCGCGAGTCGAGATCGTCGTGTGTCGACAGGACGACGACGGGCACCACGTCGCGAAGCTCGGGGGAGAGTTCCGCGGCGACGGTCGTTCCCCGCACACCCTGCCACAGCTCGACGTCGACGATCAGTGCCGACGGGCGTTCGGCGTCGAGCGCGCGGTGGAGGGCTTCCGGCGTCTCGTGGCACTGCAGGGAGAATCCGAAGGGAAGGAGCTGCTCGGTCAGCAAGGTCGCAGTGTCGACGTCGTCTTCGAGAAGCGCGACTCGCGTCAGCCCCCGTGCCGCCGCGCTGGCAGCCGGCACACGGGCCGTGGCGGACGGAATGACCTGTCCCACGGTACGAAGCTCGTCCCGAAGCAGCCCCAGCAGCCTGTGGAGGGCGCTTAGGTCACCCTGCTCCCCGCTGATGAGATCGGAGACGGCAACATCCATCAGAGCCCCGAGCCGGCTCACTTCGAAGTACCCGTAGCTGCCCGCAGACCCGGCGAGCTTGTGGGCCTGGCGGCCCAGCTCGCGCAGATGCGTGACGTCCTGATCGTTGACGAAATCCGTCAGCGTGGCCTCGAGTCGCTCGTATTTCGAGGCGAGCTGGCTGGTGTACGCCTCGCGCAGCTCCCGGATCCGCTCAGAAGAATCCAAGAAGGATGAAGCCATCCGGATCTCCTGCCGGCGAGGGATCTCAGCGATCTCCGACGGATCCGAACTCGGGATGGATCCAGGCGTTCGTCCAGCTTTCGCGCGTCTCGGACAGCGCCTGCTTCAACACCGCGAGAAGCTTTTCGCGGTCGACCGGCTTCGTCAGACCGGCATTCGCGCCGTAGTCCTGCGCGAGGAGGAGCTGGTCGCTGTTCACACCCGAGATCGCGATGATCGGGATCGTGTCCCCTTCGCTCCTGAGCGACCGGATGAGGCGCAGACCGTTGACCAGCGGCATGCGAAGGTCGGTCACGACGGCCGCGACCGCCTTGCTCTCGAGGATCGAAATCGCTTCCTGCCCATTCTTCGCGAGAACGACCTCGTAGCCCCCTTGGACCAGCATTTCACGAATGAGCGCCTGATCGATTTCTTCGTCGTCGACAAGGAGGATCTTGGCCATAACAGGTAGTGGAGTTTCTGGAGCTCTGGATCTGAACCGAACGTGCCCGAGAGCGGGGACGGAGCGTCTGCTCTAACGCTAACGGAGAAGTAGGGTTCCCGACCGGCTCGCGCAATCTCTCCCCCCGCCCCGGGGGCGCCTTGGCGCGGGCGGGTCTGTGTCCGCGCCGGAGGGATGGCGTCAGGCTTCGGTCGTCACCTGCGTACGACTCCGGCGTCGAGCGATACCCGCCACCATGAGCACCAGGACGCCGATGGCACCCACACGCGCGCAGCCGGCGATGAGGCCGACGTCCACGTATCGATCGGCGAGTCCCCAGAAGGCCCACGCGAAGACCAGGGGAAAGAGCCAGTTGCCCCGGTGCACGACCATGAAGGTCGCCAGCCCCGTGCCCGCCGTGATCATCGCGGCCGACCAGACCGGCCCGGGGACCCCGAAGCCACCCCAGTTCAGGTACGTCACGAGCTGGAAGGTGTTCGAGATGAGCGCGACGGAGATCCACGCCAGGTAGAGAGCGAACGGGTAGGCGACGAACAGTCGATCCACCACGGTCAGACGCCGGATTCCGAGGCCGATGCGCTCGTTGAGCCACACCAGGTTGACGAGGAGCACGATCATGATCGCCCAGGCGGTCAGGAACATGCTGAAGGAGAAGGTCACGACCCAGGCGACGTTGAGTGCGCCGTTGAGCGCCCACGCCCACCCCATCCGCGCGACGGCCTCGCTGCGCCGGCCTCGCGGGACCGCCTGGCAGAGGGTGAAGAGCAGAAGGCCCAGGTAGATCAGGCTCCAGATGCCGAAGACCCAGTTCGCGGGGAGAAAGTAGGACGGATAGCGATTGGCGATGAGCCCGATGGACTCACCGCTGAGCGTACCCGCGCCCGCCGTGCCGTTGGCCACCATGACGGTCACGAAGACCAGCACGTTCGCCGCGGCGAGTGAACGGGGAACGGGAAGGTGGACGGTCGGACGTTCCAAGGAACTCCCCTCGCTGACGTGAATCTCGCGGGACGATGACTCGGAATGAGGACCGGCAGCAAGTCCCGGCCGTCTTGCGCGTCCTGCATGCGGCGTTCACCCTCCTCGCGCCTGGTTGCCGACAGGACCCGCTCCGGAGACCCCCATGCACGCTGCGATGTACCGACCCTTCCCCGTCACTTCAACGCTCGTGGCCGCCCTCCTGGCGTGCGCCGCCGTGGCGGGGCCACTGTCGGGTCAGGAACGTCCGTCTGCCGGCCCGCCCGACCTCGCCCAGCTCTTCGAGCTCGGCGCCCTCCTCCTGGACACAAACGGCGACAGTGTACCGGACCTCGTTTCGGCGTCGCTCGTCCTCGGTGACGCACCCTCGCCGGCCGAAGTCGCCGCGGCGGCGGAGATCGCGGCACGGCTCGGCTTCGAGACGATGGCACTGGACCTCCCCCTGGCGCGGGGCACCGGGGGCGGAATTCCCGTGGTCCTCGGCCGCGGCGGCCTGGCCGCGGCGGTGCAGGCCGGAGCGGCGCCGCCGGTGGACCCGGCATCGCTGGACGGCGGAGAAGGGGTGGTCGCGACGTCCACGGTGGACGGTCGGACCTGGGTCTTCGTGCTGGGGGGAGACGACGAGGGGCTCCTCGCCGCTGCGCGACTCCTGGCCGGGGTTCTCCCC
>JAURER010000076.1 GCA_030827315.1 Gemmatimonadota bacterium | reverse complement strand
GGCGATCTCCATGAGCCCGGCCTTCATCGCCTGGATCGCATCGCCGGACTCGGGAACGAGGACCACCACGACGGTGTCGGCGGCGGCGGTGATCTCGAGCTCGGTCTGACCCACGCCGACGGTCTCGATCAGAACCCGGTCGAAGCCGAAGCCGTCCATGAGATCGACGACCTCCTTCGTCGTCGTCGCGAGGCCGCCGAGCGAACCGCGCGTGGCCATGGACCGGATGAAGATCTTCGGGTCGGTCGCGATGTCGTTCATCCGGATGCGATCACCGAGCAGGGCGCCTCCGGAATAGGGCGACGTCGGGTCGACCGCGATCACCCCGACGTGCTCGTCCTCAGCCCGGCAGGACGTGGCGACGGACGCGACGATGCTGGACTTCCCCGCTCCCGGCGGACCGGTGAAGCCCACGCGCTTCGCACGGGGACCGGAGGCCATCACGGCGTGGAGAAGCTGCTGGAATCCCCGACGCTCGTCCTCGACGGTCGAGATCGCCCGGGCCAGGGCCGGCACGTTGCCGGCACGGAATCTCTCGAGCAGGCTCTTTAGCTCGGCGGGGAGTGTGGCTGCGTCGGTCATGGGGCGGAGGAAGACTGGGCTTCAGCGGCGTTCGCCCGGTCGAATCCCCCGGGCGTGGCGCATCGGATTGGCGAGCAGGTGCGTCGGAATGAACAGGACGATGACGAACAGGACCAGGGCGGCGCCGAGCCCGAAACCCAGCAGCCACCAGTTCCGAACCGCGAGAAACAGGATCGCCGTGATGAGCGCGGTCACGGAAGCGAAGACGCTCAGAAGGAGCCGACGCGCCTGAAGGTGCAGGAATCGCTCCTGCGACTGGATGTCGCGCGGGTGAATCCGGACGCGAAGCTCCTCGCGTTCGGCGCGCGTCACGAGGTCGCGGACCGAGCGGACCACCGACTGGGACTCCTCCACGAACGACCTGGCCATCTGGACGGGCTGCTGGCGCGTGGTGCGAAGCAGATCAGACCGGTGGTCGGCGACGACACGACGGATGAACGCGAGCCCGTCGAACCGGGGGTCGTACGAGAAGGCGAGCCCCTCGATCAGCGCGGAGGTTCGCAGGAAGTAGACCAGCTCCTGCGGGAGCATGAGCGGCCACGTGTAGAAGGTGTCGAGAACGTCCCTCATCACGTCCTCGATGATGGTCTGACGGTTCGTCGTCTTGGCCCGCTCGACGATCCTGAGGATCTCGGCAGCCGCCTCGCGGATCTCGCCGCGAGACACGTCGGGGCTGATCATGCCGAGGCGGTACATCTCGTTGATGACGCCGTCGAGGTCGTCGCGGCCGAGCGCCAGCGCGACGCCGACAATCGACTCCCGGGTCCAGCGCGGCACCTCCAGTACGGCGCCCCAGTCGAGCACGATGATCGTCCCGTCGTCTTCCACGAGGAGATTGCCTGGATGCGGGTCGGCGTGCATGAAGCCGTCGACCATCATCATCCTGAGGTAGACACTCGTGAGCCCCTCCATGACCTGGGCGAAGCGGAGGCGCCCCGACCGGAAGTGGGACTCGAGCTGATCGATCTTGGTCCCCTCGCACATCTCCATCACGAGCACGCGCCGGCGGGTGTACTTCTCCAGGACTTCTGGCGCCCGTACCCGCCGGTCGTTCGCGAAGACGCGGCGGAACCGGTCGATGTTGGCCGCTTCCCGGCGGAAGTCCATTTCGTCGCGCACCCGCACCGAGAACTCGCGGATCACGTTGGTCAGCGCACGAACGTGGTGGTTCGGGAAGAGGATGTTGAGCCAGAACAGGAAGCGGAACGAGATGTCGATGTCGAGCGCGATCGAATCCTCAACGTCCGGGCGCAGCACCTTGACCACGACGTCGCGCCCGTCGACGCGGGCGCGGTGCACCTGGCCGAGACTGGCGGCGGCCAGGGGCTCGTCTTCGAACGACTCGAACACCTCCGCGATGGGCAGTTCGAGCTCCTGTTCCACGACGCGGCGGATCCGGTGGGACGGATCGGGCGGAACCCGGTCCTGGAGTCGACCGACGGCCGAGAGATAGGGCTCGGGGAGAATGTCGGCCCGGGAGCTGAGCAGCTGCGCCAGCTTGATGAAGGTAGGCCCGAGACCGGCGAGCCGGTCGGAGAGACGGTCGGCGCGACGTCGGTGCTGGGCCGCCGTTCGTCTCGCGGGAGACCCGAACACGATCCACGACCGCCGGTCGCGCAGGAACGCGACGAGGAAGGGCGTGAGCCTCGTGAGGACCGAAACGGTGCGCGCCGTCCGTTTCATCGGGCGCGCACCGCCGAGGCCTCAAGCCGCGCAACGACGCAGGGCACGCGCGCCGCGCTCACCCTCCGAGCAGCATCTTCGAGGCGAGGCCCAGGAGCAGGAAGAATCCGCACAGATCCGTGAGGGTGTGGACGAAGACCGACGAAGCTACGGACGGGTCTACCCCCATGCGGTCCAGAGTTGCCGGCACGAAGGCGCCGGCGAAGCCGGCGACGACCTGATTTCCCCACATGGCGAGCATGACGACCAGCCCCAGCATCGGGTCGCCGTTGACCAGGACGGCGAGCAGGGCGATGCCGACCCCGAGCACCCCGCCGATGACGAGGCCGATGAGGATCTCCTTCAACACGAACCCGCGCGCGCTCCCGGAGCCCTCGACGGTGATCCGTCGGATGGTGATGGCGAGCGACTGCGTCCCGGAACTCCCGCCCATGGCGGCGATGATCGGTGCGAGGAAGGCCAGGGTGAGCACCTGGTCGATCACGTCCTCGTAGATCAGGATGACGGAGGCCGCTGCCGACGCGGTGAGCAGGTTCAGCGCCAGCCAGGGCAGACGCGTGCGCACCGATTCGGCCCAGCCGTGTCGAAGCTGCTCTTCGTCGACGACGCCGGCGAGCCGGAGGATGTCCTCGGTCTGCTCCGCCTCGATCACGTCGATGACGTCGTCAAAGGTGATGCGCCCCAGCAGGACGCCGTCGGGGCTGACCACGGCGATCGAGGCGAGGTTGTACCGAGCGATGAGGCGCCCCACCTCCTCCTGGTCTTCCTCGGGACCGACGGTGGCGTCCGGCTCCTCGACGAGCGACTCGATGTGCGACGCGGGATCCGCCATGATGAGCTGGTCGAGGCGAAGCGTCCCGAGCAAGGTGCGGTCGGGACCCACCACGAAGACCGTGTAGAAGTCGAGCACTTCGCGACCCTGTCTCCGGACCTCGGCGAGCGCCTCCGATGCGGTGAGCGACCCCTCGACCGCGACCAGGTCGGTCGTCATGAGACCGCCCGCGGTCTCGTCGTCGTAGCGCATGAGCCCGAGGAGCTCGTCGGCCGTCCGGTCCGGCAGGACCTCGAGGATCTTCTGCTGCTCGGGCGGATCGAGCTCGCCCATGAGGTCGGCCGCGTCGTCGTCCGCCAGCTCCCCGATCAGCTCGGCGCCCTTCTCCGGGGCCAGGGCTGCCAGCAGGTCTCCACGCTCTTCGCCCTCCTCCATCTCCGCGAGCGCCTCGGAGGCGAGCTCGGCCGGCAGCGCGGACAGGAGCGCGACCTGAGCGGCCTCCTCCAGCCGCTCGACCACGTCGGCCAGGTCCGAGGGGTGTAGTTCGGCTCCGAGCGAGCCGGCCATCGCGAGATCCCCCGCCCCGACGAGCGCCTCGATCCGGGCCTGGAGTTCCCTGGTCTCGTCGATGGGAGAAGACATGTCGGAGTGGCCTCGGCCGGTCGAGCGGGGTCTGCGGACGGCACTCGACGGCGTCGGTACCGGACCGATCGAGCAATGGAAGATCCCCGAGCCGCGACGCCGAATCAAGGCACGCCGCGGGTCGACCGCTCAGCTGGCCAGGATCTCCCGGACCAGCCGTTCCTGGAGATCGAACATCGGGCTGCCGAAGCGGTCCTCTCCTTCGGGATGGTCGTGCCCCAGAACGTGAAGGGTCCCGTGCACGGCGAGGCGGACGAGTTCCTCGGGCTCGTCGACACCGTACTCGGCAGCCTGTCGGCGGGCCTGCTCGAGCCCCACGTACACGTCGCCGAGCAGCACTCCACCACCGCCGAGGCAGAACGCGATCACGTCGGTGACGCGGTCCTTTCCCAGGTATTCCCGATTGATCGCACGGATGGCGCGGTCATCGACGAGCGTCAGCGAGAGCTCTCCGCCCCCGGGGTGGTCGGAGAGCGTCCGCAGCACCGCCGCGCGGAGCATCTCGGTGTCCACCTCTGCCTCGCCGACCTCGACGTTGACCGTCACGTCGACGGCGGGTTGCTCAGGCATCGCCCTCTTCGACGGGGGTGCCGGCGGCGCGATTCGGCTCGTGGCCGGACTCGACCTCCCCGTACGCCGCGTCGTCGCCCTGAGCCACCGAAGACTTCGTGAGGTGGCGTGTCTCCGGGTAGTCGATCCGACGGTGCACCACGCCCCCCAGGATCTTCACGAACTGCGCCTTTACCCGGGCGATCTCGCCGAGCGTGAGCGGCGCTTCGTCGAGCTGCCCGTCCGCGACCTTGTTGCCGACCACCGTATCGATGAGGTGCCGCACGCGCTCGGGCGTAGGATCGCGCATCGCGCGGGCGGCGGACTCGCAGGAGTCCGCCAGCATCACGATCGCGGTCTCCCTCGACTGCGGCTTCGGTCCCGGATAGGAAAAGCGGGCGACGTCGACTTCGTCACCCGATTCCTCTCGCGCCTTCTGCCAGAAAAATCCGATGCGCTGCGTTCCGTGGTGCTCGAGAATGAACTGCTTCACGATCTCCGGGACGCCCGCCTCGTCGGCCAGCCGCAGACCCTCGGTCACGTGCTCGCGCACGATGGCGGCGGACGTCTCGGGCTTGAGCTTGTCGTGCGGATTGCGCACGTCGGGCTGGTTTTCGACGAAGTAGTGGGGCTTGAGCATCTTGCCGACATCGTGGTACAGAACGCCGACCCGGCAAAGGAGCCCGTTGGCGCCGATCTCGGCCGCCGCGGCTTCGGCCAGATTGGAGACGTTGATCGTGTGGGCGTAGGTGCCCGGAGCCTCCATCGACAGCCGGCGAAGGAGCGGTCGTGTGGGGTCGGCCCACTCGAGCAGGGTCTGGTCGGTCGTGATGCCGGTGAAGAGCTCGAACACCCAGAGGAAGCCGACCGCCAGGAGTGCCGACGCCGTCGCGTTCCCGGCCAGGGCGAGTACGCCCGGCGCGAGCTCGACGAGCGGCCTTCCACCGGAGAGCGCCCACGCCAAGGAGGTCGTCACCGACGCGCCGGTGATGATCGCGATGGACACCCATGTCTCGGAACGCCGCCGGACGGCGCGTACGCTCATGGCGGCGGCCGCACCGCCCACCATGACCACGAGCACGGTGCCGTAGGAGGAGAATGGCGTAAGTGAGCCGGTCACGGCGGCGAGAAGGACCACCAGGAGAAGGCTGGTCCGGGTGTCCCACAGGACCGCCACCGGAAGCGCGACGAAGGCGATGGGGAGCCACTCGGGCGCGAGCCCGGCACGCTGGATTCCGTACGCCGCGAGGAAGTAGGCGGCCGGGAGCAGGGCCAGCAGGAGCAGCCAGCGGTAGTTCTCGTAGATCCGGGGCCGGCTGAAGAGGAGGAGCAGACCGAAGATCGAGAGGAGCATGACGTTGAGCACGAAGGCGCCGAGCAGCGCGCCGGCCACCGGCTCCTCGGACTCCAGCATGCCGGCTTCGCGGAGGGCGTCCTCGTAGGCCTCGAGCCGCTCGCGGGTCTCGGGGCCGATCGGGTCCGCGGCGCGCACGATCGCTTCGCCCTGGAGCACGTCCGCCTTGGTGAGTGGCACCGAACTGCGCGCGCCGTTTCGGTCCACCTCGGTGGCGACGACGTTCGGGACCAGACTGTAGTCGAGGTGGAAGATCAGGACGTTGCGCAGCAGATCCTGAGCCTCCGGTGGAACGTCCGGAGGCAGAAGGAGAACCGCCTGCGCGTAGAAGTCACGCGACGTGATGAGCTCGTCCACGGCTCGGGTACGCTCGGGCCGCTCGGGAGACCGCACGTAGATGACGTCGGTCGTGATCGCGGCCAGCTCCGCTGGATCCATCATGCCGCGGGGGATGATCTCGAGGGCGGCCGTTCGTGCGGCGGTGCGGAGCGCGCCCCGCCGGCGGGCGTTGAACAGATGCTCGATCTGCGACGCAGTCGCGGTGATGCGGCTCCCCTGCAGGATCCTGCCCAGGGTCAGCGTGTCTCCGGCCGCCGCCGCGCTGTCCAGACGGTCGAAGAAGCGGCCGAGCCGCTCTGCGACCGAATCGCCGACGGCCACGCGCTCGTCGAAGGTACGGGGGACCGCCTCGGCGGCTTCCCGCCGCTCTCGCTCCAGCTCCGCACCGGTCTTCGGCACGCTGAACGGGATCTGGGCGATCACGTCCTCGGGCGCGACCATCCCCTCCTCGTACTGCCGGACCCTCATCCCCTCCGTGGGGGGGAAGAGCACCGTAACCATCCCGGCCAGCGCCAGAACGAGCGAAATCCTCGCGCCATGATGGCGAAGTCGCTCGCCCGACGACGGCCCGGGATCGCCGGAGAGCCGGTGCAGCGCCCGTTCGACCGGCCGCCCCTCGCCGCTGCGGTTCACGACCCGACCGCCTCGGCCGC
>JAURER010000012.1 GCA_030827315.1 Gemmatimonadota bacterium | reverse complement strand
GCCTACGTGGAGGTCGGGGCGCGCGTGTCCCCCGGGGACACGCTCTGCATCATCGAGGCGATGAAGCTCATGAACGAGCTCGAGTGCGAGGTGTCGGGCACGATCGCCGAGATCTGCGTCGACAATGCCCAGCCCGTGGAGTTCGGGCAGGTGCTCTTCAGAGTCAATCGCGCCTGACGAAGGCTGGCAAGAACATTAACGGAGCCTGCGGGCTCCGGCATGGATCTTGGTCGTTCCCCGTCGGGGTCGCCGCGATCCGGGAGACAGACATTTGTTCAGCAAGGTCCTGATCGCGAACCGCGGAGAGATCGCGCTCCGCATCATTCGTGCGTGCCGGGAACTGGGCGTTCGAACGGTCGCCGTATACTCCGAGGCAGACCGGGAGAGCCTGCACGTTCGCTTCGCGGACGAGGACGTGTGCATCGGCAGGGCGCCGGCGGCGGACTCCTATCTCAACATTCCCCGCATCATTGCCGCGGCCGAGATCACCGGAGCGGAGGCCATCCACCCAGGGTACGGATTCCTGGCGGAGAATGCCGAATTCAGCGAGATCTGCGCGCGTTCACAGCTGACGTTCATCGGACCCACGCCCGACCAGATCCGGGCCATGGGCGACAAGGCGACCGCGCGTGCCACCATGATGAAGGTGGGCGTGCCGACCGTCCCGGGCTCGGACGGCATCGTCGCCTCCGTCGAAGATGCGATCCCGATCGCCGGGCGGATGGGCTTCCCGATCATGATCAAGGCGTCGGCGGGTGGTGGCGGCAAGGGCATGCGGGTCGCGACCGACCCCGAAGTCTTCCCCCGGCTCTTCACCGCGGCGCAAAACGAGGCGCGCGCAGCCTTCGGCAATCCCGACGTCTACCTCGAGCGCTGCATCCTCAAGCCGCGGCACGTGGAGATTCAGGTCTTCGGCGACAGCCACGGGCGGGTGACGCACCTCGGGGAACGGGACTGCTCGATCCAGCGCCGACACCAGAAGCTCGTCGAGGAAGCACCTTCCACGGCGCTGACCCCCGAGCTGCGCGCCGAGATGGGCGAGGCGGCGGTTCGGGCCGCGAAGGCCATCGACTACGTGGGGGCGGGGACCGTGGAGTTTCTCCTCGACGAGGACGGGTCGTTCTACTTCATGGAGATGAACACCCGGATCCAGGTCGAACACCCGGTCACGGAGGTCACGACGGGCATCGATCTGGTCAAGGAGCAGATCCGCGTCGCGGCCGGTGAGCCGCTCAGCATTCCGGACGAGGTCGAGCATCGGGTGCATGCCATCGAGTTCCGTATCAACGCCGAGGATCCGGACAGGAACTTCGCGCCGGGGCCGGGCACGATCACGACGTTCCATCCGCCGGGCGGTCCTGGCGTGCGACTCGATACCCACGTTTATGCGGGATACCGCGTGCCGCCCAACTACGACTCGCTGCTCGGAAAGCTGATCGTCAGCGGCAACACCCGTGAGGAGGCGATCGTGCGTGCGCGCCATGCCCTCGACCAGTTCATCATCGAGGGAGTGCCGACCACGATCCCCTTCCTGCGCAGGATCGTCGACGACGCCGGCTTCGTGCGCGGCGACGTGGACACCGGGTTCGTGGCGCGGATGATGGCCGAGGGCGGCACCGGTTGATGCGCATCGACACCTTCTTCACGATTCCGGAGATGGATCCGGGGGCGGTCGACGGGGCGACGGTGGTGGTCATCGACGTGGTGCGCGCCACCACGACGATCATCGAGGCCCTGGCAAACGGAGCCCGCGCGGTCTATCCGACGGATACCACGGAGGAGGCCGTGCGCCTCGCGCATTCGATGGGCCCCGAAGACACACTCCTGTGCGGGGAGCGGAGAGGTCACAAGGTCGAGGGCTTCGACCTGGGCAACTCCCCGCGCGAGTTCACCCGTGACGTCGTCGAAGGCAAGAAGCTCGTCATGAGCACCACGAACGGGACGCGTGCCCTTCGAGCGGGAGACGAAGGTGTCCGGGTCCTGCCGTGCGCCTTCACGAATCTGGGCGCGGTCGCGCGCGGGATCGCCGAGGAGGGCCACGTCGTGCTGCTGTGCGCGGGGCAGGACGACCGCTTTTCGCTCGACGACGCCCTGTGCGCTGGACACCTCATCCACCGGCTGGTCGAGATGCTCGACGCGGAGCCCGAGCTCAACGACGCGTCGCGTGCGGCGTACGCGGTCGCGTCGGCCCGCAAGCCGACGCGGCGCTTCCTCGAAGTCGCCGCCGGCGGAGCCGCGATTCTCGCGATCGGGCTCGGTGACGACCTCGTCATCTGCACCGACGTGGACCGGCATGACATTCTCGTCGAAATGCGCGAGAAGGCGATCACTCGCGCGGGAGCCTAGGCCCGAACGTGGCGCGCAAGACCCGGAAGAGCGGAAGAACGGGCGGGAAGGAGAAAAGCCCGAAGGCGCAGAGCGATCCCATCGTCGGTCCGGAGCAACGTCGGGAGATCCTCTCGATCCTCCTTCTCGCGGGTGCGCTCTTCCTCCTCCTCTCGCTGGTGCCGGTCGAGGTGCTGGGCGACCGCGGCAGCCGCTGGTTCTCCTCGGGCAACATCATCGGAGAGGCCGGTGGCGCGGTGGCCACGGTCCTGAGAGCCGGGCTCGGGATCGCTGCCTGGTACCTGCCTGCCCTGGTGGCCGTCGTCGGGTTGCGGGTGGGGGACCGGATCTCCCCGGTCTCGACCTTCCGATTCGCCCTTCTCTTCGTCGGCCTCCTGCTTATCACGCCGAGCGCGGTGTTCGTCGTGACGGGAGGCGACGCGGCCGGTGCCTTCGGACGACTCGTCGGCGATCCGCTGGTGCGGCTCGTCAGCCCGGTCGGAGCCATGATGCTCGACCTGGTCCTGCTGGTGGCGCTGAGCGTGGCGACGTTGCGATGGAACCCGCTCGTGACCGTGTCGCGGGGCGTGCGCGCCGGGACCGGGGTCGCCGGCAAGGCGGCGAGGGCCGTGGCCGAGAAGGGCAAGGAGCTCAAGGCGGCGCACCTCGAAGCACTCGCCGCAGAGGAGCAGGCCCGTCTCCTCGAGGCCGAGGAAGCGCCCGTCGAGGGATTCGAGCCGGCGTGGCTCGGTCCAGAGACCGGTGAGGAGGAGGCGGAGGAAGCAGGAGCGAACGAGGAGGAGCCGGACGAAGCCACCGTGGCGCTCGAGCCCACGACCGAGGACGAAGACGCCGCGGCGTTCGAGGCCACGACCCGGGACGAGACGGTCGACGCCGATGCCGCCGACTTCGCCGATGATGTCGTCGAGCGGGGCGACGACGCCGGGGTCGACGGGGACGACGACCTCGAGAACGACCACGGTCTCGCCGACCCCAACGCGGGGCGTCGCATCAGTCACGAGGTACCGCCGGTCGATCTGCTCAGCGCGCCCGAGATCGCCGACCGCGCGAGCATGGAGCGCCAGCTCGACCAACTCGGCCAGGTGCTGGTGGAGAAGCTCCAGACGTTCAACGTCCAGAGCGAGCTCGGAGGCCGGACGACCGGCCCCGTGGTCACGCAGTTCGAGGTCGTGCCGGCGCCCGGCGTGAAGGTCAACCGGATCGCGAACCTGGATGCCGACCTCGCGCTCGCCATGAAGGCCAGGACCATCCGTATCGTGGCGCCGATCCCCGGCAAGGGCGCGGTGGGGGTAGAGATCCCGAATCCGCAGCCGGAGATCGTGAACCTGCGCGAGATCCTCGAGTCGCGACCCTTCCGCTCCGCCAAGGGTGAACTGCCTCTCGCCCTCGGCAAGGACCTCAACGGCAAGCCGTACGTCGCGGCGCTCGAGAAGATGCCGCACGTGCTCATCGCGGGGGCGACCGGCGCCGGAAAGTCGGTGTGCCTGAACACCATCGTCACGAGCCTCGTCTACAAGCACACGCCCGAGACTCTCCGGCTCCTGATGATCGACCCGAAGATGGTCGAGCTCTCGGTCTACTCGCGTCTCCCGCACCTTCGCCACAACGTGGTCACCGACCCTCGCGACGCCGCCGGTGTACTCAAGTGGGCGGTGCTCGAGATGGAACGCCGCTACATGCTGCTCAAGCAGAACCACCTTCGCTCCATCCAGGAGTTCAACAAGAAGGTGGGCGAAGGGCAGATCCTGAGGCGCGTCGAGCCGAAAGGGCCCGAGGGAGACGAGAACCGGTGGATCTATGCGGACGGGCTGATGCCCTACATCGTCGTCGTGGTCGACGAGCTCGCCGACCTCATGATGACCGTGCAGTCGGAGGTGGAGAAGCCGCTTACGCAGCTCGCGCAGAAGGCGCGGGCCATCGGAATCCACCTCATCGTCGCGACCCAGCGTCCGTCGGTGAACGTCATCACCGGGCTCATCAAGGCGAACTTCCCGACCCGCATCGCCTTCCGCGTGGCGTCGAAGACCGACTCGCGCACGATTCTGGACCAGAACGGTGCGGACGCGCTGCTGGGCAACGGCGACATGCTTTTCCTCCCGCCGGGCCAGGGCGCCCCGGTTCGGATCCAGGGCGCGTACCTCCCCACCGAAGACACAGAAAAGCTGATGTCGTGGTACGTCGAGCTCCTGGAGAAGCAGGGCGACGAGGCGGCGAGGCCGACGGACGAACCGGACATCCTCGAGGAGGTCCGGGGTCAGGAACTGGACGCCGCGGCCACCGCGGCCGAAGAGATGAGTGGCGACTGGGACGACCTCTTCAGGGCCGCGGCCGAGGTCTGCATTCAGAACGGCAACGGTTCGACGTCGCTGCTTCAGAGGAAGCTGAGCATCGGGTACGGGCGGGCGGCGCGCATCGTGGACCAGCTCGAGTCGGCCGAGGTGCTCGGCCCGTCGGACGGGGCGAAGGGGCGGGACGTGCTCATGACCCTGGACGAGCTCGACGCAATGTTCGGGGGGGGAGAGTGAAGCCATGAACGCGCCGTTCCTCGGGGAGCGCATGGGAATCCCGACCCGTGCGGTGCGTGCGGTAGGCCTCGCCCTCCTGCTCGCGGGTGCGGGAGCGGCAGGACCCACCGCCGGGGTCGGCCAGAACCGCGCGCTCGACATCCTCCACTCGGCTTCGGCCCGGTACGCCGGCGTCGAGACGCTCTGCGCGGACTTCACCCAGGAACTTCTCGTCCCGCTCCTCGGTGCGACGCGGACCGGCACGGGGCGCCTATGCCAGGGCCGGCCGAATCTCTTCGCCATGCGGTTCGACGTTCCGGCGGGGGATGTCATCGTCGTGGACGGTGCGCACACGTGGGTCTACTTCCCGAGCAACGACCACAGGACCGTGCTGCGCACCTCCGCGGACCGGGCGGCGGGGGGGCGCGACTTCCATCGCGAGTTCCTCGAGCGCCCCGAAGCGCGCTACGACGTTACCTACGAGAAGTCTGAGGTCGTCGAGGGGCGTTCGACGCATCGACTGCGCATGGTCCCCAGGGCGCCATCCAGCTATCGGGCCGCGGTGGTCTGGATCGACGAGGGCGAGCCGGTACTGCGTCGCCTCCGGCTCGAGGAGGAGAACGGCAACGTCCGGACGGTCACGCTGTCGGGCGTCGGCTTCGGCGAGGCTCCCGGTGATGGCTGGTTCTCCTTCACCCCGCCCCCCGGCGCGCTGGTGATGATCCGATGAGCCGGACACGCGACCTCCCGGTCTTTCCCGTCGCTCCCGACCCGGTCCGCCCCGGCGTCTCTCCGGACGTCTCGCCGGTTCGGCTGGAGGTCGACGCATCCGGCGACCCGAACGGCCCCCGCATCGCGCTCGTGACGCTCGGATGCGACAAGAACACCGTGGATTCGGAGCGGATGATGGCCGCGCTCGTCGGTCACGGAGCGCGGGTGTCGTCGCACGTCGAGGACGCCGAGGTGGTGATCGTGAACACCTGCGGCTTCATCCAGTCGGCCAAGGAACAGTCCATCGAGACGATCCTCGAGGCGTGCGAGCTCAAGGACGCCGGCAGCGTCCGGGCCGTCGTGGCGGTGGGGTGCCTGGTGCAGCGCCACGGAGACGAACTCGCCCGGGAGATCCCCGAGGTGGACCTCTTCCTGGGACTCACCGAGCTGCCCACCCTCGTGCCGCAGCTGAGGAGCCGTGGTCTGCTGCCGTCGGAGGAGAGCTTCGTTCCCACGATGGAGCGGCCGCTGCGCATTCTCTCCACTGAGACACCGCACACATCCTACCTCAAGATCAGCGAAGGGTGCGACCACACCTGCGCGTTCTGCGCCATCCCGCTTATGCGCGGGCTGCACCGGTCGCAACCGGTCGAGGATCTCGTGCGCGAGGCGGCCGGACTCGGAGCGGCCGGAGTGCGGGAAATCAATATCGTTTCGCAGGACACCACCTGGTACGGGCGTGACCAGCGGCGGAAGGATCGCGAGGCTCCGCTCCTCCCCGACCTCCTGCGCGCGCTCGTGGCCGGTACGGACGTGCCGTGGTATCGGCTCTTCTACATGTACCCGTCGGGACTGACTCGGGAACTCGTAGAACTGATCGCCTCGGAGGAGCGCATCCTCCCCTACCTGGACATGCCTCTCCAGCACGGGTCCGACCGCATCCTGGAACTCATGCGACGTCCGGAGCGTCGAGAGACGATCCGCGAGCGCGTGGGCTGGCTTCGGGAGGCGGTTCCGGACCTCACGCTTCGGACCACGGTCATCGTGGGCTTTCCCGGCGAGACCGACGACGACTTCCGCGAGATGCTGGACCTTCTTGAGGAACTCCGGTTCGAGCGGGTCGGCGCGTTCACCTATTCGGTGGAGGAGGGTACGCGGGCTGCGGAGATGCCCGGGCAGGTGCCCGACGACATCATGGAGGAGCGACTGGAAGAGGTCATGGAGCTACAGCGCGGTATCTCCTTCGACCGCAACGCCGAGCTGGTCGGGCGGACGATGGATGTCCTGATCGATCACCTGCAGGAGGGAGATCCGGACTTCGCCGCCGTGGGGCGTACCGTCGGCCAGGCGGTCGACGTCGACGGTGTCACCCATCTTCGCGCCGCGAGTCGGGTCAGCCCCGGCGAGATCGTTCGGGCCACGATCATCGAGGCTCTCGACTACGATCTGGTAGCCCAGCTGGAACCCCGCCGCTGAAGGGAGACGACATTCGATGAAGCGTTCCCGGACCCTCCCCGTGCATATGGTGAGCGCGCTGGTGCTCGCTTCGGCGACGACCTTCGTCGCGGCGCCGGCGAGCGGTCAGGACGTGGCTGACATCGACTATGCGTATCTCTCGCTCCGTGGGATCGCGCCCGAGTTCGGGTACTTCTGGTCCGACCGCGTCGAGCCGACGCAGACGTACGGCCTCCGCGTCGACATGGGCTACGCGGGCCCCGGGTTGCGCGTCACGCCCTCCCTGACCTACTGGCGGTCGCGACTGGAACGGGCCGAGGTGGACGAGCTCGCCGATCAGGTGTCCGATCTCGTGGCGGCCCGGACCGGGGGACCCCGGCCCAACCTGGACCTCGGCACGATCGACTACCAGGACATCGCCATCGGCCTCGACGCGCACGTCGTGTGGGAGGTTCCGTTCGACCTGCTCACCTTCGGCGGCCTCGGCGTCTCCGCGCACATCATCGACGGGGACGGGATAGCGATCCAGGGCACGTTCGTCGAGGACCTTCTGGACACGGTCCTCCCGGGCGTCAACCTCCACCTCGGAGCGGAATACCCGGTTACCAATGGCATGCGTCTCTACGCGGTCGGGCGCTACGAGGTTATGCCCAACCTCCAGTATGCACAGCTTCGCGCAGGATGGCAGTTGATGTTCGGTCCCAATGCCCCGGGAGAAGGCCGCAATGACTGAAAGGGAGCCAGTCCGCGTCGGTATCATCGGAACGGGCGCGATCAGCCAGATCGTCCACCTCCCCATCTTCAGCGAGCGTGCCGACGTCGACCTCGTCGCGCTCGCGGATGCGGATGAGCTCAAGGCGACGACCCTCGCCCGCCGCTTCGCCGTGCCCCGCGTCATGAGCGCGGACGAGTTGCTCGACTTCGACGAGCTCGATGTGGTCGTGCTCTGTACGCCGAACAACCTCCACGAGGACATGGCGGTTCGGGCGCTCCAGCGTGGAAAGCACGTCCTCGTCGAGCGGCCACTGGCTCCGACTTCGGAGGGGACGGCGCGGGTCATCGAGGCGGCCCAGGAGGCAGGGTGTGTCCTCCAGGTGGGCATGCCGCACCGGTTCCGCCCCGAAGTGATCGCGCTGCGCAGCTTCGTCGAGGGGGGCGAGCTCGGCGACCTGTACGCGGTGCGCGGGAGCTGGCTGACGCGTGCCTATCCGATGACGCGCTCGACGTGGCGGACGAACCCCCAGGTCGCTGGCGGAGGCGCGTTGGTCGACCTCGGAATTCCTGCGCTCGATCTCTCACTCTGGGTCGCTGGCTTCCCTCGCGCCAGGCGCGTTTCGTGCGTGCTCGCGCAGGGTGAGGGGGAAGTTGAGCACGCGGCGACGCTTCTCGTCGAGACGGACGACGGGATCGCCATGACGCTCGAAGTCAGCAACCGCGCGTTCGCCAGCGAGGACCGACTCTACCTGCGTGTCATGGGCTCCGACGGGGCTGGGTCGCTGCCTCCGCTCGAGGTCTTCAGGCAGCTCGGCGGCCGTCCCCTGGAAGTCACGCCGCGGCAGGGACGCCCTTCCGGCGGAGAGAACCCCTATACCAACGCCTACCGACGTCTCCTCGACGACTTCGTGCGCCGGGTCACCGGAGTCGCCGAGAACACGATGCCGGTCGAGCAGGTGGAGGTCATGCGCCTGATCGAGGCGGCGTACCGTTCGGCGGCGTCGGGCCACGAGGTCGAGCTATAGCTTCTGCTCCGGGTTGGCTGCCGAGGCGCGACGAGATGATCGTGCCCGGCGCGTCGGCCCTGCTGCTGGCGCTCTCGTACCCGCCGCTCCACCCGCTCGTCATCCCCTTCGCCGGCCTCGTTCCCTTCGCGGTCTGGGTCGCCAGGCGGTCTGACGACGACCGGGGTCGCGCGGCGTCGACCCGCGGAGGGGCGCTCCTGGGTGCGATCTACGTGACGGTCCTGTGCTGGTGGGTTCTCGCTTCGCTCCTGCGGACGACGCGGCTGGCCGTCCCCGTGTTTCTCGCCGGCGTCACGCTTGTCGCCCTCGTCGCGGCGCTCTTCGGCCGGGTGCTGCACCACGCCGTGCGCGGCGTCCGCGCGCCGCTGTGGCTCGCGCTCCCGGTTACGTGGACGGGCTTCGAGTGGACGCTGGCTCATCTGCCCGGGGGACTGGCCTTTCCCTGGCTGGGGCTCGGGACGTCGCTGACGGGCTTCCCGGAGCTCGTGGGCATCGCGGAGCTCGTCGGTGCGCGGGGCGTGACCTTCTGGATCGCACTTGTGAACGGCCTGCTCGCCGCGGCGCTCCTCGCGGGCTTCGGGAGGGCGCGGCGCAGCCGGTACCTGGCCGCAGCCGTGGTTGTCCTGCTGGTCCCCATGGCGTGGGGAGCCTGGCGCGCACGCACGATCGAGGTGCGATCGGCGGGAAGCGTCGCCGTGGTGCAGACGGACGTTCCCGGTGCGGTGCGGCTGCGGGATCCTTCGGCCGCGCGGGACAGCGCGCACGCGGCGCTCGAGCGGCTTCTGCCCACGATCGCGACCGGGTCGGTGGGGCTGGTCGTCCTGCCCGAGGTCGCGCTTCCCGTGGAGCCCGACCGGGCGGCCGCGGCGGCCGATATGGACCGCCTCCGACAGCATGCGCGGGAGCTCGATGCACCCATCCTCTTCGGCGCGTGGGGACGCGACCCCGACGCGGACGATGGCAGTGAGGGGGCGCGATACAACTCGGCGTTCGTCATGGGCGTCGGGGGCCTCGACGACTTCCGTTACGACAAGCACCGGCTCGTGCCGCTGGTCGAACATACCCCGCTCGTGACCTCGTCCCTCCTCTCGTTTCCCCTGGGCACGGGCTCGTACGGGGTCGGGCAGGGTCGACCCCTCGCCGTCGTGGACCGGAACTCGTTCGCGGTCCTCATCTGCTTCGAGTCCGCCTTCGAGGCGGATGCGCGGGCGGCGCGCAACGCGGGCGCCGACGTCCTGGTGAACATCACGAGCGACGCCTGGTTCGGGACCGAACCCTCCGAGGCCCGCACCACGGTCCTCTGGCAGCATCCGGCACACATGGTCATGCGGGCGATCGAGAACCGGGCAGGGGTCGCCCGCGCATCGAACCGGGGCATCTCCCTCTTCGTCGATCCCCTGGGCCACGTCCACGATGCGACCCGCCCGTTCGAAGAGGCCGTGCGGGTCGCCGAGGTGACGACGACGGACGTGACCACGGTCTACGCTCGAATGGGAGACGTCACGGGGAACGCGTGCGCCGTCGTCGCCTTCCTCCTCCTCCTCTCGTCGTTCCGGCGCGGGGTGTCGGCGTCCGGACGGGGCACCGGTCGCCCGGAGGGTGGGTGACTGGACCCTGTAACCGCAGTCTGATACTTTTCCCGGCTACACCGAGTGGTCATACAACCAAAGTGTTTGGAGCAGTCATGAAGCAGGGCATCCATCCCGAGTACAAAGTGGCGACGGTGGTGTGCGCCTGTGGGAATCGCTTCGAGACGATGGCGACCCAGGACGAGGTGCACATCGAGATCTGCGGCACCTGCCACCCCTTCTACACCGGGAAGCAGCGTCTCGTCGACACCGCGGGTCGCGTCGACCGGTTCAAGAAGAAGTACGAGAAGGCTGCTTCGTAGCATCCGGGCGGGGCGCCGACGCGCCTCCGGACCATGAAGGCCCCGACGCTCGACCCACGGCTCGAAGAGCGGCTCGCGGACGCGGAGCGGCGCTTCGCCGGCGTCGAGGAAGCGCTCTCGAGTCCCGAACTCCTTTCCACGCCGGACAAGCTCCGGTCGCTGGGCCAGGAGCGTGCGCACCTCGAGCCGATCGTGCGGTGCGGGCGTGAGCTTCACGAAGCGCTCGAGGAGCTCGCGGGCGCGCTCCAGCTGGCCGAGGAGTCCGACGACGCCGAGATGAGGGCGCTCGCGCAGGACGAGGCCGAGGCGCTCACGGAGCGGGTGCAGGAGCTCGGTGTCCGCGCCAAGGAGCTTCTGATTCCGACCGACCCGCTGGCCGACCGGCCCGCGGTGGTCGAGGTGCGGGCGGGGACCGGGGGCGATGAAGCCGGGCTCTTCGCCGCGGACCTGATGCGCATGTACCGCCACTACGCGGAACGCCAGGGGTGGTCGGTCGAGATGATGAACGTCTCGGAGGGCATCCCCGGTTCGGTGAAGGAGGCCATCTTCACCGTCCGCGGGCGCGGTGTGTACGGGCGCCTGCGTTACGAGTCCGGCGTCCACCGCGTGCAGCGGGTTCCCGCGACGGAGAGCGCAGGCCGGATCCACACTTCCGCGGCGACCGTGGCCGTGCTCCCCGAGGCCGAGGAGGTCGACGTCCAGATCGACCCGAACGATCTACGCATCGACGTATACCGATCGTCGGGTCCCGGCGGCCAGTCCGTGAACACGACGGACTCGGCGGTGCGGATCACGCACATTCCGTCCGGTCTCGTCGTGGCCATCCAGGACGAGAAGTCCCAGCTCAAGAACAAGGTGAAGGCCCTCAAGGTCCTGCGCAGCAGGCTCCTCGATCACATGATCGCCGAATCCGAGGCGAAGCGCGCGCGCGAGCGGAAGACCCAGGTCGGCACGGGTGACCGGTCCGCCAAGATCCGGACCTACAATTTCCCGCAAAGCCGGGTGACCGACCACCGCATCGGCCTCACGCTGTACCGCCTGTCCGAGATCCTCGACGGCGACCTCGACGAGCTCACGACCGCGCTGAGACTGGCCGACCAGGAGGAACGGATGGAGGCTGGCGAGGCGTGAGCGCCTCCGGCGCGGAAGGAACGGCGACCACCCGGGCGACGGTCACGGACGAACCTTGGACGGTGCTCCGCCTCATCCTGTGGAGCGCCGACTACCTGCGGGGGAAGGGGATCGATTCTGGTCGGCTGGACGCCGAGCACCTCCTGGCGCACGTCCTCGAGATGGGCCGCCTGCAGCTCTACCTCGACTTCGAGCGGCCGCTGACGCTGGCGGAACTCGACACCTTCCGTCCCCTGCTCAGGAGGCGGGCCGGCCGAGAACCGCTTCAGTACATCCTCGGACACCAGCCCTTCCGCGAACTCGACCTGGCGGTCGAGCCGGGCGTGCTGATCCCACGCCCGGAGACCGAGCTGCTGGTCGGCGAGATCCTGTCGTGGGCCGCATCCGAGGAGCTCGAGGCGTCCGTCATACTCGATCTCGGCACCGGCTCGGGCGCGATCGCGCTGTCCCTCGCGCACGAGGGGCGCGACACGCGCGTCGTGGCCGTGGACGTGTCGGAGGCCGCGCTCGAAGTGGCGCGGCGCAACCGGGATTCCACGGGCCTCACCGGAAAGGTCGAGCTGCGCAGGGGTTCGCTTTTCGAGCCGCTTGGCGAACATGAGCGCTTCGACGTGATCACGTCGAATCCGCCGTACGTGGCGGAGGTGGACGAAGCGGGCCTCGAGCCCGAGGTTCGTGACTGGGAACCGAGGGAGGCGCTCTTCGGGGGTGTGGACGGCCTGGACGTCCTGCGCCGGATCGTGACGGGTGCCAGAGACCACCTGAGGGCACGGGGCCTGCTGGCCCTGGAAGTCGGTGCCGGACAGGCGGTCGACGTGGCCGACCTGCTCCGCGACGCCGGTGGGTACGAGGACGTGCGCGTCGTGCGAGATTATTCGGGACGCCAGCGCTTCGTATTCGCGCGCGCGGGCTGATGCAGGGAGCCGAGGGGATCGCCCCCGAGGCCATCGCAGGGAAAGACCGGGAGGAAATGCGGAATGGCGGGTATAGACGAGATGGCGAAGGACCTAGGCATGGCGCTGGCGCGCACCGAGGAGTATCAGGCGCTGAAGCGCGCCTCGGATGCGGCGGAGAACGATCGTGATCTCGTGGAGCTCCGGAACCGCATCGGGTCGATCGAGGCGGAGCTGGAGGCCACGCTGCGCGCGGGGAGGGAGCCGGCGGATGAACTCCGCCAGCGCTACGAGGCGGCAGCGGGAGAGATCCAGGCAATGCCGGCGTTCCAGCGCGTGGTGGCCGCACAGTCCAATTTCGAGAAGGTGATGTACCGAGTGAATGAGACCGTCGCCCGGGGCATCGAGGAAGGTGCCCGGAGCCGGATCATCATTGCGTCGTAACGACCGCCAGTCGGTGCCAGACTTACGTGAACAGTTCGAGGAAAAGGTGAATAGGCCAAGCGAAATCAAGGCAGCCGAGGGCAAGCTCGGCGTACTGCTGCCGGGCTTCGGCGCGGTGGCGACGACCTTCGTCGCGGGTGTCGAGGGGGTGCGGCAGGGTATTGCGGAGCCCATCGGCAGCCTTACACAGATGAACACGATCCGGCTCGGCAAGCGGACGGAGGGGAGATCGCCGCTCATCAGGGACTTCGTTCCCCTGGCGGGGCTCGAGGACCTGGTATTCGGGGCCTGGGATCCGATTGCCGACGATGGCTACCAGAGTGCGATCACCGCGGGCGTGCTCCACAAGGAACAGCACCTCGACCCGATCAAGGACTTCCTGTCCGCGATCAAGCCGATGCCCGCGGTGTTCGACACGCGGTACGTGAAGAAGCTCGAGGGGCCGAACGTGAAGAGCGGCGCCAGCAAGAAGGATCTCGCCGAGCAGCTTCGGCACGACATCCGGAACTTCAAGAAGGAGAACGGCTGCTCTCGTCTTGTGATGGTCTGGTGTGGCTCGACCGAGGTGTACATCCGGCCGGGCGCGGTGCACGAGACGATCGAGGCGTTCGAGAAGGGCATGGAGGAGAACCACCCGGACATCGCGCCGAGCCAGCTCTACGCGTACGCGGCGATCATGGAGGGCGTACCCTACGCCAACGGAGCTCCGAATCTGTCGGCCGACAACCCGGCGCTGGAGGCGCTCGCGAAGCGTGAGGGCGTGCCGATCGCCGGGAAGGACTTCAAGACCGGCCAGACGCTCATGAAGACCATCCTGGCTCCGGGCTTCAAGACCCGCATGCTCGGCCTGTCCGGGTGGTTCAGCACGAACATCCTCGGCAACCGGGACGGCGAGGTACTCGACGACCCTGAGTCGTTCAAGAGCAAGGAGGTGTCCAAGCTGGGCGTGCTCGAGAACATCCTTCAGCCCGAGATGTACCCCGCCCTCTACGGCAACATGTACCACAAGGTGCGGATCAACTACTACCCGCCGCGTGGAGACAACAAGGAGGGCTGGGACAACATCGACATCTTCGGATGGATGGGGTACGGGATGCAGATCAAGGTCGACTTCCTGTGCCGCGACTCGATCCTTGCCGCGCCGATCGTCCTGGATCTGGCCATCTTCCTCGACCTGGCCAGCCGTGCCGGCATGAGCGGCATCCAGGAGTGGCTGTCGTTCTACTTCAAGTCGCCTCAGACCGCGCCCGGGCTGTACGCGGAGCACGACATCTTCATTCAGCACTGGAAGCTCAAGAATACGCTTCGCTGGATGATGGGTGAGGAGATGATCACGCACCTCGGGGTCGAGTACTACGACTGACGAATGCGGATCAGAATCTGATGGAAGCGCGCACCGGAGCCGGGAGATTCATCGTTCTCGAGGGAGGGGACGGCGCCGGCAAGACGACCCAGGTCGCGCTGCTGTCCGCGTGGCTCGAGGCCATCGGGCTCCCGCATGTGAGCACGCGGGAGCCCGGTGGCACGCCGGTGGGTGAGGCCATCCGGACGGTGGTGCTGGGACGGGCCGACCTGGACATGCCCGCCCAGACGGAGCTGTTGCTCATTCTCGCGGCTCGCGCGGCGTTCGTGCGCGACGTGGTACGCCCGGCGCTGGAGGCCGGGAAGGTCGTAATCGCCGACCGCTTCTCCCTCTCCACGCTCGCCTACCAGGGGTACGGGCGCGGGCTTCCGCTGCACCAGGTGCGCGCCGGCATCGACATCGCGACCGGTGGCCTGTCACCGGACCTGTACCTGCTGCTGGACCTTCCCTCGGGCGAGGGGGCCGAACGGCAGCGCCGCGACGGTGCCGAAGCCGACAGGATCGAAGCCGCGGGGGCCGACTTCCGCGAGGCGGTGCGCAACGGGTATCTTGCGCTTGCCGAGTCCGAGCCCCGGGTCGAGGTCGTGAGTGCGCGCGGAACCCCCGAAGAGGTTCACGCGCGGCTTCGCGATCACCTGCTCACCCGGTTTCCGGAGACCTTCCTGGCGGAAGGACCGATCGACCGGGGTCGTTCGGGGTAGCACGTTCTTGAGCGCCCCTTTGGGCGTGGTCGTGGATCCGCGGGCTTCGGGCCCGTGGCAGTGGAGAGACGAGAGGACATGAGACGTACCGTGGCCGCGCCCATTCTGGTCGTGCTGCTCTCCGTGGCGGCAGGCGGCTGGCTGCTGCAGCAGGGTGTTGATCGGGCGGAAAACGTGTACGTGCGTGTACGCGTCCTGCAGGAGGTGGTGGATCGCGTCGAGTCGAGCTTCGTCGACGACGTCGACGCGACCTCGCTCTACAATTCGGCCATCGACGGCCTCATCCGGGACCTGGGTGACCCTCATTCGTCCTTCATGCCGGCCGCGCAGTTCGAAAACCTGCGCATCCGCACCGAGGGAGAGTACGGGGGTGTCGGGCTCGAGGTGACCGATCGCGGCGGCTACGTCACGGTCGTCAGTCCGATTCCGGGGGGGCCCGGAGGCCGTGCCGGGATCCGTGCCGGCGATCAGTTCTGGGAGATCGAAGGCGTGCGCGCCGACACGATGCTCACGGACCAGGCCGTCGACATCCTGCGGGGGCGTCCAGGCACCGAAGTGACCGTGCGCATGCTTCGGCCGGGCGTCGACGAGCCGATCGAGTTCACCATCGCCCGCGAGGTCATTCGCCTCAAGGCGGTGCCCTATGCCGCGATGCTCGAGGGCGACATCGGCTACGTGCCGCTCCTGACCTTCCTCGAGACCTCGGAAGAGGAGATGCGTGCCGCCGTCGACTCCCTTCAGCAGGAAGGCATGCGCGGGCTCATCGTGGACGTGCGCGGTAATCCGGGAGGGCTGCTCGACCAGGGCATCGCCGTGACCGACCTCTTCCTCGAGCCGGGCAGCTCAATCGTCGAGACCCGGGGCCGGGCCGCGGACCAGAACGACACCTATTCGGCATCCCGTCCCGATCGCTGGCCCGGGCTGCCGGTGGTCATGCTCGTCGACGCGACCAGTGCTTCCGCATCGGAGATCTTCGCGGGCGCGCTCCAGGATCACGATCGCGCCGTCCTCGTCGGCGAAACCACGTACGGCAAGGGTTCCGTGCAGAGCCTCTACCGGCTCACCGGGGGCGACGTCCTTCGACTCACGACCGCCAAGTGGTACACGCCGCTCGGCCGGTCCATCGACGCGGAGCATTCCGGGGAGCCGGACCTCGAGTCGCACACCCTGTCCATTTCCGGCCAGATCGTGCTGCCCGTCACCATCGAAGGCCGGCCGGAGTACGAGTCCGCCGCGGGTCGCACGATCTACGGCGGGGGCGGGATCACCCCGGACCTCTTCGTCTATCCGGAGACGCTGGCGCCGCGCGAGGTCACCGGGGTTCAGGGCCTTTTCCGACGTGCCGGACGCTTCTCCGTGGCGGTGTTCGACTACGCCGTCGACTACGTCGCGAAACACCCGGGTCTCGCGGCCGGCTTCACGCTGACCGACGCGGAGCTCGCCGACTTCGAGACCTCGCTCGTCGACTCGGGCGTCGACGTCGATCCCGTCGACTTCGCGGACGCGGAGCGCTTCGTCCGCTATCACCTCGAGCGTGAGATCGCCACCCAGGCCTGGGGCGAGATCGGACCGTTCCTTCAGCTCCAGCGACACGACCGGCAGCTCCAGCGTGCACTGGAGATCCTGAGCGGGGCGGGCTCTCCGGCCGAACTTCTTCAGGCGGTGGGGTCGGCGGAGCCCGACCCCTCGCCGGACCGGTAACCGCCCGCGAGCTTCGAGGACGCTCGTTCCCGGATCGGCATGTTCCCGGCCCGGCCGGGCGGCTTCATTCCCCTGATGACAGGTTCGGAGAGTCCATCGTGAATTGGGTCGAGGTCGTGCGTGGAGGCACGGTCGAGTCGCGCCACGCCGTGCACGTCGCGGTTCAGGACGCGCGCGGGCGCACGCTGACTTCGGTGGGCGAGCCCTCTGTGCTCACCTTCCACCGGTCCGCGGCCAAGCCGATGCAGGCGCTGCCCCTGGTCGAAGAGGGTGTGGCCGACCGCTTCGGCCTGACCGAGCCCGAGCTGGCGCTCTGCTGCGCCTCCCACGAGGGTGAATCGCGGCACGTCGAGGGCGCCCGGTCCATCCTGGCGAAGGCGGGGGCCGACGAGGACCTGCTTCGCTGTGGGCCGCACGCTCCGTATTCCGCGGCCGCCGCCCGTGCGCTCGTGGAGGCGGGGGACCGTCCGAAGCGCATCCACAACAACTGCTCGGGCAAGCACGCGGGGATGATCGCCCTGGCGCTGGGCATGGGGTGGGATCCCGTCGACTACCACCGGGCCGGACACCCCGTGCAGCAGCGCATGGCCCGGGAGATGGCGCGCTGGTCCGGTCTCGGCGCCGACCGGATCCCCACGGCTGTCGACGGTTGTGGGGTCGTGTGCTTCGCCACGCCGCTCGACGTCATGGCCGGCGCGTTCGCCCGTTACGTCGCGGCGGCGGACGCGGGCGAACCGGCGGGTACCGTGGTTCGGGCGATGACTGCGCACCCGTTCATGGTGGGCGGTACCGGCCGCACCTGCACCGACGTCATGGCCCTGGCCGGCGACCGCGTCTTCGTGAAGCTCGGGGCCGAGGGTGTGTACGGCGGGGGGGTGCGAGGGCAGGGGATCGGATTCGCCATCAAGGTCGAGGACGGAGGGAGGCGGGCCGTGGAGGTCGCGCTGGTGCACGTGCTCGTGTCGCTCGGGGTGCTCGACGGCGCGGAGGTCGACCGCCTTGCGGGCCACGGCCGTCCGGAGGTGCGCAACACGCTCGGCGAAGTCGTCGGCGAGGTAAGGGCCTCGTTCGACCTTCGCTCCCATTCCACTGCCGGAGGTTGACCGTGTTTGTCGATCGCGCGGTGATCGAGGTTACGGCGGGGACCGGAGGTTCGGGGTCGGAGGCGTTTCGACGCGAGACGGGGGTGCCGCGCGGCGGCCCATCGGGTGGCGACGGCGGGAAGGGAGGCGACATCGTCCTTCTCGCCGACGCGCAGCTCACCACGCTGCTCGACTACAGCTACCGTCGCCAGTACAGGGCCGACCGCGGGCAGCACGGCGAGGGCAGCAACCGGACGGGTCGCTCGGGTGAGGATCTCGTGCTGCGCGTCCCCCCCGGAACCGTGGCATGGGACGACGAGACCGGTGATCTGCTCGGCGAACTCCTGAACGACGGGGAGTCGGTCTTGATCGCCCGCGGGGGGCGGGGCGGTCGCGGCAACGCGCGCTTCAAGTCGTCGACCAACCAGGCGCCGCGCCGGTGGGAGCCGGGCGAGGAGGGTGAGGAACGCCGCGTTCGACTCGAACTCAAGCTGATCGCGGACGTCGGACTGGTCGGCGAGCCGAACGCGGGCAAGTCGACGCTGCTGTCCGCCGTGACGGCGGCGCGCCCGAAGGTGGCGGCCTACCCGTTCACGACGCTCGAGCCGAACCTCGGCGTCGTCGAGCTCTCCGACTACCGTACGTTCGTGATCGCCGACATCCCCGGCATCATCGAGGGCGCGCACGAGGGAAAGGGGCTCGGCCACCAGTTCCTCCGGCACGTCGAGCGAACCCGCGTGCTGCTCGTCATGGTTCCCGTGGATGCCGAGGACCCGCAGGCGGAGTACGACCGCCTGCGTGCCGAGCTGGAGGCGTATTCGCCCGACCTTGCGCGGACACCTTTCCTCGTGGGCCTGAGCAAGACTGATCTGCTCCCACCGGACGAGACCGCGCCTGCGGTCGAGGCAGAGGGCGCGCTGGGCATGGTCGCCTTCTCCGCGGTGTCCCGAGCCGGGATTTCCGCGCTGCTCGAGAGGCTCTGGGAAGCGAGTCGTCGGGTGGTCGAGCTCGAACGGGGAGAGGAGGACGACGGCTGGTGGGAGCCCTGAGCACGGCCGTCGCCGGAGCGGCGTAGGGTGGGCACGTCCCTGCCGGACGGGTGCGAGGCGGCCGAGCTCCTCCTGCTGGACGGGCTGCCGGGCGTGGGCCCCGTGAAGGTGCGGGCCCTTGTGCGCGCCTTCGGTAGCGCCGCGGCGGCGCTGCGCGCCCGGCACCAGGACTTCGCGGCCGTCGCCGGGCGTGCCGCCGCGCATGCGCGGCGTGACCCGACGCTTCGGCGCGACGTCGACGAGGGGCTCGGGCGCGCGGAGCGACAGGGAATCGAGGTGGTCACCTGGAGCGACCCCCGGTACCCTTCGGCGCTGTGGCACCTGACCGATCCGCCGCCCGTGATCTTCCTCCGGGGCCGGACCGCGCTTCTGGAAGGCGTGGCTGTGACGGTCGTCGGAGCGCGACGGGCCACCGAGCGCGCCCGGGACGTCGCGGAGCGCCTCGGCGCCGCGCTCGCGCACGCGGGCGTCCGCGTGTGGAGCGGACTGGCGCTGGGGGTCGACGGTGCGGTGCACGCGGGGGCGCTCCGGGCCGAAGGGGCCACCATCGCCGTGCTGGGCACGGGTCCAGACGTCGCGTACCCGCGGGCGCACGCGCGCCTCTTCGAAGAGATCGCGGCTCGGGGCCTCCTGGTGAGCGAATTCCTCCCGGGCACGGGGGTCGCGCCACACCACTTCCCCCGCCGCAACCGGATTCTCGCCGCGCTCGCCGGGACGACCGTGGTTGTGGAGGCGGGGGTCCGGAGCGGTGCTCTGATCACGGTCGATCACGCGCTCGACCTCGGGCGCGACGTGTGGGCCGTTCCCGGTCCGATCGAACGGGCGTGCTGCGCTGGCTCCAATCGGCTTCTCGCCGACGGAGCCCGGCCGCTGGTGTCCATCGCCTCGTTCGTGGAGGCGGTCGCGGGGCCGGCGAGTCGGGGCGGGGCGCGCACCGGTCAGCGCGACGACGCTGACGACCGGGATGTCGAGGCCGGCGACGGCGTCGCGGCGCGGGTCATGGCGGTGCTCGCGGACGCCCCGCTCGGAGCCGACGACCTCGCCGACCGGTGCGGTCTTCCCGTGGACACCGCCCTGGCCGTCCTGACCACGCTGGAGCTACACGGAGAGATCGAACGGCTCCCGGGGATGCGCTACCGGAGGGCCGCGTGACCACGCCGCCCGCACCCGCTCGGGATACCGCGCCCACCCCCACCCGGGCTGCGTCCGTCTACGTGCACGCCCCGTTCTGTGCCCGGCGCTGCTTCTACTGCGACTTCGCGGTCAGCGTGCGGCGTGCCGGGGGTGCGGAGGAATGGCTGGAAGCGCTGCGTGGCGA
Source organism: Gemmatimonadota bacterium (assembly GCA_030827315.1). Lineage (GTDB taxonomy): Bacteria > Gemmatimonadota > Gemmatimonadetes > Longimicrobiales > Gaopeijiaceae > UBA2589. Next base: position 62,021 of record JAURER010000012.1, on the reverse strand, counting down.
GGTCGCGCTCCTGGAGCGGGAAGGGCTCTTCGAGCTGGCGGACGCGCTCGACACGCTCTACGTCGGAGGCGGCACGCCGTCCCTCCTGGGTCCGGACGCGATGTCCGGGCTCGCGGACGTGCTCGGACGCGAGCGCCTCGGAGCCACGGGGTTCGAGTGGACGGCGGAGGCCAATCCGGAGAGCCTGACCCCGGACGTCGCCGCGTCGTGGTGCGCTGCCGGGGTGAACCGGATCAGTCTGGGTCTGCAGACCTTCCACGAGCCCGCGCTGCGCTGGATGGGTCGCCTGCACGGATCCGAAGGGCCGGTGGCGGCGGTGCGGGCGGCCCGTGACGCGGGCATCGGCAACGTGAGCGTCGACCTCATCTTCGGGCTTCCGGCGTCCCTGGGGCGTTCCTGGGATGAAGACCTGGGTCGCGCGCTCGACCTCGGTGTGCCGCACGTGAGCCTGTACGGCCTCACCGTCGAGTACGGAACGCCCCTGGGGCGGGCGGTCCGTGAGGGGCGCGAAACGCCGGTCGACGAGGAACAGTACCGCGCGGAGTTCCTGCGCGCGGCCGAGGTGCTCGTGGGTGCCGGATACGAGCACTACGAGGTGTCGAACTTCGCCCTCCCGGGCTTCCGTTCCCGCCACAACGCGGTGTACTGGCACGGTGGGCCGTACCTGGGCCTCGGCAACGGCGCCCACGCGTACGCGCCACCCGTGCGCCGCTGGAATCACCGGGACTGGACCGAATACCGGGAGTCGGTAGGGGCCGGCGCGAGTCCGGAGGCCGAGCGTGAACATCTCACAGCGCAGGCCACCCGCCTGGAACGAGTCTGGCTCGGTCTGCGTACCTCCGAGGGTGTTGCGATCGGATCGCTGCCCCGGCGCGCGGACGCGCTCCTCGGCCGCTGGGTGGCAGCCGGGCTGGCGGCGCGCGCCGGCGACGCGATCCGGCTCACGACCGAAGGATGGCTGCTGCTCGACGAACTGACGGTGGACCTCGATCAGGTCCTCGGCGCAGACGCCGACCTGGGCGACGGCCCGCACACCGCTTGACCCGCCGATGGCGGTATTTCGATCTTCGACCATGACTCCACTCGACAGACGTGACACGGTCGGCACCGACCTCTCGGATCGGGAACGGCAGGTTCTCGAGGCCGTGGTTCGCACGTATGTCGACACCGCGGAGCCCGCCGGGAGCCGGACCGTCTCGCGGGTCTACGACCTCGGGGTCTCCGCGGCCACGGTGCGCAATACCATGAGCGACCTGGAGGAGAAGGGGTATCTCTTCCATCCGCATACGTCGGCCGGCCGGATTCCCACGGACCTCGCGTACCGATTCTTCGTCGATCGTCTCATGGAGCCGCTCGCACCTTCTCCGAAGGATCGGGCGGATCTGGAGCGGGAGCTCGAGGGCGCTGGTACGTCGGCGGTGGAGCGACTCGTATTGCACGCCACTCGCGCCCTGAGCCTCATCTCGAACGAACTCGGTGTTGCCGTGGCCCCCGCCCTCGAGGAGGCCGTGCTCGAGAAGCTCGAGCTCATCAAGGTCTCCACCAGCAAGGTCCTGCTGGTCGCGACGATCCGGGGCGGCGTGGTGCGCACGGTCTACGTCGATCTGCCGGTGGAGGTGCCGTCCGAGACGCTCGTCGTCGTGACGGTGGCGCTCAATGAACGGCTCGCGGGCCTGCAGCTCAGCGAGATCCGGCGCACCCTGCCCGACCGGCTCCGCGATTCGGTCGTCGACGAGCGCGGTGCGGACCTGGTGAACATCTTCGTTCAGTCGAGCGCCGAACTCTTTGACCTCCGCTCGCTCGACGCGTCCCAGTTGCACCTGGGGCCGGCGAGCGTCCTGGCGTCGCAGCCCGAGTTCGAGAGTGGCCAGCAGCTCAAGCACCTCATCAGCCTGACGGAGGAGCGCGACCTCCTGGCCAGGACCGTCGGCTCGCGGGAGCACGCCGGAAATCTTCGCATCACGATCGGCTCCGAGAACGATGCGTCGATGCTCGCGGATTTCACCCTCGTCACCGCGGAATACCGCGTGGGTGACCTGAAGGGGGTGATCGGCGTTATCGGACCGACCCGGATGCCCTATGAGAAGGTCGTCACGATCGTCGACTATACTTCATCCCTGGTCACGCGCATGCTGGCCGGCTGACCCGGGCCCGCCGCCCGGCTGTCGGACCCTCCCGGACGTGTGACCCACAGGAAACAGATGGCGGACTATTATCAGCTTCTCGGCGTGCCGCGCGACGCGTCGGCCGAGGACATCAAGAAGGCCTACAGGAAGCTCGCGCTCCAGCACCACCCCGACCGCAACGAGGGGTCGAAGGAGTCCGAGGAGCGGTTCCGCGAAGTCACCGAGGCGTACGAGGTCCTGCGCGATTCCGAGAAGCGGGCGCTCTACGACCGCTACGGAAAGCAGGGCGTCCGCGGCGCAGGCGGCGGCGGAGCGGGCGGGGCCGCGTTCGACTTCAACGAGGCCATCGACATCTTCATGCGCGACTTCGGCGGCTTCGCCGGGTTCGGCGGCCTCGAAGATCTCTTCGCCCACCGCAGCGCGCGTGGACAGCGCACGTCGAGTCGCCGCGGCAAGACCGTGCGCATTCGCCTGCCGCTCACGCTCGCGGAGGTCGCCAGCGGCGTCTCGAAGACGATCCGAGTCTCGCTCCTCGATGAGTGCGCGTCGTGCGAGGGCTCCGGTGCGGAGGCGGGCAGCGCCCCGGCCGCGTGCCGCACGTGTGGCGGATCCGGCGAAGAGCGGCACGTGCAGCGGTCGATCGTCGGCCAGTTCGTGAGCGTGCAGCCCTGCAGGACGTGCGGTGGCGAGGGCCGCGTGATCGAACGGCCCTGCCCGACGTGCTCGGGGGACGGCCGGCTCCGCTCGGAGCGCGAGATCGAGGTCGAGGTACCCGCGGGCGTCACGTCGGAAAACTTCCTGACCCTCCGTGGGAGGGGCAGCGTCGGGCCGCGGGGTGGCCCCCGCGGAGACCTCGTGGTTCTGCTCGAGGTCCAGGACGACCCGCGCTTCGTGCGCGAGGGCTCGGACCTGGTCCACGAGCTCCCCGTGACCTTCAGTCAGGCCGCGCTCGGTGGCGAGGTGGACGTGCCCACGCTTGAAGGGGTAGCCCGCGTGAAGATCCCCGCCGGCATTCAGAGCGGGGAGGCGCTCCGGCTCAAGGGCCTCGGCATCCCGGAGCTCAACGGGAACGTGCGCGGCGACCAGGTCGTGCGCGTCGTCGTGTGGACGCCCACCGACCTGACCTCCGAGCAGGAGGAGGTGCTTCGGCGCCTCGCCGAGGTCGAACACTCGGCGCCCGACACGATTCGCCGCGGCTCGCACAAGGGGTTCTGGTCCCGCGTGAAGGAGGCGTTCACGGGCGGATGAGCGGCGGCGTCAGGCGTTGGTTCGAGGTCCGCGTTCGCTCCTCCACCCCCGGCGACGCGGCCGGGCTGCTCGCCGACCTTCTCGTCTCGCTCGGCGCGCGGGGCTCGGAGGAGCGGGGTGCCTGGCAGGTGGCGTACTTCGAGGAGCCGGACGATCCGGACGCGTTTCTCGAAGCGCTGCGATCGGCGCTGGCCGACGAGCCCGGGGTGGGCCGGGTCTATCTGGAGCACGGGTGGAAGCCCCACGAGGAGTGGGCCGAGACGTGGAAGCGGGGCCTCGGCGAGCGGCGACTCACCCCCCGGGTGATCGTGCATCCCTCGTGGGTCGAGCCCTTGGAGGCCCGCGAGGACGACGTCGTCATCGTCCTCGATCCGGGGATGGCATTCGGGACCGCCGAGCACGGGACCACGCGCGGGTGCGTGCGCCTGATGGACCGGGCGGTCCGCCCGCACGATCGACTTCTGGACGTGGGCTCCGGCTCCGGGATACTCGCCATCGTCGCGGCGCGCACCGGGGCCGACCATGTCGTGGCGATCGAGGCCGACCCCCTCGCGTGCGAGGCGCTCGCGGAGAACGTCGAACGAAACGGCGTCCAGGACCGCGTCGAGGTTGTCCGGTCGTTCGCGACCGCGGAGAGCGTCGTGGCGTACGGGCCCGTGTCGGGCATCATCGCGAACATCGAGGCCGGCCTTCTCGAGCCGCTCTTCGACGGCTTCGCCCTGGCACTTCGGCCGGGAGGATGGCTGATCGTGTCGGGCATCCTCGACTTCGAATGGGAGGGCATCCGGTCCCGGATCGAGGCAGCCGGCTTCGCCTTCCACGAGGTCGACGCCGACGGTCCGTGGCGATCGGGGCGCTTCGAGCGCACGACCGGCTGAAGGGGGGGCAGCCGACGCGCGCCCTCGCCGGCTCGAGGTCCGACGAGCCGCCAACCGTGCGGTGCCGGGTCCGACGGCTCGCCCGTTCATGCCGCGCGCCGCGCCAGCGCGCGTCGCGCCTCCCGCTCCGCCAGTGCGATCGCATACCAGCGCCCGACCTCCAGCGTCGAACGCCCGTCGACGGACCGGCCGATCCACCGAACGCTTTCGCGCAACATGCGCGCGGCGCTCTCGCTCCGCTCGGTTCTGCTCCCCGTCGCGGCGCCGTGCCGATCGTGACCTCGGGCGCCGGTGCCGCCGGGGGTGGATACGTCCGGTGCCGCCCCGGCCGCGAGGGCGACGACCCACGCATCGCCCGCCGCGCTCGACTCCCGGGCGAGCGTGGGCCATCGGGTCCGCCAGGACTCGATGACGCGGAAACGGGACGGCTCGGCCTCGAGGGCGCAGCGCAGTCGCTCGGGCCCGAGGCTGCGGTCGACGCGCTCCGCCACGAGGGCGAGCAGTTCCCCGAGGCGAAGGGCGGGGTGGGGGTGGGCGGCGAGAATCTGTTCGGCGGCGCCGGCGATCACGTCCATGCGGGTCTCCGGGTGTGCGTGGATGGGTGGTTCCGCCAACCTCCACCGGGGACCGGGGCGAGGCCATGCCGCTTCGGGACGGATCCGCTCCGGTGCGATCCAGCCGGCCCCTGATTGATCGGACTCCGATCGAAGGGTAGCTTCCCCATCCCCCGAACGAGACCCGAAACTCTCAGGTGCGCACTCCCGTGGCCAGCGAACTCAAGAGCCGTCTCCAGGCCGATCTGAACGCCGCGCGCAAGGATCGCGACAAGTTCCGGACGCTGGTGATTTCGACTGCCCTCTCCGACATCCGCAACAAGGAGCTCGAACCGCCGGTGGGGGCGCTCGACGACGAGGCGGTGGTGCTCGTGCTCACACGCATGATCAAGCAGCGCAGGGACGCGGCGGACCAGTTCAGGAGCGCGGGTAGGCCGGAGCTCGCCGAGCAGGAGGAGGCCCAGGCGACGGTCCTCCAGGAATATCTTCCCGAGGCGATGGGTGAGGACGAGGTGCGCGCCATCGTGCGTGAGATCGTCGCCTCAGGCGTGGACCAGATGGGGCAGCTCATGGGGCAGCTGATGCCACGCATCCGCGGGCGGTACGACGGCAAGGACGCGAACCGGATCGTGCGTGAGGAGCTCGCCGGGTGACCTGCGGCATATGAACGATCACGCGCTCGAGGTCCTGGAGTTCGAGCGCGTCCTCGAGCGTGTCGCGCTCCGGGCGTCGAGCCAGGCGGGTCAGGCGCGCGTCCGCTCGCTCCGGCCCCGCACCGACCCGGACGCCATCGCCCGAGAGCTCGGTCGCGTGTCCGCCGTCATGCGCTTCGTGGGGGCAGCTCCCTCCTGGGCTCCGGGACCCATCCCAGATGTCCGCGCGGCGCTTGCCCACCTGGGCGCCGAGGGTGCGGTGCTCGAGCCGCTCGACCTCCACGCCCTGGGCCGGCTTCTCGCGTCGTCTCGCCTGCTCGGTCGCGAGCTCGGCGCGCACGAAGGGGGGTACCCGGAGCTCGCCACGGTGGCGGACCGGTGCGTCGACCTCCGATCCCTCGAAGGGGTCGTCGAGCGGTGCGTGGACGAGGAAGGCCACGTGCTCAGCAGCGCATCCGGTGAACTGAAGAAGATCCGGGACCGGCTCCGTGGAGCCCACGCCCGCATCGTGCGGATGCTCGAGAAGTTCATCGGATCGCTCCCGGAGCGTTTCGTCGTGGCGGACGCGTCGGTCACGCTCCGGGACGGGCGGTACGTGGTGCCGCTCCGGCGGGAAGGGAAGGGCGAGGTCGGCGGCATCGTCCACGACGAGTCCCAGACCGGCGCGACGCTCTACGTCGAACCCCCGATCGCCATCGAGGCCATGAATCGCCTTCGTGATCTCGAACGCGAGGAGGCGAGGGAAATCCGACGCGTTCTCGCCGAGACGACGAAGGCCCTCGCCCCCGAACGTGACGCGATCGCGGGTGCGTTCGATGCCCTCGTGGACTTCGACGCCCTGCACGCGCGGGCGCGCGCGGCCCTGGCCTGGGGTGCCGCCGTTCCGGCCATCGTGCGCGACACGACCGCGGGAATGGCGTTGCGAGAGGCCCGTCACCCGCTCCTGCTCGAGTCCGGGGAGGGTCCGGTCGTGCCCTACGACCTCGAGCTCGAACCGGACGAGCGCTGCCTTGTCGTCTCGGGACCGAACACCGGAGGCAAGAGCGTCTTTCTCAAGGCGACGGGGCTGATCGCGGCGCTGGCGCAGAGCGGCGTGGCCCCTCCGGTCGGGCCGGGAACCCGGCTGCCGGTCTTCCGGAGCTTTTTCGCGGACATCGGCGACGAACAGTCGATCGCGCGGAGCCTGTCCACCTTTTCGGCGCACCTCGCCATCCTGTCCGACCTCGTGGCCGCGGCGGACGGCGGCTCGCTCGTTCTCATCGACGAGATGGGTACCGGAACGGACCCGGCGGAAGGCGCCGCGCTGGCCCGCGCCGTTCTGGAAGAACTCGTGGCGCGGGGCGCCACGACGATCGCGTCGTCCCACCTCGGCGAGCTCAAGCAGCTCGACACGCCGGGCAGTGGCATCGTGAACGCATCCCTGCAGTTCGACGGCGCGCGCATGGAGCCCACGTACCGCCTGGTGAAAGGTCTTCCCGGGCGCAGCTACGGGCTCGCCATCGCCCGCCGCCTCGGCTTTCCCGGGCACGTCCTCGACCGGGCCGACGGGTACAGGGACCAGGGCGCCGCCGGGATCGAGGATCTCCTCGAGCGTCTCGAGGCGCGGGAGAGCGAAGTCGAGAGGCTCCTGCACGAACTCGACGCGGAGCGGGCGCGCACCGAGCGCCAGCGCACGGACGTGGAGCGTCGCGCGCACACGCTCGAGGAGGCCGAGCGCACCTCCGAGGGTCGCGCGAGGGCCGACGCGCGCAGACTGCTGCTCGAGGCGCGGGCCGAGGTCGAGGACGCGATCGACGCGATGCGCGCGGCGGTGTTGGAGGGCGAGGACGTCGAGACCGCCGCCCGGGAAGCCCGGCGAAAGGTCGAGAGGGCGGCGGGACGCCACCGGGACGCCGACCGGTCGGGCACGCTGCGTCCGACGCTCGGATCCCGGGCGACCGTCCGGACGATCGAGCCGGGAGGCTCCGTGCGCGTCCGCGACACCGGAGCGCGGGGCCGCGTGGCCGAGCTGCGGGGGGACAGGGCCACCGTGGAGGTCGGGGCGCTCCGCATCGAGGTACCCGTGACGGATCTCGAACCGTTCGAGGTCGCGGCCGAGAGCGAGGCACGGCGAGGCGGCGGCTGGAAGGGGCCCCCCAGGGACGAGCAGGTGCGCCTCGAGGTGGACCTGCGCGGAATGAGAGTCGACGAGATGGAGCTCGAGCTGGAACGCGCGCTCGACGCTGCGGTGTTCGAGGATCTCGCCGAACTGAGGATCATTCACGGGAAGGGGACCGGCGCCCTGCGCCGACGGGTCACCGAGATCCTGGCGGAGGACGGGCGCGTGCGTACGCATCGCATGGGCGGGCCGACCGAAGGTGGAGCCGGTGTGACGGTCGCCGTGTTCGGAGGCGCTGCATGATCCCCGACGACGTCATCGACGAGGTCCGCACCCGCGCGGACATCGTGGACATCATCGGCGAGATGGTGTCGCTCAAGAAGGCCGGGCGCGAATACAAGGCCAACTGCCCGTTCCACGAAGAGCGCACACCGAGCTTCTATGTGGCGCCCGACAAGGGCTTCTACAAGTGCTTCGGGTGCGGGAAGTCCGGTGACGTCTTCAGCTTCGTCATGGAACGGCTGGGCATGGACTTCATCGAGGCGGTCCGGTACGTGGGTGGCCGTGCCGGGGTGGAGATCCGCGAGGTGCGCAGGACGACGGAGGAGGAGGATCCGAACCGCCCCTTTTACGAGCTCACGGCCTTCGCGCAGTCCTGGTTCCGCGAGCAGCTCCTCGACGAGACGGAGGGGGCGAAGGCCCGTGCGTACCTGCAGGGGCGCGGGATCTCCATGGAGGTAGCCGAGCGCTTCGGCGTCGGATGGGCTCCCGACGAGTGGCGCCGGTTCCGCGAGACCGCCGTCAAGCACGGCTTCGACGAGGACCGGATGCTCGAGCTCGGGCTGCTCAAGCAGAGCGAGCGAAGCCGCGAGCCGTACGACGGCTTCCGCGGTCGGATCACCTTTCCGATCATGGATCTGGGCGGCAAGGTGGTCGCGTTCGGCGGGCGGATCCTGGAGGGCGAGGGCCCGAAGTACCTCAACTCGCCGGAGACGCCCATCTATCACAAGGGACAGACGCTGTACGGCCTGTCCTGGGCCAAGAACGCCATCCGTCGCGAGGAGTCGGCCCTCGTGGTCGAGGGGTACATGGACGTGGTCTCGCTCGCGGCGGAGGGCTTCGAGCACGCCGTCGCGCCCCTCGGCACGGCGCTCACCCCCGAGCAGGCTCGCCTGCTGTCACGCTACTGCAACCGCGTATTCCTCCTCTTCGACTCCGACGCGGCGGGGCTGAAGGCGACATTCAGGGCCGGCGACGTCCTGCTCGAGGAGGGGATGCACCCGGCGGTCGTCACCTTCCCCGCCGGCGAGGACCCCGACACCCTGGTGCGAAAGCAGGGGCCTGCGGCACTCTCGGCGCTCATCGACGACGCCGTCGACGTCCTCGAGAGGAAGATCCAGATCCTCGAGCAGAGGCACTTCTTCGAGTCGATCGAGCGAAGGCGTTCCGCGGTCGACCGGCTGCTGCCCACGCTCCGTGCGGCCCGGGATCCTGCCCTGCACGACATCTACGTCTCGCGCGTCGCAGAAGTCACCGGGGTACGTCGTGAGACCCTGGAAGGTGAAATCACGCGGGCCCGGCGGGGTGAGCCCGCGCGGCAGCCCGTCGGGCGTCCGGCCCCGCCGCGGCGGTCCGCCCGGTCCGGGATCCACAAGATGGGCGCGGAGCGTCAGCTCCTCAAAGTCATGGTGCGCGGAGTGGAGTGGGTGGAGAGGGCCGCGGAGCTCGTGTCGCCCGAGGACTTTGAAGATCCGTACCACCGGGCCATCTTTGTGGCGCTTCTCGAAGACCCCGAGTTGCGTGTCCCTCCCTCGTCCATGGACCCCGTCGCCGCCCAGCGCTTCGACGAGTTCCTCGCCGATCCGGAGGACCTCAAGCACGGGCTGGAAATCTTCACGAACTCGGTGAACCGCCTCCGTGTCCTGGCGCTCCGTCGGCGCGTGCAGGAAGTGCAGCGGAACATCGAGGCCGCGGCGGACGAGGGGGAGAAGCTCGGGCTGGTGACCGCCAAGGCCAGACTGGCGGCGGAGCTCCGGGAGCTGGACCCCACCTACTGGGCGCCGCGACGAGGCGTACCGGTCGATCAAAACCCGAACGAGTCTGACAGATGACGCAGCAGCACCGGACGGCCCTGAAGGAACTCCAGAAGCTCGACTCACGCATTCACGAGGCGCGTCAGCGGATCGCGGAATTCGACCCGCGCTTCGAGGAAGTCGAGGAGCCCGCGCTCGTTCTCGAGGGCGAGCTGAACACGACGCGAAACCGTCTCAAGGAGATGAAGCTCGAGGAACGCCGCCTGGAGTCGTCGACCGTGGATCGACGCGACCGCCTCCGGCGGCTGGAGGAGCGTCTCGGATCCGTTCGCAATCTGCGCGAGGAGGCCGCCGTCAGCGCGGAGCTCGACATGGTGCGGCGATCGCTGCAGAACGACGAGCAGGAAGCGCTCGGTCTCATCGATCAGCTGGGCAAGGCCGAGCAGCGGCTCGGCGAACTCGAGGAGGCCCATGCCGAGGCGCTTCGCGTGCTGGAGCCACGGCGTGAGGCGCTCATCGCCGAGCGCGCGGACGCCAGGAGCGAGCTCGAGCGCCTCGAGGGCGAGCGCTCCGTCTTCGCCCAGGGAATGAACCCGGACGAGCTGCGCATCTACAACGCGATCCGCGGAGGAGGACGTCGTGCCGCGGTCGCCGAGCTCACCGAGGACGGTGCGTGCGGAAACTGCTTCGGCATCGTGCCCCTGCAGCACCAGAACGAGGTCCGGCACGGACAGTCGCTCATCCGTTGCGAGGCGTGCGGCGTGATCCTGGCCGCACCCGAGCCCGGGAGTGCCGCGGATGCGGCTCCGGCGGAGGCGAGCACCGCGGTGACGGAAGTCGCGGTTGCGTCGGACGACGACGACGGGGGCGACGAGGAGGAGTGAGCGCCGCCGGGCCGGGGCGGGCCGAGGCCCGCGTGCGCCCGCCGGCTCCCCGCTGGGAAGAGCCCGGACAGCCCGACCCGGCGCGCGTCGGCGCGCTCGAGGCCGCGCTCCGGCTGCCGAGACCGGTCTGCTCCGTGCTCGTCTCCCGGGGGCACCACGAGCCGGAGGTCGCGAAGCGCTTTCTGCGCCCGAGGCTTGAGCACCTGAACGACGCCGCGCTCCTGGCGGGCGGTCTTGCCGCGGCGGAGCGGATCGCACGCGCCATCCGGGCGGGTGAGACGGTTCTGGTTCACGGCGACTACGACGTGGACGGGATCTGCGCGACCGCCGTCCTGACGCGCTGGCTCCGGAAGCTGGGTGGGGACGTGCAGGCATTCGTGCCGCACCGCCTGCGGGACGGCTACGACTTCTCGGCGGCCGGTCTGGCGGCGGCCCGCGAGGCAGGGGCCACGCTCGTGGTCACGGTCGACTGCGGCATCGTGGCCCACGAAACGGTCTCCGCCGCGGCACGTGAGGGCATCGACGTGATCGTCACCGATCACCACACGGTGGCGGATACGTTGCCGAGTGCAGTCGCCGTGGTGAATCCGAACCGCCCCGACTGCGCCTTTCCGGACAAGGGACTGTGCGGCGCGGGGCTGGCGTGGCGCCTGGCAGGGCTCGTCGCCGACGTCATGGACGCCGATCCCGAGCCGCTGCACGCGCTCCTGGATCTGGTCGCGCTCGCGACGGTCGCGGACATGGTACCGCTGGCGGGCGAGAACCGCGTCCTCGTCCAGTACGGGCTCCGTCGCCTCGTCGATTCGGGCGTGCCGGGGCTGCGGGCCCTGCTCCGGGTCGCCGACGTGGATCCCGCCACGGTGACCGCGGGCCAGGTCGGATTCCAGCTGGCGCCGCGCATCAACGCGGCGGGCCGTCTGGGCGATTCGGCCGACGCGCTCGACCTCCTGCTCACCGACGACGAGGAACGGGCGGTCGCACTCGCGCGCCGGCTCGACGATCTCAACGCCCGGCGCCGGGCCGAAGACCGCCGAACGCTCGATGAAGTCGTGGAGCGCCTGGAGGCGACCTTCGACCCGGCGCGAGATTACGGACTGGTCATCGAAGGAGAGGGGTGGCACCCGGGCGTCATCGGCATCGTCGCGTCGAACGTGGCCGAGCTCGTCCACCGCCCCGTCGTGCTGGTTGCCCTCGACAACGGGAAGGGCCGCGGGAGCGCGCGTTCGATCCACGGCTTCCACCTCTACGACGCGATCGCCGCGTGCGCGACGCATCTGGACCGGTTCGGCGGCCACCGTCAGGCCGCCGGCATGGACATCCGAGCCGACGCCCTTCCGGCGTTTCGCGAGGCGTTCAACGCCGAGGCGCGCGCGCGACTGGGGGGCGAGGAACTCCGACCGGTACTCCGTCCGGATCTCGACGTCTCGCTGGGCGACGTCGACACGCAGTTGGCACACTGGTTCGGGTATCTCGGGCCGCACGGGATCGGCAACCCCGGTCCGCTCCTGCGGGTCCGTTCGGTTCGCCTGGAGAATGCGCGGGTGGTCGGGTCCGGGCACCTCAAGGTGCGGCTCGCGAGCTCGGGGACCCGCGTCGAGGCTATCGGCTTCGGACTGGCGGACCGCTTTCCTCCGGAGGCCGTCCGCGAGGGCCCGTGGGACGCGCTCTTCCGTCTCGAGAAGAACGAGTGGCGCGGCAGCGTTCGGGCCCAGGCGCGGCTCGTCGACCTGCGTCGCGCGGGGGAGGCGGGTGTGGCGCCGTGAGGATCATCGCGGGCCGCTGGAAGGGGCATCGCCTGAAGCCTCTCAAGGGTCGGGACGTACGCCCGACCACGGACCGCGTCCGCGAGGCGTGGATGTCTGCCCTCGGCGCGAAGGTGGTCGGCGCCGACGTACTCGACCTCTTCGCAGGCTCGGGCGCGCTCGGACTCGAGGCGCTGAGTCGGGGGGCGGCCCACGTGACGCTGGTCGAGCGCGCGCGCGGATCTCTCTCGGTCATCCGGTCCAACGTGGAGCTGCTCGAAGCGGGACCTGAGTGCACGATCGTCGGCGATGACGTCTTCCGGTTCCTGCGCCGGCTCGACCGGCCCGCAGACGTGGCGCTGGCCGATCCTCCGTATGCCACCGGCGACGCGCGACGGCTCGTGGAGCTCTTCCTGGACGCGCCGTTTGCGCGCGAACTCTGGTTGGAGCATCCTTCCCGCGAGGAACTCCCCGTTCCAGCCGACGCGAAGACACGCCGCTACGGCGACACCGCGCTCACGACCCTCGAGGCGGACCCATGAGGAGACCCGATCCCATCGTCGCCCTGTACCCGGGCTCATTCGACCCCATCACCCGTGGGCATGAAGACATCGTGCGCCGGGGCCTTCGGGTCGCCGACCGCGTCATCGTCGCCGTCGCGTCCACCAGCACGCACGTGAAGCGAGGCCTGTTCACGGTCGAGGAGCGCGTGGAGCTGATTCGCGAAGTGTTCCGCGACGAGGAGCGGATCGTACCGATGTCGTTCGAGGGGCTTCTCGTCGACTTCGCCCGCGACCAGGGGGCCACGCTCATCGTTCGCGGGCTGCGGGCCATCTCCGACTTCGAGTACGAGCTCCAGATGGCGCAGATGAACCAGGAGCTCTGGTCCGACGCCGAGACGATCTTCCTGGTGCCCGAGGTCAGCAACTCGTTCATCTCGTCGTCCCTCGTGCGCGAGGTCGCGAAGCTGGGTGGCGACGTGTCCTCCTTCGTCTCGCCCTCCGTCTTCGAGCGGATGCGGCAGAAGCTGGACGGGTGACGTTCGACCGAGCCGGCGAGCCCGGCCGGACCTTCCTCGAGGCTCTGCACGCGCGGGCCGCGACCCGGCCGCGCTCGCTGGTCTTCCCGGAGGGCGCCGAACCTCGCGTGGCCGCCGCCGTTCGGAACTGCATTCGCGACGGGCTCTGCGTTCCGCTCGTGATCGGCCATCCGGACGCGGTGAGCGCCGCCCTGCGCGGCGCGGGATGCGATCCCGACGGCGTCGAGATCGTCGACCCATTCGACCCGGTGGTGGTCGAACGGACGCTCGCCTGGCTCACCGAGCGCAGGGCGGGACGCGGCGATCCACCGCACCGGCTGGAGGCGTGGGCCGGCGACCCGCTCATGCAGGCCGGTTGGATGGTCGGAGTCGGCCGCGCCGACGGGGCCGTCGCGGGGTGTGCGCGCACGACGGCGGACGTCGTGCGCGCCGGTCTGGTGGCCGTCGGCCTCCAGGCAGGTTTGACCACGCTGAGCTCCTCGTTCTACATGGTGTTCGACGGCACCCATCGGTACGGTCCGGCGGTGCTGACCTTCACGGATGCAGGCGTCGTACCGGCGCCGGACGCCGATCAGCTCGCCCAGATCGCGATGGCGGCGACGCGGTCCCGCGAACGCATCGTCGGAGACGAGCCGAGGGTCGCCTTCCTGTCGTATTCCACGAAGGGCTCCGCGGACGGACCGGCGGTGGAGCTCGTCCGGGAAGCCGTCCAACGCTTTCGCCGGGCGTTGCCGACGGTGGCCGCCGACGGAGAGCTCCAGGGCGACGCCGCTCTCGACCCGGGCGTTTCCGAGCGCAAGGCGCCCGGGTCGCCGGTGGGCGGAAGGGCCAACATCCTGGTGTTTCCCGACCTGGGCGCGGCGAACGTCTCGTACAAGCTCGTCCAGTACCTGGGCGGCGCCGTGGCCCTCGGGCCCATCCTCCAGGGGCTGCGACGCCCCTTCAACGACCTGTCCCGGGGGGCGACCGTCGAGGACATCACGTCCGTCGCGTGCATCACCGCGCTCATGGCGGACTGACGCATTTCGGGCCGTCGGGCGGTCCGGTGCCGGGCGACCTTCCTTGCTCTGCCAAATGTTTCTTCTTTACAATTGGTTTCGTCCGACGGGAACTCGGCAAGCCGAAATGCGCCACGATCCCGGACCCATCACGCCAGGAGCGTCGATTCCATGAGCTTTCAGGTGTCGAGGAGCGGTGAGGTCACGCTCATCGAAGTCGAGGGCCAGCTGATCGTGGGCAACCGTCAGGAGCTCAAGCAGAAGGTTCTCGAGCAGCTCGACGGCGGCGATCGCAAGTTCGTCATCGATTTCGCGAATACCGGCTACATCGACTCGTCGGGACTCGGCGTGCTGGTGAGTCTGTCCAAGAAGATCCGCGAGCAGGGAGGCGAACTCCGGCTTTCGAGCCTCAACGACGATCTGCGCACGCTGTTCGAGCTGACCAAGCTGGACACGCTGTTCCGCATCACCGAGAACAAGAGCCAGGCCCTAGAGGGCTTCTGAGGACCGCGCTCTTCATGGACGACGGTCTCGACGCAGGACTCGTTCTCGAACTCCCGACGGACATCCAGTCGATCGAGAGTGCGGTCGAATTCGTGATGAGCCGGTGCGACTCGTGCCGCACGCGTGAGCGCCGGGTCAGCCTCAACTTCCGCGTGGGCCTCACCGAGGCGCTGGCCAACGCGATGCTCTACGGCAATGCGCACGATCCGTCCAAGAGCGTGGTCGTCGTGCTGTCCGTGGGAGAGGGCCGTCTGCAGGCCACCGTCAGGGATCACGGCGCCGGCTTCGATCCGTCCGCGATTCCCGACCCGACCCGGCCGGAAAATATCACCCGGTCGTGCGGGCGTGGGCTCTATCTCATGCGCCAGCTGCTCGACGAGGTGTCGTTCAATGATCGCGGGAACGAGGTCACGCTCGTCCTGCGGCTCGATCCGGGCAGCGCCCTCGAGGGCGGCGCTCAGGCTTGACTACCCCGGGCCGGCTGGTCCTGGGGGCGCTTCCGGAGCCGGTCCTCGAGACGCTCGAACACTTCGAAGAGGCGTTCGGCGCGGTCCTGCGCATCATCGTTCCCGCCGCGGAGCGCGGGGCGGCCGACGAGGTTCTCTACCAGACCGGCGGATACGGGGGCGAAGCGGACACGCCTCCCGTTCACAGCGTCATCGTGCCCCATCTGGGCCCCGAGCTGCAGGTGCAGGTCCTGTCGGCCCGGCTCGCGCCGCCTGAGGCCGTCTCCGCGGCCCTGACCCCCGCGCTCGCGCAGGGCTTCGAAGCAACGCGCGAGATCGAGTTCTTCACCTACGAGCTTGCCGAACGCTTCGAGGAGATCAACCTCCTCTACTCCATAAGTCAGATGCTCGGCTCCACCCTCGACATGGACAGCGGCGCGGCGACCATCCTCGCGGAGGTGCGCGACGTGATGGGTGCCAAGCGCGGGTCGCTCTGGGTCTACGATGCCGTGGACGGCGCACTGCACATCGCGGCGGAGGTCGGCGACGACGGACGTGCGGGACCCCTGTCCCCCGACGATCCCGATACGATCACGGCCATGGTGTTCCGGGAGGGACGCGCGATCATCGCGTCGCGCCAGCCCAGCTCTGCAGAGCGCGCGGCCGGCGACCGGGGCGACTCCTTCCTCTCCGTACCGATCCGGTACTCGCCCGGTGCAGGCGGATCGCGCACCGTCGGGGTCATCAACCTCATCGGGCGCATCGACGGGGGGAAGTTTTCGGCGGCCAACCAGAAGCTGCTCGCGGCCATCGCCTCGCAGATCGGGGCCGCCCTGGAGAATCACCGACTTGTGCAGGAGAGCCTCTCCAAGGAACGGATGGCCATGGAGATGGGGCTCGCCCACGACCTCCAGATGAAACTCCTGCCCGACGCGGAACGTTTCGCGGCGGCCGACGCCGCCGCGCGGGTGGAGCCCACGGAGCTGGTGGGCGGAGACTTCTACCAGCTCTTCGAGCTTCCCGGCGGACGCGTGGGCGTGATGCTCGGCGACGTGTCGCTGCACGGCTTTCCGTCGGCGCTCATCATGACGCTGACCATGAGCGCGGCGGGGATCTACGCCCGCGAGGCGGAGTCACCGGCCGCCGTGCTGCGCAAGCTGGACGATGCGCTGAGCGAAGAGCTCGCGACGACCGAGATGTTCCTCAGCGTCTTCTACGGGGTCATCGACCCCGTGGCAGGCGTGCTCAGCTATTCGAACGCCGGACATCCGCACGCCTTCGCGATACGCGACGACGGCGACTTCGAGCGGCTGGCCGCGACCGATCCCCCGGTCGGCTTCGCCGGGCCGGACTCGTACGCCGAGGAGGCCGTCGCCTGGCAGTCGGGCAGGGACCTCCTCCTCCTCTTCACCGACGGGCTGTCCGACACGCTGCCGACCCGCAATCTCAAGAACGGTGAGGCGCAGGTCGTCGAGACCGCCGTCAGCAACCGCTTCCGGACACCCCGGGAGATCATCGGCTCGCTGTTCGATCTGTCCTCGGATGCGCGGCGCTCCGCGCTCGCGGACGACCGGACCGCGCTCGTCGTGCGCGGCTGACGGGGCCCGGCTTCCAGGCGTGTCTTCACGGCCGCGGCCCGGGCGGGCCAAGAAGTCGCTGGGTCAGAACTTTCTGGTCGACGCGAATCTCCAGCGAAGGATCGTGTCGGCGCTCGGCGCCGGAGTGGACGACGAGGTTCTCGAGATCGGTCCCGGGCGGGGAGCGCTGACCCGGCACCTGGTCGGAGAGGTGGGTCGGCTCGTGCTCGTGGAGCTCGACGACGATCTGGTCGAGGCGCTCGAGGAGCGCTGGGGTGGGCGCGACGACGTCGAGGTGGTTCACGGGGACGTGCTGGAGGTGCCTCTGGCCGAGCACCTGCGTAATCCCGAGGCGACGCGGGTCGTGGGCAACATCCCCTACAACATCACGACCCCGATCGTCTTCCGCCTCCTCGAGCGTCCGCGCCCGCGTGACATCGTCCTCATGGTGCAGGACGAGGTCGCCGATCGGATCGTCGCGCCGGCCGGAGACGGGAACTACGGCGCCCTCTCGGTAGGCGTGCGCACCGTCGCCCGGGCCGAGAAGCTCTTTCGCGTGCGACGCGGCTCCTTCCGCCCGGTGCCTGGCGTGGACTCGGCGGTGGTCCGGATCACGCCCCTCCGGCCCGAGCCCCTGACGCGCCTCGAAGAGGAACGGCTGCGCCGGACCGTACGGGCGGCGTTCCAGTGGCGGCGCAAGCAGCTCAGGAAGATTCTGCGCGACCATCCGGACCTGGCGTGCTCCGAGGCGACGGTCGACCGGGTCCTCGCCCGGACCGGTCTGCGGCCCGAGACGCGGCCCGAGCGCCTCGAGCCCGAGGACTTCGTGCGGCTCGCGGCCGCGCTGGCCTGAACCTCGGGTGGCCGACCCCGCGCGTTGCACCGGATCTCGGCGGTGCCTACATTCGTGAAGTTTTTCACAAGCCGCGAATTCTCGTGTCATTCCTGACCTTTCGACGCTTCTCGTGACCAGGAAGATCCCCGACAGTACGGTTCGGCGCCTCTCCCATTATCTGAGGTCTCTCGAGGGATTCCAGGAGCCGGGCGGGACCGTGTCGAGCGAGGAACTCGCGGCACGGGGGCAGACCACCGCGGCGCAGGTGCGAAAGGACCTCTCGCACTTCGGATCGTTCGGCAAGCGGGGGCTGGGGTACCGGGTCGACGAGCTGAGAGCGCACCTCCGAAGCATCCTGGGCATCGACCGGCGCTGGCGGGTGGCGCTCGTGGGCGCCGGGCGGATCGGCCTCGCTCTCTTCGAGTACCCGGCCTTTCGCGCTCGTGGCTACGACTGCGTCGCGATCTTCGACCCGGACCCCGAAAAGGTGGGGACTGTGCGCGCCGGGCTCGTCGTTCACGATCCCTCGGGGTTCGAGGACGCCGTGCGGGACCTCGGCATCGAACTCGTGATCCTGGCCGTGCCGGAGGGCGCGGCTCAGGAGATGGCGGGTCGCGCCGTCGAGGCGGGCGTGAAAGGGATTCTCAACTTCGCGCCGATCCGTCTGAACGTGCCGCCACTCGTGCCGGTCGAGGACGTGAATCTCGTGATGGAGCTGGAGGCGCTGTCCTTCGCGATCACCCAGGCAGGGCACGAAGAGTGACGAGGGGAGGGGACGCCTCCCTCGTGCGTTCGGCTGCGGATCTGCTCGCGGGCGGCCCGCTGCACACGCTCGACCTCGCCAGCAGGGTGCTCGGCCTGAGCGGCCACCGGGGGGCCGCGTCGGCGGCCGTCTTCGAGCTCCTGGGCACCGACCCGCGCTTCCGCGTGGACCGGGAAGGGGTCTGGACCCTCGATCCGACCGTCGTCCCGCTCGGCGACCCCCTCCACACGGTGCCCTTCGCGGTGGTCGACGTGGAGACCACGGGCGGGGCGGCGTGGCGCGGTCACCGCGTCACGGACATCGCCATCGTCGAGGTGCTCGGGGGGCGCATCGTCTCCGAGTACGAGACGCTGGTGAATCCGGGGCGGTCGATTCCGCCGATGATCACGGCCCTGACCGGGATCACCACGCAGATGGTCTCGGGTGCACCGTATTTCGAGCACCTCGCGGACGAAATCGCCGATCGCCTCCAGGGAAGGGTCTTCGTGGCCCACAACGCCACCTTCGACTGGGGCTTCGTGTCGGCCGAGCTGGTGCGGGCTTCGGTGGACGCGCCGGACGTCCCGCAGCTCTGCACGGTGCGGATGAGTCGTCGGCTCGTGCCCGCGCTCCGGCGAAGGAACCTCGATGAGGTGACGCGTCACTTCGGTATTCAGGTGCACGCTCGGCACCGTGCCCACGGCGACGCGCTGGCCACGGCCCGCGTCCTGCTCCGGCTCCTCGACGAGGCGAAGGGTCGCGGCATCGAGGACCTTGCCACCCTTCAGTGGTATCTGAAGCGCCGACGGCAACGGAAGCGCTTTGACCCAGGACAGTATCAGCTCGAGCTGCCCGGGTACGAATCACGCCGGCGGCGCGGCTGACTTCGCCGTCGCGCCCGCAACGAACCGCACCCCAGAAGAGGAAGATTGTGATGCAAGAAGGTCTGCCCCTCAGCCGGTCCGTTGAGGTCGGCTCCATTCGGATCCACGGTATCGAGGCCGGCGTGCAGCAGCTCGACGGCGGCGCGATGTTCGGCGTGGTGCCCAAGCCGCTCTGGGAGCGCCGCATCCCCGCCGACACCCGCAACCGCATTCCGCTTGCGATGCGCTGTCTGCTGGTGGAGGCTCCCGAGGCGCTCGTGCTCATCGACACGGGGGTCGGCAACAAGTACGACGACCGCTTCGCGGACATCTACGGCATATCGAACGCGGGCGACCCCACCCGCCTCGAGGACGGGATCCGCCACGCGGGATTCGAGCCGTCCGACGTCGACATCGTCCTCAACACGCATCTGCACTTCGACCACGCGGGCGGAGACACCGTTCGACGGGACGACGGCGCGATCGTCCCCGCCTTTCCAGCCGCGCGGTACGTCGTGCAGAAGGGCGAGCTCGACTTCGCCCACAGCCTGAACGAACGCATCCGTGCCAGCTACCTGCTGGAGAACTTCGATCCCGTCACCGAGGCGGGGCTGTGGGATCTGGTCGAAGGCGTCGCTCAGGTCACCCGGGGGGTAAAGGTCGTGCCGACGCCGGGGCACACCCCGTTCCATCACTCGGTGATGATCGAGAGCGACGGGGCGACCGCGTGCTTCCTCGGTGACGTCTGTCCAACGTCCGCGCACCTGCCGCTCCCCTGGATCATGGGATACGATCTCGAGCCGCTCGTCACGCTGGAGTCGAAGCGGGGTCTTTGGGAGCGCGCACGGTCCGAGAACTGGCTGCTCGTCTTCGAGCACGATCCGCGGGTGCCGTGGGGTCGGCTCGACCCCGAGGCCGACCGGCCGGTGCTGCTCGAGTAGCCGTGAGCCCCGCGGTCCGGACCGGATGACCCACCTCCGTGTTCTTGGTATCTTTTTGCGCTTCCCCAACCGTCTTCAGTGGTTCCCGATAGATGAGTGACGCTTCCAGGACCGCGGTCATCCTCAAGGGTGGTGTGCGGACGCCGATCGGCCGCTTTCTCGGTGGATTGAGTTCGTTCTCCGCGCCGGAGCTCGGCGCCATCGCGTTGCGCGCGGTGATCGAACGCTCCGGGATCGATGCCGGCGACGTCGACGAGGTCATCATGGGGAACGTGGTCGGGGCGGGTGCCGGTCAGGCGCCTGCGCGGCAGGCCGCGGTGCACGGCGGGATCCCGGCGACCGTCCCGGCGCTCACCGTGAACAAGGTCTGCGGGTCGGGGCTCAAGGCCGTGATGCTCGCGGCGCAGTCGATCCGCGCGGGCGACGCCCGCCTCGTCGTCGCGGGTGGAATGGAGTCGATGTCGTCCGTGCCCTACTACGTCCGCGGCCTCCGCGGCGGCGTGAAGTTCGGCAACCAGACGATGGAGGACGGCCTGATCCACGACGGCCTCTGGTGCTCGTTCGGCAACTGTCACATGGGCGGACACGCCGAGTACACGGCGGCCAAGGCCGGCGTGTCCCGCGAAGACGCCGACGCGTTCTCGCTGCGCTCCCACCAGAAGGCGGTGGAAGCGCAGACGGAGGGTCGCTTCCGCAACGAGATCGTCCCGGTCGAGGTGAAGAGCCGCAAGGGCGTCACGGTCGTCGGGGCGGACGAGGGTCCGCGGGCCGATACCACGATGGAGGCGCTCGGCAAGCTGCGTCCCGCGTTTGTGTCCGACGCCCCCGCCGACATCGAGAACCACGTCGTGACGGCTGGCAACGCGCCGGGTCTCAACGACGGCGCAGCCTCGGTCGTCGTCGCGTCGATGGAGTACGCGCACGCCCACGGTCTGGCCTATGACGCGGTCATCTCTGCCTACGCCTCCGGCGCGATGGAGCCGAAGGATCTGTTCTTCGCGCCGGTCGACGCGGTGCAGAAGCTCATGGCCAGGGAGGGGAAGGGGATCGGCGACTACGAGCTCTTCGAGGTCAACGAGGCATTCGCAGTCCAGGCGGTCGCCGACATGCGTGCGCTGGGCATGGACGAGAGCCGGGTCAACGTGAACGGCGGTGCCGTCGCGCTCGGTCATCCGATCGGCGCGTCGGGTACGCGCGTCCTCGTGACGCTCCTCAACGCGATGGAACAGAAGGGCGCGACGACCGGGCTGGCGACGCTCTGCCTGGGCGGTGGCAACGCGGTGGCGCTCTCGGTCGAAAAAGCCTGACGAATCCCAAACCACAGGGCAGAGGAAGACAGAAGATGAGCACCCTTACCGATACGCTCCGGGCCCGGGCCCTGAGCCCGGTCATCGAAGACCAGCGTTCGCGGCTCGCGTTCGGCGTGGTGGCGTTCGTCCTGATCACCGCGTTCTCGGCCCAGGTCGCGATCCGCCTCCCCTGGACCCCGGTGCCGGTGACGCTCCAGCCGCTGCTGGTCGTGCTGGCCGGCGTGCTCCTCGGAGCGCGCGCGGGTACGGCGGCCATGGTGGCGTACGTCACGGTGGGCGCGCTCGGTGCGCCGGTCTTCGCCCATGGCGGTGCCGGTCTCCCCTGGCTTCTCGGTCCGACGGGCGGCTACCTGCTCGCCGCGCCGGCGGCGGCGTTCGTCGCCGGTGCCGTTTCCGGCCGCGACGGTACTCCCGTGCGCCTGCTCGCCGGTCTCTCGCTCGGGGTCGTCACGATGTATGTCGGGGGCCTCGCGCAGCTGATGGCGATCACGGGGCTGGGACCGGCGGAGGCGGCGGTACTCGGCGTGGTGCCCTTCATGGCGGGGGACGTGACGAAGATCCTCCTGGCGTTCTTCGGCGTGCATGCGTTGCGCCGCGCCCGGCGGCAGGAATCCTGATCCGCGTGACCTCGCCGGCCCGGCCGGCGGGCTCGCTCGGACTCCGGACGCCGTTGCGTCGTCCGGCACGCGCCGGCAGGCAGGCGCTCGGGGTGCTCCGGTGCGCCCCGCCCGCTCGACGATGACCGAAACGAAAGGCATAGACGCATGGGTATCGACCGGATCGCCGTGATCGGTGGCGGCACCATGGGCAACGGAATCGCGCACGTCGCGGCTCAGCACGGCAAGACCGTGCGGCTGATCGACCTGTCCGACGACGTGCTGGAGCGTGCGGTGGCGACGATCACGAAGAACCTCGATCGCCAGGTGAAGAAGGAGGTCATCGATTCGGCCGCTCGCGAAGCCACGCTGGCGCGGATCGAGACGATGAACGATGTGGAGCGGGGCGCACAGGGCGTGGACCTGGTCGTCGAGGCGGTTCCCGAGATCGCCGAGCTCAAGTACTCGATCTTCCAGACGCTCGATCGAGTCGCCGCCCCGGAGACGATCCTCGCGTCGAACACGTCGTCGATCTCGATCACGGAGATGGCGGCGCGGACGAGCCGGCCGGACAAGGTCATCGGGATGCACTTCATGAACCCAGTCCCCGTCATGAAGCTCGTCGAGGTGATCCGCGGGCTCGCCACGAGTGACGAGACCACACGGGCGACCTTCGCGCTGTCGGAGGAGCTCGGGAAGACGCCGGTGGAGGTCAACGACTTTCCCGGCTTCGTGTCGAACCGGGTGCTCATGCCGATGATCAACGAGGCGGTGTTCGCCCTCATGGAGGGCGTCGCGAAGCCCGAAGCGATCGACACCGTCATGAAGCTCGGCATGAACCACCCGATGGGCCCGCTCGCGCTTGCCGACCTGATCGGGCTCGACACGTGCCTCAATATCCTCGAGGTACTCCATCGGGAGCTCGGCGACGACCGTTATCGGCCCTGCCCCCTCCTGCGCAAGTACGTGGCGGCGGGCTGGCTGGGGCGAAAGTCCGGGCGCGGCTTCTACGTCTACGAGTGAACGGGGGAGCGGCATGCGGATGACCGACGGGCAGCGGGAACTCCAGGAGCTCGCGAGGGAGTTCGCCCGGACCGAGCTCCGGCCGCACGCCGCCGCGTGGGACGAAGGCAGGGCGCTGCCGGACGACGTGTTCGCGAAGCTCGCGGAATCCGGCTTCCTCGGGATGCTCGTGCCCGAGGAACACGGTGGTCTAGGCTTCGACCTGCACACCTACCTGCTCGTGCTGGAGGAACTGGCCTGGGGCGACGCTTCGGTCGCGCTCTCGGTCGCCATCCACTCCGGGCCCGTGTCGGGAATGATCCTGCGCCACGGCACCGACGATCAGAAGCACGCGTGGCTGCCGGCGCTCGCGTCCGGCGACCTCCTGGGGGCATTCGCGCTTTCCGAGCCCGATGCGGGCTCGGATGCCTCGTCCGTCACGACGACGGCGACGCGGGACGGTGACGGCTGGCGCCTCGATGGCGAGAAGCGATGGGTCACCAACGGGCGCCGCGCCGGGCTGGTTCTCGTCTTCGCGCGTACCTCCGCCGACGGTCTCGGTGTCTTCCTGGTGCGCCCGGGCGCGGACGGGTATGTGGTGGGCAGGCGGGAGAACACGATGGGTCTGCGGGCCTCGGAGACGGTGAGCGTTCGATTCGACGGACTGCGCCTCCCCGCCGATGCGCTCCTGGGCGACGTCGACCGTGGGCTCGTGATGGCTCTCGAGGCGCTCGACGTCGGACGCATCGGCATCGCCATCCAGGCGGTCGGCGTGGGGCGGGCCGCCATCGAGCATGCCGCGGCCTACGCGCTGGAGCGAGAGCAGTTCGGCACGCCCATCGGGCGCTTCGGCGCCCTTCAGGCGAAGCTCGCGGACTCCGCTCTGGGGGTGGCCGCAGGCCGGGCGCTCGCGTACGAGGCCGCGCTGGCCTGGGAGGCCACGCGGAACGGGACGCCGCGCATCGGGCCCGAGGGGGTCACGGCGCGAGCGGCCATGGCCAAGCTGGCTGCGTCGGAAGCGGCGACATTCGCGGCCGACGAGGCGATCCAGATCTACGGCGGGTACGGGTACATGCGGCACTACCCGCTGGAGCGCCTGATGCGTGACGCGAAGGGTGCCGAGATCTACGAAGGGACCAACGAGATCATGCGTCGCGTCATCGCGGGAGAGATCCTTCGGGGCTCCGGCAACGCGACTTCCTAAATACGAGGACGAAATGGAATTCTTCGACCAGATGACCGAAGGCGGACACGAGCAGATCGTCTTCTGGAACGACCCCGAGTTCGGGTACCGTGGGATCATCGCGATTCACGACACCACACTCGGCCCCGCGCTTGGGGGTACGCGCTTCTGGAATTACGAGTCGGACCACGACGCGGTCGTCGATGCATTGCGCCTTTCGAGGGGCATGACGTACAAGGCCGCTGTCGCGGGACTCAATCTAGGGGGCGGAAAGTCTGTCATCTGGGGCAACAACCGCACCCCGGACCGAGAGATGATCTTCCGTGCGCACGGGCGTGCCGTCGAGTCGCTCGGCGGGCGTTACATCACGGCCGAGGACGTGGGCACCTCGCCCGACGACATGGACTTCGTGGCCATGGAAACCGAGCACGTGGTGGGTCGGCATGGCCGGTCCGGTGACCCGTCGCCCGTGACCGCGTACGGCATCTACAGGGGCATCAAGGCCTCGGCTGCGGTGCGCTACGGTGACGACTCGCTGGCGGGCAGGCACGTGGTGGTTCAGGGCGTCGGGCACGTGGGCTACTACCTCTGTGAGGATCTGGCCGCTGAGGACGCGAGGCTGACGGTGACCGACATCGACCCCGAGCGCGTGCAGCGCGTGGTGGAAGCGTTCGGCGCCACTGCGGTCGCGCCCGACGCGGTGTACGACGTGGAGGCCGACATCTTCGCCCCGTGTGCGCTCGGTGCCGTGGTCAACGACGAGACCATCGACCGGTTCAGCTTCGACATCATCGCCGGGGGCGCGAACAACCAGCTCGCGGTGAGTTCCAGGCACGGTCCGGCGCTGCAGGAGCGCGACATCCTGTACGCGCCCGACTACGTCATCAACGCGGGCGGTCTCATCAACGTGTACGGAGAACTCGAGGACTGGAGTTCGGAGCGCGCGAAGCAGAAGGCGGGTTCGATCTACGACACGCTTCTCCAGATCTACGAGATGGCGAAGGCGGAGGGCCTCGACACGAACGCCGCCGCGACCCGGGTCGCGGAGCGGCGCATCGGGCAGGCGAGACACCTCCAGCGCACCTGGTAGGCATGGTCCATCTGAAGTCGGCGGACCCGGAGGTCCACGCGGCGATTCTCGCTGAGGTCCGCCGTCAGGGCGACGGCCTCGAGTTGATCGCGTCCGAGAACTTTGTGTCCTACGCGGTGCTCGAGACGATGGGCTGCGTGCTCACGAACAAGTACGCCGAGGGTGTGCCCGGCCGACGCTACTACGGCGGGTGCGAATACGCGGACGTGGTCGAAAACCTGGCCCGGGATCGCGCGAAGCGGATCTTCGGGGCCGACCACGCCAACGTCCAGCCGCACTCCGGAGCGCAGGCCAACATGGCCGCCTATTTTTCCGTGCTGGACGCCGGAGACCGGATCCTGGGCATGGATCTGAGCCACGGCGGCCACCTCACGCACGGGTCGCCGGTGAACTTCAGCGGCCAGCTCTTCGAGGCGCGCTTCTACGGGGTTCGGCCGGACGACGGCCTCATCGATTACGACGTCGTGCGCGCCGCGGCTCACAGCGAGCGACCGAAGCTGATCGTGGCCGGGGCAAGCGCGTACCCGCGTACGCTGGACTTCGCGGCGTTCGGCGAGATCGCCCGCGAGGTGGGAGCCCGGCTCCTGGTCGACATGGCGCACATCGCCGGGCTGGTTGCCACCGGACATCATCCGTCGCCGGTTCCGCACGCCGACCTCGTGACGACCACCACGCACAAGACACTTCGAGGGCCGCGTGGTGGTCTGATCCTGTGCCGGCAAGAACTCGCGAAGGACGTCGACAAGACCGTGTTCCCGTTCCTGCAGGGCGGGCCGCTCATGCACGCGGTCGCCGCGAAGGCCGTCGCGTTCAAGGAAGCGCTCGAGCCGGACTTCGCACGCTACTCCGGGCAGGTCATCGCCAACGCACGGGCGCTGGCAGAGCGGCTGGCCGAACGGGGCTTCCACCTCGTGAGCGGTGGAACCGACACCCACCTGATGCTCGTCGACCTGCGCCCCAGCCACGCGGAGCTGTCCGGCAAGGACGCGGAGCACGCGCTCGAGGAGGCCGGCATCACGGTGAACAAGAACACCGTCCCGGGTGAGACGCGCTCCCCGTTCGTGACGTCGGGCCTGCGCATCGGCACGCCAGCGATCACGTCTCGCGGGATGAAGGAAGCGGAGATGCGGCAGATCGCGGACTGGATCGGCTACCTGCTCGCCGCCCCGACGGATCCGGCTCGCATCGGCGAAGTTCGGTCCGCCGTGCGGGAACTGTGCGACGCCTTTCCGCTCTACCCCGAGCTGGCCGACGTCTGACGCTCGGCGCCCGGCCACGGATCTGGCGAACCGGGGCGCGTCTCCGCACATTCCGCCCATGAACGAACTGCAATTCCAGGACGAAGTCCTCGACCGACTCCAGGAGCGGAACCCGCGGTTTCACGCGCGCTCCTACGAGTTCGTCATGTTGGCGTTGCAGTCGGTGATCCGGGGGCTCGACAAGCCCCGTCACATCACGGGACGCGAACTGACCGAAGGCGTTCGGGAGCTCGCGATCGGGCGGTACGGTCTGCTGGCCAGGGCCGTCCTTGAGCACTGGGGGATCCACGAGACCGAGGATGTAGGTCGTGTGGTGTTCGCGATGGTCGAGCACGGACTCCTCGTGAAGGAGGACGAAGACCAGCCCGAGGATTTCGTCGACGTATTCGATTTCGAGGAAGCGTTCGAGACGAACTACCCCTGGACGCCGCTTCGCTGAAGGGATTGTCCGCCGCCTGGCGGACGCACGACCAGGACTCGTCCGGCGCGACCGGACTTACCGACGACGCGAGTCGTCACGACGCCATGGGAGGGGTTGGAAATGGTGGGAGAAAGCGGGTTTCCCCGCTGCCAGAAGTGCGACAGCGGCATTCTGCTTCCGCTGTCGGACTACGGCAGGGACGGAGCACCGATCCGCTACAAGGCGTGGGTGTGTTCGAGCCCGGAATGCGGATTCAACCTTCGGATCGACAACGGCGAGATCACGCTCGGCCGCCAGATCGGTCAGTCGTACAAGTAGCGCGACGTACGCGCCCGGCCACCCGGCTGGCCTGCCGCCCGGGGGGTGTAGAGCGATGAGCGAGCTCTCCGTACCGCTTCGCCCCTGGGCACGCGCTGACGTTCGGGCGCAGACGGCCGCCGAGTCCGCGGCCTTCGACGCCCGTGCCATCGACGAGACGGATGTCCCCGAGCCGGTGCTCATGGAGAATGCCGGTCGTGGGGCCGCCTGCGTGTTGCACCGCCTCTGGGGTGACCGCCCGGTCGTGGGGCTTGTCGGTCCCGGCAACAACGGGGGGGATGCCCTGGTCGTGCTGCGGACGCTCGCGGCCTGGGGACGCCAGGTGGTTGCGGTACTTGTGGCCGACCGCGGCGCTGCGGACCCGCTCCTGCACGGGTGGCCGCTCGAGATCGTCCGGGACGGGGACCTCGACGGGCGCGGATGGGACGCCCTCTGGGCCGCTGGCCCGGTGGTGGTGGACGGGATCCTCGGAACCGGAGCGCGCGGTGCTCCGCGGGGTCGGCAGGCCGCCGCGATCGCCCGGGTCGAGGCGTCAGGTTGCCCCGTTCTCGCCCTCGACGTTCCATCCGGCATCGACGCGACCACCGGTGCCGTTCCCGGCGCCGCGATCCGTGCGGACGTGACGGTGTCGTTCGGCGCCCCGAAGCTCGGGTCGCTCCTGCACCCGGCCCGCTCGCGGGTCGGGCGGCAGGTGACGCTCGAGATCGGATTCCCCCCTCTCAGCCCTCGTGACGCCGACGCCCTGGTCGTCACACCCGCGTGGGCCCGCGCCCGACTTCCGCTGCGTGATTCCGACACGCACAAGAACCGCGTGGGGCGCGTACTCGTGGTGGGAGGGGGCGTCGGCATGGCTGGCGCGGCCGTGCTGGCGGCCCGAGCGGCGTTTCGCGCCGGGGCGGGGCTGGTGCGGGTGTGCACCGTCGAGGAGAACCGCGAGATCGTGCAGACGGCTCTCCCCGAAGCGATCTGGATTGCGCCCGCCGGTGCCGCGCTGGATGAAGCGATGGCCGCGAGCGACGCTGTCGCCCTCGGCCCCGGGCTGGGGCGGACGGCCGCGGCACGTTGGGTCCTCGAGCACGTCGCGGCCGCCGGCGACGGGGTCCCGCTCGTGCTGGACGCCGACGCGCTCAACCTCGCGGCCGAGGGTGTCGTCGACCTGGCGTCCATAGCCGGCCGTCGGCCGACGCTCCTCACGCCCCACCCCGGGGAGATGGCGCGACTTCTGGGTGAGGACCCGCCGGACCGGCTCGACGCCCTGCGGACGGCCCGTGAACGCTTTCGCTGCACCGTGCTCCTCAAAGGGGCCCCGTCGCTCACGGCGGCGGTGAGCGGCCCCGTCCTGGTCGACAGCCAGAGCTCGTCCGATCTCGCGGTGGCGGGCATGGGAGACACGCTGACCGGAGCCGTCGTGGCCCTCGCGGCCCAGGGGTGCGCGCCGGAGCTCGCGGGTTCGCTGGGACTCTACCTGACCGGGCGAGCGGCGGCGCTCGCGAACCGCGGAGCCGGACTCGCCCCGTCCGACGTCGTCGAGCGACTGCCCGACGCGCTCGCCGAGCGGGGAACCGCCCGCACCGATCTCGAGATGCCCATGGTGATCTTCGACGCCGATCCGGCGCGCTGAGGGAGGAACGATGGGACGAATCGTGAAGCTCGGGGCGGGCGCCGAGTTCGACCTGATCCGCCGGTTCACCGCCGCCGACGACGCCCTGCCTCCGGAGGTGATGGTGGGTCCCGGAGACGACGCCGCGGTGCTCCAGGGCGGCTGGGTCATCAGCACGGACATGGCCGTGGAGGACGTGCACTTCCGGAGGAGCTGGATCAGTGACGAGGAGATCGGCTGGCGCGCCGGCGCCGCCGCGATCTCCGACCTGGCCGCCATGGGTGCGATGCCGGTCGCCGTGCTGCTCTCCGTCGCGGCCCCGCGCGGCGGATCCGTGGACCTCGCGGCGGTCAACGCGGGAGTGCGCGCGGTGGCCCTCGCCCACGGGGCGCCGGTGGTGGGCGGCGACGTCTCGCACTCTCCCGGCCCGCTCGTGCTGGACGTGGTGGTGGTGGGCCGGACGCTGTGGCCCGTTCAGCGGGACGGGGCCGAGCCGGGCGACGACGTCTGGGTGACCGGCACGCTCGGTGCGAGCGCGGCGGCGGTCCGAAGCTGGGAGGCGGGTGGCGAGCCGAATGCCGAGTTGCGCAGGTCATTCGCGGCGCCCCGTCCCCGCGTGGACGAGGCCCGCGCCCTCGTGGAGCGTGAGCTCGTCGACGCGATGATCGACATTTCCGACGGTCTGGCGGGTGACGCCGGACATCTCGCCGCCGCGTCCGGCGTAGCCATCACGCTTGAAGAGGACCGCATTCCGGTGGCCGCCGCCGCCGTGGAGGCACTCGGGCCCGAGGGTGCCTTCGACGCGGCGCTTCACGGGGGCGACGACTACGAGCTCTGCTTCGTGACCGACCCCGGCGTCATCGACTCGGCGTACTTCGCCGCACGCTTCGGCGTGCAGGTCACGCGTGTCGGCTACGTGTCCGAGGGGAGCGGGGTGTGGCTTCAGGGGCCGGACGGCTCGAGGACCCGACTCGAACGCGGCGGCTTCGACCACTGGGAAGGCGTCGCGTCGCCGGAGCCCGGAGCGTCGTGATCCGCCTCGCCGTGGTCGCCCTCGCCATCGTGCCGGCCACCCTGTGGTACGGCCTCCAGATCATCTGGCACGCCTACCGGGGCACGCCGCCGGGCGCCGACCTCTACGACCGGGCGCCCCGGAACTGGGCGCGGCTCATTCTCCGGCTGTCGGGCGTGCACGTGCGCTTCGAGGGCGTGGAGGCCATCGATCCGAGCCGCCCGCAGATCCTCGTGGCCAACCACGTGTCGTGGTACGACGTGCTCGTGCTTGCAGGCTTCCTGCCCGGCCGCTGGGTCTTCGTCGCGAAGCGGGAGCTCGAGCGCGTTCCCGTCTTCGGGCGCGCCGCGGCCGCGTGCGGGCAGATCTTCATCGACCGACGCGACCACGCGTCCGCCGTGGAGTCGCTCGCGGTCGCGAGAAAGAGGTTGGAGGAAGACCGGCCGACCATCATCATGTTCCCGGAAGGAACGCGATCCGCCACAGGAGAGCTCCGGGCGTTCAAGAAGGGCGCCTTCGTCTTGGCGATTCAGGCGGGCGTGGACATTGTTCCTGCCGGAATCGTCGGATCTCGTGAAGTGATGAAGAAGGGATCGCTTCTGATCCGGCCCGGAACGATCACGGTGCGCTTCGGGGAAGCGATCGCCGTCAGGGACGTGGGGCTCGACCGCAGGAACGATCTGACCGAGAGGGCGCGCGACGCGGTCGCCGCGCTTCTCGCCGCAGGATGAGGTGGACCGGTGCCCTCGGGAACCGCGCCGCCCCGTGAAGCACTGAACTTCGAAGAGAGACAGGAGAGGAGCCGTGTCGGCGATCGTCGACGTGCGTGGACGCGAGATTCTCGACTCCCGGGGCAACCCGACGGTCGAGGCGGAGGTCACCCTCCAGACTGGCGCGCAGGGTCGCGCCGCGGTGCCCTCGGGTGCGTCGACCGGCGCGCACGAAGCCGTCGAGCTCCGGGACGGCGACGCCGCCCGCTTTCTGGGCAAGGGCGTCCGGAGGGCGGTCGACAACGTGAATTCGAAGATCGCCGGGGCGGTGCGCGGCCTTGAGGCGCGTGAGCAGATCGCAATCGACCGGGCCATGCTCGAACTCGACGGTTCGCCGAACAAGCGGAACCTCGGCGCCAACGCGATCCTCGCCGTGTCGATGGCGGTCGCGCGGGCGGCCGCTCAGGAGAACCAGATGCCCCTCTGGCGCTACCTGGCGGGGGGCGGCAGCCCCGACACGCTGCCGGTGCCGATGATGAACATCCTCAACGGCGGCTCGCACGCCCCCAACAACGTCGACATCCAGGAGTTCATGGTCATGCCGGTGGGTGCGGAGTCGTTCTCCGACGGGCTGCGCATGGGCGTGGAGATCTTCCACCACCTCAAGAAGGTCCTGACAGAGCAGGGGAAGAACACCGCGGTGGGCGACGAGGGCGGCTTCGCGCCCGACCTCGCGAGCAACGAAGAGGCGGTGGAGGTCGTGCTGAGGGCGATCGAGCGCGCCGGCTACCGGCCGGGGGAGGACGTCGTCCTCACGCTCGACGCGGCGGCCACGGAGTTCTTCGAGGACGGTGAGTACGTCTTCCGCTGGTCGGGCGGCGAGCGGCGCGACGCGGCCGGAATGGTTGAATTCTGGAAGGAGTGGGTGGCAAAGTATCCCATCCGCTCGATCGAAGACCCGCTCGACGAGAACGACTGGCACGGGTGGAAGGCCATCACCGCGGCCGTCGGCAGCGAGGTCCAGATCGTCGGAGACGACCTGTTCGTGACCAACGCGGAGCGCCTGGACCAGGGCATCCGGGAAGGCGCGGCCAACGCGATCCTCATCAAGGTGAATCAGATCGGCACGCTCACGGAGACGCTCGAGACCATGCGCATGGCCGCCGAAGCGGGATTCGGCAGGATCGTGTCGCACCGGTCGGGCGAGACGGAGGACACCTTCATCGCGGACCTGGCAGTCGCGACCGGGGCCGGCCAGATCAAGACCGGAAGCGCCAGCCGCACGGATCGCGTCGCCAAGTACAATCAGCTCCTCCGTATTGAGGAGCAGCTGGGCGGCGCGGCGCGCTACCCGGGACGGTCCCTGTTCGCGAGGCATCCATGAACGGGGGGCGTCTGCTGGTCGGCGGCCTCCTGACGGCTGCGGTCTACTACGCGGTCTTCGGAGGCGAGTACTCGGTCTTCGAGCTGCGAGCCACGCGCGCGGACATCGAGGTCACGGAGGAGCAGCTCGCGGAGGTCAAGGCCCGCATCGACTCGCTCCGCGCATGGGCCGATTCCCTCGAGAACGATCCCGCGACCATCGAGCGCGTCGCGCGCGAGGACTTCGGTATGATCCGGGATGGCGAGATGCTCTACCGTTTCGTCGAGGTGGATGAAGACGACCCCGGCGCCGAGGAGCCCGCGCGCTGACGTCCGGGAGGCGTCAGCCGGCGTCACCCCGCTCCGGGTCGTCCTCTTCCTGCTCGGCGGCGACCTCGTCGAGGAGCCTCCGCGCCGCGCGTCGGAGCGCCTGCGCGTCGCCCCCGTCGAGATGCTTTTCGGCGGCAGGGACCGAGGAGGAGAGCATCGCGTCGGTCGCGGCCTTCAGGGCCCGTGCCCGCGCCTCGGGCGAGGCCCGCTTCGACTCCGCGACGAAGGGCGCGAAGAGATCGATCGGCAGCGGGAAGAGCGTCGTCGAGTTGTTTTCCACGGCGACCTCCGTGACCGTCTGCAGGAAGCGGAGCTGCATGGCGACCGGGAACTGCTCGATGATCTCGGCGGCTTGAACCAGCTTGGTGGAAGCCTGGTACTCGCCTTCGGCGTTGATGACCTTGGCGCGCCGCTCGCGCTCGGCCTCGGCCTGCTTCGCCATCGCCCGTTTCATCTCCTGCGGAAGGTCGATGTCCTTGATCTCCACGCCGGTCACCTCGATGCCCCACGGATCGGTTCCGGCGTCGATGATCTCACGGACGACCTCATTGATGCGCTCCCGCTCGGCGAGGAGTTCGTCGAGCTCGGACTGACCGATCACGGAGCGCAGCGTCGTCTGGGCGAGCTGACTGGTCGCGAAGTAGTAGTCCTCGATCTCGATGACCGCCTTCGTCGGATCGGCCACGCGGAAGTAGACCACGGCGTTCACCCGCACCGACACGTTGTCCCGCGTGATCGTGTCCTGCGGCGCGATGTCGAGGGCCACGATCCGAAGGTCCATCTTGCGCAGGCGGTCGATGCCGAACGGCACGAGGAAGACGAGCCCCGGTCCCTTGGCGCGGGTCAGCTTGCCCAGGCGGAAAACGACGCCCCGCTCGTACTCGAAGAGGACGCGCACGCCCGTGAGAATCGCTCCGCCCGCCAGAAGGATGGCGGGGATGAGGATCGCGGCCGGGTCCATGATCGTGCTCCGGATGAGGGTAGGCCTGCTGTTCGCGCGCGTAGCCGAAGCGTGCCCGCTTTCGCGGCTCTCCGCAAGGCGTTGTGGCAGTTGACATCCATCCGGCCGCCCGTGAGCTTTTTCGCCCCCTGCCGGAGTAGCTCAGTCGGTTAGAGCAGCGGAATCATAATCCGCGTGTCGGGGGTTCGAGTCCCTCCTCCGGCACTGTCGACGGTCGACCACGGGTTGAGAACGGCCTCGCCTTCGGGCGGGGCGTTTTTCGTTTCCGTCTTCATGGATTCGTCGTGGTGTTGGCGCGGATCTCAACCGCCCCACCGACCCATGACCCTGCGTACCGCAACGCCGGCCGCGGCTGCCCTGGTGGGTGCCGTGCTCGCCGTCGCGTTTCGCCACGGGCGCCCCCGGGAGTATCCTGACACCCCTCCGCGCACGGTTCGGCTACCGTTGGGGTGGCCTCGAGAGGGGAGGATGTCATGAGAGTCGTGAACGCCGTCGCCGTCGTGCTCGCGCTCGCGAGCGCCGTGGAGGCACAGGCCCCCGGGGAGCGTGCCTTGGGGCCGTCCGTCTTCTGGGGCTCCCTCTGCCGGGCGCAGGGTTGTGTCGAAGGTGTCGACGGGGCCGGTGCCGGCGTCCGCGGGGCACTTCCGCTCGGCGATTGGGTCGTTGGCGAGGCCGCCGGCATCTACTGGTACGGCTCGACGCGGAGCGAGACGGTGCGAAGGGTCTCGCTCTTCCTTACCGCACGTTTCTACCCGTCGCGGGGTTCGGCCGCCTTCGTCCGGGCCGGGGGAGGCCTGTCCTGGGACCTGGACGAGGGACCAGCCCATCCGGCGGGGGTCCTGGGCGTCGGCTGGGACATCCGCGGATGGCTCGGCGGAACCGTGACCCCGTTCCTCGACGCGGCCCTCTTCGGGCCGCCGGAGCCACTTCCGGCGCTCCGCCTGGTTTCGGGGGGGGTGGAGCTGGCCTGGCCGTTCTAGGCGACCGCTCCACCGCCTCCGGCGCCCGTCGCCGACGGCCTCCGGGCCATGATTCGCAGGACCCACGCGCCGGGCGCGAGCGACATGGAGGCCATCCCCGCGCTCGCGAGCGCCGAGCCGATCTGGACGTCCTTGGTGAGCATCCCGTACTTCATGAGGAAGAAGGTCCAGTCGTGGCTGTCGACGTCGACCGGGCCGAACGGTGAGACGAGGGGAAGTGCCGTTACTCGCCCGGGCCTCCGCGCACGATCGCTCCGCCCTTCATCACGAGTTCCACGCGCCGCAGCGACGAGATGTCCGAAGAGGGGTCGCCGGACACCGCGACCAGGTCGGCGAGGAGCCCCGGCGCGACGCGCCCCCGGTCGTCGAGGCCGAAGATCCGGGCGTTGCCCTGGGTGGCGACGCGCAGAACGTCCGGCGCGCGCATCCCGTACTCGACCATCAGCTCCAGTTCGCGCGCGTTATCGCCGTGCGGGTACACGCCCACGTCGCCTCCGAAGCACATGTCGACGCCCGCTTCGAGCGCCCGCCGGAAGCTGTCGCGCTTGGCCGCGATGCGCGCCGGCTCCGGGTCGATCCCCTTCCGCCAGCCGCCGTACTGGGAGATCGCGTCGCCGGCCGCGAGCGTGGGGCACAGCGCGACCCCGTGCTCGACCATGAGCGCGAAGGTCTCGGCGGTACCGCCGTCGCCGTGGTCGATGGTACGAACCCCGGCCAGGATGGCCCGTCTCATCCCCTCGGCGGTCGAAGCGTGCGCCACGACCGGGCGCCCCGACGATTCCGCGATCTCCACGACGAGCTCGAGCTCCGCCTGCGTGAAGGTGGGGCGGGCGTCCCCGTCGGGTCCCCAGCGATAGTCGGCGTAGACCTTCACCCAGTCCGCCCCGCGACCGATCTGGTCGCGCGTCACCCGCGTGAGCTCGTCAATCCCGTCCGCCTCCTCGGCGCCGACGGGGAGGTGCCATTCCGGGGCGCCCTTCGGCTGGTAGCTCCCGGTGACCACGAGGGCCGGCCCCGACACGAGCATCCTGGGGCCGAGGATGACCCCCTTGTCGATGGCCGCCTTGATGCCCACGTCGGCGTACCCGGCCCCCTCCGCGCCCAGATCGCGCGCGGTCGTGAAGCCGGCCATGAGCGTCTCGCGCACGTGGACGGTGGCGCGTGCCGTCCGCTCGCCGAGCGACTCGAAGAGGACCTGGTCGCGCCAGGGTGTCTCGTTGTACGGGTGCAGCAGCACGTGCGAGTGCCCCTCGATCATGCCGGGCAGGAGGGTCGTGCCCGGAAGCGCGACCTCGCGCGCTCCCTGGGCGGTGAGCCCCGGGCCGGCCGCCTCGATCAAGCCGTTGCGGACGCGGACCGACCATCCCTCGTGCATCGTGGCACCGTCCCAGACGCGATCCGGTCGCAGGAGCCAGGACTCCTGAGCCGAGACGTCCGCGGGGCGGGCGGCGAGAAGCGCGAGGAGCAGGAGAAGGTTCGTGCGGCGCATCGGGCGGCTCCGGGGTTCTCTGCGGAAGTCTGTGGACGTGGGCGCGACGGTCCCGTCGGGCCTCGGACCCGGGTGGTCCGGCGCGCAGCCCGAACATCGGCAACCGGATGGCGCGTGGCCAGAGAAGGCTTACGCGAATTTCCCCCGGGCCGCGACTGTCCTATCTTGCCACTCCCCGGCGGTTCCCCGCAGCGGTCCCGCCCCGGAACGACTCCAACGGATGGCAGGCGAACATCATGACCGGACGTGCCAGCACGCTGATCGTCGGCCGGCGCGAGCGTCTCGAGCGCATCCTCGGCCGAAGCCTCGGGGCCCCCACGGCGGGCGCGGACGAGCCGCTCCCCGAGGACACGCGGAAGTACCTCCTCTCCGAGGCGCAGGACCTGTACTGGAACGAGCTCGAGTGGGAGCACATCACCGACGAGGAGGCCCTCGAGGAGGGGCCGCTCGCGGCGCTGACCTTCCCGGGGCTCCTGGCGTACGTGCGCGGTCTTCTCCTGGAAGAGGTCATGCCCGACGCGCTCTCGCCGGCCAACCCGCGGCCCGGCGTGGTCGCGGACCTGCTGGACTTCCTCGCGCAGCGGGTCGTGCAGCTCGAGGAGGGGCCCGCGGGGGCGGACGAGGACGAGACGGCGCGGCGTCGGGCAGAGCTCGACATGACGAGTCATCTCATCGACCAGGTGCTCTACCTCTACCACGGGCTCGAGGAGGGTGACGTCGAGCGGGTGGAGGCAGCCCGGGCCTCGGCCTGACCTACGCGGCGCCGTGATCGGCTGGTTCCCGCGCCGGCCCGGGCGGGCCTACCTGGCGGGTGCGCCCATGCTGGTCGCGCACCGCGGTGGCGGCCGGCTCGCACCCGAGAATACGCTCGCCGCGTTCCGCCCGGCGGTCTCCGACTGGGGTGCCGACATGCTGGAAATGGACGTCCGGCTGACGGCGGACGGCCACGTGGTCGTCATCCATGACGAGACCGTCGATCGAACCACGGACGGATCCGGCCCGGTCGCGGCGATGACGCTGGCAGAAGTCCGCTCGCTCGACGCGGGATATCGCTTCCAGGACCTGACCGGGGCACACGCGTGGCGGGGGCGCGGGGTCACCGTTCCGACCCTCGAGGAGGTGCTCGACGCGTGCCCGGCGGTCTGGATCAACGTGGAGGCGAAGGAGGCGCAGGTGGCCCGGCCGCTCGCCGACCTCGTCGTGCGCCGGGGTGAACAGCACCGGGTCCTGCTGGCGGCTGGGGACGAGGCCCACCGCCGCGATGTGCGCGACTACCCCGGCCCGTGGGGCGCGAGCCGGCGGGACTGCCGGCTGTTCTGGGCTCTGCACCGGACGCCCTTCTTCACGCCGGACGTCGACGTCTTCCAGGTTCCCGAGGTCTGGAACGGGAAGCGGGTCCTGACGCCCGGGATCATCGAGGAGGCGCACCGCCGCAACATTCCGGTCCAGGTTTGGACGGTCGACGAGCCGGACGACATGCGGCGGCTCCTGTCGTGGGGCGTCGACGGCATCCAGACGGACCGACCCGACCTGCTCGCGCGCGTGCTCACCGAAGACCGGGGCCGTCCTCCGCCCCCGTGCATGCGGGCGGCGCAACCCCCGTCGGGACCGTGAGCGCGCGTACCGCGTCCGGGCGGGGCTCGGCGGAGCATGCTGCCGGAGCGCGCCCGGACGATCCGCTGGCCGACCGACTCGCCGACGCGCTTCGTGCGCTCGAGGTGGATCCGTACGGGGCCGAGGCCACGCTGGTCGTCGCCTTTTCCGGCGGTCTCGACTCGTGCGTCCTGCTGCACCTCCTGCGGTTTTCCATGCGACCCGGCGCCCGGCTCGTCGCGGCGCACTTCGACCACGCGATGAGACCCGGAAGCGCCGCGGACGCGTCCTGGGCGCGCGGCGTCTGTGCGGCGTGGGACGTGGCGTACGTCTCCGAACGGTCGGGGTCGGCCCCGGGCGCGGAAGAGGCGGCCCGCGACGCCCGGTACGACTTCCTGGAACGGGTCCGGCGCCGGTTCGCACCGGCCCGCGTCCTTACGGCGCACCACGCCGACGACCAGGCGGAGACCGTGCTCTTCCGGATCCTGCGGGGCACGGGAATCGGAGGCCTCCGGGGGATGCCCGGCACGCGCGAGCCCGGCATCGTCCGACCGCTCCTCGGCTTCTGGCGGGAGGAGCTGGAGGCCCACGCGGCCGCGGTGGGGCTGCGCTGGCGGGAGGATCCCACCAACGAGCAGCTCGGCTACGCCCGCAATACGCTCCGCCACGAGATCCTCCCCGTGGCGGAGGCCCGCGTCAGCGCCGGAGCCCGGCGCGCGCTCGTGCGCCTCGCCGCGGTCGCCGAGCGGGAGGAGGAGGCGTGGGCCGAAGTCCTCCCCGACGTGCTGGCAGAACTCGGTGTCGCGTCCGGCGCGGCCCGCGGCGCGGGCCTGTCGCTGGACCGCGACGCGACCGCCGCGCTGGGCCCGGCCCTGCGCGCGCGGGTCCTGCGCTGGGCGGCCTCGCGCTGCGGGGGAACCCTCGACGAAGCCGCGACGGCCCGCGCCGTGACGTTCGCCACGGCGGGGCAGAGCGGCACGCGCGTGGAGCTCGGGGGCGGGCTGGAGCTGCGTCGCGAGCTCGACCGTCTGGAGCTGACCGGGCCGGAGGCGCCCTCCCCGGACGAGGCGCTGGTCATCGAGCGGCCCGATGAGGGGTGGGGCCGTGCGATCGTGGGCGGCAGGGCGATCGGGGTGCGGTGGTGCCCGTGGCGGTCCGGGCCGCACGTCCGGCGAACGGAAGCCGGCATGGGGACGACGGAGGCCGAGGAGGCCTCGTTTGCTGTGGAGGATCTCGCCTTCCCGCTCACCGTGCGAGGCCGGCGCCCGGGAGACCGCATCAGCCTGCCGGGTGGAACCTCGAAGTTGAAGAAGGTGTTGCTGGCCGCGCGCGTACCTGCCGGCCTGCGGGCCACCCTCCCGGTCGTCGTGGACGCCTCGGGGCGCGTGCTGTGGGTCCCCGGTGTGGCGCGCGCCGTCGCCCCGGGGAAAACGGACGACGTTGCCGAAGAGCCGATGATGACCATCAGGATCGAACCATGAGCGGCGACGGGGACGCCCGCCTGGGCGGCCGCGCCCTCCAGCGTGTCGTGTACGGCGAGGAAACGATCCGCCGTCGTGTGCGGGAGCTCGGGGCCGAGATCTCCGCGGCGTATGCGGAAGACGGCCAGCTGCTCGTGCTCGGGCTCCTCAAGGGGTCGTTTCTCTTCCTGGCCGACCTCGTGCGCGAGGTCCGGCTTCCGATTCAGGTCGACTTCCTGGTCGCGTCGAGCTACGGCGCCGGAACGTCGTCGAGTGGGGAAGTACGGCTCCTCTACGAGCCTGCGTCGGGGCTGGACGGGCGTTCCATTCTGCTCGTGGAGGACATCGTGGATTCGGGTACGACGCTGGCACGACTTCTTCCGCTCCTGGAACGCAGAGGGGCGAAGAGGGTCGACGTATGTGCGCTCCTGCACAAGCGGTTGCCCGGCGTCACGGTCGACGTGCGCTGGGTCGGCTTCGATGCACCCAATTCGTTTCTCGTGGGGTATGGCCTGGACCACGCGGAAGACTTCCGCCACCTGCCATATATCGCGAGCCTATAGCAAGGCGTTTTCGTCCGCGCTCGCTTCGTCACACCGCACACGATGCCACAAGACCCGATCAGACCCGACCCGGACCAGAAGCTGGGTCGCATCTCCAAGAACGCCGCGTTCTTCATGCTGCTGGCGCTCGTCGGGATGCTCGCCGTCCAGAGCTTCCGAGCCCAGGGCGAGGCACCCGCGCGCATCACGTACTCCCAGTTCATGGAGTACCTGGACCAGGGCGCGGTCCACAAGGTGATCTTCCGGGAACGCGCGGTGGAGGGCGAGTTCAGGGCTCCGACGAGCATCGAAGGGCAGCAGTTCAACTCGTTCGAGAGTCGCACGCCCGGCGACGTGGGTGAGGGTCTGCTCGAGCGCCTCGAGGCCGAGGGCGTCGTCGTCGATGCCGAGGCGCCCGAGGCCGGGTGGGGGACGTTCCTCCTGACCGCGCTGCCCTGGCTGCTCTTCATCGCCTTCTGGATCTGGATCTTCCGGACGATGCAGGGGGGCGGGAACCGAGCGTTCCAGTTCGGGCGCTCGAAGGCGAAGATGATCTCGCCGGACACGCCGAAGGTGACCTTCGCCGACGTGGCGGGCGCGGACGAGGCGAAGGACGAGCTGCAGGAGATCATCGAGTTCCTCAAGGACCCGGGGAAGTTCTCGCGACTGGGCGGACGCCTTCCCAAGGGCGTGCTCCTGGTGGGCCCTCCCGGGACCGGAAAGACGCTCCTGGCCCGCGCGGTGGCGGGTGAGGCAGGCCGCCCGTTCTTCCAGATGTCGGGCTCGGACTTCGTGGAGATGTTCGTCGGCGTGGGCGCGTCCCGCGTGCGCGACCTCTTCGAGCAGGGCAAGGCCCACGCGCCCTGCATCATCTTCGTCGACGAGATCGACGCCGTCGGGCGCCATCGGGGCGCCGGGCTTGGCGGCGGGCACGACGAGCGTGAGCAGACGCTGAACGCGCTCCTGGTGGAAATGGACGGCTTCGAATCGAACGAGGGCGTCATCCTGCTGGCCGCCACGAACCGCCCCGACGTGCTCGATCCGGCCCTTCTGCGTCCCGGCCGCTTCGACCGCCAGGTCGTCGTCGACGCGCCGGACGTGAAGGGGCGGGAAGGGATTCTGCAGGTGCACGCCAAGAAGCTGCCGCTCACCGACAACGTGGACCTGTCGCTGATCGCGCGCGGCACGCCCGGCATGAGCGGCGCGGACCTGGCCAACATCTGCAACGAGGCCGCGCTCCTCGCGGCGCGACGCGACGGTAACCGGGTCTCCATGGACGACTTCGAGCGGGCCAAGGACAAGGTCATGCTCGGCACGGAGCGGCGCAGCCTCGTGCTCAACGAGCGCGAGCGGAAGCTCACGGCGTACCACGAGGCCGGTCACGCCGTTCTCGGCCTGAAAATTCCCGGCCTCGACCCGGTGCACAAAGTCACCATCGTGCCCCGCGGGCGAGCGCTCGGCATCACCGCGAGCCTGCCGGAGGAGGACCGCCACTCCTACACCAAGGAGTGGATGGAGGGGCAGCTGGCCATGCTCTTCGGCGGCCGTGTCGCGGAAGAGATGACGTTCGGGGCGAACTTCGTCACTACGGGCGCTGGAAACGACATCGAGCGGGCCACGTCCATGGCCCGACGGATGGTCACGGCCTTCGGCATGAGCGACGTCATCGGGCTCGTGGCCGTGGCCGACAACGAGCAGGAGGTCTTCCTCGGCAGGGAGATCTCGCAGCGCCGGACCGTGTCGGAGCACACCCAGCGCATCGTGGATCAGGAGGTCAAGCGGATTCTCGACGAGGCACACGAGCGCGCCCACGTGGTTCTGGCCGAGCATCAGGACCTGCTCGAGTCGATCGCTCAGGCGCTGCTGGAGCGGGAGACGCTGGACCGGGACGAGATCAAGGCGCTGGAGCGCGGGGATGCGCTGCCCCCGCCCGCCCGTCCCGCGGAATCCAGCGAGAGCGCGCCGCAGCTTCCCCGCGTGGCACCGGCCCAGGAGACGTCGCCCCGTGCCTTCGGACTCGGCGGTGAGGGTCCGCTGCCCGGCCCGGCGCCGGGGGTGACGGAAGCACCGGACGACGAGCTCTTTCCCTGAGACGGCAGCCCATCCCTTTGGAGCGCGTGGAGTAGACGACGGTGGACGGGGTCGCGGAGCGTCTGCAGTTCCTGAGTCCCGGGTGGACGGACCTGCTGGAGATCCTCGTCGTCGCGTTTCTGCTGTACCGGGTGCTTCTGGTGCTGCAACGCACGCGGGCCATGCAGATCATGCTGGGCGTCGTGCTCCTCGCCTTCCTGTACGGCATGTCCAGGCTCCTCGGGCTCATTCTCATCCGGACCCTGCTCGAAGCCGCGTTCCAGTACGGCGCGATCGCCATGCTCGTGGTCTTCCAGCCGGAACTGCGCGCCGCGCTCGCCCGCCTGGGACGCAGCCGGATGCTGCGCGCCTTCCAGCGGCTGGAGGGCAGCCGGGTCGCCGAAGAAGT
Source organism: Gemmatimonadota bacterium (assembly GCA_030827315.1). Taxonomy (GTDB): domain Bacteria; phylum Gemmatimonadota; class Gemmatimonadetes; order Longimicrobiales; family Gaopeijiaceae; genus UBA2589. The sequence goes on along the minus strand of JAURER010000012.1, from coordinate 20,163 downwards.
GGCGGATGCCGCCGAGAGGCTGTCGCGCGCGCGGCACGGCGCCATCATCGCCATCGAGCAGGACGTGGGCCTCGCCGAATACGCCGAGACCGGTTCACCCGTCGACGCGCGGGTTTCGGCGGAAATGATCACGACCATCTTCACCCCCTTCTCGCCGCTCCACGACGGGGCGTTGCTCATCGCCGGAGACAAGATCCGGACTGCGGGTGCGATCCTGCCGCTCACGCAGTCCAGCGTGAAGGACCGTTCTCTGGGCACGCGCCATCGCGCCGCGCTGGGGCTCAGCGAGGAGACGGACGCGATCGTGATCGTGGTGAGCGAGGAGACATCGCAGATCTCGGTGGCGCTCGGAGGACGGCTCGAGCGCGACGTGAGCGGACAGCGCCTTCGAGACGTTCTGGCCGGGGCGACGGCCTCCGCGGACGCTCCCGTTCGCACTGCAACGGCGTAGCGCGTCCGCGACGATCGCGCGGCGCGCGATCCCTCGTTCGGGAAGCCGTACTGCCGGCGTCCGGGCCGACGTACAAGAAGGTGACGCGAGCGCGTTGACACCGAAACGAGCACCCCCCTAGATTCCCGCGTCTTTCCGGACTCCGGGACTTCTGCGGGAAGTCCGCCCCCCCCGGCACGCAACAGGCAACCAGGAGCGAGTTCTTCGTGGGTTCCCAATATCGGCTGATGACGCTCTTCGCAGACGGCGGATTCATGATGTATCCGCTGGTCCTCTGCTCCATGATTGCGCTCGGGGTGATGATCGCGAAATTCTTCACGCTCTACTTCGCGCATCACGGCACGCGCCGGGTGCTCAGCGAGGTCGAGGAGAAGGCCCGCGCGGGTGACATCCAGGGCGCCATCGCCGTCGCGCGCGACACGCCCGGACCCGCCGCGGCGATCCTGCTCGTCGGCCTGCGGCGCATCGAGAGCAAGCGCATGAACGCGGGCGAGCTCGAGGCGGCGGTCGCCACGACCGGCACGATCGAGCTCAGCTTCCTGGAGCGCGGTCTCGTGATCCTGGCCACGGTCGCCAACGTCGCGCCCCTGCTCGGCTTCCTCGGCACGGTCGCGGGAATGATTCTCGCGTTCGCGGCCATCGAAGAGGCGGGGAACGTGGATCCGGCGCTCGTGGCGGGCGGCATCAAGGTCGCGCTGCTGACGACGGCCGCGGGTCTGGTCGTCGCCGTGCCGGTCAACATCGGCTACAACTTCTTCGTGACCCGGATCGACACGCTCATCGTCGACATGGAGCAGGGCGCGCAGAAGATCATCAACCTCGCGTGGGATCTCGAGAAGGACGGCAAGATCGAGATCGTCAAGAAGGAAGACACACGCTGGTCCGCCGCCGACACGGCTGCGGCGAAGGCCGGAAAGCCCGCGCCCCAGGCGCCTGCCGGCGGCTGAGCCGGGAACATCCCCCATCGGTTCCTGTACGTTCAAGAAACCCAGAGGCTGAACGAACATGGCAGTCATGAACAGCAAGAAGCAGAAGGTTTCCGACGAGATTCCGACCTCGTCGATGGCGGACATCGCCTTTCTTCTTCTGATCTTCTTCCTCGTCACGACCACCTTCCCCAAGGACAAGGGCCTGGCGGTCGTTCTGCCCGAGCCCGGTGAGGAGGCGCAGGTCAGCCAGAAGAACATTCTGCACCTGATCATCCAGCCGACCGGCATCGTCGACGTGAAGCGCGGCGAGAGCCAGCAGGTTCAGCAGATGCGCCCGCGTGAGATCGAGGGGCTCTGGCGACAGGAGGTCAGCGCGAACCCGAATCTGATCGCGGCGGTCAAGACTCACCCCGACGCATCGTACAAATTCATGATGGATGTACTCGACGCGCTGCATGCCGCGAACGCCGAGCGCATCTCGCTGCAGGTCCTGGAGGGCTAGGCCATGGCGATCAAGGGTGGTGGTTTCGAGAAGAGCTCGAAGGCGTCAGACGAGATTCCGTCTTCGTCGCTCGCCGACATCGCGTTCCTGCTTCTGATCTTCTTCATGGTCACCACGGTTTTCCAGGCCGACCGTGACCGTCCGATCCAGTGGCCCGAGGCCGAGGCCGCCGAGAAGATCGACGAGAAGCAGAAGAACATCATGAACATCTGGATGGAGCGCGACGGACGCGTCTTCATCAACGACCAGGAATACGGGATGGACGACGTGTCCCAGGTGGTGGCGCCGCTCTACGCCGCCTCCGACCGGGCGCTCGTGATTTCGATCCGTGGTGACCGCGAGGTGCCGTATCGGTACATGGACCTGCTCCAGAAGGAGCTCGTCGCCGCCGGTGTGGTGCGCGTGGTGTTCGCCGCTCAGCTTGAGCAGAGCATGCAGAGGGAGAGACGATGACAGCCGAAGCAATCCCCGCGTTCATGGCCGAGACCGCGAACGATCGCCTCAAGCGTTCGTTCAGTTCCTGGTTCTGGGGCTCCATGATCGTGGCCACCCTGATGCACGGTGGCACGTTCGCCTTCTGGCCTGAGCTCACGGCCGAGGACATCTCGTACGAGTCGGAAGAGATCGCCGCGATCGAGCTCCCGCCGGAAATCGAGATTCCGCCGCCGCCGCAGGCCATTTCGCGTCCGGCCACGCCAGTGATGGCCACCGCGGACATCGACGAGGACATCACCATCGCCCCGACGACGTTCGAGGAAAACCCGATCGAGGAGCTTCCGCCGCCGCCGGAAGAGGCCGCAACCGACATCTCGTCCGCGCCGACGTTCACGCCGTTCACCGTCGCCCCTTCGATCCTCAACCGGGACGAAGTGGTGCGTGCGATGACGCGCGAGTATCCTCCGCTTCTTCGCGACGCGGGGATCGGCGGCACCGTGCGGGTGTTCTTCTTCATCGATGAGTCGGGCGTCGTGAAGGACTACCGCATCGACCAGAGCTCTGGCCACCAGGCGCTGGATGACGCGGCGCTGGCGGTCGCGGACGTGTACCGCTTCTCGGCGGCGCTCAACCGGGACAAGAAAGTACCGGTGTGGGTGTCCTTCCCGATTACCTTCCAGGTCCGGTAAGCACGGAGCCTGACAGGTTTCCTCAGGGACCCCGCCGGCGCTCCGGCGGGGTCCCTGTTTGTTATTCGGGGTGGTAGCGAGATGAACCAGACGACGACCGACACATACACGGAACGGCTGGCCGTGACGTTGCCCGCGGTGCGGGAACGGATCGAGCGGGCTGAGTGGGCTTCGGCCCGGACGCCGGGTTCGGTCCGACTCATCGCCGTGACCAAGTCGCATCCGTTCGAGGCCGTGGAGGCCGCGCTCGCCGCAGGGCTCAGCGACCTCGGCGAGAACCGGGTCGAAGAGCTCGAGCTCAAGGTCGGGACGTTCGGCCCGGACGCCGCGACGTGGCACATGATCGGCCATCTTCAGAGCCGCAAGGCACCCAGAGCCGCGGCGGTATCGGACCTGATTCATTCGGTGGACTCGCTCCGCCTCGCGGAGAAGCTCGCGCGCGTCGCCATCGAGGAGGGCCGCGTGTTGCGGGTGTTGGCTCAGGTCAACACGTCGGGGGAGGGATCCAAGTCCGGCTTCTCGCCGGCGCAGGCGGACGACGAGATCGCGAGGATGGCGGAACTGCCGGGGCTGATGGTAGATGGTCTGATGACCATGGCGCCGTTCGTGGACGACGAGGCTGTGCTCGCGGCGGCCTTCGGCGGGTTACGGGAGCTGTCGGTGCGGTTGCGGGCCGCGACGCAACGCATCGGGCCGGAGCTATCGATGGGCATGACCAACGACTTGGAGATTGCCATCCGGGAGGGCAGTACCATGGTCCGGATCGGCACCGCACTCTTCGGGGAGAGAGGGAGCGCAACATGATGGACCTGACACCACTCGAGGTACGCAACAAGCGCGGCGACTTCAAGAAGATCATGCGCGGGTACGACCCGCACGACGTGGACGCATTCCTGGAGATCGCCGCCGACCGTCTTGAGATGCTCGTGCGCGAGAACATCCAGCTCCGCGAGCGCACCCAGACGCTCCAGAACCAGGTCGAGGCACAGATCGGGCGGGAGCAGGCCGTGCAGGACGCCCTGGTCACGGCCCAGGCGCTACGCGCCGATATCCAGTCTCAATCGCAGCGCCAGGCCGAGACCGTGGTCCGCGAAGCCGAGGTCGAGGCACGCCGCGTGATCGCCGAAGCCGAGGCCCAGGTGAGCACTCGCCTGCGCGACGTTGAGCGGCAGCTGGACCACGCGCGCGACTCCATCCGGGAGCTGGAACGACGCCGGGTCCGCTTCCTCATGGAATTTCGGAGCCTTCTCGAGCGTCAGATGGACGTGGTGCAGGTCGAGGCGGGGAGGGCCCCCTTCGAGGCGCGCGCGATCGATCTGGACCTCTCGGGCGAGCGGGAGCGCTTCACCGACATCCCCGATCTGGAAACCCTCCTGGCCGGAAGCGGGGAGAGGCTGGAGCCTTCGACGTCCGGCGACGCCGGCCCCCCGTCGGCTGCGGACGCGATTTCCGACGATTCGAACGCGCCCGACCGCGCGAGCTGACCCGCGGCGCCGCAACCATGTCGCACGAGCTTCTCCGGCGCATCGACGCCGCGGTGGCGTCCGTCCGGGCGCACAGCGACCTCACGGTCCGTGTCGGCGTCGTGCTGGGCACGGGGCTGGGGGGACTGGCGCGGATGGTGGAGGTGCAGGCGTCGATCCCCTACGAGGAGATTCCGGGCTTCCCGGTTCCGACCGTGGAGTCGCACTCGGGGCGACTGCTGGTGGGGACGCTGGCGGGCACCCCCGTCGCGGTCATGCAGGGACGATTCCACCGGTACGAGGGGTACACGCTCCAGGAGGTGACCTTTCCGGTCCGGGTCCTGCGCGCGCTCGGGGCCGGGACGCTCGTGGTGTCCAACGTGTCGGGCGGGATGAATCCACTCTGGGGTGTGGGAGAGCTGGTTCTGATCGACGACCACATCAACCTCCTCGGAGACAGCCCGCTCGTGGGGCCGAACGTCGACGAGCTCGGCCCCCGCTTTCCGGACATGTCCGAGCCCTACGACCGGGAGCTGCAGCGCATCGCCATGTCCGAGGCGCTCGAGCTCGGGATCCAGCTGCACCGGGGTGTCTACGTGGCTGTGCCCGGCCCGCAGCTCGAGACGCGGGCGGAGTACCGCATGCTTCGGGCTCTCGGTGCCGACGTGGTCGGGATGTCCACCGTTCCCGAGGTCATCGTCGCGCGACACGGTGACATGCGCGTCCTCGGGCTGAGCATCATCACGGACGCGTGCCTGCCCGACGCGCTCGAGCCCGTCGACGTGCACCGAATTATCGAGGCGGCCCGGGCCGCCGAACCACACCTGACCCGCCTCATCGAGCGGGTGGTGTCCCGGATCTGATTTCGACGCACCCCCGCGTCACCCCAGACGACATCCACGACAACATCACGTCGCGAATCCGATGAGCTATCCCGAACTGCCGAAGACCCTGCTCGACATCGAGGAGGAGACACTCCGGCGCTGGCACGAGGAGGACCTGTTCCGGCAGACCCTCGAGGCCAACGCAGGGGGCGAGCGTTTCGTATTCTACGAGGGTCCCCCGACCGCGAACGGGCGGCCGGGTCTGCACCACATCCTGAGCCGCACCATCAAGGACCTCGTCTGCCGTCATCGGGCCATGCTCGGTCACAGCGTGACGCGCATCGCCGGGTGGGACACGCACGGGCTCCCGGTGGAGATCGAGGCGGAGAAGAAGCTGGGTATCAGCGGCAAGCCCGACATCGAGGCGCTGGGCATCGCCGAGTTCAATCAGGCGTGCAAGGACTCCGTCTTCACGTACAAGGAGGAATGGGAGGAACTCAGCGAGCGCATCGGCTACTGGCTCGAGTACTGGCGCCCCTACGTGACCTTCCACACCCCGTACGTGGAGTCCGTCTGGCACATCCTCAAGACGATCGCCGACCGGGGGCTTCTCTACCGGGGGCACAAGAGCGTCCCGTACTGTCCCCGTTGCGGCACCGCGCTCTCGTCGCACGAGGTCGCGCAGGGGTACCGCGACGTCTTTGACCCGTCGCTGACCTTCGTCGCCGAGGTGCTCGGCGCCGACGGGCGCCCCGATCCGGACGGCCGGGCCATTCTGGCTTGGACCACCACGCCATGGACGGTGCCGTCGAACGCGGGTCTGGCCGTGCACCCTGATCTGACGTACGTCGAGGTGGCGCGGGACGGGCGCCGCTACATCGTGGCCGAGGCGCGAGCCGAAGCGATCTTCGGCGAGGAGCGCGAGGTCGTCGGTCGGCTCCAGGGCGCCGACATGGTAGGATGGCGCTACCGGCGCCCGCTCGACCTGGTGGCCGAGCCGCAGGACGCCGCCAACGGCTGGACGGTGGTCGCCGAAGACTTCGTGAGCGCCGAGGACGGAACGGGCATCGTGCACATGGCACCCGCCTTCGGAGCGGACGATTATGCCGCCGGGCAGCGGCACGGGCTTCCCATGCTCAACCCCATCGACGGGGCGGGGTGCTTCACCCCCGACGTCGCTCTGGTGGGCGGGATGTTCGTTAAGGACGCCGATCCCGAGCTGGTCGAGGCGCTCCGCGAGCGCGGACTTCTCTTCGACATCGGCAGGGTCGAGCACAGCTATCCGCACTGCTGGCGCTGTGATTCCCCGCTGCTCTACGTGGCGATCGACTCATGGTTCGCGGCGACTTCCACGCTGAAGGCCGAGCTCCTCGCCAACAACGACCGGATCGCGTGGCATCCGCCCGAGGTGGGTGAAAAGCGATTCGGCGAGTGGCTGCGGGGCAACGTCGACTGGGCGCTCTCCCGCGACCGGTACTGGGGCACGCCGCTGCCCGTCTGGGTGTGCGACCGGGACCGCGATCATCTCCACTGGATCGGCTCTCTCGCCGACCTGGCGGACGCCGCGGGCCCGCTGGCGGACGACTTCGACCCGCACCGCCCCTTCATCGACGAGCTGACATGGGGGTGCCGGCAGTGTGGCGGGACCATGCGCCGGACGCCCGAGGTCATCGACGTGTGGTTCGATTCCGGTGCCATGCCGTACGCGCAGTGGCACTACCCCTTCGAGAACGAGCAGGAGTTCGAGGATCACTTTCCGGCGAACTTCATCTGCGAGGGACTCGACCAGACGCGGGGGTGGTTCTATTCGCTGCTGGCGATCTCGACGATGCTCGGGCGGGGCCCCGCGTTCAGGAACTGCCTGGTCAACGACCTCGTGCTCGACGCCGAGGGCCGCAAGATGTCGAAGTCGCGGGGCAACGTCGTGAATCCCTGGGACGCCATCGGCGACCACGGAGCGGACGCGGTGCGGTGGTACTTCATCACGTCTTCCAATCCCTGGCTGCCCAAGCGCTACGACCCGGCCGGAGTTCGCGAGTCCGCGGGAAAGTTCTTCGACACCTGCTTCAACACATACCGCTTCTTCCGTCTCTACGCGTCGGTGGAAGGCTGGACACCGAGCGACGCGGACCCTGCGCCTGAGGACCGTCCGCTGCTCGACCGCTGGCTCCTCGCCCGCCTCGACACGCTGGTCGGCGAGGTGAGAGCCGAGCTCGACGGGTACCAGCTCACACGCGCCTATCGCGCGCTCGGCGACTTCGTGGTCGAGGACCTCTCGAACTGGTACGTGCGCCGGAACCGGTCGCGCTTCTGGGGGAGTCGGGACGCGGTGGACCAGCGCGCGGCTTTCCGGACGCTCTACGACACGCTGCGGCAGGTCGTGACCCTGGCGGCACCGTGCACGCCGTTCGCGTCCGACTGGATCCACCGGGCGCTGACCGGCTCCAGCGTCCATCTGGAGCGCTTCCCCGCGGCCCTCACCGACGCGGAGCGCGGCGCGCTTCTCGCCGGTGAGGACCTCGAGGCGGACATGGCGGACGTCCGCGCTCTGGTGTCGCTGGGGCGTGCCGCTCGCGAGGAGGTCGGCATCCGGGTACGGCAGCCGCTTCGCTCCGCGCGGGCGGTCGTGCCCGGAGGGCGCACGCTCTCGCCCGCGATGCTCGACGTGGTACGCGACGAGCTGAACGTAAAGGAGGTCGGCCTTCTGTCGTCGGCCGGGGGGATCGTCACGCTGACCGGCAAGCCGAACTACCGTTCGCTCGGACAGCGCTTCGGCAAGCAGACCAACGATGCCGCGAACGCGATCCGTGCCCTCGATCAGGATGCGCTCACCCGGTACCAGGCCGGTCACCCCGTGGAGATCACGGTGGGCGACACGGCCCACGGGCTGCAAGAAGGTGACCTGGAGGTCATCCAGGAGGCAGCCGGTGACCTCGTCGTGAAGGGCGAGGGAGCCTACACCGTGGCGCTCGATGCCGAGCTGGACGACGAGCTGCGCGCCGAAGGGATGGCGCGCGAACTCGTGAACCGAATCCAGAACCTGCGGAAGGACGCCGGGCTCGAGATCACGGATCGTATCCAGCTCGTCATCGGAGGGCCCGAGGGGATCCGAGGCGCCGCGGAGGTGCACCGGGCGTTCCTCACGGGCGAGACGCTCGCGGAGGCGCTCGAGCTCGCCGATTCGGCGGCACCCGCCGGGTACGCGCATGTGCGCGAGGTCGACATCGACGGCACCGCCGCGTGGATCGGGCTGAGAAAGGCAGGCGAGTGAGCGATTCCGCCCCTGCGTACCGGTTGCTCACCGTCGGAGAGGGTGGGGACCGCCTCGACCGCTTCGTGGCCGAACGTCTCGACCTGTCGCGGACGCGGGTCCAGAAGCTCCTCGCCGAAGGCCGCATCGTCGTCGACGGCAGGCCGGCGAGAAAGTCCGAGCGGCTGGAGCCGGGAGCGGTCGTGCGCGTCGAAGTGCCGGCCCCTGAGTCCGTGGCGATCGACGCGGAAGAGATTCCGCTCGACGTCCTCTTCGAGGACGAGCACATCATCGTCGTGAACAAGGCGGCGGGGATGGTGGTTCACCCCGCGCCCGGGCACAGAACCGGCACGCTCGTCAACGCGCTCCTCTGGCACGCCCCGCAACTCTCAGGTGTGGGGGGACGTGCCAGGCCGGGCATCGTCCATCGCCTCGACCGCGACACCTCGGGCCTGCTGGTGGTGGCGAAGACCGACCGGGCCCATCGGGTGCTCGCCGACGCGCTTCGGCGCCGGCGGGTGAAGCGTCTTTACGTCGCGGCCGCGTGGGGGCACCTGTCCGAGTCGCCGACGATCATCGACGCACCGATCGCGCGTGACCCGCGCGACCGCAAGCGTATGGCGGTCGTCGAGGGCGGCCGGCGCGCGGTCACGAGGGCAGAGGTTCGGGAACGATGGCTCCGGGCCGAGCTGCTGGACGTCGCGCTCAAGACCGGCCGCACGCACCAGATTCGCGTTCATCTCGCCTCCATCGGGCACCCCGTGGTCGGCGACGCGCTGTACGGACTGGGCTGGGAGCGCGGGCTCGGTGGCCCGACCCGGCGGTGGGTCGAGGAGCTGGCACGGCGCGCGCGCCGCCAGTTCCTGCATGCCTCGGAGCTCGTGTTCCGGCACCCCGAGACTGCGGAGATCATGCGTTTCCGCGCGGAACTCCCAGCCGACCTGGCCGCGGTGGCGGCCTGGGCGCGCGAGGCGTGAGACGGGCCCGTCCGATCCGGCCGAAGCCCTTTTGTTATGGGATCCGGTCGCCGATACTTAAAGGTTCGGACCGGATCAGCGACGGCCGGACCGAACTGTTGCACGCGCGCACATCCCGATGTCCGAACTCGATCCGAAACTGACGTTCGACTCGTTCGTGGTCGGCCCGGCCAATCGGCTGGCGTTGGCGGCGGCGCGTCGTGCCGCGGAGTCGCCGGGGACGAGCTACAACCCGCTCTTCCTCTACTCAGCCCCGGGGCTCGGAAAGACGCACATCCTGACGGCGATCGCTCATCGGGCTCAGGCGGCGAGCGAGGAGCGGAAGGTCGAGTACATGGCGCTCGAACAGTACCTCCAGCGGCTCGAGGCGCGCTTGCAGTCGGGTCGATCGGAGGCCGGCGTCTACGGAGACCTCGACCTCCTCCTCATCGACGACGTGCAGTTTCTCACTGGGCAGCCCGAGGCCCAGGAGATGCTCCTGCGCACGCTGGACCAGCTTACGTCATCGGGCGGGCAGATCGTCCTGGCCAGCGACCGGCCGCCCGGCGACATCAACGGTCTGGACGCGCGCCTGCTGTCGCGCTTCTCCGGTGGGCTGATCGTAGATCTGGGGATCCCCGAGTACGAGACACGCGTCGCGATCATCCTCCGCAAGGCGTCGGATCGCGGTCAGAAGCTGGAGCCCGGGGTCGCCGAGGCGGTCGCCAAGGCGCCCCTGAGGAACGTCCGGGAGCTGGGCGGGATCCTCAACAAGATCTTCGCCACGCAGGACCTGGAAGAGCGCCGGGTCGCGGTCGACGAGGTCGCGAAGCTCCTCAAGCAACAGGACAAGGCGGCGTCGCTCGGGTCCGGACCGGACGAGTTCGGCTCTTTCCTCGACGACCTGGCGTTCTCCGTGGCTCAGGTCGTCGAGCAGAAGGAGGAGCCCTGGAGGAAGGCGATCCGGGAGGCCATCGAAACCGCAGATCGACAGGGCTTCTCGACGCTGCGCCTGGCACCCCTGCTCGAAAGCGTGAAGGAGCCGAAGGGCTGGCAGGCGGCGATCGACCGATACAAAGCCGACCTGCAGCGTCTGCACGAGATCGACAACGAGCTCGCCAGGCTCGGCAATCCCTGGCCTGAGGCCGCTCAGGGCGTGCTCGAGGACCCCGACCGCGTGGACGAGGCGGAGGCGCTTCTGACCTCGGTGCAGGAGCGTCAGAGGCCGTTCCCGTCGCTGGGCGAGGGCCCGCGTCTTCAGGAGCTCCAGGGCTTCGAGAGCCTGGTGCTCAAGGCCACCACGCAGCTCGTGGGCGCCGAAAGACCCGAATACAACCCGCTCTACATGTGGTCCACAGACGAGAAGGTGGCGCGCACGCTCCTGGGCGCCGCGGGGCGAACGTACCACGAGTCCTACCCGGACCTGACCATGGCGGTCAGCTCCGTCGAGTTGTTCGCCGCGGACTTCATCCGGGCTCTCGGTCAGGGCGTGGCCGGGGCGTGGCGCGAACGGTGGTGGACGGTCGACCTTCTGCTCGTCTTCGGCATTCAGGAGCTGGTCGCGACGGAACGGGCTCAGGACGAGTTCTTCCACCTCTTCGAGGCGCTGCGTCGCCGCGGCGCGCGCATGATGTTCGTCGCCGATCGCGCCCCCGGCGACATCGGCGATATCGATGACCGCATGCGTTCGCGCTTCGAAGGTGGGCTGGTGCTCGAGATCACGGCCGGCGAGAGCGTGCCGCTCGAGCTGCTGGAGGTGCAGGAATCCAGCGAAAGGGAAGACACGATCTTCCTGCCGGGGCTCGACGACGCGCGTGATGGCGCTGGCGGCCGCAAGCCCCGGCCTGTTCCCGTCGAGGCCACCGCCAAGAAGGGAGGTGCCTGGTTCCCCGGACCCGAGAACGCGGTGATACACTGGCCGCGCTTCGAGCAGCTGCTCATCGAGGAGCTCGACTGATGGAGGCGCGTGACTGATGGCGATCGAAGGCGCGCTCCAGGACGTCAGCCTGGCGGACATCTGCCAGCTGCTCGGCATGGGCATGAAGACCGGGTGCCTCAGCATCACCGACCGCTCGAACTTCGGCTACATCTATTTCAAGAAGGGCCGGGTCATCTACGCGTCTGTCCTGAACCGACGCGACCGCCTTGGCGAGCTTCTGGTCCGCAACCACGTGATCACGCGGAAGGACCTGTCCGCGGCCACCGAGCGCCAGGCGCAGGAGCGCGGAAGGCGGCTGGGCCAGATCCTCGTCGCGCAGGGGGCTCTGACCGAGGAAGATCTGCACAGGTACATCCAGCTCCAGATCGAGGAAGCGGTCTACCACCTCTTCGCATGGCACCAGGGGTCGTTCCACTTCGACACGGACCAGATGCCCGACGAGGAGGGGATCTTCCTGGTGAGCCTCCCCCCCGAGGCACTCCTCATGGAGGGCGCGCGGCGGGTCGACGAGTGGAGCCAGATCGAAAAGAAGATCCCGTCGTTCGATATCGTCTTCCAGCTCGATAAGAACCCCGACGAGTCGGACGAGGAGGTGGAACTGACCAAGGATCAGAGGAAGGTCCTTCCCTACATCAACGGCGTGCGGACGGTCGACGAGATCATGAACGAGGCCGGCCTCGTCGAGTTCGACACCGGCAAGGCCCTCTACGGCCTCATCCAGGCCGGCTTCATGTCACGGGCCGGCGAGCGCAGCACGTCCGAGGAGACGGGCGGCGACGAAGCGCTCCAGCAGGCCCTCAACGTCGGAATCGCGTTCTACCGCTCCGGTATGATGGAGGACGCGGCCCGGGAGTTCGAGCAGGCGCTCGTCATCGAACCGAAGCAGGCCCGAGCCCAGTTCATGATGGGGCTGATCGCGTTCCGGAGGGGCCGTCTCGAGGAGGCCCTGGGTCATTTTCGTGCCATGCCTCCTGGCGCCGCCGACAGCTACTCGGTCTCCCGCAACACCGCACTGATTCTGGAGGTCATGGGGCGATACGACGAGGCGCTGGGGTTGCTCGACGAGGCCCTGGTCGCCAAGCCCACCGACGCCGATGTCCACCTCGCCCGCGCCATCATCCACGTGAAGCGGGGCGACGTGTCCAGTGCCCTCGATGCGCTGCGGATCTATCGGACCAATCCACAGGTCAGGCGTCCGAGTCAGCATTATTACGCGTACACCGTCCTCGCCTCGGCCGTGGCCGGCGACCTCGACTACTCGGTCGCGGTGGGTCGGGAGGGCCTCGGGCACTACCCCGACTCCGGGCCCATCCTGGTCAACACGGGCCAGGTACTCGAGCGGCGCGGAGAGTTCGAGGCCGCGGCGGCGCTGTACAAGCGCGCGACCCAGACCAGTCCGCCCCTGCCTCAGGCGCACAAGAACCTCGGAGACCAGGCGTACGCGCATGGAGACATGGACGGGGCCCGCGCCCAGTACGAGAAGGCTGTGAAGCTCGCACCGCGGCTCGGCGACGACGTGTACCTGCGACTCGGCACGATGGCATACCGCGGCAGCGACCGGGACGTGGCGCTCCTGCTCTGGCGCCGTGCTCTCGACCTCAATCCCTACAACGAGGCCGTCAAGGCGAACCTGGAGATGCTCGCCGGCGAGTAGTGGCGTGACCCGACTCGAGATCCGAAGAGCTGTAGGGGGGCTCGCAGGCGCGGGGCTGGCGTGTGCCCTGATCGCTTCGTCGTCAGCTCCTTCCGTGGGTGCCGGAGGCGCCTCGAAGCCGGATTTCGCCGTGGATGCCCAGGCCGTCCCGGGTGGGCGGGCCGCCGACCCCGTGCCGTCTCCCGTGCCCGCGGTGCTGGACGGTGTGGCGTATCGAGCGGTGCCTGGCCGTCGCGCGACCGTCCACTCCGCGCCGGCCGACTCCCTCGTCGCCGTGCGCGTCCGCGATCTGCTCGACGCCCAGCCGAGCCTGCCGGGTCTGCCCGATACCCTGCCGAAGGGGGTACACGCGGTTCTGGCCCACACGCCGGAGGCGTTCGACGAGATGACCGGCGGCGTCGTCCCCGAGTGGCGCGCGGGGGTGGCGATTCCGATGCTCGGTCTGCTGGTCATGCCCATGGGGGAAGGAGTGCGGGTCGTGGACGGTGAGGGGCTCAGGACGCTGCGCCACGAGTGGGCCCACCTGGGCCTGCAGCAGCATCTGGGCGATCTTCGCGCGCCTCGCTGGTTCAACGAGGGGTACGCGCAGTGGGCGTCCGGCGGGTTCGAGACCTCGGAGGCCTGGCGTCTCCGCGTCCTGATCGCCGCCGGCCGCGCGCCGGCGATGGATTCCCTGGAACTGCGCTGGCCCGCCGGACGCGAGGAGGCGCGCACGGCGTACCTGCTCGCCGCGACCGCCGTGACCTACCTCCTGGAGGGAAGTGGCGACGCCGGGCTCGCGGTCTTTCTGGACCGGTGGAAGGTGGAGCGATCGTTCGAGCCGGCCTTCCGCGAGACGTTCGGGCTCACGACGAGCCAGTTCGAGGAGGACTGGCGTCTGCACGTGCGAAAGCGATACGGCTGGCTTTTCGTGCTCAGCCACTCGGCGGTGTTCTGGCTGTTCCTGGCACTCGTCCTCCTCTTCATGATGCACGGTCGGCAGGGGCGAGATCGAGAGAAGCTCGCGCGCTTGCGAGCGAAGGAGCTTCCCGACGCGCCCGCCTTCTGGCGCGAGCCCGAGGCCGGCGTCGGTGCGCCGCCGGAGCCGAGGGACCCCCGCGACGGACTTCCGGTGTAGGAACCCCCATGAGCGAACCTGTCCGGCACCGCATCCTCGTCGTCGACGACGACACCGACGGCCTCGAAGTGCTCGAGATGCGTCTGACGCATGCCGGCTACGAAGTCGAGACGGCCGAGAGCGCGGAGAAGGCTCTCGCGCGCGTCGCCGCCTTCGATCCCGGCCTCGTCGTGACCGACGTGCGCATGTCGGGGATGACCGGTCTCGAGCTCCTGGACCGGATCCGGAGCTCGATGGAAGGCGTGGAGGTCGTGGTCATGACGGCCCACGACGACATGGAGACGGCTGTCTCTGCGATGAAGTCGGGTGCCTTCGACTTCCTGGTCAAGCCTGTAGACCCCAAGGTGGTGCAGGCGCTGGCCGACCGGTGCTTTGGCGAGCGCGAACTCGTGGAGACAACGGAGACCCCCGACGTGGTCGCGGCGCTGCCGCGGGGCCGACTGGTCGGAAGGGACCCGCGCATGATCGACATCTACAAGACGATCGGCGTGCTCTCGGCCAATCGGGCCACGGTCCTGGTGCGCGGCGAGACCGGGACCGGCAAGGAGGTCATCGCGCGGGGCATCCACGAGAATTCCGAATACTCGGCCGAGCCGTTCATCGCCGTGAACTGCACCGCGCTGACGGACACCCTCCTGGAGTCCGAGCTGTTCGGGCACGTCAAGGGAGCGTTCACGGGCGCCACCGGCGCCCGGAAGGGGTACTTCGAGCTCGCCGGCAGGGGCACGATCTTCCTCGACGAGATCGGAGACACGAGCCCGGACTTTCAGACGAAGCTGCTCCGCGTGCTCCAGGAACGACGCTTCTACCCCGTCGGGGGAGAGCAGCCGCGCACGACCGAGGCCCGCGTCATCGCCGCCACGCATCAGCCCGTCGAGCATCTGATCGAGGAGGGGCGCTTCCGCGAGGACCTCTACTTCCGGCTCAAGGTCGTCGAGATCGAGATGCCGCCGCTGCGCGAGCGCCCCGGCGACATCGAGCTCGTGGCCACCGCCCTGCTCGGCCGGATACGGGAAGAAACGGGCCGAGACGTGCGCCGCATCTCCGACGACGCGATGGCGCGCCTGCGGGCGTACCCGTGGCCCGGCAACGTCCGGGAGCTGGAAAACGCGCTCCTGCGCGCGGCGATCGTGGCCCGCGGCACGGTGATTGGCGCCGACCACCTGATCCTCGAGGGTGGACGGCGTGTGGCTTCGGACGAGCTCACGCTGGCAGCCGCCGTTGAGCGGCATGTCCGGCTCGTGCTCGACCGGGCCGGAGGGGACGAAGCGGAGGCGGCGCAGCTGCTGGGTATCGGCGTGGACGAGGTGCGGGAGCGCCTGGGCCGCGATTGACCCACCCGCACCCCCAGTCTAGCATTCCCGCATGGCACGAAAGACGACGAAGAGCGAAGCGCCCGCAGCGCTGAAGTTCACGCGGGTGAACGGCATTCTGGGCTTGGCGGGTCTGGCGGCGCTCACGCTGGGCTACTGGCTGCTCGGCCAGGGCTCGATCACGGCCGCCCCGCTCCTGCTTGTGCTGGGCTACGTCGTGCTCCTGCCGATGGCGATCATCCGTTAGGAGCCGACGTGCGAAAAGCCCTCAGCAGCGCCACGGCGTCCGCCATCGGACCGTATTCCCACGCCATCGACGACGGCACGCACGTCTTCTGCTCGGGGCAGACCCCGATCGATCCCTCGACCGGCGAGCTCAAGGTGGGGGGCGTGGGGGACCAGACGCACCAGTGCTTCGACAACCTGTTCGCGGTGCTGGCTGACGGCGGCCTGGGCTCGGACGACGTCGTGAAGGTGAACGTCTACCTCACCGACATGGGTGACTTCGCGGAGATGAACGAAGCGTACCGGACGCGCTTCACCGCGCCCTTCCCCGCGCGAACCACCGTCGGCGTCGCCGGGCTGCCGATGAACGCGCGAGTCGAGATCGAGCTCGTCGCGAAGAAGCGCTAGAACCGGACCGGTCGCGACCGGTCAGCCGCGCCGCTTTCCGTATCGCCGCCGCCGGGGACGCGAAGAGCCGGAGGTCGCCTCGTCGGCGGGACCCGCTCCCGTCCGCCCGGCCTGCCCTTTCTGCTTGGCCGCCGCGCGCGCGCGATCTTCCGCTCGCTTCGCACGCAGGGCGGCGATCCGCTCACCGCGCGGGATCTCGAGTGGCGCTTCGGCGGTCGCCTCGTAGGCGAACCCGTCGATGCGCACCCGGTTGAGCTTCTGGCCGAGCGCCTTCTCGATCGCCCGCAGGTCGGCTTCCTCTTCGGGCGACACGAGCGTAAACGCCTCACCGGTGAGCTCGGCCCGCGCGGTACGCCCGACGCGGTGGATATAGTCCTCCGCCACGTTGGGAACGTCGAAGTTCACCACGTGCCCGAGCGCCTCCACGTCGATTCCGCGGGCGGCGATGTCGGTCGCGACCAGCACCTGGAAGTCGCCGGCTTTGAAGCCGGCGAGCGCCTTGGTGCGCTGCGCCTGCGAGCGGTTGCCGTGGATGCGCTCTGCGGAGATCCCCTTCTTGCCGAGGAGCTGGGCCAGCCGGTTGGCGCGGTGCTTCGTGCGCGTGAAGACGAGTGCCTGGTCCATGGTGCCGCCCTGGAGCAGTTCGATCAGCAGCGCGCCCTTCAGATTCGACGGAACCGGGTAGACCGCCTGCGTCACGCCTGCCGCCGGAGCCGCCTTGCGCTGCAGGGCGACCTTCGCGGGGTCGCGCAGGATCTCGCGTGTCAGCTTCTCGATCGGAGGGGGCATCGTCGCGCTGAAGAAGAACGTCTGCTTCGGCGCGGGGAGGTGGCGAAGGATGCGCTTGATGTCCGGCAGGAAGCCCATGTCGAGCATCCGGTCGGCCTCGTCGAGCACCAGGTACTCGACGCCGGCGAGCGCGGCGTAATCGTACTGGAAGTGGTCGAGAAGGCGACCCGGCGTGGCGACGATCACGTCGACACCGCTGCGGAACGCGCGCTCCTGCGGGCCCATCTTCACGCCGCCGTGGACGGCCGCGGCGGTGAGGGGCGTGTGGCGCGCCAGCGCCTCCAGTTCGTCGACGATCTGCAGGGCGAGTTCGCGTGTCGGCGCCAGGACGAGGGCCCGCGTCGTGCCACGAGGCCGATCGAGCAGTCTGTGGAGGATGGGCAGGAGAAAGGCCGCGGTCTTGCCGCTGCCGGTGGCCGCGCAGGCCAGGAGGTCGCGTCCCTCGAGGGCGTGCGGGATCGCTTCGGTCTGAATGGGTGTGGGGCGTGTGAAGCCCAGGGACTCGACCCCGCGCAGCAGGGTCGGGTGTAACTTCAGGGTGGCAAAAGCCAAGATGTGTTCCAGTGGGAGGCGCCCTGCAGGCCGGCCGTAACACACGGCTCGATAGGCGGGCGCGGACTTTCGAGTGAGCGCCGACCCTCGGAATCGAGGGCTCGAGGCGGATCTCACGCCGGGAAGATAGTGGAAAACGGCCCCCGGGGTGGAGTCACCGGAAGCGCGGACCGTCGTCGGAGGCTTCCGGACTCCGCAGTCTGCCGGCGCCGTTAGAGTTCCGAGGGTGGCGTTCTGGAGGTAGTCGAAGAGGAGGGTCAACGTCACGGTCGGGTCGCTTGGGGGTGAGTTGTCGACGTCGATCCGAGTCGTCGACTCCCCGGTCCGCAGAACGGGTTCGCGGATGGCTTGGGGCGGGAAGACGTGAGAGTCCTGGGCACCCGAGGCGCTGCACGGCACCGGTTCGATGCTTGTTGCTTTCGCCCTTTCGTCACCGCGGCCTCCAGGGCCACGGACGCGCGCCGTGTAAAGAACCAGAGCCCGCTGGAGGGATCGACCGCTGCCGACGTCTCGAGGGCCGACTCGAGCGAAACGGCTCGACGACGCGGATCGCCCGGGAGCCACTGAGCCGCCGGACGCGGGCCCCTGCGGCTCACTGGAGCCGTCCTGAGCAAACGGTAATCACGGCACAGAAGCTGGAGGACCGCACCAATCGGAAACGGTGGAGAGCCGCGCGCCTCGGGCGGGATGATCCGGGGTCGACCCCGCTACGCGTCAGGTCCGACCGGAAGAGCGAACGGCGGTCCGTTCGACGCCAGGTGGCGACAGGCGCGCAGCAACTCGGTGCCCTCGGCCTGCGGCAGGCCGGCCCACGCGAAGAGTCCCCGGACCTTGGCATCGAGCATCGGGTCGTCCAGCGGAACGTCGGGATCGCCGGTCGCCCCGTCCCGCTCGGCCCGCTGCTGGACACCCCCGGTCGTTTCGACGACGACGCGTGCACCCCAGCGCTTCGGGTAGGCGGCCGCCAGGGCCGCGTTGCTCTCGACCGTCGTCCGGGCGAGGGCGTCGTGCAGGGCGGGATCCAGCACCGCCGCCGCCTCGAATGCCTCCAGCCCCGGCCGGCCGCGAAGCAGGGCCGTCACCACGGCGTACTGAATGCTGAAACGCGCTTCTTCGGGAGAGCGGGGGTGGGGGCGATCGGTCAGGTCCAGCGCGGCTGGATACGTCTCGATCCGGATCCGTGCCGGCTCGGCGGACGGGATCGTGTTTCGCAGCTCGAGCGCGGCGTCGATCGCCGGATGTACGTGACGGCAGCAGGGGTACGGCTTCATGGAAGTCTCGGGGAGCTTCCACCCCGGTGACTCCGCCAGCACGGCGTCGGGCCGAGCGTCGGGGCACAGCGCTCGAAACAGTCCCTTCTCTCCCTCGAGGATCGCCTCGGCCCCGGTGAGTCCCTCGGCCGCGAGGAGTGCCGCTCGGAGACCGGAAGCAGCGGCGTGGCCGGCGTGGAGCGGCTTGCTCATCGCCCCCTCCTCGTTGAACTGCCAGAGACCCGCGGCCTGGGTTCCGGCGCTGCCAAGCGCCCAGACCCACGCATCCTCGTCGAGACCGAGCAGGTACGCCGCGGTGGCGGCCGCGCCAAAGACTCCGGCGGTGGCGGTGTTGTGGAACGTGCGGTAGTGCGCCGGTCCGAGTGCTTCGCCGATCCGGGTCATCACCTCGTATCCCGCGAGGGTCGCTCCCAGGAGTGCGTGGCCGCGGACCCTTCGGCGCCGTCCGAGGAGGAGCGCCACGGGAATGACGACGCACCCCGGGTGCGTGACCGACGCGCCGTGGAGGTCGTCGGTCTCGGTCACGTGGGAGAGCGCGGCCGCCAGGAAGACCCTTTCCTCCAGGTCGCGTGCGCCACGAGCGTACGAACGCAGCCGGCGGCCTGTCGGAGATGCGGTGCCCGCCACGTACGAGCCGAGCCAGTCCCGCACGTACCGCTCCGCGGCGACGAGGTCTGGGGAGGTCACGTCACGGGCACGCACGAGTCGCGCAAGGCGTCGGGTCAGGCTCTCCACGCTCATCCCGCGGCGAGCCGGCAGCCGGCCGCGAGGCCGGTCGATTCGGGTCGAGCGAACGTCGAGGCGGGCGGGGTGTTGGCGGAGGGCATCGCGATCAAAAGAAGCGTCTCCTGCATCTGGTGTGGCCCCGGGGAAGATGCCTGCCGGCGTGGTAGGGCTCACCATAGGTGCCCGACTGGGAGGTGAGCAACCGCGGCGAGATCGGCGCGCGCAGAGGCCACCGGCTGGCCATCCCGCCCTCCAGGGTGAATACTTCCGTCGTTGCGGTCTCGAGGCCGGGCATGCGATCCACGACGGAGCCGGCGAGACCGTCTGCAAGCCCCTCCTCGCGGCGGTGGGCGATGCGATTTACGATGGTACCGGCGTGCGCATCCGGCTCGTCCCGTTCCGGGATGAGCGCGTGCGCGCGGCGCTGAGAAAAGCGGGGGTACCGCCCCCGGAATGCCATGTCACGAAGGCCTACACTGGAGATCTTGAGATCATGATGAAGCGATGGTCCTGCGCGCTCGTGGCGCTCGCCCTGCTCGCGGTCGCGCCCCCGTCCGTGACGGCACAGGCCCGCCGTGGCCAACGGACGCCCCCGCCCGAGGTCGTTCGGCCGGCGGACCAGCGTGTCCCGGCGCCGTACAGCTACGACATGGTCCGACCCGTCTCGCTG
>JAURER010000007.1 GCA_030827315.1 Gemmatimonadota bacterium | reverse complement strand
GGCGACGTACAGGAAGATCATGACGTGCGATTCGCCCATCGAGAGGTGCATGTCGCGCAGCATGAAGACGAGCATCACGACCGTCGCGATGACGAGGAACGTCATCATGGGAACGATCTGCGTGAAGTTGACCGCGATCGCCCCCGAGATCATCACCCCCAGGGGCACGGCCACGAGCAGATCGAAGACGTTGCTTCCGAGCACGTTCGACACGCTCGACTCCGTGCGTCCCATGACCGAAGCGCGTACGCTCACGAAGGTGTCCGGGATCGACGTCGCCGCGGCGACGATCGTCATTCCCCAGAGGAACGTGGGCGTGTTGAGCTCCTCGCCGAGGCGGATCGCCACCTGCAGCAGGACCTCGACGCCGACCAGAATGACCAGCACGCACAGGACGAGAATGCCCCACTCACGCCACGGGTTGATGCCGTCGACGCGTGGATGGTCCGCGCGCTGCCGCTTCACCTCCTCGAACTGCATGTAGAGGTAGAGTCCGTAGAGCAACAGCGGGAAGAGGGCGAGTGGTCGGGTGAAATTCCCGATGAAGATCCGACGCCCGTCGTCAAGAAATGTCTGCTCGGACGGCCCGAAATAAATCACCGTGAGACTCAGGATCAGCATGAGCACGGAGACCGAAACCAGATAGAACTGCGCCTCCCGGTACACCAGGTCCCGGTTCGCTTCCAGCGGACGACCACGCGCATAGACCGAGAACGCCGGGATCACGAGAATGTTGTAGATCGCCGAGCCGATGATGGCGGCGAGTCCCAGTTCGAAGTCCTGGTGCGCGAGCGGCGCGAGAAGTGCAGTGACGAGCTCGGGCATGCTCGACGAGATGGCGAGCAGCACCGAGCCCTTGACGGCGTCGGGGATACCGTAATGCTGGGCGAGCCGATGCGTCGAATCTTCGAGACGCGAGCAGGAGAACCACAGAAGCGCCGAGCCGAAGAGCGTGCCACCGACCACGAAGGCGATGATCATCGCCCGAATGCTCATCGCTTTGATCGTGCGCGGCAAGTGAACACCGTCGATGCCGTCTAAAGCCGTAGGCCTTCGTGAATGATCCCTTCGCGCGCCACGACGACCGAACCCCGCGTCTTCGGCCCATGACTGCCCGCGCGATCGGAACCTGGAACACCACCATCGCGCTCGACCACGCACACGCGCATGCCCAACTGAACCTGGGGCGCCTGCTCCATGAGGGGGGATGCCTGGACGACGCCTGGCGTCGGTACCGAGCCGCGGCGCGAGCGGCCCCCCGGCACGCGCGAGCCGCGTACAACCTCGCGGTGGCAGGGGAGGATCACGGTGAGCACGAGGACGCCTTTCCGCGCGCCCCCGGAAGTCTCATGATGGGTCCGGTCCCGAACCGGTCCACCCCTGATCCGAAAGAGGCGCGAAGATGGTCAACGCGGTCGTCCTCATCGAAGCCGAGCCCGACAAGATCCAGAGGCTCGCCGAGCAGCTCGTGGAAATCGAAGGCGTTCCGGAGGTCTTTTCCGTGGCCGGCCGCTACGACCTGGTCGCGATCCTCCGCGTCCCCGAGAACGAGCACGTCGCGGACATCGTCAGCTCGAAGATCCGCAACCTCGACGGCATCGCACGCACGGAGACGCTGATCGCCTTCCGCGTCTACTCGCGCGAAGACATCGAGGGGGTCTTCGCCCCGTGATCCCGAGGCGCGCTGCCGACATCCCCGCCTGGTACAACGCCGTCGACATCCTGGAGCGGAACCTCGCGGGGCGGGCTGAAAAGGTCGCGCTGCTGACGCCGGATCGGGAGATGACGTTCGGCGAGGTCTCGGCCGAGGTGAACCGCGTCGGCAACGCGCTCGAACGACTCGGCGTTCGTCACGGTGACCGGGTCGCGATTCTCGCCCCGGACGGTGCGGAGTGGGCAGTGACCTTTTTCGCGTGCCTGAAGATCGGCGCCGTGTCCGTGGGCATGAACACGCTGCTCACCCCCGCCGAGCTCGCCCACATCCTCGTCGATTCCGGCGCGCGCGTGCTGCTGCTCCACGGATCTCTGCTCGAACCGGCGCGCAAGGCGCTCGAGCAGAGCACGCCGGTGGAGCACGTGGTGCTGATCGGTGATGCATCCGACGCTGCCGACGATGTCCTGCGGTGGGAGGAGTGGGTCGCGGTCGAGAGCTCCGAACTGGAGAGTCGGAGGACGCACCGCGACGACTTCGGGACGCTGAGCTACTCCAGCGGCACCACGGGTGCGCCCAAGGGCATCTTCCATGCACACCGCGACTACGTGCTCTGCGCCCAGCTCTGGGGCGTCGACGTGCTCGGGCTCACCGCCGAAGACCGGACCTTTTCCGTGGCCAAGCTCTTCTTCGCCTACGGCCTCGGCGGCAACCTGCTCTTTCCCTGGTGGGTGGGCGCGTCGGTCGTCCTCTACCCCGGAAGCCCGCGGCGGGCCGTGGACGTGCTCGCGATGGTGGACCGGTTCCGGCCGACCATCCTGTTCAACGCCCCGACGGGGTACGCTTCGATCCTCGCCGTCGAAAACTTCACCGAACGGTACGACCTGACCTCGCTCAGACTCGGCGTGTCCGCCGGAGAAGCGCTTCCGGCACCGGTGTGGCACGAGTTCAGGGAGCGCACCGGCGTCGACCTGGTGGACGGGATCGGTTCGACGGAGAACTTCCACATCTTCATTTCGAACCGTCCGGGAGACATTCGGCCGGGCAGCAGCGGCAAGCCCGTGCCCGGCTACGACTGCCGCATCGTCGACCCCGACGGCGTGCCGGTGGCGCGCGGGGATGTCGGGACGCTCCAGATCCGCGGCGAGACCGCGGCGCTGTTCTACCTGCACCAGGCCGAGCGCTCCCGTCAGGTCTTCCTGGGCGAGTGGCTCGACACGGGCGACAAGTACTGCGAGGACGCGGAGGGGTACTTCTGGCACGCCGGCCGGAGCGACGACATGCTCAAGGTGGGTGGCATCTGGGTGTCCCCCGTGGAGGTGGAGAGCGTGCTCATCGAGCACGACAGCGTGCTCGAGTGCGCCGTCGTCGGCGTTGCCGACGACTCCGACCTGGTCAAGCCGAAGGCGTACGTCGTGCTGAAGGACGGTGGCTCGGGCGACGACGATCTGGTCCGGATCCTGGTGGCTCACTGCGTGGACCGCATGGCCGCGTACAAGCGGCCCCGGTGGATCGAGTTCGTGGACGAGCTGCCGAAGACCGCCACCGGCAAGATCCAGCGCTTTCGTCTCCGTTAGATCGGCGGGGCGCACGGATCACGACCGTGCGCCCCGCCGAGATCCTCCCGAACGGACCCGCGTCTACTCGCGGCCCATCATCATGGTGCGGACCTTGGGCGCGGCGACCAGCGCGACGATGCCGACGCCCCCGATGATCAGGGCGACCGTCCGGAAGAGTTCGGCCTCTCCGAGCGTCTCGAGCTGACCCGCCACGAGACCGGCGAACAGGTTGCCGAGCGCCGCCCCGACGAACCACACGCCCATCATCTGACCGACCCGCTGCTGCGGTGACAGCTTGGTGATCGCCGAGAGCCCGATGGGCGAGATGCACAGCTCGCCGACCGTGTGCAGGAAGTACGTGACGACCAGCCAGGCGGGCGACACGGGATTCTCGGGGGTGGCATTCGCGGCGCCCCACGCGAGTACGAAGAAGCCCAGCGCGAGGCCGAACAGGCCGAGCGCCGCCTTGAGCGGCGTCGATGGGTTGACCTTCCGGCTGTCCAGCCAGACCCAGAGGGAACCGAAGAGCGGCGCGAGCAGGATGATGAATCCGGCGTTGATCGACTGGAGCGTGGAAGCAGGGATTTCCCAGCCGAACACGACGCGGTCGGTCAGATCGCGCGCGAACAGGTTGAGCGACGTGCCCGCCTGCTCGAAGCCGGACCAGAAGACCGCGATGAGCAGGAAGAGCCAGAAGATCACGCCCATCCGCTTGTTTTCCTCGGCCGTGTGGCCGCCGAACGTCCAGACGTAGACGAAGTACAGGGCGACGAGGATGAGCACGCTCGTCCCGAGCGCCTGCGCGATCTGCGTGATGCTGACGTCGACGGTCCCGTTGCGCACCAGGAACGCAAAGCCGGCGACGGCCGCCACGACCGCGAAGAACGTCCCGAAGAACTTCCGCGACATCGCCGCGACTTCGGCCTCGCTCCTGTCCGTGCGGAGGTGCCCGATATCGCCCAGGTGCGGCTGCCCGATCCGGTACTGGATGAGGCCCAGCACCATCCCCACGCCGGCGGCGCCGAAGCCCCAGTGCCAGTGATACCCCTCACCCAGGAAGCCGGTGACCATGGGCCCGAAGAAGGCGCCGAGGTTGATGCCCATGTAGAACACGGAGAAGCCGGCGTCGCGTCGTGCGCCTCCGTCCGGGTAGAGATCGCCGACGATGGTCGAGACGTTCGGCTTCAGCAGCCCTGTGCCGCAGATGATGAACGCGAGGCCGAGAAAGAACGTCGTGTTGCCGGGGATCGCCATGGTGAAGTGGCCCAGCGCGATGATCCATCCGCCGACCCAGATGGCCTTGCGCTGGCCCCAGAGGTTGTCGGCGATCCACCCCCCCGGCAACGCCATGATGTAGACGAGGGCCGTGTACATGCCGTAGATCGCGCCCGCGGTGGCGACGTCGAACCCGAGCCCGGGATTCGCCTCCATCGTCGCCGTCGTCATGAAGAGCGTCAGCAGCGCCCGCATCCCGTAGTACGAGAACCGCTCCCACATCTCCGTGAAGAAGAGCGTCGCGAGGCCGCGGGGGTGACCGAAGAAGGTCGCCTCGGAGTTCGCGGACGGCATGCCGGCTCCAGTGGTATTCACGCGCAAGCTCTCCTGAAGGTCATGGACCGGGAGACTCGATCGAAGCCGAGTCCGGACGTTATGTGCGGTCTTGCCACGCCGCACCGCAAGGTCCGCCACGATCGGGGCCGGAATTCTTCACGCCAGCAGATCGGCCACGATGGCCGAATCGGTCACTCTGACACGGCGGGTTCGGCCAGCGTGTCCAATCCGCACCGCACGCCCTTACCCCCCTGGCGCCGCACATTCAGAGGCCCAGTGTGCAGCATACAAGTTGCTTAGAAATTAAACCTATTTTAGGGTAGACATTGGCGCGTTGTCTGTCTGCCCGATCGAAAGTACCCGAAACACGAGGAATCCTGTGACGACCCCCCGGTATCGACTCTTCGTGGCCCTTGGCGTTCTCGCCCTGGCGTCCTGTCAGCCCGATTCGACCACGGTGGCGCCGGACGTCGACTCGGACCCCGCGTTCGCGGCCGTCGGGCAGGAGCTCACCTCCTATATCGTCGTTCTGCGCGACGGGGTTTCCGACGTGGCCGGAGCGGCCAACCTCCTGGTGGGCCCCTACGGTCGGCGTCCGGATCACGTGTACGAACACGCGCTCCAGGGCTTCGCGGTGCAGCTGCCGGCCGGCGTGGACCGGGCCATCGCCCGGAATCCCATGGTGGCGTTCGTGGAGCCCGACCAGCCGGTCTCCATCGCCACGCACGCGATCCCGACCGGCGTCCGGCGCATCTTCGCCGACACGAACACGAACATCGACATCGACGGATCGGACGACGTCCGCGTCGACGTGGGTGTGGCCATCATCGACACGGGGATCGACTGGGAACACCCCGATCTGGACGTGGTCGACGGCATCAACTGCGCGAGCCGGAAGGGGTGCGGGGGCAACGGGGACGACGACCACTATCACGGGACCCACGTGGCGGGAACCGTAGCCGCGCTCGACAACGGCATCGGCGTCGTCGGCGTGGCGCCGGGGGCGAGGCTCTACGCGGTCAAGGTCCTCGACAGGCGGGGCAGCGGATACACCTCCTGGATCATCGCGGGCATCGACTGGGTGACCGCCAGAGCCGGTCAGATCCAGGTCGCGAACTTGAGCCTTGGCGGGAGCGGGAGCTGCAGCTCGGCCTACCAGGCCGCGTTCAACCGCGCGGTCGGCGCCGGCGTGGCCTTCGCGGTCGCGGCCGGAAACTCGGGTGCCAACGCCGCGAACTATTCGCCGGCGAGCTGCAACGATGTCCTCACCGTCTCGGCGCTGGCCGACTTCGACGGACAACCGGGCGGCCTGGGATCCAGCACCTGCCGCAACGATCAGGACGACACGCTGGCGGGCTTCAGCAACTACGGATCGGTGATCGACATCACGGCGCCGGGTGTCTGCATCACCTCGACGTACCCGCTCGAGAAGGGCGAGTACGGCACCATCAGCGGCACCTCCATGGCGTCGCCGCACGTCGCGGGCGGGCTGGCGCTGCTGGCCAGCCGGAACGACCCCGCCAATGCCAATGACGTTCGTGCCCTCTACAACACCCTCAAGACCGCGGGGAACCTCAACTGGACGGACGACTCCGGGGACGGAATCAAGGAGCGCCTGCTCGACGTAAGCGGCTTCCAGCCGACGATGATCGCGGCCAACGGCGGCAACACCCCGCCCGTGGCCAGCATGGCCGCCCCGTCGTGCCCGAGCCTCACCTGCTCCTTCGACGGGTCCGGCAGTTCCGACCCCGAGGGTGCGCTCGTCGGGTACGCGTGGGACTTCGGAGACGACAGCCCCGCTGGCTCGGGCGAGACGACGAGCCACACCTACGGAGCCTATGGCGAGTACACGGTCACGCTGACGGTGACGGACGGTGACGGAGCGACCTCGTCGACGTCGGAGACCTTCACGATCGTCGATCCGAACAACAACGCGCCGACCGCGAACATCACCTCGGTGAACTGCCCGGACGGCGTGTGCACCTTCGCGGGCTCGGGTACGGACTCGGACGGAAGCGTGGTCTCGTATTCTTGGGACTTCGGCGACGGTGCTACGGCGAGTGGTGCCGGCGCCAGCCACACGTACGGCGCCTCCGGCACATACACGGTGACCCTCACGGTCACGGACGACGACGGTGCGACGGGATCCGCGTCGCAGTCCGTCGAGGTCACGGTCCCCGCCGGGCAGATCACCTTCACCTATTCGTACGGCAAGGCCGGAAAGGGGCTCAACGCCGTCCGGATCGATTCCTTCGGCGGTGGCAGCGGAACGCCCGGTCGCCTGCTGGTGACCCGAGACGGGAACACGGTCTTCACGATTGACCCGTTCGTCGTCGGCACGATTTACGAGCTCGGCGAGAAGGGTGGCGCGACGTATCAGATGGCCGTGTGCGACGGCGCGGGCGCGTGCGCCGCGCCGGTGACCGTCGTCTTCTGACCGGACTGCGCGGTGCCGTGACCGGCATCGCGGTACGACCGAGGAGGCCCGGGGCGCTTAGCGAGAGGCGGCGAGGGAGATGGGAGGACCGACATGAGTGAGCGGCGCACGATCGGCCGAATCCTGGCCGACCTCGGCAGGATCACGGAGGACGAGATGGCGCGTGCGCTCTCGTACCAGCGCGATCACGGGGGGTACTTCGGCCAGGCGCTGCTCGCGTGCGGTGTTGTGTCCGAGGGAGAGGTCGACTGGGCGCTCGCGGAGCAGTTCGACATCCCGTTCGTGTTTCCCGACGCCGAATCCGTCGATCCGGAGGCGGTCGCGCTCGTGACGCCCGAGTGGGCCCTGGCGAACCTCACGCTGCCCATCCTGCGGACGGAGCGCTCGCTCACGGTCGTCATCGATTCGCCACTCAGGACGGAGTCGGTCGAGGAACTCCGCCGCCGCACGGAACTCGAGGTCAAGCTCGCGCTGGCGGGGCCCGCGGCGATCCGCGACCTGGTCCGCGAGGTGTTCGCGCGCGCGGCCGCGGCCGAGGCCGAGGAGGAGCACCGGACTCCAGTCGAGCTGCACGAGGCCCTCGACGCCGTGATGCTTGCCGAGTCACGAAGCTACGGGGTATCGGTCCGTGGGGCCCGCGCCTATGCGTGGTGGGACGACCGTGGCGTGACCCGGAGACGGCCTCTGGCCGGATCCTGGCGCACCGCGCTGGACAAGATGCTGGTTCCTGCCGTCGAGGAGATCGTCGCCGACGGGCGCCGGGTTTCGTGGGAAGGCGAGCTCGACCGGGAGGTGGAGGTCAGTCCGGTCCGCGTGCATTACATGGCCGATGGATCGGGACGCGAGTACGTGTTCGAGCCGAGACAGGTCGGGGCCTCGCTGGAGGAGCGATTCCCTCTCCCCGACGAAGGGATCGCCACGGAGGTACGGCTGCTCGCTCGCTCGGGGACGGCTCGCTTCATCGTTACCACGGAGCCCGCGGAACTCGGACATGAGCTCCTGCCGTACCTTCCGTCGCTGCTTCTGGATCCTGCATGGCGAAGCGTCTACCTGTCCGCCGGCGAAGGGGCCGGCGCGCAGGACGTCTTCAGCCTGCGGATGCCGGCGGATCCCTCGACGTGGCAGCAGGCGATCGAGGGGCTGAGAGCGTTCCATTTCGACGCAGTGACGGTGGACCTGCCGGGCTCAACGGAGGCGTGGGTGTCCAGGGCGCTGGACGTCGCCTCGGTCGCGTTTGTTCTGTGGCCCGCGGACGGAGCTGTCCGGCCGGCGCGAAAGGCAGGCGTCCGGTGGCAGATGAGAATCGAGCGAGGGACGGACGGTGACCTCGGGTGGTCGCTCGGCCCGCTGACCGGATGAACGGAGAGCCGACATGGCCCAGATCGATCAGTTCCTGAAGGTCCTCGTCGACCAGGGAGGGTCCGACCTCCACCTCACGGTCGGCTCGCCGCCCGTCATGCGCGTCCATGGACACCTGCAGCGGATCAAGTTCCGCGAGCTGACCAATGCCGACATGGAGGCGCTGATCTACGAGATCATGGAGGAGGATTGGCGCATCTCCTTCATCGACCTGCAGGACTACGACTTCGCGTACGAGATCGAGGGACTGGCTCGCTTTCGCGCCAACGTCTTCTGGCAGCGTAAAGGTCTGGGTGCCGTGCTGCGGACGATCCCGTCGAAGATCCTCACGGCCGACGACCTCAACCTGCCCGAGGCGGTGCGCCGGCTCACGAAGCTCACCAAGGGGCTCGTGCTCGTGACGGGACCGACGGGTTCGGGTAAGAGCACCACGCTCGCTGCCATGGTCGATCTCATCAACGCGTCACGCCCCGATCACATTCTCACCATCGAGGACCCGATCGAGTTCGTGCATCCCAACAAGAAATCGCTCATCAACCAGCGCGAGATCCGGACGAACACCAAGAGCTTTGCGAACGCGCTGAGAGCGGCGCTTCGTGAGGACCCGGACGTGATCCTCGTGGGCGAGATGCGCGACCGCGAGACGATCGAGCTGGGAATCACCGCGGCGGAGACGGGTCACCTGGTCTTCGGTACCCTGCACACGAATTCCGCGCCCAAGACCGTCGACCGGATCATCGACGTCTTTCCGGCCGACGAGCAGGAGCAGATCCGCTCCATGCTCGCCGAGTCGCTGAAGGGCGTGATCGCGCAGGTGCTGATGCGTCATAAGAACGGCAAGCAGCGGATGGCCGCCATGGAGGTCATGGTGGGCACGGCCGCTATCGCGAACCTGATCCGGGAAGGGAAGATCCATCAGATCCCCTCGATCATCCAGACAGGCAAGAAGGACGGGATGCAGCTGCTCGATCAGCACATCCTGGAGTACCTCATGTCGAGTCAGATCACGCCGGAGGAGGCCTACATGAAGGCGAACAACAAGCAGGCCTTCCTGCAGTACATCGAGAAGCCGCCCGAGTCCGAGTTCGTCTGAGCCGCGCGTCCCCCGGTCCGCGCACGACGTCGTCCTGCGCGCGGCGGCGCCTCGCGACGCCGGCGCTGCGGTCGAACCGCGCGACCTTCGACTCTGCGGGGATGCCCGCGTTGGATCGCGCCCCCTGCGGGACGATGAACCGGTAGCCACCCAAGGGGTAGTCGGGGTTCTCGAACAGGAAACGACAACCCTCTCGATCGAGGCCTCATGGCAACCCAGGGACACCCGTGTGACGTCGTCGTTCTGTCCGGCAAGCGGACAGGATTCGGCACCTTCGGCGGAACGCTCAAGGACTTCACCGCGACGGATCTCGGCGTCGTGAGCAGCGCGGCCGCGATCGAGGCCGCGGGGATCACGGCCGATCAGGTGGATCACACCTTTTTCGGCAACGCACTCCAGACGTCGGCCGACGCCATTTACCTGGCTCGTCATGTCGCGCTTCGCGCCGGCGTGCCCGAGGAGAAGCCGTCCCTGACGGTGAACCGCCTGTGCGGATCCGGGTTCGAGGCCATCGTGCAGGGCGCCAGGGAGATCATTCTGGGCGAGGCGAAGGTGTGTCTCACGGGCGGAACCGAATCCATGAGCCAGGCACCGCACGTGCTGCGTGGCGGGCGCTGGGGCAGTGCGCTTCGGCTCGGACCCGCGGGTGGGCAGTTCGAGGACATGCTCTGGGAGTCGCTCAAGGACACCAACTGCGACCTGACCATGGCGCAGACGGCCGAGGAACTCGCGGAGCGCTATTCGGTCACCCGCGAGGAGGCCGACAGGGTCGCATTCGACTCTCAGCAACGGGCCAAGGCCGCGTGGGACGCCGGCCACTTCGCCGCCGAGATCGCCGAGGTCGTGATCAGGACCCGGAAGGGTGATACGACCTACGCCTTCGACGAACACATGCGCCCGGAGA
Organism: Gemmatimonadota bacterium; assembly: GCA_030827315.1. Taxonomy (GTDB): domain Bacteria; phylum Gemmatimonadota; class Gemmatimonadetes; order Longimicrobiales; family Gaopeijiaceae; genus UBA2589. The sequence continues at coordinate 88,351 of JAURER010000007.1, read as the reverse complement.
CCACCATGGAGGCTCTTGGCGGACTGCGGCCGTACTTCAGGAAGGACGGCCTGGTCACGGCGGGCAACGCCAGCGGCATCGGTGACGGTTCGGCCAGTGCGGTTCTCGCGAGCGCCGAATGGGCGGAGGCCCACGGGGTGAAGCCCATCGGCAGGATTGTCTCCTGGGGCTTCGTGGGCGTCGAGCCGAGGGTGATGGGTATCGGCCCGGCTCCCGCGGCGCGGCTCGCCCTCGAAAAGGCCGGGCTGACGCTCGCCGACATGGATCTCGTGGAGGTCAACGAGGCGTTCGCACCTCAGTTCAAGTCGGTCGAGAAGGAGCTGGGTCTCGACCCCGAGAAGACGAACGTGAACGGGGGGGCGATCGCGATCACGCATCCCCTCGCGGCGTCGGGGGCGAGGATCACCATCCACCTGATCCACGAGTTGCGTCGGCGTGGCCAGAGGTACGGTCTGGGCTCGGCGTGCATCGGTGGTGGGCAGGGTGGTGCGGTCATCGTCGAAGCCATCTGACCGAGGGCCGGAGCGGCCGCATGAACCCCGGCGGTGGACGCAGTCTGACGCGCAGGGAGTTCGACGCGGTCATCCGTCGCGCTGCCGAACTCGCGGAATCCGACTCCGGTGGTGGGGAAGGATTCCTCAGCGAGGGTGAACTCTTCCGGATCGCCGGCGAGGTCGGGCTTCCCGAGTCCCATGTCAGGCGCGCCCTGGCCGAGGTCCGCAGCGGCGGGGCGGAGGAGGGAGTGCTGGATCGACTCTTCGGTCCGGCCATCGTGCGGGCTTCGCGTGTCGTCCCTGGCGCTCCCGACACGATCGCACGGTCGCTCGACGACTTCTTCGTGGCGTCGCAACTGCTACAGCCGGTGCGGCGGACCGCGGAGATGCTCCAGTACCGGCCCGCCCTCGACTGGGCGTCTCAGCTGGCCCGGGCTGCTTCCCTGACCTCGCGAAAGTACTACGTCGCGTCGGCCAAGTCGGTGGAGGTGGGGCTGGAGCGGGTCGACGAAGGGCACACTTTGGTCGAGTTTTCAGTCGATCCCGGGACTCGGGGTGAGCAGTTGGTCGGTGCGGTCCTGGGCGGTGGCGCGTCCGGAACCGCGATCGGCTTCGTGGCCGGTGCTGTCGTCGCGTCTGCCGCGCCGCTTGGCGTGGGCATCGGGGCGGGGGTATTGGTCGGCCTCGCGGCCTGGTCGGGGATTACGGTCGCCGTGGGTCGAGGACACCGAAACAAGGTGATGGACGTGCGCGACGAGGTCGAGGGTATGCTCGACGCGCTCGAGCAGGGACTCTCGCTGGAGCCGCCGCCTGCGTCGTGGCGACGGTGGGTGAAGCGCAACTTCCACGGCGTGGCCAACGACCTCATGCGGTCCGACGAGTCGTGGCGGTCGGGGAAAACGGACACGAGAACGAACACGGAGGAATCGTGAACATCGAGAAGGTGGGTGTGGTCGGCTGCGGCCTCATGGGCAGCGGCATCGCCGAGGTGGCGGCCAAGAGCGGATTCGAGGTTAAGGTACGCGAGATCAACGACGACGCGGTCGAGGCCGGGCGCAAGCGCATCCGTAGGTCCCTCGACAAGGCGGTGGAGAAGGAGAAGCTGTCGGCCGAGGATCGCGACGCGACGTGGGAGCGGCTCTCGTTCACCACCGAAGTTTCGGACCTGGCGGACCGCGATCTCGTCATCGAGGCCGTCGTCGAGGATCTGGAGCTGAAGAACGCGCTGTTCGGGGAGCTTGACGGTCGCTGTGGCGAGCACACGATCTTCGCGTCCAACACCAGCTCGCTCACGATCACCGACATGGCCGCGGCGACGTCCCGGCCGGACCGCTTCGTGGGTCTCCACTTCTTCAATCCCGTCCCCGTGATGAAGCTCGTCGAGGTGGTGCGCACCATCGCGACGAGCGACGAGACGTTCGACCGTGCCTTCGCGTTTTCGAAGGCGCTCGGCAAGGTTCCGATCGCCGCGAAGGACAACTCCGGCTTCGTGGTGAACCTGCTGCTCGTGCCCTACATGCTCGACGCGATCCGCCAGCTGGAGCGCGGGGTGGCGAGCGTCGCCGACATCGACACCGGGATGACGCTCGGGTGCGGCTACCCCATGGGGCCGTTCGTCCTGTGCGACTTCGTCGGAATCGACACGCTCTACAAGATCAGCGAGATCATGTTCGACGAGTATCGCGAGGAGCGGTACGCTCCGCCGCCGCTGCTGCGGCGCATCGTGGCCATGGGTCGCTACGGCCGGAAGACGGGTAAGGGCTTCTACGACTGGTCGGGCGAGCAGCCGGTTCCCCTTCCCATCTGATCCCATCCCGGGCGGGAGAAAAGAAAAACGGTCCTCTCCCGGAGGAGAGGACCGTCATGTCGATCCGTCGGGAGGCTCAGGGGCGCTTGCGCCGCTGCCGCCGCCGCTCACGCCGGATCGCCGCTTCACGCTTGCGCTTGCGCTGCGCGCTCGGCTTCTCGTAGTAGCGACGCTTCCGGAGCTCCGAGTACAGACCCGACCGCTGCACCTTCCGCTTGAAGCGGCGCAGGGCCCGATCCAGGCTCTCGTTGTCCTGAACGACAACTTCCAAGACGATCACATCCTTTGGGAAGAATTCATTGAACAGTCGGAAAAGCTAAAAGCCGACGATCCGCCCGGCAACGGGCGGCGCAGGAGCGTCGGATGGCGCGCGCGGTCCGGGCTCAGGGAAGACGGCCCTGCCGCTGCAGCGTGTGGGCATAGAGGCGGTAGGCCTCCGGGTGCGCGAGAAAGTCGGCCGCCCACGTCTCGAAGTCGGGCAACGGGAGCCGCCGCTCGATGAAGTCGATGACCATCCTGGCGAACTGGACGCGGTCGCCCGCTCGGAAGTCGATGCTCTCGCCTTCGAGGATCCGGTCGACGGCGGCCTCGAAGTCTTCGGGCTCCACGAGACAGATGAAGTGTGACACCTGGTCCAGGACGTAGGATTCGTAGAGCGATCGAAGCCGCTCGATACGCTTCGCGGGTCCGTCGAGGTCCTCGTCCACCCACGACCCGGCCAGGGCCTTGGAACTCTCCGAAAGCATTGATCGGAACCGGCCCCTGAGGTGCGTGGAGTCGGCGCGGGGTCCGCTCGCGTGGAGGGCGGATTCCAGAAGGCCGCGCAGGAGCGGTCGGCCGAGCCCCCTCGCCTTCGCGTGGATCTCGGCCTCCGAGTGCTCGACGAAGATGTTGGCTGTTCGGACTTCGTCCGTGGCGACCTCGCTGTGACTCGGCCGAAACGCGAAGTAGCCCTGCCACCGCTGCTCTGCTGCGCGAAACGTGACGAGGAAGCACGACCAGCGGTCCGTACCGTCCTCGAGAAAGGCGACGGAGCGTCGACGTTCTGCGGGAGTCGTCACGAGGTGGCCAACCTTCGGGCGCCGGGGGGAACGGCTCAAGGGGCCGGCCCCGGGGCAGGGCGCGGCCGATGGAAGATGTCCGGCGCCGCTGATGGCATCAAGGCACGCCTGGCGGGCGATTTTTTTCCTTGCAGGCGCCGGAAACAGACTGTTATCGTGCAGGCCCCACATCAGTCCGGCTGCAGGATCGAGGCCGGAAATCATGGATTTAAAGAGCGTCTCCGGCCGTCCGTGGCCGGGACGCTCTTGCTCGCACGGAACGCCGTGCGCCAGGCCGGAGAGGCACTCAATGCAAGTCGATACGACCATCAGCGCCAGGCCCGAGGCGATGGGCGATGTCCCGGGCATCTGCGAGCTTCCGCTCACGCGAGCCGTGGTGCAGTACCGGGACCTCCACGAGATGGACACCCCGGGTGGACGGATCGAGGACATCGGTCTCGCGCTGGTCGTGGAAGGACGGTACGCCTCGAGTGCGGAAGTCGTCGATCTGGGCAGTGGACGGGTCAAGGTCCTGGATCTGAGTACCGAGCTGGTTGTGCTGGACTGGGTCTACGAGCCCACCGTCGAACACGTGTCCCAGCTCATCACGGCGGCCGCCGCCGCGCGGGACGACGACGAGCTCCGGGGGTACAGCCGGCGCCTCGGCCTGCGTGTCCTGGAGCGTGTTGGGTTCGGTCCGCTCACTCGTCCCACGTTCCTGCGTGTGGGGTACCGCGACATCTGCCGTGACCTCGATCTGCACGAGGGAACCTCGATACGATTCGTTCTCGGCCCCGGTCGCCTGACGCGCGCCCACCTCGACTACGACGCATGCGCGCTCGTATTCCGGACGGCGCTGCGCGAACCGGACCGGCACCTCGAGCACGCGCTGGCCGAAGCGTTTCCCGGGGCCGAGCTGAGACGGTCGGATCCGGCCATGAGCGTCGACTCCCTCTCCTACCAGGTCCGCTTCGCCATCCCGACCTCGCTGCGCGAGGCGCGCGGCGTCCTGGCCGAGATGCGCCGCGGTCTCGTCACGCTGGTAGCCCGATACGAGCCGGACCGGTATTCGGCGCTCTCCGACCTGATGGAGGCGTTCGGCGCGCGCGAGACCCTCGCGGGCCTCGGCATCCACGAGCCATCCGTCTCGATGGTGTCGATACGGACGTCCGCCGTCGGCTCGCGGGTCGTGCATTGATGCTGTCCTGGGATGCGCCTCGTCCAGCGTCGGCGACTCCCTCTGGGGCGGAGCTCGTCGAACCCACGGATCGGGAGCTCCGGGACCGTTACCGATCCTACCGCACTCGACAGGCGCGTCGCATTCTCGGGATGATGCCCCGCGAGGCGGTACGTCCTCTGTACCGGCGGGCGCTTCGGGGCATGAAGGTGGACTCGCTCGGTGAAGATCCGATGACGCGTCTGGTGGAGTTCTGCGAGACCCTCATTCCTTTGCCTCCGTTCGAGATCTGGGTCGCGGACCTGCGACAGAATCCCGAGGCGCACCTCCTGGACCTCCAGGATGCGGCCGACGCACCGACGGCTCTGGCGCCGGCGACGCTGGAGGCCCGTCGCCTCGACCGGAAGGGGACGAGCTGGGTTGCCCGCCTGCGCGGCTTCCGCGACCACGATGCGTGGCGCGGCTTCATCGCCTTCGAGGAAGCTTCCGTCGGTACCTTGCATTCGACGGCGATCATCTTTCGCGAGCACGACGCGTGTGCGCTCCGCGAGCGCTTTCTCAGCTTCGAGTCGACCACACTCGAGGCCTTTCTGCGCTCCTCCCTGCCGTAGCCGATTTTTTCGAAATAATCGGTCGTAAAACAGGTGCCGCGGGAAGGCCCGTACGAGGCGCAGAACCCCCTGCCATTGTTGGACTTCCGGTCCGTGCCGTGTGGAAGCGACTAAGTTGCGGTGGCCAGAAGGAACAATTGGTTTTCAATTTTCGGGCGAAATCTAAGTCATTGCAGTATAACAGTTTACGAATTATACAGATTCTTCGACGTGGGGGTTGCGCCCGCTCTCAGGCCCCTTTACAGTAGTCGTCCGTCGAGGTTGCTGGTGCCTCCCCGCCGCTCTCGAGGTTCGTCCTCCCCCGGGGTCTCGGCACCTGTGTAAAGTTTAAGAATTCTCCGCATTTAACCGTGGGGTGAGGTGTGTCCATGTGGGAGACGCGTACCGTTCAGCTCTCCGTCCGTCTTCCGTGCGATATCGCGTCGATGGCGGAGGAAGCCCAGAAGTCGGATCCGGAGTTCCTGAGCCGGATCGTGCTCTACGGCCTCACGCGTCGGTCCATCTATCAGCACCTCCGCAGCGTGGACACGTCCTTCTCGGGTGACATGGAGTCGATCCAGGTCCAGCCCTGAGCACGGCGCGCAAAAGACTTGCGCGGGCGGCCCCGCCGGTCCGAACGTAGGCGCGACTCGACGATCCCCCTTGGCGCGGGACTCCGCGCCCTCGCCACCGCCCGGGGGACTCTTTCACGTCCAGCGGGAGGAAGCGCGGTGGACGCAGGCCAGACTCGCTCAGACGAGCCGCTTCACGTCCTGCGCGCCAAGTACCACGACTACTGCTCGGCGCAGGTCGCGGATCTACTCATCTACATGAGTCCGGACGAGATCTACCTGCTGGCGCACCGGGCGCTTCGCGAGAAGGGTGGACGCGGCGACTTCTCCTACGCCGAGATGGTGAGGGTCGCGACCGACTGGCTGGCGAGTCGCGTTTCCCTGCCCCCGTTCGAGCTCTGGGTCGAGGACTACAGGGCCCACCCGGACCGCTACGAGGAATATTTCCTCGGCCTCTGGGCGTCCGAGCTGGACGGGGCCCCGGCGAGCGGACCGGACGAGGACTAGCTAGAACGGCAGGTCGTCGTCGGGGTCGTTGGCCGAGCCGGCACCACTCCCGGTTCCGCCGAACCCTTCTCCACCGTAGCTGGCCCCACCGCCCTCGTAGCCGCCGCCGGAACCGCCCGAGGACCCGAGCATCACCATCTCAGAGATGACGATGTCGGTCCAGTACTTCGGACCCCCGTCCCCCTCGGTCTGCGAGTACTCGACGCGACCTTCGACGTAGAGCCGGTCGCCCTTCTTCACGTACTGCTCGACGATGTCGACCAGGCGACCGAAGAAGGTGAGGCGGTGCCATTCGGTCTTCTCGTTCTTCTGCCCCGTGTTGCGGTCCGTCCACGCCCGGTTCGTTGCGAGCGAGACCTTCGCGACGCGCGCGCCGGACCCGGTCGCCCGAATCTCCGGTTCGTTTCCGACGTTCCCGATGAGCATGACCTTGTTCAGCGACCGACTCATTTGTGCCTCGACTCCTGGGAGGGTCGGTTCCGTGCCGACGCTCAAAATGGAACGGTTCGCGCGGGACTCCGGCGGAGCCTCGTCGCCGTCTCGAAGAGCGGAAAGTTAAGGGCTTCAGAGAGGTTTTTCCATCACGCGCGGGGCCGCTATCTTGCGGGGTTCGATCCTTTCAACACGAGCGGAAGAGGCGGCCGGAATGGCGGATCTGAACTATGTGCGGGTCGAGTGGGATGCCGAGATCGCGCTGGTCACGGTCGACCGACAGGACAAACTCAACGCCCTGAACGCCGAGGTCGTCGGCGAGATCGGCGAGGTGTTCGAGAGTCTCCAGGACGACGACAAGGTCCGCGGCGTCATTCTGACGGGCGCCGGCAGCAAGGCCTTCGTGGCCGGTGCCGACATCGGCGAGCTCGCGACCATGAACTCGGTCTCGGGCGTGCGCGTCAGCCGGGACGGGCAGCGGGTCTTCCGCCTGATCGAACACTTTCCCAAGCCTGTTCTCGCTGCCGTCGGCGGATATGCTCTCGGCGGTGGGTGTGAGCTCGCGATCGCGTGCCACATGCGTATCGCGAGCGAGAAGGCGCGGTTTGGCCTGCCCGAAGTCGGACTCGGTATCATTCCCGGCTACGGCGGCACGATTCGGCTCGCCCGGCTCATCGGCCTCGGCCGCGCCATCGAGATGACGCTCACGGGTGAAATGATGGACGCGAAGCGGGCGCTCGACGTGGGGCTCGTCTCCGCGGTCGTCGAGCCGGACGCGCTCCTCGACGAGGCGAAAGCGCTCCTGCGCAAGGTCACGAAGAACGGTCCGGTGGCGATTCGGATGGCCCTCGAATCGATCTACCGGGGGCTGGACACGTCGACGGCGGAGGCGCTGGACTTCGAGTCGGCGCTCTTCGGACTGCTGGCGTCCACGGACGACATGAAAGAGGGCATGGACGCCTTCCTCGAGAAGCGCAAACCCGACTTCCGCGGACGCTGACGATCGCCGGGCAAGCCATTAGATTTGCCCATGTGTTCAGCGACTCTCCCGAGCGGCAGGCCGTGCGTCTGAGCGCGCTGGCGCTCCGGCACTTCCGGAATCTGCGAAGCCAGGAACTGGAGCTTCCGGCCGAGGGTGTCGCGCTGATCGGAGACAACGCCCAGGGCAAGTCGAACTTTCTCGAGGCGATCTACTACCTCGAGACCCTCCGATCCTTCCGTGGTGTGCGGGACGAGCAGATGGTCGCGTTCGACGCGGACGTGTTCCGGGTGGTGGGGACGACCGAGTCCGGTGACGAGCGCCGGCGCGTCGAAGTGGCGGCGGCATTCCAGAAGAAGGGGAAGCGCAAGAAGGTGTCGATCGACGGTACCGAACCCGAACGGATGGCAGACGCGCTCGGCCACCTCTCCGCGGTGATCTTCTCCCCGGCGGACGTGGAGCTCGTCAGCGGCGGGCCTTCGGAGCGGCGTCGGTTCCTCGACATCGTCCTGTCCCTCAACGAGCCCGGCTACCTCGGGGCCCTCCAGGACTATCGAAAGATCCTGTTGCGCCGCAACGCCGCCCTGAAGGGGGGCGAGGCCCCTTCGGTGGTCAGCGCATGGAACCACGGCCTGATTCGATCGGGCGCCGAGATCATGCAGACGCGCCGGGCGTGGGTGGAGCATCGACATGCGGCTTTCGCCGACTACTACCACCGTGTCAGCGGACGAGACGGAGCTCGCATGACGTACCGTCCCAGCGTTCCGCTCGTGGACGCTTCCTCCGTTCAGGACGTGCGCGAGGCGTTCGCCGAGGCGCTTGGCAGGAGCGCCGAGCAGGAGCGCCGCATGGGGGTCACGGTCGTCGGGCCACACCGTGACGACGTCCGACTCCGACTCGAGGACGAGCGCGAGGGACTCGACCTGCGCGATTACGGATCGGGTGGACAGCGTCGAACCGCAGCCCTGGCGCTTCGACTCGTGGAAGCCGCGACGATTAGGGACCGCCGCACGCACCGGCCCCTCATTCTGCTCGACGACGTGTTCGCCGAGCTCGACGGAGGCCGCAGCGAGCGCATCCTCGAGCTGATCGAGACCGAAGAGACCGGCCAGGTCGTACTGACCGCTCCGAAGGAGGCCGACGTGCGCGTCCGCCGCGACGCCCTCCCGCGCTGGCGCATCCGTGGTGGAGAGATCAGCACGTGAAGCCGACCCGCTCCCGCTCGGGGTCGCGTCCCGTGGCCGGGCCCCGGCCGGGCCCGAAGCCCATCGGTGTCGTCCTTCCCGACGTTCTCGAAAAGGCCGGGATGCTGCGACAGTTCGAGCGGCTCGGGGTACTGGATCTTTGGCCCGAGATCGTGGGCGAACGGGTGGCTGCGGTCACCCGGGCGCGCAGCATGGCCGATGCCACGCTGATCGTGGAAGTGCGTAGCAGTGCATGGCTGATGGAACTGAACATCATGAAGGGCGCGCTGCTCGAGAGGGTGAACGAGCACGTGTCCGAGACACCGCTGGACAGGATCGTCTTCGTGCTGGCGGAGACGGAATGAAGCGCGACATCGCGCAGTACACGCTTCGGAGCTGAGATGGCAAAGAACGAGAAGAACGACCAGACCAAGGCCGCCGGAAAGAAGGGTGGCGAGTATACCGCTGGACAGATCCAGGTGCTCAAGGGCCTGGAAGCGGTCCGGAAGCGGCCGGGCATGTACATCGGCTCGACGTCGGCGCGCGGTCTGCACCACCTCGTCTACGAGGTTGTGGACAACTCCATCGACGAGGCAATGGCCGGGTTCTGCACCCAGGTCACCGTCACCATCCACCCGGACGATTCTGTCACGGTCGAGGACGACGGCCGGGGAATTCCCGTCGACATCCATCCGACGGAGAAGGTGCCGGGCGTCGAGCTCGCCATGACCACGCTCCACGCGGGTGGAAAGTTCGACAAGGACACCTACAAGGTGTCCGGCGGCCTCCATGGCGTCGGCGTGAGCGTCGTGAATGCGCTTTCGACCTCTCTCGAGGTCGAGATCCGGCGCGACGGCCACCTCTATCACCAGCGCTACGAGCGGGGCATCAAGACGAAGGAGCTCGAGGACAGGGGCAAGGCGAAGGGTCGCGGTACCCGGGTCACGTTCAAGCCGGACCACGAGATCTTCACCGAGGTCGTGTATTCCTACGAAGTCCTGTCCAATCGGCTGCGGGAACTCGCGTACCTCAACAAGGGGCTCAAGATCGTGCTCGTGGACGAGCGCGATGGCGGGACGAAGGAGGAGTACAAGTTCGACGGAGGTATCGCCGAATACGTGACCTTCCTGCGGGGCAGCCGAGGACCGCTGCACGACAAGATCTGCTATTTCGAGACCTCGCGCCCCGAGGCCGAGATCGAGCTCGCTCTTCAGTACGACCAGGGCTTCAGCGAGAACACGCACTCGTTCGTGAACAACATCAACACGCACGAAGGCGGAATGCATATCACCGGCCTGAAGGCCGCCCTGACGCGCACCATCAACGACTACGCCCGGCGCAACAACATCTTCAAGAAGGGTGAGACGCTCTCCGGAGACGACGTCCGCGAGGGACTGACCTGCGTTCTGAGCATCCGCGTCATGGAGCCCCAGTTCGAGGGGCAAACGAAGACGAAGCTCGGCAACAGCGAGGTTCGCGGCGCGGTGGAGGCTGCGGTCAACGAGCGCCTGTCGATCTTTCTCGACGAGAATCCCAAGGCGGGCAGGGCGATCATCGAGAAGTCTTTGCAGGCCGCCCGGGCCCGCGACGCGGCGCGCAAGGCGCGGGATCTGGCGCGCAAGAAGAGCGCGCTCGAGGGTGGCGTGCTTCCCGGCAAGCTGGCGGACTGCTCGATCTCCGATCCGAGCATGTGCGAGCTGTATCTCGTCGAGGGAGACTCCGCGGGCGGCAGCGCCAAGCAGGGCCGCGACCGCGGGTACCAGGCGATCCTGCCGCTCAAGGGAAAGATCCTGAACGTGGAGCGTGCGCGAATCGACAAGATTCTCTCGAACGACGAGATCGGCGCGATGATTACCGCCATCGGGGCTGGGATCCGCGAGGAGTTCGAGATCGAGAAGACACGATATCACAAGATCGTGATCATGACCGACGCCGACGTCGACGGCGCCCACATCCGGACGCTTCTGCTGACCTTCTTCTTCCGGCAGATGAAGGAGCTGATCGAGGCGGGGTACGTGTACATCGCGCAGCCCCCGCTCTATCGGGTCCGTAAGGGCAAGCAGGAGTTCTACGCCTACAACGACGCCGAGCGCGAGGAGTACGTGAAGCGGCTCGGGGGCAAGGACGGCGGTGACAAGGGAATCCACATCCAGCGCTACAAGGGCCTCGGTGAGATGAACCCGGATCAGCTCTGGAAGACGACGATGGATCCGGACTCGCGCACGATCCTGCAGGTCCAGATCGAGGACGCCGCGATCGCGTCGAATCTCTTCGACCGTCTGATGGGCGACGATGTGGAGCCGCGACGCGAGTTCATCGAGAAGAACGCGAAGTACGTCCGGAACCTCGACGTCTGACGGCGGATCGACTCAGACGCCGAGGAGCGCCTCGGCGTCGATGAGGCGGGTGTCCTGGCTGCGCGCCGTATCCCGCCGCAGCCAGGTGGGAGGTCTGCGTCCGGCGAACACGAGGCGCAGCCGGCGCTCTCTGCCGAAACCGTAGCGCGTCTCGCGGACGAACCGGTCGAGCGTATGGAGCGGGGACGCCGCCCGCTCGGGTGGCCGCCACGTGGTCAAACCGTAATACGCCGCGCCCGACCTGAGCATGCCGGCGACCGGGATCTCTACTTCTCCGCTCCAGAGGCTGCCGCTCTCCCTGGCGACCGACCCGAGCGTCTCCAGGGCATCGAGCTCCATGTGCTGCCGGGCCACGACCGGCATGACCGTCTCCATGTGCCCATCGATGAGGGGACGGATCTCTCTGCCGTAGTGTTCCCGGACGGACGCGGAGGGGTCGGCCCGGCGCGGGTCGAACAGCCAGGGAAACACGAAGCGGAACCAGAAGGCCAGAAACGGATCCGTTAGCGCGTATCGGGTGGCGCGGGAGCGCGGTCCGGCGTCGAGCGGCGTTCGGGACGAGACCAGGCCGAGCTCGCCGAGGCGTCTGAGGTAGGGGGCGACCTGACCGCTGCGCGTAAGATCGGGCACGCCGCCGTGCACGGCCGCCCAGTCCGTCTCGCCGTGGGCGAGGGTCGACAGGATCGACACGTAGCGCGACGGTGTCTGTACCTCCCGCTCGAGCCAGGCCAGGGGGCCGTCCGAGAGCTCGCCGTTCGGTGTGAGAAGGAGGCGGCGCACATTGGTGCCGACCGTCACCGAGGTATCCAGCGCCGCGAGGACCCGGGGGATGCCCCCGAAGACTCCGTACGCGCGCAGACGGGACTCCGGGTCGCTCCCGGGCAGGTGCGGGGCGGCGGCCCGGAAGGGAAGTGGAGCGACCTCGAGGGTATCCGGCGCGAACTCCTCGAACGCGCCCTCGCCGGGCGTGTCACCCTCGCGCCCCACCATGACCACGTGGAGCGCGGTGCCCTCCGAGGCGGCGGCGCGAAGGACCCCGGTGGCTGCCACCACGAAGCGGCCCCGGGCCTCCGTCAGCCGGTGTGCGTCGTCCAGGACGAGTACCCACGGACGGGAGCTCCTCGCCGCCAGGCGCCGGGCGGCGTCGAGGAGGGTGGCCCAGTCGGCCTGGGTGGAGACGGCGTCGTCACCGACCGGGGCGAGTGCGCGCGCCAGGGCGGCGCGGTGCGCCGGGTCGGGCAGGGGCGGGCACCGGAGCCAGACTCCCGGGAAGTCGGAGGTCGCCCGGTGGACGAGCGCCGACTTGCCGACTCCGGCGAGCCCGACCACCCGCACGAACTGGGGGTCTTGCCGGTCCAGGATCCCCCGAATCCAGCCGAGTTCTCGAGACCTTCCCGTGAAGAGCACGTCGTATGTTTCCGCTTGACGGTAACTATAGAAAAAATAGCGTAAGATAATTTAGTGAATTTGTGACCTTGGGGCTCTTGAGGCGCTCGTCGGGTCGGCACACTTTCCGACCTGCGTCACGCCAATCTCACGGGAGCGCCCGATCACATGAGCAGAGTCATCCCCCGTTTCGATACCCTCGCTGCAGCGAAGTACGATTCCACTCCGTCGGCCGAGAAGCGTCATCGGATCGACCTCGAACAGGTCTTCGGCGAGAACCTCTTCGGTCTCCACGAGATGAAAGCGCGCATGCCGAGCGCGCAGTTCGAAGCGCTGCTCTCGACGATGCAGAACCGCACGGAGCTGGATCCGTCGGTCGCCGACGCGGTCGCGGCCGCGATGAAGGAGTGGGCGCTCGAGAAGGGTGCCACCCACTACAGCCACTGGTTTCAGCCGCTCACCGGGAACACCGCCGAGAAGCACGACTCCTTCCTGAAGCCGACGGGTGACGGGCGGGCGATCGCGGAATTTCGGGGCAAGGCGCTCGTGCAGGGTGAGCCCGACGCGTCGTCGTTCCCGTCCGGCGGCTTGAGAGCGACCTTCGAAGCGCGCGGCTACACGGCCTGGGATCCGACGTCGCCCGCCTTCCTGATGGAGGGTCCGGGTGGGGCCTACCTCTGCATCCCCACGGCCTTCGCCTCCTGGGCCGGCGACGCGCTCGACAAGAAGACTCCGCTGCTCCGCTCGATGGAAGTCATCGACGAACAGGCGCGCCGCGCGCTCCGCCTCTTCGGTTCTCCTCCGCTGCCCGTGACGGCGACGTGCGGGCCAGAACAGGAGTTCTTCCTCGTCGACGAGGAGTTCTATTTCCGCCGCCCCGACCTGCAGACGTGCGGGCGGACGCTGTTCGGCACGAAGCCGCCGAAGGGCCAGGAACTCGACGACCACTACTTCGGCTCGATTCCGGCGCGGGTGCTCGAGTACATGAACGAGGTCGAGCTCGAGCTCTACCGTCTCGGGGTGCCGGTCACGACCCGCCACAACGAGGTCGCGCCGGGCCAGTACGAGATGGCGCCGATCTTCGAGGACGCCAACCAGGCCGCCGACCACCAGCAGCTCATGATGTCGACGCTGCGCCGCGTCGCACGCAAGTACGGGCTGGTGTGCCTGCTGCACGAGAAGCCGTTCCAGGGCGTGAACGGCAGCGGAAAGCACCTCAACTGGTCGATGGGCACCGACGAGCAGAACCTGCTCGAACCGGGCGAGACGCCGCACGAGAACATGCAGTTCCTCTTCTTCTGCTCGGCGGTGCTGAAGGCCGTGGCCCGCCACCAGGATCTGCTCCGGGCGGCAGTGGCGCACGCCGGTAACGACCACCGCCTCGGCGCGAACGAGGCGCCGCCGGCGATCATCTCGGCCTTCTGCGGTGATCAGCTCCAGGACGTCTTCGAGCAGATCGAGAAGGCGGGGACGGCGACCTCCAGCAAGTCGAGCGGGCTGATGGGTCTCGGCGTGAAGTCGCTGCCGCACCTGCCGAAGCACGCCGGCGACCGAAACCGGACCTCGCCCTTCGCCTTCACCGGCAACAAGTGGGAGTTTCGCGCCCTGGGCTCGTCGCAGAGTGTTTCCTTCCCGGCCACCGTGCTTAACACGATCGTGGCCGAGTCCATCGACGAGCTGTGCACGAAGCTCGAGGCCCAGCTCGAGAAGGGGACTTCGTTCGAGGACGCACTTCGAGGGCTGCTCGCCTCGGAGATCCACGAGTTCAAGCACATCATCTTCAATGGCGACAACTATTCGGCCGAGTGGGTGACCGAGGCCGAGAAGCGTGGCCTGCTGAACCTCGGAAGCACGATGGATGCGCTTCCCAGGCTGGTCGACGAGAAGAACCTCGCGCTTTTCGAGAAGTACGGGGTTCTGTCGCATCGGGAGCTCGAGTCCCGCTACGAGATCTTCTTGGAGCAGTACTTCCACGCGATCAACATCGAGGGCGAGACGGCACAGTACATCGCCCAGACGATGATCCTGCCGTCGGCCGTCCGCTTCCTGAGCGAGCTGCTCACCACGGCGGAGAGGGCCGACGAGCTCGGTATGAAGCTCGGCGGGGTCCTCAAGACGGCGGCGCAGGTCAACGATCTGATCGATCGCCTCACCGACTGCATCGCGGTGCTCGCCGAGCAGAACCAGGAGCTCGGTGGAGACGACGTGGTGTCGAAGGCGGAGCACATGCGCAGGAACATCGTGCCCGCCATGAACGCCGTGCGCGACGTGGTCGATCGCCTCGAGCGCATCGTGCCGGACGATCTCTGGCCGGTGCCGACCTACCGCGACATGCTGTTCGTGAAGTGATCGAGGCGGCGGGGCTGCCCCTTCGTGAGGGGTGACCCGGCTGCGAGCGATGCAGCGTCGAGGGGCCGGTGGGTATTCCACCGGCCCCTTCGCCGTGTCAGCGGCCTCGCGTCAGCTTCGTCAGCGCGCGATCGAAGCTCGACGCGAACGCCTGTTTCTCCTTCGTGCCCCACGCCCGCGGCCCGCCGGTTTCCACTCCGGTGGACCGAAGCCCGTCCATGAAATCCCGGATCGACAGGCGTTCTCCGATGTTCTCGCGCGTGTATTCGGTGCCGCGCGGATCGAGCGTGCGCACGCCCTTCTCGACCAGCCGGGAAGCGAGCGGGATGTCCGCGGTGATCGCCAGGTCGCCAGGCTGTGCCTGTTCGGCGATCAGGTCGTCCGCGACGTCGGGCCCGCCTTCCACCCGCAGCGCGGACACGAATCGATTGTTGGCAGGTGTCTGCAGCCGATGGTTCGCCACGAACGAGGTTTGGATCTCGAGCCTCAGGGCAGCTCGTGCCACGATGCTCTTCACGTCGCCCGGGGCGGCGTCGGCGTCGACCCAGATCTTCACGAGGTCAGGCTGCCGTGAGCCGCGCCTCGAGGGAAACCGGCGTGACGTGGCATTCTCCGCGGAGCACCACCACGCCGTCCTGGACCCACGCACCGTATCCGGCGCGCTCCACCGTGAGCGTGTAGCGTCCCGGCCGTTCGCCGGCGCCGGAGAGCGTGCGCCCGTCGAAGCTGTCGGTGACCACTTCGACATACCCCGAATCCCGGATGGTGAGGGTCGCGCCGTTCGCGATCGGCTCGCCGGAGCTCTCGTCGAGCACGGTGACCGTGACTCCGTATACGAACTGCGCCGTGCACACGACGTCGAGAGGGCTCTTGCAGCCGCTCGTGAGAAGAAGCAGCACGAATGCGGCGGAGGTGCCTCGAGCGCGACGCCTTCGCAGGGCGGAACTCCTCGTGCCGAAGCGGCTCGGCATCGGGCTCATCGATGTGCGGCCATGGGACCCATAGCGTCGAAGATCCTGCTGAGCAGTCCGTCGAACGCGCCCCCCTGGATCCACCGCGCCACGACCACGAGCTCGTTGGCGGGATCGACGTAGACCAGGTTCGAGCCCGCACCCGTGTGGGTCCACGTGTTCTCCGGCGCGCTCGGATACCCCGCCCTGCCCGTATTGAGGTAGTAGTTCATGAACCCGTACGCGGGGTTCACCTCGCCGGGTGTCAACGACAGATCGACCCAGGCCTCGGAGAGGATGCGCTGCCCGTTCCATTCGCCCTTGTGCAGGGTCAGGAGGCCGAGCCGCGCGAGGTCGTACGCGTTGATGAGCATCCCGCCTCCCCAGTGCGAGCCGCCGCTGATCGCCTGGACCATCGTGCCGTCGAGGATGATCCACGAGTTGTCATACCCGTGCCAGCGCCAGGTGGGCGACGCGCCGATCGGGTCCATGACGTGATCGCGCAGAACCTCCGGGAGCGGCCGGCGCCAGACGCTCGTCGCGACGAGGCCCAGCAGGTTCACGCGCGTGTCGTTGTATTCGAAGACGCTCCCGGGTTCGTTGCGCGGGCGTGTGCCCCACGTGGTCGGATCGCGATCGGGGCGGTCGGCCCACTCGGGCTTGCCCCAGAGCGTGCCCTCCCAGTCGCTCGTCTGCCGGAGGAGATGGTCCCAGGTGATCTTGCGATTGTGCTCGGACTCGAAGAGCAGCTTCACCCGTCGGCCGTGCTCGTCGCCCGGCTCGCCGTCTCCCTCCGCCAGCTCGATGGGCGGAACGTAGGAACGGACCCGGTCGTCCACGGAGGCGATCATCCCCCGGTCGTACGCCAGACCGACCGTCGTCGAGAGGAAGGTCTTCGCCACGCTGAAGGTGTTGTCGACCTTCTCGGGGTCACCCCACTCGGCGACGATGTACCCTCTGTGGATGACGAGCCCGCTCTGCGGGGCCCTCACGGTGAAGGGCCCGATGGCCTCGCCGCGCGGCTCGCGTCCGAACGTGCGATCATGGTTGAGCTCGAGATCGCGGGGCGACTCGGACTCGGACGCGATCGCGTATTCGATCGCGGCGCGGAGCAGTTCCGCGTCGAACCCGGCCGCGGTCGGGTCGCGTCGTTCCCAGTTGGGGTGCCGGTCCGGCCAGTACGTCTGGGCGCCCGCGGGCGAAGCGAACGGGGCTGCCAGGAGCAGGGCGAACGTCAGGAGCGAGCGGCTTCGCGGCGTCGGATTCATGTCGTGTCCTCAGGGTGGTCGTTCGAGGCGGAAGGGTAGGCCACGACGGACTCCCACGCCACGGTCCCGAACCATATCTTGCGACGTCCGTGCGCCTTCCGTGTGCACCCTCCGCCACCGCCGACGAGGGCATGACCCGACCAGAGTCGCCAGACCGGAGCCGCCTCGTCGAGGCCCTGGCCGAGGCCTCCCGCCGCAAGCGCCTGGCACGGAAACTCGTGGTGGCGCCGAACTTCGCTGCGGGACGGGAACTCCTGCGCCGGCTTGCGCTCGAGGGTGACGGCTGGATCGGCTTCGAGGTCACCACGCCGCATCGGATGGCGCAGAGGCTCGCGCTCACTTTGCTCGACGACGAAGGCCTGCGTCTGATCGATCCGTTCGAGCAGCAGGCTCTGCTCGACGAGGCGCTCGACTTCGTCCTCGCCATGGAGAGCGGGATCCTGGCCGAACTCGGCGAGGGCGTCGGGTTCCGGGAGCGGGTGTGCGGCGCGATCCTCGAGCTCAGACTCGGCGGCATCGGCGCGAAGGAGCTTGATGCTGCCCACTTCGTGCAGTGGGAGAAGAAGCTCTTCCTCCTGCGCCTGCTGCAGCGGTACGAGCGTATCCTCTCCGAGCGCCGCCGGGCAGACAAGGCGACGATGCTCCGCCTCGCCATCCGGGCGCTGGAGGCGTCGGGAAACCGGTTCCCCGAAGCGCTCGACGCGGACGTGGTCCTGCTCATGCCCGGGCTGAGCACCCGCGGCCTGCAGGGCAGGCTCGTCTCGGGGCTCGCCGCGCGGGGCGCGAAGGTCCTCGAGGCCGATCCGGTGCTGGGGATGGAAGCCCCTGCGACCCTGCTTCAGGGCCGGAACGGGCCACCGGGCACGGGCTCGTTCCTGTACGCGCCCCGCGACGCCGCGTCGGCCGAGCCTGGGCTCGACGTAGACCTCTTCGCGGCCGGATCCGTGGAGGCGGAACTGCGCGAGGTCCTGCGTCGAGTGGTGTCATCGGGCCTGCGGTGGGACGAGGTGGAAATCGTCGCGTCCGACGCGGCGGCGTACGGTTCGGCGCTTCATGCGCTCGCGCAGCGCCTGGGCGTCCCCGTCACCTACGCGGTCGGGCTGCCCGTGGGGCGCACCCGCACCGGGCGGGTCGTCGAAGCGTATCTCGACTGGATCGAAGGCGGGTTCCAGGCCGACGTGGTGCGGCGTTTGCTGGAAGCGGGAGACCTGCGGCCGCCGCGCTCGCGCGGCGTTCATGCGGCCGCCGCGCTCGCGCGTCGATTCCGATCGCTCCGCGTGGGCTGGGGCCGTCAGCGGTACCGCGTCCAGATTCGCGAGGCCCTCGCCGGCCTCGAGGACATGGTGCCGGGCCGCCACGAGTCGGCGGAGGCGTTCGATCGTCGCCGCACCCGTGCGCGAACCGAGCTGGAGGCGCTGCGCTCCATGCTCTTCCCTGCGCTCAAGGCGACGCCCACGGTCCCGGATCGGGCCGGAGACGCGGGCGAGGCCGTGTCGCCCGCGGAAGTGGCGCGTGGACTGGAGGCGTTTCTACGGCGCGTGCCGAGAGGCAGGGGACCGGACCGGAGCGCCCGCGAGGAGGTGGCCCGGATCCTCGAACGCGTCGGCGCGACGCTCCACCGTCGCACCGAGTTCCGGGCGGCGGTCTCCATTCTCCGTGGGCACCTGGACATCCGCGTCCGACCGGCGGTCGTCGGCGGCGACCCGGACGGAAGTGGCGCGCCGTGGTCTTCGATGGGCGGCGCGCTGCACCTCAGCGACCTGGAGCACGGCGGTTTCAGTGGCCGGAAGGCCGTCTTCCTCGTCGGTATGGACGCCGACCGCGTGCCGGGCGGAGGCACACAGGACCCCGTCCTCCTCGATGGCGACCGAAGGGTGCTGAGCGACGGACTGCCGACGTCTTCGGAACTGCTTCGGGAAAGGATGCACCGGGTCGCTGCGCTCTTCGCGCGCCTTCGCGGCCGGGTCACGCTCAGCTACGGGGCGTGGCAGGCCACCGAGGCGCGATCGGTCGGTGCATCGTCGGTGCTGCTGCAGGCGCTGCGGCTGGCGCGCAGGGACTCCACGCTGACCTTCCGCGACCTGCATGCAGCACTGGGCCGCGTGGTGAGCGCCGTTCCGGCACTCGGCATGCCAGCGCTGGACCGGGACGACGTCTGGATGGCCGCGCTCGGGTCCGGCGCCGTCATGCGTCGCGGCGTCGACGCCGTCCGGCGCGCCTTTCCCGAGCTCGACGCGGGGCTGGCCTCGATGGCCGAGCGGCGCAACGGAGTGCCTGGGCCCGCGCACGGGGTGGTGCAGGCCCGGCCGGAGCTTCTGGATCCACGGCGCAACGACTCGATCGTGGTGTCGGCCAGCCGGCTCGAGGGCCTGGGGAGCTGTCCGCTTCGTTACCTGCACTCGTCGGTGCTGCGCCTGTACCCTCCCGATGACCCGGAGCTCGACCCCCACGTGTGGCTCGGGCACCGTGAGCGGGGCAGCCTTCTCCACGAGGTCTACGACGGCGCCCTGCGGGCGTCGAAGGAGGCCGGACTCCGGCTCGACGATGCGGCCTTCGAGAAGCTCGCCCTGACGGTCCTTGATCGGGCCATCGATCGGATGCGGCACGAGATCCCGACCCCCGGGGAGGGTACCCTCGTCCGCGAGACCGCGGCGCTCCGGGAGGACGTGCGCTCGTTCGTGCGCCTCATCCGGGCGCAGAGCCCCCACTTCGTTGCACTCGAGCTGCGCTTCGGGCTCGGCGAGGACGAGCCCCTGGTGCTGGACCTCCCCGGGGGGACGGTGCGTCTCCGGGGCGCGATCGACCGCGTGGACGAGGATCTCGCGGGGCTCCACGTCGTCGACTACAAGACGGGAGCGCCGCGGGACTTCGAGAAGGGGGTCTTCCACGGAGGACGCCGCCTGCAGCACGCAGTCTATGCGATGGCGGCGGAGCGGAGGCTGCGTGGAGAGGTCGTGGATGGTCAATACCACTTCCCCACGCGGAGGGGCCAGAACCAGGTCTTCTCCTTCCCGCGCATCCAGCTCGGCCCCGCCCTGGAGCTCCTCGACATCATGATGGAGGGTGTGGCGGCCGGGCATTTCGTACCGACCGACGATTCGTCGGACTGCTCGTACTGCGACTTCGCGGAGGTGTGCAGGGTGCGGCGCGGCGAGTACGGTGCGGTCACCTCGTCGCTGGCCGAGTGGGCGGAGGAGCACCTCAACGCCGGGCTCCAGCCTGCGTTCCGGCAGCTGAAGCTCGCGCGGGCCTTCGAGGACTGATCGGCCTTAGCCCCCTGGATTGTCTCCGGCGAGGATGGCCCGCAGGACGTGGGTATCGATGTTGCCCCCGGAGACGACCGCCACGATGCGGCGCGCAGCGGGCAATCCTTCGTTCTCGGCCGCGGCCTCCCGGCACGCGAGTTCGAGGGCCCCCGCGACCGCGCTGCCTCCGGCCCCTTCCGCGATGACATGCGCACGGGCGGCGAGCAGCCGGATCGCATCGCAGATTTCCTCGATGGACATCACCAGGGACCCGTCGAGGAGCGTGGAGGCCAGCGGCCACATCTCGTCGAGCACGCTGCCGCCGCCGATGCCATCGACGAAGGTCGGCGTGCGGTCGACCGAGACGGCCCGACCCGCCTCGAGGGACGCGGCGTACGGGGCGGCGGTCTCGACCTCCGAAGCGTAGACCCGGACCTCCGGTCGGCGTGCCCGGATGGCTGACGCGACGCCGACCGACAGGCCGCCACCGCCGTAGGGAACGACGATGGCGTCGACGTCGGGCAGTTGCTCCAGGATCTCGAGACCGACGGTGCCGTTGCCGGCGATCACCGCAGGGTCGCTGACCGGGTGCACGAAGAATCCGGACTCATCCGGGTGCCCGTGTTCCCGGATCGCGCGCCACCACTGGTCGAAGGGGAGGGGCACCAGCACTCCACCCAGGGCCTCGATCGCGTCGAGCTTCGCCTGCGGCGCCGTGTCGGGCACGATGACGCGACACGGCACGCCGAGCCGGCGGGCCGCGAAGGCGACACCCTGGGCCATGTTCCCGGCGCTCGCCGTGTAGACGCCCCGCTCGAGGGCCGCGGGGTCCGCGAGCGCGATCGCGTTGGCGGCGCCACGGATCTTGAATGAGCCGATCGGCTGGAGGCACTCGAGCTTGAGCCAGATTTCGGCTCCGCCATCGTCGACCAGCGGAAGATCGAGGCGGACGAGCGGCGTGCATATGGCGCTGCCGGCGATGCGCCTGCGCGCCACGCCGATCTCCTTCAGCGAGACGGGTCCGATGGGGTGCATGGGGCGCACGATGGGTGGTGCGGGGCCGGGCGTCCAGTTCCATTGCCGCGACGCATCCGGCCGCACCCGCGCGAGCCGGCTCGGACCCTCGTACCTTCCTGCG
This sequence comes from Gemmatimonadota bacterium, assembly GCA_030827315.1. Lineage (GTDB taxonomy): Bacteria > Gemmatimonadota > Gemmatimonadetes > Longimicrobiales > Gaopeijiaceae > UBA2589. Next base: position 66,876 of record JAURER010000007.1, on the reverse strand, counting down.
ATGATCACCGACCCGACAGCCGTCTTCTTCCTGCTCGCCTCGTGCGTCACCCTCGCGCTCTTCCTGGAGGCGCGAACACGGATCTTCGGGGCGCTGGGCTCTGCGCTGCTCGGGATCCTCTTCGGAATGGTGCTGTCCAATCTCGGGATCATTCCCGGTACGTCGCCGGCCTACGACTTCCTCGCCGGACCGGCGGTGAGCGCGGGCATCGTGCTGATTCTTCTTACGGTGGACGTGCGATCGGTCGTGCAGGCCGGCCCCCGGATGCTCGGCGCCTTCGCGCTCGGCGCGGTGGGGACTGCGACCGGGGCCACGCTCGCGGCGCTCCTCGTCGCCGACGCCATCGGGCCGGAGACGTGGAAGCTCGCCGGCCAGTACACGGCGACGTACACCGGGGGTGGCGTCAACTTCGCTGCGGTGGGCGCGGCGCTCGACACGAGCGGTGAGCTCTTCGCCGCCGGCATCGCCGCCGACGTCACGATGACCGCCATCTGGATGGCCATCTGTCTCACGGTGCCGGTCGTGTTCGCCGCGGGTCGTCGCGGTCGCGACGGGTCGTCCACGGGCGCCGAGGCCGTGTCGGCCGGCGCTTCCGTCCCTGCGGCATCGGTGATCGCGAAGGGCCACGAAGGGGTTGGCGAATCGGGTTCGGCTGGAATGGCGCCGTCGTCCGCGCAGGTGGACCACGCGGGGCCGACGCTGCACCAGATGCTCTACTCGAGCGTGGGTGCGATCGAGCTCGCGGACCTCGCGCTGATGGCGACCATCGTGTTCGGCACGCTCGGGCTCGCAGACTGGCTCGGCGCGGTGGCCGCGCCGGTTCCGTCGGTGCTCTTCCTCACCACCATCGCCCTCCTTTTGGCTCAGATCCCGCGCGTGCGCGCCATCCACGGAAGCGGCGTCATCGGCAACTACCTGGTGTTGATCTTCCTGGCCAGCAATGGGGCCATGTCGGTCCTGGCGAACATCGTCGCGATCGGACCTCCGATCGTGTACTTCGCGGCGATCACCGTCTTCACCCACGGGGCGATCATCTTCGTCGTCGGACGTCTCGTGGGGCTCGACCTGCCCACGCTGGCGGTGGCCTCGCAGGCGAACGTGGGAGGGCCGGCGTCGGCGATGGCGCTCGCCACCGCCCGGGGGTATTCCGACCGGCTCCTCCCGGGCGTGGCCGTCGGGCTCCTTGGGTACGCGGCCGGGAACTACGCGGGGCTGGCCGTGGCAAGTTTGTTACGCGGTGTGCTCGGCGGGTGACGCCGTGAGCAGTCGGCGTCACGTCGCGGCCGTGCCTGGGATCCGGTGGACGTCAGAGGCCCAGCGCGCGCCGGGCGTCTTCCTCGGTCATGCAGTACGGCCTGAGCAGCTCCACCAGGTCTTCCGGCAGGGGCGTCGGCCTGAGCGTGTCGCGGGTGGTGGACACCAGCACTTCGTGCCCCGTGACCGCCAGCCGGTGGGCGTCCACGTGCAGGATGTCGAAGTTGATGCGCAGGGAGCTCGTGCCGAAGCTGGTGAAATAGGCACCCACGCGCAGCTTGTCGTCGAGCCGGGACGGATAGTGGAAATCGGACTCCAGATGGACGCGGGGAAGCCAGATGTCCCAGCGGTCGAAGACCTCGCCGTACGGCGCACCGGCGGCACGAAAGAGCTCCATTTCCGCGAGCTCGAAGAAGCGCACGTAGGCGCCGTAGAAGATGATGCCGGCCTTGTCGACGGCCGACCACCGAACGCGTTCGTCTACCGTGAAGAGCATGGTCTGTGCGACGTCGGGGGGTGGGTCGATGCATCCGATCCGATCGAACATCGCAGAATGACGCGTGCCGGTCACCCGCACCCGGCGCCCGCCGGCGTAGCGCCGCGCACGTGAGCCTCGACCTCACCGCGCGGGAGAAGGCCCTGCTCGCCGGGGCGGACGGCGATGGCGCCGCCATGGCCATGCGCATCGTCGTCGCGGCGGCGGAGCTCCTCGGCGCGCGCGAGCTCGTCGAGATCACCTCGGCGCACATCGATGGATGCCTGTATCACGGCGACGGCGGCGTGGAGTTCGCCGAGACGCTGGCGCGCGGCGGCGGAAGAATGGCCGTACCGACCACGCTCAACGTCGGGGCGCTCGATCTGCTGCATCCGGATGTCGTCCGGGCAGATGCGCACAGGACGGAAATGGCGCGCCGGCAGATGCAGGCGTACGTGGCGATGGGGGCGAGCCCGACGTTTACGTGTGCCCCCTATCAGGTGGGGCACGAACCCGGTCCGGGCGAGCAGGTGGCGTGGGGCGAATCCAACGCCATCGCGTTCGTGAACTCCGTGCTGGGCGCACGCACCGAGCGCTATGGCGACTTCCTGGACGCGTGCTGCGCCGTCACCGGCCGCGCACCCCTGTACGGGCTGCACCTGGACGAGAATCGGCGCGCCACCGTGGTTGTGGATGCACGCGCCGTCCCGTGGTCGCTCAAGTCGCGCGACGTCTTCTACCCGGTGCTCGGCACGTGGCTGGGGCTGATGCTGGGTCAGGAGATCGCGGTCATCGACGGCCTCCCGGGGGAGACGACGCGCGATCAGCTGAAGGCGCTCGGCGCGGCCGCGGCGTCCACCGGCGCGGTGGCGCTCTTCCACGTGGCGGGGGTCACCCCGGAAGCCCCGACCGTGGAGGCCGCGCTGTCCGCCTTCGGGGATTTCGGGGCGCCGCGCCCGGGATCGCTGAGGCGAGCCACCGAGGGGGTGCCGCGACGGATTCCGGTGACGGCTGAGGGCCTGCGCGCGTCGCTCGCGCGTCTCAGCACCGCGGCGGCCGCGGGCACCATCGACGCCGTCGCCGTCGGCAGTCCGCACTTCTCGCTGCAGGAGTTCGAGGAGCTCGCGCGGCTCGTGGCCGGACGCAGGCTCGCCGTTCCGTTCTACGTCTGCACCGCGCGCGCGACGCTCGCCGAAGCCGAGGAGCGCGGATATGAGGCGGTTCTGCGCGCGGCGGGCGTCGACATCGTCGTCGACACGTGCGTGGTGGTGACCCCGATCCTGCCCGCGTCCGACGGCGTTCTCATGACGAACTCCGGAAAATTCGCGCACTACGGACCTTCCAACACGGGCTACGAGGTCATCTACGGAAGCCTCGAGGACTGTGTGGGCTCGGCGGTGGCCGGACGCGTGCTGCGCAGCGAGGAGGTGTGGACGTGGTGAGGGGAAGATCTCTCGTGCCGGGTGAGGCGTCGGGTACGCTCCTCCGGCTCACTCATCCGATCTCCTTCTGGGGGGGCGTCGATCCGGTCGCGGGCGAGATCGTCGACCCCCGGCACCCGCAGTTCGGCGCCCGTCTCGAAGGACGTGTGCTCGCGATCCCGTCCGCGGTGGGCTCGAGCTCGTCGAGCGCGATCATGCTGGAGCTGCTGCGCGAAGGCACCGCGCCCGCGGCGATCCTCATGGGCCGTGCCGACGCGATCCTCGCGCTCGGGGCTGTGGTGGCCGGAGAGCTCGGCTACGACACCATTCCCGTCGTCGAGATCGACCCGGAGGCGATGGCGTCGCTCCCGGACGGATCGACGGTCGAGGTGCGGCGCGATGGAGCCGTGGAAGTCCGGAGCGACTAGCCCGCGACCTCTTCCCGTTCGTGCGCCCGTGGCGGTGCCAGCAGGGAAAGCAGCAGCACGGCCAGAAGCCCCCAGGAGTGGATGTTGTGTAGGCCCGCGTCGAAGGGTGACACGCGTGGCATGTCCGCGACGCCGGCCGTCATGGATGCGGCGAGGATCGTGGGGATGAAGAACGGGAGCAGGAACGGGTATGTGCACACGGCGACGTCGAGGATGTTGGCCCTGCGGTACGCGCCGATTCCGGCGGCCGCTCCGACGTCCCTCGCAACCGGGCCCACCGCCAGGATCGCGACGGCCGAGTGCGTGGTGAGGATCGTGGCCGCCGAGATGGAGCCGAAGATCCACCACCCGGCGCTCTGCGCGGTGCGCGCGCGCTCCGCGAGCCACTCGATGAGGCGTTCGAGTAGCCCCGACGCCGCCAGTCCGCCGACGAGGCCCATGAGGAGAATCGTGAAGATCGACACGCCGAACGCGCGCCGCATGCCATCGAGCAGGATGCCCGACGCGATGAAGTTGTCGGCATCGACGGCGAGCAGGTCCGCGGGTCCGAAGCGGCCGAGGGCGACCCCGAGGACGGCCCCGGTCCCGATACCCGCGAAAAGTCCCACGGCCAGATGCGTCCGTCGGAGAAGGAGCCCGAGGACGAGCGCGGGGACAGCGAGCATGACGAGACCCGTGCCTTCCCCGCTACCGGCCGCGAGGCCGACACGCGCTTCGCCCTCGGCGCCGCCGAGCACCGCGAAGACCACGAGGGCGAGGGCGGCCGCCGGAAGCGCGTAGCGCATGCGGGAGCGGACGACACCGCCGAGGTCGGCGCCCTGCGTGGCGGCCGACGCGATGGTCGTGTCCGAGATCGGCGAGACGTTGTCCCCGAACGTCGCGCCGGCCAGGATCGCGCCCGCGGTGAACGCCGGATCCCCTCCCAGCGCACCGGCGGCCGGATACAGAAGTGGCGCGCACACCAGGATCGTCCCGAGGCTCGTGCCCGTCGCCGTCGAGAATACCGCGCACACCAGGAAGATCGCCGCGACGTAGCCTCCGCCCCGCACCCCGGAGACGTCCGCGAGCCAGACCAGCGAGGCGACGAGCCCGCTTTCTCGCAGGAGCACGCCGAGCACGCCCGCGAGGAGCCACGCCAGGATCAGGAGCATCACGAGTCGATGACTCATTCCGTCGATGACGGCCTCGGCGTAGCGGTCGCGGTCCTTCGCGAGCAGCAGCCCGGCGCCGAGCGCCACCAGGAGGACCGGCCCAAAGCCCGTCTCGTCGGGCGCGCCGGAGAGCCCGAGCCACGACACGCCGCCCAGAAAGACCGCGAACGGGGCCAGGGCTCCGGCCCATCCGCCACGGAAGGCGAGCGGTGTGCGGGCGTCTGCGGTGGCGGGAGGCTTCACGGGGCGACGGGTCGAGTCGGTCGGAGGGTCGTCTCCGGGACGGCGGAATCCTACGTTCTCGGCTCGCGCTGCGCACGGGACGGCGGACTTCGGCGGCCCGGACCTCGAACAAGGAAGAACGGATGAGCGCTCCCGATACCTTCGAGCTGTACGACCTGAAGGTGGAGGTCGTGCAGGGTGACGGTCCGATGGTGTGCAATCACGCGGTCGGCGACTACTTCGAGCTCTCGGGCGAGAATCTGCGGTTCCCTCCCGGACAGACCTTCCCGCTCTACCCACTCGCCGCGCTGCTTCCGCTGCTGCCGGCGAAGCAGCGCGACACCGCGCCGGCCGACTGGATGACGACCGACATGGAGGTCGCGTGTCCGGATCCACACTGCGGCGCCCGCTTCCGCATCACGCGCACCGGCCGGACGACCTTCCGCCATGCCGACGTCACGCTCGTGCCGATGGAGGATCGGTGATCGGGCGATTCGAGCTCGCGCCCGGCTACGACATCTCGAGGGTCGTGCACGGAGGGTGGCAGTTCTCCGCCGGGCACCGGGCGGGCGGGACCGACCTGGAGATGGCGCTCGAGGTGCTCGTGGAGTCGGCCGACCTCGGCGTCACGACGTTCGACTGCGCAGACATCTACACGGGTGTCGAGGAACTGTACGGCCGCTTCCTGAGGCGCTGGAGGACGACGTCGGCGGCGCGTCCGATCCAGATCCACACGAAGTTCGTTCCCGACGCGTCGGACCTTCCGCGGGTGGACCGCGCGTATGTGGAGCGCATCGTGGACCGCTCCCTTTCGCGACTTGGCGTGGAACGGCTCGACCTCGTCCAGTTCTATTGGTGGAGAGACGACGTGCCGGGCATGGAGCAGGCCGCGCGCTGGCTTGCCGACCTCCAGCAGGAGGGAAAGATCCGCCATCTGGGCGTCACCAACATGGACGTCGCGCACCTCCGCCGTCTGGAGGAGGCCCGGGTCCGCATGGTCTCGAATCAGGTGCAGTACTCGGCGCTGGACCGACGTCCGGAGCACGGTCTGGCCGACTGGTGTGCGCGCCGCGAGATGCGAGTCATCGCGTTCGGCTCTCTCGCGGGCGGCTTTCTCACCGACCGCTGGCTCGGACGGCCCGATCCCGCGATCCACGACAATCGGTCGCTGACGAAGTACAGGCTCGTCATCGACGAGTTCGGGGGGTGGGCCGCCCATCAGGCGCTCCTGCGTGAATTAGCGGCGATCGGGGAGGCGCACGGAGTCGAAACATCGGCCGTCGCGATCCGATTCGTGCTCGAGCAGCCATCCGTGGCGGCGGTCATCGCGGGCGCGACGCGCCCGGGGCAGATGGCCCGGAACCTCGGCGCGGGCGCCTTCGAGCTCACTTCGGAGGACCACGTCCGGATCCGGCGGCTCACCGATGCATCGCCCGGCCCCGCAGGCGACGTCTTCGAGCTGGAGCGGGACCGCGACGGCCCCCACGGGCGGATCATGAAATACGATCTGAACCGGGCGTGAGCCGAGCCGCCTTCCGCCCCCCAGCCGCGCGCGACAGATTGGCCGGGTGACCGACTCCGAGGTGATCCGACTCCCGCTCCCCGACGATCCCGCGCGCGACCGCATCGCGTCGGATCTGGACACGAATTTCCTCGTGGAGGCCGGGGCGGGCTCCGGCAAGACCACCGCGCTGGTCGGGCGCATGGTCGCGCTCATCACGACCGGTGCCGCGACGGTCGACGAGATCGCCGCGGTCACCTTCACCCGCAAGGCGGCCGCAGAGCTGCGGGAGCGCTTTCAGACGCAGATCGAGGAGTCGCTGCACGCGGCACGCGAGGCCGAGCTCGTGGACGAGCTGACCCTCGAGCGTCTCGATGCAGCCCTGGACGACATCGACCGGGCGTTCATCGGGACCATCCACTCGTTCTGCGGCCGGCTCCTTCGGGAGCGCCCGCTGGACGTGGGGCTCGACCCTGCGTTCGAGGAGCTTCCCGTCGAAGAGCGGATCGAGCTCAGGCGCCGCTTCTGGGCTTCGTACCTCGAGCGCCTGGCGCGCGACAGCGATCCGCTGCTCGAGGACCTCGCGCGGGCCGGACTCCGGCCAGCTTCGCTCTTCGGCCTCTTCGACCGGATCGTCGAGAACCCCGACGTCGACTTCCCCGTCGACGCGGTCGACCCTCCACGCGTCGCCGACGTGGGCGCCATCCGGTCCGAGCTGGAGGGCCTCGTGGACCGGGCGTGGGAACTCATGGACGACCGACCGCCCCCGAGAGGCTGGGACTCTCTCCAGAAGAAGCTCCGTCAGCTCCACTTCGAGCGGGAGATCAGCGGGTGGAGGGAACCCACCGACCTGTTCGAGGCAGTGGCCGTTCTGTGCAGGGAGGGGCGTCCGCACACCACGACGTTCAACCGGTGGCGGGACACCGAGATGACCCGCACGCTCGTGGACGACGTCAATGCCTTCGGGCTCGGCGACACGGCGGCGGGTCGGCTGGTCGACCGGTGGTACGCTCATCGGTACGCGCTCGCGATCCGGCTGTGCCGGGCCGCGGCCCGGGAGTTCGAGGCGTACCGGCTGCGGGCCGGCCGACTCGACTTCCAGGATCTCCTCCTGCTCGCCGCGCGGCTTCTGCGCGACCGCCCTTCCGTGCGTCGGCAGCTGGGTCGGCGCTACCGGCGCCTGCTGGTCGACGAGTTCCAGGACACGGATCCCCTTCAGGCCGAGATCATGCTCCTCCTGTCTTCCGAACCCATGGAAGACGACGGCGACGAGAAGGCGAAGCCGGCGGACTGGCGGACGCAGGTGCCTCGTCATGGCGCGCTCTTCGTGGTGGGAGACCCCAAGCAGAGCATCTACCGCTTCCGCCGGGCCGACATCCAGCTGTACGGCTTCGTGCGCGAGCGCTTCGCGGACTTCGGCGAAGTCCTGACCCTGTCGACGAACTTCCGATCACGCCCTCCCATCGGCGACATCGTCAACGATCTCTTCTCGACCGAGGGCTTCTTTCCCGCGCAGGCGACGCGCGAACAGGCGGCCTTCGAGCGACTCGACACCCGCCCACCCACGGCTCCCGTGCCGTGCGAGGGCGTCTTCACCTACTTCCTGGCGCCGGAGCGGGCCAACAAGGCGTCCGCCGGGGCACACGACGCAGCCTGGATCGCGTCCTGGATCCGCGAGCGCGTCGACGAGGGTCAGCGGAAGCCCGAAGACTTCCTGATCCTCACGTGGCAGCGTGGCCAGCTCGCGGCGTATGCTCAGGCTCTCGAGGCGTACAGCCTGCCGGTGCAGGTCACCGGGGCCGGCATCGGGGTCGAGGAGGAGATCCATGAGCTGCGGGCGCTCATCCGGTGCATGATCGACCCCTCCGATCCGGTGAAGGTGGTGACGGTGCTGGTGGGCCTCTTCTTCGGCCTGGACTACGAGCGCCTGGTCCAGCATCGGCTCGACGGCGGTGGGTTCGACGCCATGTGGCCCGGCGATCGCGGACACGCCGACGTGCTCGAGGCGCTTCGCAGGCTGCACGCCTGGTGGAGGGCCTCGGTGTCCGAACCCGCGGACGTCTTCGTGGGCGCGGTGACGAGCGAGCTCGGCCTGCTTCCGTATGCGGCCGCCGGGGATCTGGGCTCCCTGCGCGCGGGCGCCCTCCTGTACGCCCTCGACGCGGTGCGGGCGGCGGCGCTCGCCGGTGACACCTCGCTGCCGGGCGCGCTGCGGGCGCTCGAGTCGGCCCTCGACCTCCGCGAGGCGGAGGCGCCGCTCGAGCCGGGGCGCCAGGATGCCGTCCGGCTCATGAATCTCCATCAGGCGAAGGGTCTCGAGGGCACCGTGGTCATCCTCGCCGACCCCACTGAACGGTCTCTTCGTGCCCCGGACGAGCATATGACCCGGTCGGAGGCCGGACACGCGGAGGGATTCCTGCGCGTCTCCGAGTCGCAGGGCCCCTCCCGCTCGGCCCGGGACCTGGCCCGGCCCGTGGGCTGGCGAAGCCGGCAGGAGGCGGAGGCCCGCTTCGACGAGGCGGAGGACGTGCGCCTGCTCTACGTGGCCGTGACCCGGGCAAGGGAGGAGCTGGTGGTGGCGCGCTGGCCGGAGGGGCGCGGCTCGTCCGCGTGGGCCCCGCTCGACCGGTGGCTCGACGCGAACGCGGAGCGGATCACGCGCGAGATCACGTCACCCGCGCCGCGGCAGAAGCTGGAGCCCCACGACGGGGAGATCGGGGCACTCGTGGACGGGGCCGCGGACGCCCTTCGGCTCGCGGGTCTCCCGACCTACGAGCACGCGAGCGTGACGCGGATGGCGAAGGGCCGCGCGACGGGCGCCGACGTCGGCCAGGGCGATGGCTCGGGGATGCCGCCCGCCTCCTCCGGCGGCCCACAGACCCCGGCGGCGCGGACGGACGAGCTTCGCGGGTACTCGTGGGGCAGTGCCGTCCACGGAGCACTCGCGGTGGCGGCCACCGGGCCCGACCCCGAAGTGCTGCGGGCGGCATGCCGGGACCTCCTCGTGGAGTACCAGCGCCCGCTCGACGACCACGGGGAACCGGTCGAGCTGCGTGAGCTGCTCGAACTCGTGCGCGCCGTTCGGACTTCGGAGCTCTGGGCGCGTGCGCAGGCGGCGGACCGGACGCTGGTGGAGGTGGCGTTTGCGGTTCCGGGCCTCTCGCTCGAGAACGAACCGGAGGAGGTCGCGGACCCCCGGGGTCACGCCCCGGCGACCGGTCGCCGGCAGCTCGACCTGTTCGCAGGCGCCGGCGCGGGCGAGGAGCCGGAAACGGCGCGCGCGCCCTCGCAGGAGGCGGACGCGGCCGTCCACGCCTCGGCCGGAATCCGCGACGTGCCGCTCGTCCTGGAGGGGGTCGTCGACCTCGCCTTCCGCGAACGAGGCGGCTGGGTCATCGCGGACTACAAGACCGACGTGGGCACCGACGCGGACTTCGCGGCCCGGGCGGAGGGATACCGACGGCAGGTGGAGCTCTACGCCCGCGCGTGGACGCGCCTGACGGGCGAGCCGGTGAAGGAGCGCGTTCTCTTCTACACCGCCCAGGGACGGACGGACAGCTGGTAGGACGGTGGCCTGACCGCCCCGACTACCGTCCGGTGTCGCCTCCCGCGCCCACCCGGACCAACAGGGGCGACCCCTGGTACTCGCGCGGATCGACGTCCTCCACCGACACGGAGCGACGATCACCGCCGAGCACGATTGTCACCCGAACGTCCACCGGCTGTCCGCCGGGCACGCCGAAGTGGACCGGCAGGTCGGACTGCCCATCGTATCCCGAACCGCTGTCGACGAGCCGGGTGCCCATGATGCGATCGGTCCCCGCCGCGTAGATCCGCACCTCGGCACCCGGCCGCGTGGCGCGCCCGGCGTCGTCGACGACGCGCACCTGCAGGGAGTGCCACGCGTATTCCGGCCGCAGCAGGTTCCGGTAGAGGTGGTGCGTGCCGTCGCCCGCCGCGCCCGCGAGCGCCAGATCCAGGTCGCCGTCGAGGTCGAAGTCGACCCACGAAGCCCCGTGGCTGGCGTACTCGGCGAGGATGTCGGCCGGCGTGACGTCCACGAAGCTCGCGCTGCCCTCGCGGCGCATGAGCCAGTCGCGCCAGTGGGTGTCTCCGCCGACCGTGCCGTTCACGTAGAGGTCGATCGTGCCGTCGTGGTCGAAGTCGCCCCAGGCACACGTGTCGTAGCGGGCGTCGATGGCGAGGCCGACCTCCGCCGCGACGTGCGACCAGCCCGTCGGCGTCCGCTCCGCGAGGCCGTTCGGGCCGTAATTGGCGAAGAAGAGATCGAAGTCCCCGTCGGCATCGTAGTCCACGACGCAGGGGCGCACCGTGCCCTGAGCCTCGTCGCCGAGGGCCCGCCCTCCGTCGCGCAGCTCCGGGAAGTGAAGCGCGTCGGTGAAGCCGTCCGGGCCGGCGAGGTAGAGCGCGTTCGCGTCCCCGTTCATGTTCGCCACGATCAGGTCGAGGCCTCCGTCACCCGTGTCGAACCAGGACGCGCCCACCGACCGTCGGGCGTCGTCGAGGCCGAGGTCGGGGGCGACGTCGACGAAACCGTCGTTGCCCAGATTCTCGAAGAGTCGGTTGGGTCCATCGCGCATCGCGAGGAACAGGTCGAGGTCACCGTCGCCGTCGTGGTCGATCCAGGCGGCCTGGCGCGTCGTGCCCGCCGCGAGCTCGAGGCCGACGGCCGCGGCCACGTTCGTGAAGCCGGCGTCCAGGTCGTTGCGATACAGCGCGGTGACCGGCTCGCCTCCTGCGTACCCGAGGAGGAGATCCGGGTCGCCGTCCGAGTCGAAGTCTCCCCAGGCGCTGGTCCGGACCGACCGCTCGACCACGAGGCCGACGTCGGCGGCGACGTCCTTGAAGCCGTCCACCAGGCCGTTGCGGTAGAGGCGGCTGGTGGCGCCGTCGAAGCCGACGAAGCGGTCGGGGTCACCATCCAGATCGAAGTCCGCCCACGCGTCCGTGAGCGTGCCACCGTCGGAGAAGAGATCCGCCTGGACCGGGGCGAATCGAACCGGCTCGGGGGGGTGTCCGCCGCACGCGGCGATCGCGACGGAAAGAGAGGTGACGGCGAGGGGGCGGGTCCTGAAGACGCGGCAGCGGGCGGCCATCTCAGCCCCCTCCCACGGCACGTTCCCACAGGACGCGGCCACCCACGATGGTGATGTCCACTTCGGTTTCCATGATGCGATCCGGGTCGATGGTCAGCAGGTCCTGCGAGAGCACGACGAGATCCGCGAGCATGCCGGGCGCGAGGGTGCCCTTGACCTCCTCCTCGAAGGAGAGGCGCGCCCCGTGAGCGGTATATCCGCGGATGGCTTCCTCGATCGTGATCGCCTCCTCGGGTCCGTACACCTGGCCGGACATCCCCTTTCGGGTCACGGCCGCGTACAGGCCCACCATCGGGTCGATGGGAAGGATGTCACTGCCCAGCGCGACGAAGACGCCGTGGTCCATCGGGGTCCGGACCGGGTTGTTGCGGGCCAGTCGATCGCCGTCGAGATGTTCGGCGTATCGGCCCTCGAGCGTCCAGGTGAAGTTCGGCTGCTGGGCGATGGCGATGCCGTGCTCGGCCATGAGGTCCAGCGTGGGGGTGGGCGGCGGAACCGTGAAGTGGTTCAGGTAGTGGCGGTGATCCTCGCGGGGATGTTCTTCAAGGGCCTCGACGAAGGCGTCGACGGTCAGCTCGATGGCGGCATCGCCGATGGCGTGGAATCCGAGCTGCCATCCCAGCGCGTTGGCCTCGCGGACGAGCGCGCGGAGCTCGGGCTCGGGCACGTTGAGTAGTCCACGGTATTCGCTTTCCCCGCGGTACGGTTCGAGGGTGTACGCGGCGGGCCCGGTGAAGCCCCCGTCCACGAGGACCTTGATGGCGCCCACGCGCAGGCGATGGTCGCCGTCGCCGGTGATCCGGCCGAAGTCGGCCAGACGCCCGGCGCCCACCCAGCGGATCTGAACCGTCGCTCTCGGAAGTTCGTGGCCGAACTCGTCGTAGATGCTCTCCCACGTCGCGAATCCTTCGGGGGTCTCGCCGGCCTGGATGAGGCTCGTGATCCCGAGCGAGAGCTGGTCACGGAGCATCTGCACCATGCTTTCGCGGAGTTCGGCGGGCGTCGCGTCGGGAACCAGGCGGCTCACGATCGACTGACGTTCGCGGATGACGCCGTTGAGGCGACCGTTCTCGTCACGCTCGATCACGCCGCCCTCGGGCTGGGGAGTCCGCTCGTCGACCCCGGCCAGGGCGAGGGCCATCGAGTTCGCCACGCCGCTGTGCCCACCGGCCCGCGTGAGGATGACCGGGTTGGCCGGCGCCGCGGCATCCAGATCGTCGCGGAGGGGGCGACGGCCCTCCGCGAGCTCGTCCTCGCTCCACCCGTACCCCGTGATCCACTCGCCCTCGCCGAGCTCGGCGGCCCTGGTGGTCACCAGCTCCTGGATCTGCGCGATCGACGAGACACCGCCGAGATCGATGTGCCGCCGGGCCTGTCCGCGGATGTGCGTGTGGGTGTCGTTGAACCCGGGGACGACGAGGCGACCGCCGAGGTCGACGCTGCGCTCGGCGTCGTACCGCGCGGCGATCTCGTCGCTGCCCACTTCCAGTACGACCCCGTCGCGGATCGCGATCGCGGATACGACCGTGAACGGCTCGTCGGCCAGCGCCACGCGGCCGCCGGTCAGCAGAAGGTCCGCGGGCTCCGGCGTGTCCCCGCACGCCAGCGCCGCCAGGCTCATGGCGAGCGTGATGGCACCGGTGTGGCGGCGGGCGAGGCGAGCGACCGGGCGGGGGGCGGCTGTGCGATGCATCGGGGTGCCGGATGGACGGGTTCGGATCGGCCCATGTGGCCGACCGGGTAGGCGTGTCGAGCGTGGATCGTGCCGGCCGCACGACCCGGCGGCAAGTCGTGCCCCGGTGGCCGCGGCGTTTCCGAGGTCGTACCGTGCGCGTTGGCGTGCGCGCGTCGGCGCGGACCACTCACGATCCGGAGGGGGCAGCTTGGGACGTACGATCGGTGCGGTAGCCGCGGGCGTGGTGCTCTGGGGCGGTCTCTGGAACGGTGGAAACGCCTCGCTCGCGGCGGCCGGCCTGTTCGTGATGGGCGAGTCCGTCACCAGCGTCCCGGTGCTCCTGGTGCTGGTCGCATACAGCGCGGCGCTGTCCGTGCTGGCCGGATACGTCGTCGCGATGATCCGGGGCGGCGACGCCATGGGTGCCGTTCAGGCGCTCGCGGGCGTGAACCTCACCATCGGGATCGTGGTCGAGGTGATCTACTGGGGACTGATGCCGGCCTGGTACCACATGGCGTTTCTTGCCCTCGTCGTGCCGATGACGCTCGCGGGCGGGCGGATGCGCATGAGGCGACGGACGGAAGCGACGGAAGCGTGACGCCGGGCCGGGCGAGCGTCCTCAGGCGCCGCCCGACCAGCGTGCGAGCGCACGGCCGAGGGCGTCCAGGCCACGCTCGAGCACGTCGAAGGGCCCCGCCACGACAACGCGGAAGTGCGCCGGTTCTCCGAAGAATCGTCCCGGGGGCACCCCGACGTCGAAGTCTCGCATGGCCAGCTCCACGAATGGCTCGGCGTCGTCCACGCCGTCCAGTCGCGGGAAGCCGACCGAGCCACCCACGGGCGGGACCCACACGCGCTCGGGTCGACGTTCCACGAACGACCGGAAGCGACGCGCGCCCGGCTCCAGCACGCAGCGTGCGCGCTCCAGCAGGTGGTCGAGACGCTCGAAGGCCAGCGTGCCGATCGTCTCCGACGGGATCGAGCCGACCGCGTCCAGCCGCTGGGCGACGATATACGGGTTGATGAAGACGCCGGCACCGGTGATTCCGCCCACCACGACCATGGCGGTGTCGAACCGGCCCAGCTCTCTGGGAAAGGACACGAGCCGACGGTCCGCGGATGGCGACGACTTTTCCAGAGCGCTACCTCTCCGCACATTCCGGTCTGCGCTTCGATCGCAACCTCCCGCCGGCAGAATCCATGGACATCTTCGATACCATCTCCGCACGCCGTTCGATCAAGGAGTTCACGGACCGCGAGGTCGCCTCCGAGCAGATCGAGCGGATGCTCTCCGCAGCGGTACTGGCGCCGAACCACCGGATGACGCAGCCGTGGCGCTTCTACGTGCTCGGGCCGGAGGCTCGGGCCGGCTACGGGCGCGTGCTCGGGCACCGGAAGGCGAAGCGGGTGGAGGAAGCGGCGGCCGCGGCCGCCGTGATCGCGAAGGTCGAGCAGTCCCATCGCGACCTTCCCGCCATGCTCGCAGTCTCCGTGGTCGTCGACGAGAATCCGGAGATCCGGGAGGAGGACTACGCGGCCACCTGGATGGCGATCCAGAACCTGAGCCTCGCCGCGCACGCGCTGGGTCTCGGGACGCACGTGAAGAGCGGCGCGGTCATGGACGATCCCGGGGCACGCGCGGCGGTGGGCGTGCCCGAGGGCGAGAGGATCGTCGCCACGATCACGCTCGGGGAGCCGGCCTCGGTTCCCGAAGCCAAGCCCCGGCGCGGCGCAGCGGAGCTCACGACCTGGGTGTCCTGAAGATCCGGGCACTCGACGACCGAACGACCTGAGAGGAACGACATGAGGAACGCATCGAGCATATTCGCGGCCGTGGCACTGGCCTTTGCGCTCTCGCTGCCGAATGCGGCTCGCGCGCAGACGACGCCACCGCAGGAGTACATGGACCTGGCGCGCGACATCTTCTCCGAGCTCATCGAGATCAACACGACCAACTCGGAGCGGGGGAACAATACCACCGCGGCCCGCGCGCTCGCGCGTCACCTTCTCGACGCTGGCTTCCCCGAGGAAGACGTGCACGTGCTCGTGCCCGACGATGCGCCCACCAAGGGCAACCTGGTTGCGCGCTACAGGGGGCGTGACTCGGGGCAGAAGCCCGTGCTCCTTCTCGCGCACATCGATGTGGTGGAGGCCCTGCCCGAGGACTGGAGCCCAGATCTGGATCCGTTCACCTTCCTCGAGCGCGACGGCTTCTACTACGGTCGCGGCGTCACCGACGACAAGGACGAGGCGGCCATCTACACGGCGAACCTCATCCGCATGAAGCAGGAAGGCTTCGTACCCGACCGCGACATCATCGTCGCCCTGACTGCCGACGAGGAAGGCGGACCCCGCAACGGCGTGGCATACCTCCTGGAGGAACACCGCGACCTGATCGATGCGGCGTATGCGCTCAACGAGGGCGGTGGCGGCATGGAGAAGGACGGTCGCAAGATCTCGAACAACGTTCAGGCCGCGGAGAAGAAGTTCCAGTCGTTCACCTTCCGGGGCACGAACCCGGGCGGGCACTCCTCGCTCCCGGTTCCCAAGAATGCCATCTACGACCTCTCCGGTGCGCTGCTCGCAGTGCAGAACCACGACTTCCCGGTCATGCTCAACGAAGTGACCGAGGCCTTCTTTTCGGGCTCGGCGGATCTGGTAGGCGGAGAGATGGGCGAGGCCATGCGCCGCATTGTCTCGAATCCGGCCGACGCGGCCGCCGACGAGGTGCTCTCCCAGGAGCCCGGCTACTACTCCCGTCTTCGTACGACCTGCGTGGCGACCATGCTGCGAGGTGGGCACGCGCAGAATGCGCTGCCGCAGCTGGCGGAGGCGACCGTGAACTGCCGCATCTTCCCGTCGCACGACCCCGAGGAGGTCCAGGCGACGCTGCAGGAGCTCGCCGCGCCGTATGACGTCGAGGTCGTCGGGGCCGGACAGGCCACGCCCAGCCCCCCTTCGCCGCTCACCGACGAGGTCATGGGTCCCATCCAGCGGATCACCGAGCAAATGTGGCCCGGGGTCACGGTTCTGCCCGTCATGTCCACGGGCGCGACGGACGGCCTCTACCTGCGCCGTGAGGGCATTCCGGTGTACGGCGTGAGCGGCCTCTTCGGCGACATGGACGACGTCCGGGCCCACGGCCAGGACGAGCGGATCAGCATCCAGAACTTCTACGAGGGACAGGAATTCCTGTATCGGCTCGTGAAGGCACTCACGGGCGGAGGGATCGCCCAGTAGCCGGCCGCGGAACCGGCGCCGGCGGTCGGGAGGCGGGGGGGAGGAGCGCCGTCGCTCGCTACTACGACGCGAGCACGTGGCGATTCCTCCTCGCCGGCCCGGGGCATAAAGCGCGTACCATCCACCGGGAGCTCTGGGGCCCGGGGGTCGAGTCGAGGTCCGAGGCGGTCGAGCACGTGCACGACCTCCTCGCCCGGGAAATCGAGCGCCTCGGGCCTGGAGACGCGTTCCGGCTCGTGGATCTGGGGTGCGGCGTGGGCGGAACGGTGTTCGGGATGGCCGAGCGCTGGCCGCGGGCGGTCCTGCATGGCGTCACGATCAGTACGCGTCAGGTCGGACGCGCCCGAGCGCTTGCGGACTCCCTCGGCCTCGCGTCGCGGTGCACGTTCGCACGGGCCGACTTCCAGGACGACGAGCTCGGCCGGGACTTCGACGTGGGCGTGGCGATCGAGTCCTTCGTCCATTCCGATACCCCGGAGCGCTTCTTCCGGGCCGCCGCGCGGTCGCTACGCCCAGGGGGGCTGCTCGTTGTCGTCGACGACTTTCTGTCCGAGCCGCTCGAGAAGCTCGACGCCCGTCGACGCCGGCGGGTGCGCGACTTCCAGGACGGCTGGCGCGTTCCAAGCGTGTGCACGCCCCAAGCGAGCGAGGCGGCGGCCGCCGCCGCGGGCTTCGCTCTGGAACGCGCGGTGGATCTCTCCGCACTCGTGCGTCTTCGCCGCGTCCGCGACCGGGCGATCGCCCTGGTCAGCCCCGTCCTGAGGGCGGCCGGCCTCGTCGGCATCCCGCTATTCGGAAACATGATCGCCGGCGATGCGCTCCGGACGGGGCTCGAGGAGGGATTCCTCTCCTACCGCATGCACGTCTGGAAACGAAGCGGGCACCACGGCTGAGCCAGCGGAACCGCGGACCGCCGTGTCCGTACCAGTGTGGTACCTCCTCCTGTCAGCCTCGCCGTACCCGATTATGCGTAACCGATACCGTCTCATCGCCCGCGGGCTCGCTGTTCTCGTTTTCGGCCTCCCCTTCCAGGCCGAGGCCCAGACCGTCGTGGTACGCGTGGTCGAGAGGGAGTCGATGCAGCCGACGTTCGGTGCGCTCGCGTACCTGGTCGACGCCGGGGGGGGCACGGTGAAGAACACGCTCACGGATGAACGGGGCAGGGCGCTGTTCACGAACGTGCCGGCGGGGGCCTACCGCGTGCGGGTGGAGATGATCGGCATGAGCACCGCCGAGAGCGACCTGTTCGACCTGCGATCGGGTATGACGCACACCGACGAGTTCCGCCTCGAGTCGAGCGCAATCCAGCTCGAGGGGCTCGAGGTCGAGCTCGAGGCCGGTCGATGCCGGGTCCGTCCCGGGGGAGAGGGGCTCGTCGTCGCCCAGGTCTGGGACGAGGCGCGCAAGGCCCTGTCCGCGGCTGCGTTCACCGATCAGCGCGGCACGTACCGTTACGAGCTCATCCGCTACGAGCGGCAACTCAACCGCGGCGGCGTGATCCTCGACGAGCAGCAGGTGAAGCGGGAGGGGTACATGGCGACGCCCTTCGAGAGCAGGCCTGCGGACGATCTCGCGATCAACGGATACGTGCAGCGAGACGGGCGCGACTACGTGTACTACGCGCCTGATGCCGATGTCCTCCTCTCGGATGAGTTCCTCGACGCACACTGCTTCCGCCTGGCCGGTCGCGACCCGGCGACGAACTTCGTGGGCCTCGGCTTCGAGCCGACGGGCGACGACAAGAGCGTGCCGGACATCGCGGGCACGCTCTGGATCGACTCGGAGACTGCGGAGCTCGGATGGCTCGACTTTCAGTATCAGTTCCTTCAGCCGGAGATGATGACGCCGGACGTGGGTGGGCGCGTCGACTTCGAGCGCATGCCCAACGGGATGTGGATCGTGCCGGAGTGGTGGATCCGCATGCCGGTCATGTCGACCCAGACGGACTTCCAGGGCAATACGCTTCCTTACGTGGCGCAGTACCACCAGACGGGCGGACTGGTTGTCGCGGCCCGGGAGGCCGGCGGTCGCAGCCTCGGACAGCGTGCGGAGACGGGGGGGATCGAGGGCGTGGTGACGGACAGCCTCGGGGCACCCATGCGCGGCGTACGCGTGGGCGTGATCGGTTCCAACCAGGAGGTCTACACCACCGCCGAGGGCTCCTTCTCCATCACCGGACTGACGGCCGGTCGGTATCAGGTTCGTTTCGTGGCTTCCGACCTGGAGCAGCTGGGCTTCCTGCCCGAGCCGGTGACGCGTGACGTGATCCGGGGGGAGATGTCTTCGCTCGAGTACCACATGCCGTCCATCGGTGACGTCTTCTTCGAGGCATGCCGCGGCACCGAGCGCGCCGAGGCGTCCGCCGTCCTGATGGGCACCGTGGTCGACTCGCGAGGTCGGCCCGTACCGGACGCCACCGTTCGGATCCAGTGGGTCGGCTATTTCGCCGGGGGCGGTGGCGACATCGAGATCAACAATCTGCCGCTGCTCGGCGAGACGACCGATGGCTTCGAGGCGACCGCGGAGCAGAGCGGTGCGTTCCGCTTCTGCAACGTGCCCACCGGCCAGAGGATCACGATGTACGCGGTGCACGGGGATTCGCGCTCCGACGACTTCGAGTTGACGATTCCGTCGTACGAGGTGGGTGTGGTCCGGGTTCTGGAGATCTCGCCGCGCTGAGTCCGGGTTCGTAGCTTCGGGTCCCGTCCGCGCGCCCTTCCGGCGCGCACGCCGACCCGAGCCCGCAGCGATCCATGCGCCGTTTCCTTCCCTTCGCCGGACCGTGCCGTGCGCGTCGTCCGGTCCACTCGAAGACCCGTTCGTCCTTCGTCCTGCCTGCGCTCGCGCTGTTGTGCACGATGCTCGCCGTGCCCGTTTACGCCCAGTCGGACCGCATGTCGGCCACGGAGCGACTCGAGCGCTGGCCGCTGCATCGGGACATGGTGGAGGCATCGCCCTTCGGGACGCTGGCGTGGCAGCGTCTCGGTCCCACGAACATCAGCGGGAGGGTCACGGACGTCGCGGTCGCTGAGCCGCGCGGCCAGACGTACACCATGTACGTCGGGGGCGCCGCGGGCGGGGTGTGGAAGACCACCAATGAGGGCGTCACGTGGGAGAACGTCTTCGAGGACCAGATCACCGCGTCGATCGGCGACATCGCGATCGCGCCGTCGGATCCGGACCAGGTGTGGGTGGGCACGGGCGAGGCGAACATCTTCCGCAGCTCGCATGCCGGGGCCGGCGTCTGGCGGTCGAACGACGCGGGGGCCAGCTGGACGCACATGGGGCTCACCGAGACGCAGACGATCGCGCGGATCGTCGTGCATCCGGCCGACCCCGACGTCGTCTGGGTCGCGGCCAGCGGACACGAGTACCGTGACAACCCGGATCGCGGCGTCTATCGGACCACGGACGGAGGCCAGACCTGGAGCCGGGTCCTCTACGTCGACGACATGACGGGCGCCATCGATCTGGTGATTCACCCGACCGATCCGAATACGCTGTACGCCGCGACCTGGCAACGGCGTCGGGCCAAGTTCAACGATCCCCGCAACGAGCCGGCGTTCACCGGTTCGGAGGAGTACTTCACCGGCTCGGGCGTGTGGAAGAGCACCGACGGCGGCGTGACGTGGGCGCAGGTGAACCGGGGGCTTCCCGAGGCCCGCTACCGCGGCCGCA
Organism: Gemmatimonadota bacterium; assembly: GCA_030827315.1. Lineage (GTDB taxonomy): Bacteria > Gemmatimonadota > Gemmatimonadetes > Longimicrobiales > Gaopeijiaceae > UBA2589. Next base: position 46,714 of record JAURER010000007.1, on the reverse strand, counting down.
TCGGGATCGACATCGCGCGGTCCCGTCCGGAGACGGTCTACGCGTTCGTCGACAACTACGAGATCGCGCGCGAGGCTCCGGGAGGACAGCTCGACGCCTACGGGCAGCCGCGCGGGGGGATCATCCGCGGTGCGACCGTCTTCCGTTCCAACGACGGGGGATCGACGTGGAGCCAGGCCAGCGAGGACGGCGAGTACATGGAGAACCTGGGCGGCACCTACGGGTGGGTGTTCGGCCAGATCCGCGTCGATCCCAACGACCACGAAAAGATCTACGTGATGGGGGTGCAGCTACATGTCTCGGAGGACGGAGGACGGAGCTTCCGTCGGCTCACCGGCATGCACGTCGACCATCACGGGCTCTGGATCGATCCGAACAACTCCGACTATCTCGTCAACAACAACGACGGCGGAGCGTACGTCTCGTACGACGGCGGCGAGAACTGGCGCTTCTTCGTCGAACTCCCGATCGTCACCTTCTTCAACGTGAACTACGACCTCGGCGACCCGTTCCGCGTGTACGGCTCGGTCCAGGACCACGGGTCGTACTCCGGGGTCGTCGACCTGAGCACGGGGCGTCACGCCATTCCGGCGGTGGCTTGGAACAACGCCCCGGGCGGGGAGGGGAGCCACCATGCCGTCGATCCGCGTGACCCGGATCTGGTCTATTCGGCCGGCTTCTACGGCTCGCTCACCCGCACCGACATCGCCACCGGCGAGACCGCTTCGATCGTTCCGCTCCCTGAACCGGGCCAGCCCCCGCTGCGGGGCCAGTGGCTCGCTCACTTCATTCTGTCTCCGCACGACCCGAACACGATCTATCACGGGATGAACTTCGTCTTCCGGTCCCGCAACCGCGGTGACGACTGGGAGCGGATCTCGCCCGACCTCAGCCACGCGGACCCCGCGCGCCTGGGTGACATCCAGTTCCAGACCATCACGGCGCTCGCCGAATCCCCGCTCGCCGAGGGGCTGCTCTACGCCGGCACCGACGACGGTCGCGTGCACGTCATGCGTGGACCCCGGGCCGAGTGGGTCGAGATCACCGAGGGTCTGCACCCGGACCGATTCACCTCCGAGATCGTCGCCTCGGCGTATGACGAGGCGACCGTCTACGTGACGCAGAACGGACGCAGGGACGACGACTTTGCAGCGTATGTATGGCGTTCGACGAATTACGGGCGCACGTGGGAGAGTCTCTCGGATGGCGTCCCCTTCGGTCCGGTCAATGTCGTCCGCGAGGACACACGGAACCCCGATCTGCTCTACCTCGGCACCGACGTGGGCGTGTACGTCTCGCTCGATCGGGGAGCCACCTGGCACGCGCTCGCCAGCGGCATGCCGAGCACCTTCGTCCACGATCTCGTGATCCATCCGCGTGAGGATCTCATGATCGCCGGCACGCACGGTCAGGGCATGTTCGCCTTCGACGTCCGTCAGTTGCAGCAGCTGACCCCGGCCGTTACCGCGAGTCCGGCGCATCTCTTCGCGGCGGAGGCGGGGTCGCTGCCCGCGGTCCGTCGAGGGGGGGGCGGCCAGCGCGTGAGGAGTGCCTGGGTCCACTACTGGCTCGGCGAGGACGCCGAGGTGGAGGTCGAGATCCTGGACGCGGACGGGGGAACGGTCGCGCGCCTCGAAGCCCGGGGCCGGACGGGACTCAACCGCGTCGAGTGGAATCTCGAGCGGGGTGGCACGACTTCGGAGGGATTCTTCCGACGGGCGAACTGGGTCGAGCCGGGTAGCTATACGGCGGTCCTGCGGGCCGGGGGTCGCGAGTACACGACCACCGTGGCCGTCGTTCGCGGCATGGCGCCATGAGACAGCCCGCGGTCCGGCCGGGGCTGGAGTCGGCCGGCGAGCGACTCGCCCATCTCCGCAACCGACGTCTCGGGCTGGTGCTGCACCCGGCCTCCGTCGACTCGGGACTGCGCTTCTCGGCCGACGTCCTCCTGGCGCAGGGATATCGGATCGAGGCGCTGTTCGGGCCGCAGCACGGGGCGCGGGGCGAGAAGCAGGACAACATGATCGAGTCCGAGCACGACACCGACCCGGTCACGGGCCTGCCCGTCCACTCCCTCTACAGCGACGTGCGCAAGCCCACGCCGGAGATGCTCTCCGGACTGGACGCACTGCTGTTCGACCTTCAGGACGTGGGCGTGCGCGTCTACACATTCGTGTGGACGATGGCGCTCGCCATGGAAGCCTGCGCCGAGGCGGGCATCCCGTTCGTCGTGCTCGATCGCCCGAATCCGGTGGGTGGAGTCGTGCGGGAAGGGCCGGTCCTGCGCCCGGGGTTCGAGTCGTTCGTAGGTCTCCACCCCGTTCCCCTCCGGCACGGTCTCACCGCCGGGGAACTCGCGCGCTGGCTGAACGTGGAGCGAGGGATCGGGTGCGAGCTCGAGGTGGTCGAGTGCGTCGGGTGGCGGCGATCCATGCCTTGGACCTCGACCGGGCTGCCCTGGGTTCTGCCCAGTCCCAATCTGCCGACGCCCGCCTCGTGCGACGTGTACCCGGGGATGGTGCTCGTCGAGGGCACCAACCTCTCCGAAGGTCGGGGTACCACGAAGCCCTTCGAGCTGTTCGGAGCGCCGTACCTCGATCCGTACGCGCTCGCGCGGGCCGTGGAAGGCGACCTCGGGCCCGGCGTCGCGCTCCGGCCGTGCTGGTTCGAGCCCACCTTTCAGAAGCACCATGGGGTGAGGTGCGGGGGTGGGCAGCTGCACGTAACCGACTCCTCGGCCGTGCGATCCGTGCGCGCGGCCGTCGCGATCCTCCGTGCCTGCCGCGCGCTCGCGCCGCTCGACTTCGACTGGAGACCGCCGCCCTACGAGTACGAGGAGGTGCTCGCGCCGATCGACATCCTCTGGGGGCACTCGGGGCTGCGCGAGGGCGTCGACGCCGGCGCCGGCGTGGACGAGATTCTGGCGGGGATCGACTCGGAGATCAGCGACTTCGAGGCGTCCGTCCGGCCGTACCTGCTCTACGCCTGAGCGACGGGTTCGTCAGCGACAGCCGCGCGTGTCGGTGAAGACCGAGGCGATCTGGAGCTCGAGAATGTCGCCCGGATCGACGGGGAGCTCCTCGGTCACGCAGCGCGGTCCGGCGAGCAGGTCGATCTCGATCTGCATCACGTCGGGGAAGTCCCAATCGATCACGAACTCGGCGTCGCTCTTGCCACCCACCACGCCGAGCGCCATCCGGGCGCCACGGCGCGAGTAGTAGAGCCTGGCATCCGAGAAATTCCGGTTTTGCACGATCACGCGAACGGTGGAGGCCCTCACGTCCGTGAACGGCTGACGGCCGCGGACCGTGCGCCCGGACGACGCGCACCCCGCCGTCACGAGAAGTACCGCGATCGCGAGCGTCGTTCGCAACGAACGTGCGGTCACCGACGCCAGGACCGGCACGGCTGCATTCCGACGTTGCTGGGGATACTCACCACGACGACCGCGTCCACCTCGACGCCGATCGCCGGGATGGAGCACGAGCGACCCGCCGTCTGCTCGATGAAGAAGGATATGGGCATCGCCACATTCCAGCCGATGCGCACCTTCTCGTCGGACTTTCCGGTCACGCGGGCGATACGCCTCCGCTGTCCGCCGGATCGCAGCGCCCAGACCGTGATGTCGTTGAAGCTGAGGTTCTGGATCTCGATGGAGATCGGATCGTCGGTGCTCATCGCCCCTTCGGGGGGCGGACCGTCGAACGGACTCAGCGTCCGCCCGCCCGTCGAACACGCGGAAAGGATCAAGAGGATGCCGGCGACGGCCAGGATCCGGCAGGTGCCCCGCTCCCGCGGGGCGTGGGTGGCGCTCATCGGTCGGATGATACTCTCGGACGGACGGTCCCGCGACGGCGGTGCGGCCGGGACGTATGGCGTGTAGTACCGCGGAGGCGCGGACGAGGTCCCGCCGCGAGCTGCGATCCACACGCCGGGTGCATCAGGCGTCGTCCGGTGTGAACAGCTCTCGCACGTCGGGCTTCGTGACCTTCCCCATGGCGTTTCGGGGCAGATCGTCCACGATGAGGAAATCCTTCGGCACCTTGTAGGGGGCCAGGCGCGTGCGGGCGAGGTCGCGCAGCTCGTCCTCGACCAGCTCGGCGTCACCCGCCGGAACGACGGCTGCGCACACTCGGTCGCCCCACTCCGGGTCGGGCACCCCGACCACGGCGCAGTCGGCCACACCCGGGTGCGAGCGGAGCACGTCCTCGATCTCGAGGGCAGAGATCTTCTCTCCACCCGTCTTCAGGATGTCGACGCTCGATCGGCCGAGGATGCGGTACGCGCCCTCCTCGACGACCGCCAGGTCACCCGTGCGGAACCATCCGTCGTCCGTGAAGGCGTCGGCGGTTTCCGCCGAACGCCGCCAGTACTGGGAGAAGACGCCCGGGCCGCGAACCTGGATCTGCCCCGGATGTCCGGCTTCCACCGGCCGCTCGTCGTCGTCGACGAGTCGAATCTCCACGCCCGGCAGGGGCGTGCCGACGAATCCCGGGCGGCGTTCACCCTCGAGCGGGTTCGAGAGCCCCATGCCGATTTCCGTCATGCCGTAGCGCTCGAGGAGGCGCTGACCCGTGATGCCCTCCCAGCGGCGCAGCGTAGGTACCGGGAGCGCGGCCGAGCCCGACACCATGAGGCGGCAGCTCTTCGATCCGGCGGTCCATGCCGCACGGGTCTCGGGGTCCGCATCGTCCCAGGCGTCGATGAGGCGACGGTAGACAGTCGGGACGGCCATGTAGAGCGTCGCGTCGCCGCGGGCCAGACGCTCCCACACGTCGACCGCGTTGAAGCGCGGAAGGATCTCGCACGTGGCGCCGTTCCACAGGGCACATGTGAGCACATTGACGATGCCGTGCACGTGATGCAGCGGCAGATGCAGGAGGATGTGGTCGCTGCCGCGCCACCCCCACGCCCCGGAGAGCGACTCGACCTGCGCCCGTATGTTGGCGTGACTCAGCACCACGCCCTTGGGCCGGCCGGTGGTTCCCGAAGTGTAGAGCATGAGGGCGCCGGCGGCCTCGTCCACGTCGGGGAGCACGGCGAGGGGTGTCTGGGCCAGGAGCGCGGGTGTCTGGAGCACGGTCAGCCCGCGCTGCTTCGCGATACCCGCCACGCGGTCCACCAGCGACGGGTGCGCGACGACGACCTCCGGATCCGCGTCGTCGAGGACGTAGGCGAGCTCAGCCTCGGGGTGCGACGTCGCCATGGGAACGCCCAGACCGCCGGCCCGCCAGATACCCCACTGCACGGCGGCGTAGCTCCACCCCGGAGGAACGAGATAGCATACCCGGGCCCCGTCGAGATCGTCGCGGCCGGAGAGGAGGCGCGTGGCGATCGCCGCCGACACGTCGAGCAGGGTGCTGTACGAGAAGAGGCCCTCGGGTGCGAGGAGGGCGGTGCGGTCGGCGTGCCCGGCGGCACGATTGACGAGTTCGAGGCTCAAGGCAGCGTTCCGGCGTCGATTCGAGGGCTCGGTGCGGCCCGGGGAGGGCGGACGAGTCGGGTCGGCCAAAGTGACCGCGGCCTGCCGTGCCTCGCAAGCCGTACGGGCTCACGGGTCCATCGCGCCGAGGGTAGGGTCAGGTTGGTGCACGCCTGATCACGCGAAGGCGATGAAGCAGCCACACTCCCAGTGCGGACGGGCGTCCGCCTGGGCCGTGATCTCCTCCGCCAACCCGATGCACGACACCGGCGGCGGCCAGCGCAGCGCCATACTGGCGCCTTAACTCCTTGACCGTCGATGGGCGGTGGTCTGCGTCAGCAACGGGCGGGTCACCGAGACCGTCGACCTCCGGCTGCGCCTCGACGATCCAGCCGCCGCCCGGATCGCCTGGCGGTGGCGCAGGAAGCGACCCAGCATCCGCAGTGCGAAAGCCGCGAAGGCGGCTCCGAACAGGGCTACGATGGCGTAGTGGGCGGTGACCAGGGCAGAGATCGACGGGTGCGAACCGGTCTCGTGGGCGAACTCGGGCGGCCGAACTCGGTATGCAGAACGGACGAGTCGGGTAAGTTCGGCGGCTCCGGGGCCCTGCCCGATCCATCGTTACCCGACCATTGCCGTCCCGTCATTCGGTGTCGTGATTCATGGACGGGAGGTTCGATTGCCTGTCGCCTTTCTGGAGGGAGCATTACGCCGAAGACCCCGACCACGGTGGCACGATCCCGCGCGGGAATCGGGTGGCTGTTGATGCTGGCTTCGGTTGCTCCGATTCCTGTCGCGGCTCGACAGGAGTCCGCTCGGGAGCCTGCCGCTGGCGGAGCCGTGTCCTGCGCCGACGGCGTCGTGAGGTCCATCGTACTGGAGCGCCGATCGGCTTTCGATCCCGAATCCACGGACCTCGCGGCGCTCTCCTGGACGTACCGGGCTCTCAATGTCCTGCACGTGCGGACGTCGCCGTCGTTCATTCGCCGGGAGCTCCTGTTCGAGGAGGGGGACTGCTACGACGACTTCCTCGTCGACGAATCCGAGCGGCTCCTCGACGCGTACGGCTTCCTGGCGACCGCGCGGATCACCGCGACCGAAGACGCCGGGGGCGGGAAGACCGTCCTGGTGGAAACCCAGGACGAGTGGTCCACGAAGGTCGACGTGGGGGTCACCTACGACGCCGCGCTCAACCTGGAGAAGTTCGAGGTCACGGAAGAGAACTTCCTGGGCCAGGGCGTCTTCGCCGAATTCACGCATCGTGAACGACGCGAGACCCGAGCGCAGTCGTTGAGCCTCGCCACCCCCCGGCTCTTCGGCCGCTCGGACGCGAGTGTCGAGTGGGGTCGGGACCGGCCGGGGCACTTCTTCCACCAGTTCGTCCGGTACCCGTTCGTCGGCGAGGCTGGGCGGTACTCCGTGCGACAGGGGTACAGCCGGGGCACGACCTACTTTTCGTACTCCACGGACCAGAGCGCGGCGTACAGTCAGGTGCTTGTCCCGGCCTTCCGTGATCTCGTCGAGCTTTCGTTCGCCCGACGCTTTGGCGAGCCCGGCCGCTCCTGGATCACGGGCGTCACGCTCTCACGCGACGTGATCCGGTTTCCCGGCCCGGCCGAGGTCGCGTACGGAATCGATTTCGACGCCCTGGAGCCGTACCCCGGGCAGCTTCCGCTCCCCGTCCAGCGCCAGCTCAGCGCTTCGGCGGCCACACGTCTCTCCGTCCATCTCGGCACGCGCCGGTACCGGTATCAGGAGTACACCGGTATCGACGGGCTGCGTGACCGGATGCTCGTGTCCCTGGGGCTCTACGGGGGCGTGTCCGTAGGGCGCGGCTTCGGGTGGCTGACGCCGAGCGACGTTCCGGCGCTCGACGACTGGTTCGGGCGGCTCCATGGGAGCTTCGGAGCGCCGATCGGCTCATCCCTGCTGCACGGTGGGGTCACCGTGGAGTCACGGCGTGACGGGGGCGCGTGGCAGGACGTCCTCATGGACGCGGACCTCGTCGCCTGGCTTCGCACCGATGCGCTGCCGGCCCACACCGTGTTCCTGCGCGCGTCCGTGGCCGGAGGATCTCGGGTCGCCCTTCCCTTCCAGCTCAGCCTCGGCGGCCGGGAAGGAGTGAGGTCCCTTCCCGAGGACCGCTTTCCGGGCGGTCGACTGGCACGCCTCGTGGTCGAGGATCGCATCGTCTTTCCTTGGCCCAGGCCCGGAACCGCAGACCTCGGGCTGACGCTCTTCGCGGACGTCGGGCGGGTGTGGCCGGGAGACGTGCCCTACGCCGTCGATTCCGGGTGGCAGGCCGGAGTGGGCGCCGGGCTGCGCATCGGGCTGCCGTCACGGACGCGCAACGTGTGGCGCATGGACGTCGCGGTCCCCGCGGGCCCCTCGACCGGCGGCCCGGTCGTTCGAGTCACGTTCGAGCTGAACCGGCTGAGGAACGGCTTCCTCACCGGGGACGTGCTTCGGAGCCGGCGCTACAACCTGGGCGCCGAGCACTTCTGACCCGGGCAGTTCCTACCTTCGAAACCGGAAGAGGAGGATCGCACCGACCAGGGCGAAGCCCAGCGCCGCCTTCAGCGTCGAGTCGCGATCCCACTCTGCCGTCCGAGTACTGCGTGCACGGACCTCCTGGTCGACGTGGATGGAGCAGAACGCCGAGCCGGCCCTCGGTTCGCGGCGGCACCGTTCGCCCTTCTTCGTCCTGCCGTCACACTGTGCCATGGGTCACTTCCTCCGGAATGAGCGTGCAGCGACAGGCTCGTCCTGTCTACTACGATCGTGGTCCCGGATCGGTTCATAAGGCGACGTTGGCCCATACCGAAGACGTTGGATCGACCGTAGCTTCGCGACATGCCCCACATCGAACAGATTCCGGTGGAGACGGCCACCGGCCTGCTGAGGAAGCTCTTCGACGCGGCCATCGCACGCGCCGGCCGCGTCTGGCACATCGTTCACGTCATGAGCCAGAATCCGCGTGCGCTGGATACTTCCATGAAGCTCTACGGGGCCCTCATGTTCGGCGCCTCTCCGCTCACCCGGTGGCAGCGGGAGATGCTCGCCGTAGTGACGTCGAAGGCCAACGACTGCTTCTACTGAACGCGCGCACGCGCATGACCTCCGGGAAGAGGTCGGGGATCTGTTCGAAAGCGACGCGGAGCGGGATGCCTTCGTGCACGCGGTCGCACGCGACTGGCGTATCGCCGCGCTCGGAGCCGCGGACCGGGCGCTGTGCGCCTACGCCGAGAAGGTCACGCATGCACAACGCGACGTCGGACCCTCCGATCTCGACGAGCTTCGAGCGGTCGGCTTCGACGACCGCGCGATCCACGATGCGACGCAGGTGATCGCGTACTTCAACTACATCAACCGCATCGCGGATCCCCTGGGTGTCGAGCCGGAGACTTTCATCCGGCCGTGGGGCGTGGACTGAGGGTCCGCGCGGGCCACCCGGCCCGGGTATATATTCCGGCTCCCGACCGAGCCGACCCCGCAACCACGCCCATGGAAACGAAGAGACCCACCGTCCACGCGGCCGAGGAGATCCTCGGCGGATATTTTCCCGTACTCGACCACGGCTTCGTCGCGCTCGTGGATTACATGGGCTCGGACGAAGACATCGAGCGTGCGGCCCGGGTGAGCTACGGCTTCGGGACGCGTCAGGTGTCGCAGACCCGTGGACTCGTTCGCTACCTCCGCCGGCATCGTCATACGACACCGTCCGAGATGGTCGAGTTCAAGTTCCACTGTGCCATGCCGATGTTCGTGGCCCGTCAGTGGATCCGGCACCGGACCGCTTCGGTCAACGAGCTGTCGGCGCGCTACTCCCTGATGCCGCTCCTTTTCTATCGGCCCGACGCGTCGCAGTTCAAGCTCCAGAGCCGCTCGAACAAGCAGGGGCGAGAGGGTGGCGCGCCTGACGCCGTCTACCGTGAGGCGATCGAGCGGTGGGAGCGTCTGCGCACCGAGGCCGGTGCCACCTACCGCTGGCTCCTGGAGGAGGACGTCGCGCGTGAGATCGCGCGGATCGACCTGCCGGTATCGACCTACACGCAGTGGTACTGGAAGATCGACCTCCACAACCTGCTTCACTTTCTTTCGCTTCGCGTCGACCCGCGCGCGCAGTGGGAGATCCAGCAGTTCGCGCGCGTCATCGCCGGCATGGTCAAGCGCGTCGCCCCGATCTCGTACGAGGCCTGGGTCGACTACGACCTTCAGTCGGAGCCGGTCACGAGAGTCGAACGAGAGATCCTCGCGCGCCTCGTCGACGGAGACGACGAGGCCATTGCCGCGCGCGACGGAGCCCGCGTCTCCGCCGCCGAGATGCAGGACGCCGGACTGTCGCCGCGTGAGATCCGCGAGCTCGTCGAGAAGCTCCGCGCTCCGGAGCGTCCGGATTTCGAACTCGACATTTCGAGGATGGAGACGGCCGACGAGATGGCGGCGAAGATGTACGAGGCGGTGCCGGGCAGCTTCGAGTGAGCTCGCCGGCCATCCGCCTCTTCGTGACGGGCGGGACGTTCGACAAGGAGTACGACGAGATCCACGGTCGACTCGAGTTCCACGACACGCATCTTCCGCAGATGCTCGAGATGGCGCGCTCGCGACTCGACGTGCGCGTGCGCACGCTCATGATGGTGGACTCCCTCGACATGACCGGGGCGGACAGAGAAATCATCGCGAACAACTGCCGCGAGGCGCCCGAGTCGTTCATCGTGATCACGCACGGCACCGACACGATGGTGGACACGGCGCGCGTGCTCGCGGAGCAGGTTCCCGACAAGACCATCGTGCTCACGGGGGCGATGATCCCGATTTCGTTCGGTAGCTCCGACGGTCTGTTCAACCTCGGGGGAGCGCTGACGGTGGTTCAGGTGTTGCCCGCGGGGGTCTGGGTCACCATGAACGGCCGGATCTTTCCGTGGAACGACGTTCGGAAGAACCGCGACACGGGCATCTTCGAAGCGCTTGGGTGATGACGGCATCTCCGCCTCGGCGGAGATCTGCGAACGTCAGAAGGCCTTGAGGTACGTCAGCTTCAGCACCCCCGTGCGCCGAAGCCAGCGCACATCGCGCGGGTCGTTCAGCGGACCCGTCTGATAACCGGTGTCGAAGACCACGAAGAGGTCGCTGCCCGGCGTGTGGATCCAGTCGACCCGAACGTTCGACTGCAGGGTCCGGGACACGTCGTCCCACTGCAGTAGGGCATACGCGAAGAGACGTCGATTGAGTGCAGCCTCCAGCCGGGTGCTCACGAGCGTCGTCGAAAAGTCGCCGTCCGGAACCGGAAGGGACACGCCGTTCCAGCTGGCCTTCGTGTCGATGGTGAGATGCCGGTTCGCGATCCAGACGAGTCCTCCTCCTGCTTCCGTCCGCGTTCCACCCCAGAAACTTCCCGTCGACAGCCTGAGGCTCGGGCCGAGCGCTCGTGCCCGATTGGGCGTGAAGGTAGCGGATAAGGTGCGGAAGGTGTATTCGCCGCGACCGAGCTCGCGTCCCGCGATGCGCTCCGGCTCGTCCAGGAATTCGTAGTTCTGGGTCACGCCGACCTGGGCGTTGTCACCGGACTGGAAGTTGAGTCGTGCGTTGAAGAGCCCGAGACGCGACTGCTCGACGCCGTCGATGCCCGTGATACGGTTCGCCCCGGCTGTCAGGAAGAGCTGGCGGGCCCAGGAATTCCGCTCGAAACGCGGGCGGAAGGAGAACTGTCCGCCCCACCGCTTCTGGTCCGGTCGTTGCACGAAGCCGAGCGCAGGCGCGAACGCTTCTCCCACGATGGTGCGCGTGATTTCGAAAAGGTAGCGGTCGTTTTGAAGAATCAGCTCGGCCTGGATCGCGTCGGTGCGGTCGTCCACGTTCCCGGCGCGTGAGTCCCGGACGTCCGCGCCCCACAGGAAGAAGGAGCTGCTGCTCCAGAATCGGGCGACGACGTCGCCTCCGGCCACGCGGTTGTAACCGGCCGACGTTTCCTGACTTGTAAAGATTCCACCTACCGAAGTGCGCGGGCCGACGTCTCCGCGGACGCGCACGACCGAGTTCCAGGCGGCCGGGACGCGCGACACGGAATCGGCCTCGTCGGAGAGGACCGCTTCGTCGGTGCGCAGGCTCAGTGCGCCGATCGAGATGGCGCCCGCCTGTCCCGTGACTCGGCCACCGCCGACGACATCCGTGTCGAGGCCGATCTGCCTGGAGAAGAAGACTTCGGACTCCCTCGGTGCCCCGAACTGGAACAGGCCCGCGCGCTCGAGGAAGAACTCCCGCTTCTCCGGAAAGAAGAGATCGAAACGCGTCAGGTTGATCTGCACGTTGTCCGTCTCCACCTGGGCGAAGTCGGTGTTGTACGTCAGGTCAACGGTGAAATTCGACGTCAAGCCGGCCTTCAGGTCGAGGCCCCAGTCGGCGTCGGTGTCGGAGGACTCTTCGTTGGCGCTCGAAGCACCCACGATGCCGTACGGCTTGACCTCGACGTGCCTCGCCCGCTCCACGCCCTCGAGTCCGGTCAGCGTCGCATACCGGGACGCCTGCAGGATGCCCCCGCGGTACTCCTGCCCGATGTGGGGCCAGTAGACCTGCTCGTTCTTGCGGCGGATGGAGCGAAAGAAGGCGATGCCCATGACCGGCGCGTCGGTGTCGTCGAAGCGGATCGTGGTGAAGGGGATCTCGACCTCGAGGACCCACCCCTCTTCCGTGACACGGGCCTCGGTGGTGTAGATCCCGTCCCAGTTCCAGTCCTCGACCGATTCGTCGGTAATGAGGGCATCGTCCTGGGCTCCGAGGGCTCCAATCTCGAACATGTACGCGTTTCGCCGGTCCAGGTACGTGTCGATCGCGATCCGGACGTTGTCGTCCTTGTCGATCCACCCACCTCGCTGGAGGATGTTGCCGAGGATCAGCCCGGGAGACGAGTCGTACATCGTCATCCCGAAGTACAGAGCCCGCGGCGTATACGCGATGCGTACCTCGGTCCGCTCGGTGGCGGCCGCGCCGTCGACGGGCTCACGCTGAAGGAAGCCCGTGATCGGTTCGATCGTGGCCCAGAAGGGTTCGTCGAGCACGCCGTCGATCACCGGCTCGGTCTCGATCCGGTGGGCGACGGCTTCGGGTCGCTGCTGCGGCTGGGCTGGCTCGGCGCCGGCCAGCAGGCACGCGGACACGATCCACGGCACGGCGGCGCGACGCGGGGTCGCGAAGACGCGCAGGGACGAAGCGGCTGGGGGCACGTGCACTGGGGCGGGGGGGAGAGGGTACGGAAGAAGGGCCACAAGATACCAACCCCCTCGCTGCCCGACAGGGCGGGCCGGTGCCTCCGGACCACGCGTTCTGTACATTGAGCCGCCGGTCCCGCGAGGGGGCCGGCCGCTCCCTCGACGATGATCTCGCACATGCAGATCCGGTACCTCGACGGACCCCGCCTCCGACGATCTCTCATCGCCGCCTGCGAATACGCACAGGGTCAGCGAGCCGAGCTCAACCGCATCAACGTCTTTCCGGTGCCGGACGGCGACACCGGTACCAACCTCGCGCTTACCCTCCGGGCCGTGTCCGACCACCTGCGCGCGAATCGCGAGCGCGCGGTCTCGGCCGTGGCGCGCGAGGCCGCACAGGGCGCCGTGCTCGGTGCCCGGGGCAACTGCGGAATGATGCTGTCGCACTTCCTGCTGGGATTCGCCGACAGCGTCGTCGAACGAGAGCGAATCTCCACGATAGAGTTCGGGGTCGCCCTGAAGGCTGGAGTGGACAAGCTGTACGCCTCGCTCGAGCGTCCCGTGGAGGGCACGATCCTGACCGTCATGCGCGACACGGCGGTGGCCGCCGAAGGGGCGGGCACCGCCGACTTCGTGCCCCTCTTCGGTCACGTGGTCGAGCAGGCGCGCGAATCGCTCGCCCGCACGCCCGATCAGCTGCCGGTGCTCAAGAAGGCGGGCGTGGTCGATGCGGGAGCGAAGGGCTTCGTGAGCATGCTCGAGGGCGTGCTCCTCTTCGTCCAGGGCGTGTCGCTGGCCGCCGGCTCGGAGGCCGTGGCCGGGCCGGGCGCGGCCGCGGGCGAGGGGATGGCCGCCGCACTCGCCGAATACCCGACGGCGGAAGAGCAGTACCGCTTCTGCACCGAGGCGCTGGTCCGCGGCGAGGCGCTGCCTACGCAGGCCGAGGTCCGGGAGGTGCTCAGGGAGCGCGGCGACTCGCTGATCGTCATCCGCTCCGACGACGTGCTCAAGGTGCACATCCACACGGACGACCCCGAGGACGTCTTCGCCTACCTGCGCTCGGTCGGCTCGCTGATCACGCACAAGGCCGAGGACATGAAGGCCCAGCACGACGCCATCGGTCGCGACGGGCACATTCAGCTCGCCCGGCGCCCGGTCGCCATCGTGACCGACTCGGCGGCGGACCTCTCGGAGGAGATCGTGCGGGCGCACGGCATCCATGTCGTTCCTCTCTCGCTCGTGGATGGAGACCGCTCGTATCGCGACGGCATCGACATCAACGCGACCGAGTTCCACCGGATGCTGGCGGAATCGGAGCGGCTGCCGACGACGAGTCAGCCCACGCCCGCGGCCATCCTCGAAGGTTTCCGTGCCGCGTCCGAGGAGGGGGAGGCGGTGGTCGGCGTGTTCCTGTCGTCCACGCTCTCAGGCACCTTTCAGGCCGCCGAGGTCGCGGCCGGGCGGGTCGAGGGGGACCCGCCTCTGCTGGCCGATTCCCTCGGCGCGTCTCTTCTGACCGGGCTGCTCACGCTGAAGGCGGTCGAACTTGCCGAGGCCGGGTGGGCCCCCTCGGAGATCGTGGCCGAGGTGCGACGCATCCGCGCCCGGTCCGGCATTCTCTTCACCGTGAAGACATTCGAACGGATGATCGCCTCGGGCCGCGTGGGTCGGGGGAAGGCATTCGTGGGTCGGTTCCTGGGCCTCAAGCCGATCATGGGCATGACACCCGAGGGTGTCGTCGCACCGTTCGGCAAGGCGTTCGGGCTTCAGCGCGCGCGCGCTGAACTGCTGCGTGTGCTGAGACGGCAGATTCCCGCGAGCGCCCGAAAGGTCAGGTTCGGGGTCGTGCACGTCGGCATGCCCGAGATCGTCGACGAGATGACGGGGGCGCTCCGGTCGGAGTATGGGGCGGATGTGGAGGTGCTCTCGGCGCCGGCGACGCCGGTGATCGCCACGCACCTTGGAATCGGAGCCTGGGGAATCGCGTACATCGTGGAGGACGCGTCGTAGGGCTGCGGAGCGCTACTCCTGGATCTTCTGCCTGCCCGCGACGAGCACGTCGAAGGTGGCCCGCTGCGCGGTCGACAGCACCTGCGGGAGGCCGACCAGGAGGGCCCGCCCGCCCTTCGCCGAGGGCAGGTGCAACACCAGCCGGTCCGGACCCGGCCCCTCGTAGGGACGCGCGAGGCCCGTCTCGTCGATGGAAACGGTGCGTCCGGGGGTGACCGCCTCCGCCAGGACGCGTCCGTACTCGGTCCAGGCGGCGAGCGCCGGGGACGTCCCGTTCGCGACCGCGGGAATCAGCGTTTCCCGGTAGTACGCCACCGCGTGCTCGTATCCCTCGGGATTCGCCTGGCGCAGCTCCCGGAGTCGCTCGCGATAGAACTCGCGGGGGTCGCGTGCACCCGTTGCCTCGAGCGCCTCCGCGAGAACCCGGTCGGCGCGTTCCGTCAGTTCATCCACCATGCCGACAGACTCGCTCACGCCCCGGGTCGCGTCAACGCGGGCGACGGGTCGCCGTCTTCGTCCGTCGGCCCTCGTTTCACGCCCGCGTCGCCCGTACCCTGCGGTGGCAAAAGGGAATACTTTCATATTGTAGCGACTCCTCCTGCGCACGCAGACGACATTCGCGATCCCTCCCGATCGTGCCTTCAACCCGGGATCCGCCGTGCTGAACTCCAATGAGCACCTCGAAGTCGACTGGGCGATGTTCGGCGAGCTGTGCCGGGCACTGGCCCTGAAGGTCGCGCGCGAGTACCAACCGGAGATCATCGTCGGCATAGCGCGCGCGGGCGTGATCCCCGCCGCCGTCGTCGCGTCGATGCTCCGGCTCGACTTCTATTCGATGAAGATCTCACGCCGCGACGGGGACGAGACCGTACGCGAGCGCCCGGCCGTGCTGTCCGCGGCGCCGCCCCAGGTCCGGGGAAAGCGGGTGCTGATCGTGGACGAGATCACGACGTCCGGAGACACCCTTCGCCTGGCACTCGCCGCCGTGCGCGACCAGCACCCCGCCGAGGTGCGTACCGCGACGAGCTTCGCGCGAACGACGGGCTATCAACCCGACTATTCGGCCCTCAGCATGGACGCGAACGTGATCTTCCCCTGGGACAGGAAGGTTTTCGAGGGGGACGAGTTCGTCGTGAATCCGCGTTACTCGGACGTCATCGACGAGTAACGGATCCGCCCGTCCGGGCGATCGGCGCGACGGGTCAGACGCCGCGGGTCATGTCGTCGAGGAACTCGGCGTTGGACTTGGTCATCTTCATGCGCGCGCGCAGGAACTCGAGCGCTTCCACGGGCGGCATGTCCGACAGGAAGTTGCGCAGCAGGAAGACGCGGTTGAGCTCGACGTCGCTGAGCAGGAGTTCTTCCTTGCGCGTGCTCGACCGGTTCAGGTTGATAGCGGGGAAAATGCGCCGATCGGAGATCTCGCGGTCGAGCACGAGCTCCATGTTCCCGGTGCCCTTGAACTCCTCGAAGATCACCTCGTCCATGCGGCTGCCGGTCTCGATGAGTGCCGTCGCCACGATGGTCAGGGAGCCTCCGTCCTGGATGTTCCTCGCCGCTCCGAAGAACTGCTTGGGCTTCTGCAGCGCGTTGGCGTCGACGCCGCCGGAAAGGATCTTCCCGGACTTGCGGATCACCGCGTTGTAGGCTCGCGCGAGCCGGGTGATCGAGTCGAGCAGGATCACCACGTCCTTCCCGTGCTCCACCAGCCTCTTCGCCTTTTCGAGCACCATGTCCGCGACCTGTACGTGGCGCTGGGGGGACTCGTCGAAGGTGGAGGCGATCACCTCTCCCTTCACCTTCGCCTTCATCTCCGTCACCTCTTCGGGGCGCTCGTCGATGAGCAGGACGATCAGGTGCGCGTCGGGCGAATTGGTCGTGATCGCGTTCGCCATTTGACGAAGGATGGTCGTCTTTCCCGCTTTCGGCGGAGACACGATGAGGCCTCGCTGACCTTCACCGATGGGTGCGATGAGGTCCACCATGCGCATGGCGAGCGAGTTGTCGTCACCCTCGATCTCGAGGTCCAGGCGTCGCTCCGGGTACCGCGGGCGCAGTTCGTCGAACTTCGGCCGCCCCTGGAGCGATTCGGGCGCGAGGCCGTTGATGGAGTCGACCTGAATCATCGCGGGGTACTTTTCGCCACGCCGGGCCGACCGGACTTCCCCGGCGATGGTGTCTCCGGTACGGAGTTCGAACCGCTTGATCTGTGACGGACTGATGTACACGTCGTCCGGGCTCGCGACGTAGCTCCACTCCTGTGACCGGAGGAAGCCGTACCCCTCGGGCAGAATTTCCATCACGCCCTCGGTGGTTAGCGCGTCTCCGCGGTCGAGCAGCGCCTGCTCGATCGCCTCGATCAGCTGTTCCTTGCCAAGCTCTTCGGCCCCGTCGAGGTTGAGTTCGACGGCGAGGTCGTTCAGAGCTCCAACGTTCTTGCTCTTGAGTTCGGAGATGTCCACGAGGGGCTCCGGGCGCGCAGCTCGATCGAGCCGCGGACTTCATACGGTCGGGGGGGCTTCGGCGGGAAGGCCGACCACGGGGGTCGTGACGTACGGGCGTTCGCCGGGCGGGAGAAGCGACCCACGGGCGGGGTGATACGGCGGGATGATGCGACCGCGCATCCGAACCGCGCAATCGAGGCGAACGTAATGAGCAAAAAAATTGGGGTCAAGGTCGATCCCGGCCCCTGGATGCCGCTGCTCGTGGACGTTCGCCTCACGACGCTTCCGCACGACCTGATGGTCGAGGGCCGGCTCCGGGACGGCCTCGCGCCGGACGCACCCGAGGTGATCGACGCGCTCGCCGCTGCGCCGGTCCGCGCGGACTTCGAGGCGAGTGCCGACGGCACCCGCGTCGTGCTCGTCTTCGTCACGGCCGAGGAGCCGCGGCCGCGACTCTGGCTGCACGCTGGGCTCCTCCTCTTCACGATCCTCACGACACTGGGGTCGGGCGCGCTGATGCGGGACCTGGACCCGTTTGGGACCCGCGTGCTGGACATCGGGGGCGTGCTCCTGCCCTACCCCTCGTCGCTCGAGCCGTGGCGGCTCTGGTTCGGAGCGTCGTTCGCCTTCCCCTTCCTCGGAGTGCTCATCTGCCACGAGATGGGTCATTTCTTCGCCGCGCGCCGGCACGGGGTTCGGGCGAGCCTGCCCTACTTCATTCCGTTTCCCCCCTACTTTTCCGTCATCGGGAGTCTGGGCGCATTCATACGGCTGCGCGGGCCCACCGTCCGTCGCGTGAGCCTCTTCGACATCGGGGCTTCGGGACCCATCGCCTCGTTCCTCGTGTCCGTACCGCTTCTGGCCGCGGGGCTGTCGATGTCGCGAACCGTCCCCGGCTATGCAGACATGCTCTCGCCGTTCGTCATCAACTTCGCCGGGCAGTCGGTGTGGCTCGGAAACGGCGTCGTGACGCATGCTCTGGCCGGGCTCTTCGGGCCGGGCGCGGTGGGGGATGCGCCCATTCTGCTGCACCCCTTCGCGCTCGCCGGCTGGCTGGGGCTCTTCGTCACGGGGCTCAACCTTCTTCCGCTCGGTCAGCTCGACGGGGGCCACGTCCTGTACGCCCTGTTCCCCGAAAGACACCACCATTTCGCCCGACTCTTCCTTCTCACGCTCGTGCCCCTGGGCATCCTGTGGTGGGGGTGGTGGGGGTGGGCCGCGCTGGTCCTGGTCCTGCACCGCGGACGCGTGGGGCACCCCCGGGTGGTCCAGCCGGGTCCCGGCGTCGGTGCCTTCCGGATGGTCCTGGGATGGCTCTTGATCGCGGCTTTTTTGCTCACCTTCGTTCCTGTCCCGATTCAGCTCTAATTCTGTAAAACGGAGCCACGTCAACGTCGTATCGTCCTTTCCCATCAAGGCTTTGTCGCGTTTCGGGCGTCGGAAAATGTTGACATTTCGGCCGGCGGTAAAAACATTCGTTTATTGTAATTGTCACGAGCACGGCTCCGCGCCCGGGCGGGCGCGGTTCGGCCAGGACAGGGGGCGTCGAGGGTGGCACGACACAACCGAGATGGAGCCGGTGCCGACCAGCGCGGCGTCGAGTACGAAGTGAGCTACCAGCCCGACTGGCTCAAGCTCGTGAAGGTCACGCGCACGCTCGAATCCGGACGGCAGTCCACCAAGACGCTGTTCCGGAACCCCCAGACGCAGCCCGAGGCCGAGCCGGGCGACCGGATCCGCACGCGCATCTCGTCCACCGACCAGGCTCTGGAGTTCGAGATCGCACTGACCGATCCCCGCTCGGCGGTGAAGCGCATTCGCGTGGCCTACGAGGTGCCCGGAGCGAATGGTCGCCGCGAAGAGGTCGAATTCACACTCGAGAGCGACGTTCTGAGCGACGGCTGAACGGGCGACGGACCCCGGGGGGCGACGGGGGCAGCTTCTTCTTAGATTCCGTCATGGCTGCAATCACCACGCACGTCGAGGCCGTCGGGCAGGCCGCGATCCGGAGCGTTTCGTCCGTGGGACGCGCCGGGTTCCTGGGGATCGATGCAGTGCGCGCCCTGAGGAAGGTGGAGCTCTGGGGTCCGCACCTGATTCCCCAGCTCGCTCGCGTCGGCGTCGAGTCCGTCCCCATCGCCCTCTTCATCGCGACGTTCACGGGCATCGTGCTCTCGCTGCAGGCATCGTACACCTTCACCGGCGCGGTGCCGCTGTACTTCGTGGGCACGCTCGTCGGCAAGACGATGATCCTGGAACTCGGGCCCGTGCTCACGGGACTCGCCCTCTCCGGTCGGGTCGGCGCAAACATCGCGGCGGAGATCGGTACCATGCGCGTTACCGACCAGATCGACGCGCTCGAGACGCTCGCCTACGATCCGGTCGCGTACCTTGTCGTGCCGCGGGTGCTGGCGGGCGCGATCATGTTCCCTCTGGTCGTGATCCTCGCCAACGCCATCGGGATCCTCGCGGGCTGGGGCGCCTCGCTCGTCCTGCTGGACCTGTCGTCGCCCGAGTTCCTGAAGGGGCTCAAACTCTTCTTCCTCCCCTTCGACGTCCGCTTCTCGTTCATCAAGTCCATCACCTTCGGCGTGACGGTGACCGCGGTCGGCTGCTACTTCGGCTTTCACACGCGTGGCGGGGCCGAGGGCGTGGGCCATGCCACGACTCGGGCCGTCGTCATCGCGAGCATGATCATCCTGGTGCTGGACGCCTTCTGGGCTGCGGTGCTCCTCCGATGAGCATCGAGCTGGTGAACGTCTGCAAGTCCTTCGACAGCAACGAGGTTCTCAAGGGGCTGTCGCTGACCATCAACGACGGCCAGACGACGACCATCGTCGGTGCATCCGGCTCGGGAAAGTCCGTGGCGCTGAAACACATCGTCGGGCTGCTCCGGCCCGATCGCGGTGACGTCTGGGTCGACGAGCACAACGTGAGTCGGCTCGACCAGGACTCGCTGTACCGGCTTCGTCGAAACATCGGGTATGTCTTTCAGTTCGCCGCCCTGTTCGACTCGATGACGATAGGAGAGAACGTGGGGATGGGGCTGAGGCGGATGCCGGAGCTCGAGGAGGACGAGATCCGTCAACGCGTTTCCGAATGCCTCGCGCTGGTCGAGCTGTCCGGTTACGAAGACAGGCTGCCCTCCCAGCTGTCGGGCGGTCAGCGCAAACGGGCCGGGCTGGCCCGTGCCATCGCCACGCGCCCGAAGTACATCCTCTACGACGAGCCGACCACCGGGCTCGACCCGGTGACCACGGCCGTGATCGACGAGATGATCGTGCGGATGTCCGAGGAGCTCGGCGTGACGGGTGTGATCATCTCCCACGACATGAAGAGCGCCTTCCGAATTTCGGATCGTGTGGCGATGCTGTACGAGGGGATGATCCGCATCGACGGGACGCCGGACGAGGTACGCGCGTCGGACGACCCGATCGTAAAGGGCTTCATCCAAGGGATACCGGAGCTGATGGGGGCCAAGTCGTGAACCGGAACAAGGAGTTCCTGGTTGGCGCGGTGATCATTCTGGCGATCGTCGTCGCGGTGGGCGGAACGCTGTTGCTCCAGGGCACGAACTTCGGGCGCGCCACGACCACGGTGGAGGTCCTCCTCGAGTCGGTCGGCCAGCTGTCCGAGGGCAACCCGGTCACCTACCGGGGCGTGCGCATCGGGCAGACCGCCTCGATCGATGTCGAGCCGGGCGGCTCGGCGGTGCGGGTGACGCTGCTCCTCACCGAGGAGATGAGCCTCCCGGCGGATGCCGGCGTCGTACTCGGTCCGGAGTCCCTCTTCGGTGACTGGCAGGCGGAGATCGTGAGCCGCTCGCGCTTTCCGAGATTCGCCTTCTTCGACGTACCGCCGGGCACGCGCCCGCTCTCGGACGAGGCGGTCGGCGTGGTGGGGGGGTACGCACTCCCCGAGATCACGAGGCTCACCGCGTCGGCCGAGCAGATCTCCGTGAACCTGGCGGACCTCACCGCTCGGATGGAGCTCGCCTTCAACCAGGAGACTGCGGACAACCTGGCCCGGGCCATCGACAACATCGAGGCAATCACGCAGGAGGTGCGCTCGCTCGTGCAGCAGCAGTCGATTGTCGCTGCGAGCATCACCGCGAGCGCGGACAGCGCGCTGAACGAAGTGGAGCTCGCGGCCCACGCGGCCCGTCGCTCGCTCGACCGCGTCGAGGCCTTCGTGGAAAACGCGAGGTTCGATTCGATCATCGATAACGTCCGCATTGCTTCGGAGGGGATCCGCATCATCACTGCGGGCCTCGCGGACCCGGAGTCAGGTCTGGCCTCGACGCTCGAACGCGCCGATTCCGCGTTCGTGAGGATCGATCGGATCACGGCCCGGCTCGAAGCCGGCGAAGGCTCTCTGGGACGGCTCCTGCTCGACACCACCTTCGCCCTGCGCGCCGAGGAGGTGCTCCTCTCCTTCGACCTCCTGCTCAAGGACGTGCGGGAAAATCCCCACCGGTACGTCCGACTCTCGATCTTCTAGCATGCACCTTCCTTCTCCGAGGTCGGGTGCCCCGCCGGGTGCCCGCAAGCCGATCGTGGAGGTCAGCGCCGGCGGGGTCGTGGTGCGCGTCATCGAAGGCATCCGGCACGTCCTCGTCATTCGGGATCCGTACCGGAAATGGGGTCTGCCCAAGGGGCACGCCGAGGAGGGGGAGTCTCCCGACGAGACCGCCCTGCGGGAGGTTCGGGAGGAGACCGGCCTGACCGATCTCCGGCTTGGTCAGGAGCTCGTGACCATCGACTGGATCTACCGCGCCTCGGGCCGGAGAATCCACAAGTTCACGACCTTCTTCCTGATGTATTCGGAGGTGGGCGAGCCGATTCCCGAGAAGCGTGAGGGCATCTCCGCGTGTCGGTGGGTTCCGC
Organism: Gemmatimonadota bacterium; assembly: GCA_030827315.1. Classification (GTDB taxonomy): domain Bacteria; phylum Gemmatimonadota; class Gemmatimonadetes; order Longimicrobiales; family Gaopeijiaceae; genus UBA2589. The sequence continues at coordinate 24,747 of JAURER010000007.1, read as the reverse complement.
TCCGCACCGCCCACGAGCGGATTTCGTATGACAACGCGAGCGAGGTCGTGAAGATCGCTCAGCGAACGGTGTACGCAGTCGACTCGGACGCGGCCGCGGACTGAGCCGGGCAGAGCGGTGCGCGGGCCGGTCTCCAGCCGTTGATCACCCCCCCGCTCCGGTTAGACTTCAGGGCTTCCCCGAGCCGCGGTCATGCCGCGCCCGGTGGACGTCCGACGCGTACTCCGCGCGCTCCGAAGCGCGTGCACCGACCACTCCAGGCCGACATGGCTGACGACATCCGGGACATCACCATCATCGGGGGAGGGCCGACGGGGCTCTTTGCCGCTTTCTACGCCGGCATGCGCGGCTCGTCCTGCCGGATCGTCGACTCGCTGCCCGAGCTCGGGGGCCAGCTGGCTGCCCTGTATCCGGAGAAGGACATCTTCGATGTGGGTGGCTTCCCGAGGGTTCTGGCGAAGGATCTGGTGCGAAACCTGGTGCAGCAGGCCATGCAGTTCCGTCCCGAGGTCTCGCTCGACGAGCAGGTTCGGGAGCTCGTTCGGGTCGACGGGCACTTCGAACTGAAGTGCAGTGGCGGCACGTACCGAACGCGCTCGGTGGTCATCGCCGGCGGCAAGGGTGCGTTCGAGCCGATGCCGCTCAAGTGCCCCGGCTACGAGGAGTTCATGCACGCCGGTGTCGAGTACGCCGTGAAGGACCCCGAGGCGTTTCGGGACCGGCGGGTGGTTATCGTCGGCGGGGGCGATACCGCGCTCGACTTCGTGCTCATGCTCAAGGGAATCGCCTCTCGGATCACGCTGGTCCACCGGCGGGACGGATGGCGGGCGCACCAGGCCACGGTCGATCAGGTGGAGGCCGCTGCCGCTGCCGGTGAGATCGACGTGCGCACCTTCTATGAGGTCCGGACCATCGAAGGGACCGGGCGGGTCGATCGTGTGACCATCTTCGACAACCGGACGGACGAGGACATGGTGCTGGAGTGTGACGTCGTGCTCTCGTGTCTCGGGTTCAAGCCAGACCTGGGCCCCATCAAGGAGTGGGGGCTGGACGTCCAGAAGAATCGGATCATGGTGAGTCCGCTCATGGCGACGTCGGTTCCCGGCATCTTCGCGGCGGGCGACATCGTGGACTACGAGGGGAAGCTCGACCTGATCGCCACGGGTTTCTCGGAGGCGGCCATCGCGGTCAACAATGCCGTGCACTACGTCGACCCGGCCGCGCGCGTCAATCCGGGGCATTCGACGAACATGAAAGTCTTCAAGGAGGATTGAGGGATGTCGGAGAGCACCACGCTCCATGAGCGCGTCGTCATCATCGGATCGGGTCCCGCCGGTTGGACGGCCGCGATCTATTCCGCCCGCGCGGAAATGAATCCCTTCGTGATCGAAGGCGGCATCAGTCGGACGATGATTCCCGGTGGCCAGCTCATGTTCACGACCGAGGTCGAGAACTACCCGGGCTTCAAGCATGGCGTGGATGGTCAGACGCTCATGCTCGACATGAAGGAGCAGGCGCTGCGCTTCGGCACGCGGGTGCTCACCGAGGACGTCGTGGAGATCGATCCCGCCCAGTATCCGTTCCGTCTCGTCACGACCGGCGGTACGGAGGTCTTCGCCGACGCGGTCATCGTGGCGACGGGTGCCAACGCCAAGTGGATCGGCCTCGCGAACGAGGAGCGCCTCGCCCAGTCGGGTGGGGGCGTGAGTGCCTGCGCCGTCTGTGACGGTGCGCTGCCGCACTTCCGCAATCAGGTGCTCGCGGTCGTGGGAGGCGGCGACACGGCGATGGAGGACGCGCTCTATCTCACCAAGTTCGCGAAGGAGGTCGTGATCGTTCACCGGCGCGACGAGCTGCGCGCGTCGAAGATCATGGCCGAGCGTGCGCTGGCCAACGAGAAGATCACCTTCGCCTGGAACAGCGTGGTGACGGAGGTCTTTGGTGACGACGTGATCACGGGCCTCCGTCTCCAGGACACCGTGACGGGCGAGGAGCGGGAGCTGGAGGTGGGCGGGCTCTTCGTCGCCATCGGGCACGAGCCCAACACCGGGTTCCTGCAGGACGTGGTCGACCTGAAAGACAACGGCTACGTGAAGACGCCGATCCCTTGGCGGACGCAGACGTCTGTTCCCGGCATCTTCGCGGCCGGTGACGTCATGGACGACTACTACCGCCAGGCGGTCACCGCCGCGGGCACGGGCTGCATGGCGGCTCTCGACGCGGAGCGCTGGCTCGCGCACGGCGGCGTGGACGCGCACCCCGGGGAAGTCGCCGCGGGGCACTGAGCTGAGGGGATGTTTCGCGGGTAAGCCCGCGGGGCCATCGCGATACGGTTCTACTCGGCGCCGCTGGTGTCCGGTGGTCCGGGGGGGCCGAGAAGGCGGCCGCCGTCCACGGGGAGCACGTGCCCTGTCACGAACGAGGCGCTCGCCAGGTACAGCACCGCCTGGACGACGTCGTCGGCCGATCCGGTTCGCTTCAGGACCGCCCTCGACGCCAGCGCCTCCAGGCGCTCCCGAGGCCATTCCGCGGGCGGGAGTACGGCGCCCGGCGCGATCGCGTTGACGCGCACCTCGGGCGCGAGGGCGCGAGCCTGGACGCGCGTGAGGTGCACGAGGGCGGCTTTCGACACCGCGTGGTGCGGGTAGACCGTCCAGGCCTGGAAGGCGGACAGGTCGGTGAGGTTCACGACGGCGCCGCGGGCCGCCCGGAGCATGTTGGCACAGGCGCGGACCAGGAGGTGGACCGCGCGCACGTTGAGCGCCATGACCTCGTCCCACTCGGTCGCGTCGACCTCGAGCAGCGGGCGGGCGTGGAACGAAGCGGCCGAATTCACGAGCAGGTCGAGCCGGCCGAATCGCGCGCGGGTGGCGGAAGCCAGCGTGTCGGCGGCCTCGGGGCGGCGGAGGTCGGCCTGGACGGTCTCGCAACGCCGGCCCAGGGCGTCGAGGGCGGTGGCGACCTCCGCGGCGGCGTCACCGGAAGATCCGTACGCAACGACGACGTCGTAGCCCGCGCCGGCGAGGCCGAGCGTGATGGCCCGTCCCAGCCGCACCGCGCCACCGGTGACGAGCGCTACGCGTTGCCCTGTACCTTGGGTCATCGGCACACTTTCTTCTGGGGGTGCGGGGTGGACGGCGGACGGTCATGCGCCGCGTCGACTCGAAACATCGAATCGAACAGGAAAGGGAAGGATGCCGAGGGTCACGGGCAAGGTTGCCGTCGTTACGGGCAGCACGAAGGGCATCGGGCTCGCCGTTGCCGAGCGGATGATCAACGCAGGGATGTCGGTCGTGGTGAGTTCGCGGTCGCCCGAGGATGTCGCGTCGGTTGCGGAGCGACTGGGCGAGCGTGCGTTCGGCGTCCCGTGCGATGTGTCGGACCCGGAACAGTGTGCCGACCTGGTCTTGGCCACCGTGGAGCGCTTCGGCCGACTCGACGTGCTCGTGAACAACGCGGGGTTCGGCATCTTCAAGCCGATTGCGGAGATGAGCGTCGAAGAGTGGCGCCGGATGATCGACGTGAACCTGGGGGGCGTCTTCTACTGCTCGAAGGCGGCGCTGCCGCACCTGAGCGCCTCGGGTGACGGGTTCATCATCAACATCGGGTCACTCGCCAGCCGCAACTCGTTCGCGAACGGCACCGGGTACAACGCCAGCAAGTTCGGGCTGCTCGGCATGTCCGAGGCGATGATGCTCGACGTGCGCCATGACGGCGTCCGAGTCTCCATCGTCATGCCCGGCAGCGTGAATACCCACTTCAACGACAACGTCCAGGCTGCGGAGCGAGGGTGGAAGCTCGAAGCCGACGACTGTGCGCTGGCCGTGATGCAGCTCCTCGAGTATCCGAAGGAGGCCCACGTGAGCCGGATCGAGATGCGGCCGAGCCGGCCCGGGTCACGCTCCTGACCTAACGTCGACGATGGTCGCGACGTCGAGGGTGCTGGGGGAAGGGAGTCTCAATCGTTCGAGAACTTGTGATGAAACGGCGTAGCGTCGAGTTGCTTCTGGCCCTGTCCGTTTTTTCACTCGCGTGTGATGGGGCGGTGAGTGAGGTTCAGGTCGGCGGCGACCCGGACCTCTCCAGATATTTCATCACGCCGGATCTGTGCGCGGACACGTTCGGACCCGACTGCAGATCTCTTCGTCTCGGTGATGACCATGTCACGACGACGAGTCCGGCACGCGGCAAGCTTTACGCGTGTTCGCCGGGCAACCCGAATGCGCCAGGGAGTCAGGCGGACCGGATCACCTGGATCGACTGGGCCGCTGGAACGTGGAATCTGCTGTCGAAGCCTTTCCTGCCTCGGGGAGCGTTCGCGCCGGAACCGGGGACCATTCGGGTGTCGGAGTCCGGTAGCGTTCGGACCATCACGATCAACAACCTCCCGGTGGACCTGAGGATCGGCGACTGGCCCATGACGCAGTACCCGGACCTGTCTGCCATCGACAGAAACCCCGGCGTGCCATCCCCCGGGAGTTACACGTTCAATCTTCCCATGAATCCGACGGTGGGCGCCATTCCTGCTTGCACGTCGCTCGGAGCAATCGGGGTCACGCTCAACGGCGTGATCCTCTACAACGCGATGGATGGACGAGGCGATGATGCCGTCGCCCATGAGATTGTGGACGAGTTCGGTGGGCATCCTGCCATGACAGACTATCACTACCACTATCTCCCGGAGCGCCTCGATGCGGCGCCGATGCCTGACGGCCATTCCGGGCTCGTCGGTTACATACGCGACGGTTTCGGTCTTTACGGATACTCGGGGGTTGGGGGGCGGGAACTGTCCAACGCCGATCTCGACGAGTGCCACGGGCACGAGCACGCCCCCCTTGGTTACCACTACCACGCGACGATCGAATATCCCTACACCGTCGGCTGCTATCGCGGTACTCCCGCGGCGGCCCTCCTGACCCCTTTGGCGTTTCCGGTCGCCATCGCGGGGACGGCGGCCTCGGTGAAAGTCGATCAGACTGCGCTGGTGAGCATGATACGCCACCATCGCCAGGCACTCGATCTGGTCGCGCTCGTACCTGATCGCTCAGACCGACCCGAAGTGATCGAGATGGCGGTGCGAATGCAGATTGCCCAGACCGAAGAGATCCATTTGATGAGACGGTGGCTTGAGTCGGGTCATTCGGACATCGGTGGCGACCTCCTCGTAACTCACGATGGGATCCATGACATACCGGGGATGATTTCGGACGCACGTATGCGCCGTCTTCGGGACGCGAGCGGCCCGGAGTTCGACCGACTGTTCCTCGAGTCCATGGTGGAGCACCACGAGGGCGCGATCGTCATGGCGCGGGTCATTCTCGATCGGGTGGGGTCGGTCGGCACGACGCCCGAGGCCGCATGGCTGCTTCGACACATCGACGCGGAACAGGCGATGGAGGTGCAGCGCATGCGGGGGATGCTGGCCCGCGGGGGATGACGTCGCGGACATGGCGGGCTCCACTTCAAGTCCGGGTCCGCCGGGGTAGATTTCGGAGCTGATCGGCTCGGCCGTGTGGTCGCGCCGGACTCCGAACGCCCCTTCAGGATCGACACCCCATGGCCGACGCATATCGGATCGAGAAGGACTCCCTCGGCGAGATGAAGGTCCCCGCCGACGCGCTCTATGGACCCCAGACGCAGCGGGCCGTGGAGAATTTTCCCATCAGCGGCCAGAGGTTCGGTCGTCGCTTCATCCAGGCGCTCGGGATCATCAAGAAGTCCGCGGCGCAGACGAATGCCGAACAGGGACATCTCGACACGAAGGTGGCCGACGCCATCGTGGTGGCGGCGGCGGAGGTCGCGGGCGGGAAGTGGGACGACCAGTTCGTGCTGGACATCTACCAGACGGGCTCGGGGACCTCGACCAACATGAACACGAACGAGGTGGTCGCCCGCCGGGCCACCGAGCTCCTCGAGGGTGACGGCTCGGTCCACCCCAACGACCACGTGAACTTTGGGCAGTCCTCCAACGACGTGATCCCCACGGCCATCCACGTGGCGGCCCGGGTCGCGATCGAGGAAGAGCTCCTGCCGGCGCTCGAGCACATGCGCTCGGCGCTGGCGGCCAAGGCGGAGGCGTTCGACGGGGTCGTGAAGTCGGGACGAACGCACCTCATGGATGCGACGCCGGTCCGCCTCGGGCAGGAGTTCGGGGGCTACGCCACGCAGGTGGCCAAGGGCATCGAGCGCGTGAGGTCGGCCGGAGCCGAGCTCGAGGAGCTGGCACTCGGCGGGACCGCGACCGGTACGGGCATCAACACGCACGCCGAGTTCTCGGCGCGCACCGTCGCCCGAATCGCAGCCGCCACGGGTGTCTCCTTCCGGGAGGCCGACGACCATTTCGAGGCACAGGGGGCCAAGGATGCCGCGGTGAACGTGGCCGGCGCGCTGAACACCGTGGCCACGAGCTTCATGAAGATCGCGGACGACATTCGCTGGCTCGGTTCGGGACCGACGTCCGGTCTCCACGAGATCCGTCTTCCCGCGATCCAGCCCGGGTCGTCGATCATGCCGGGCAAGGTGAATCCCGTCATGTCCGAGGCGATGATGATGGTGTGTGCCCGCGTCATGGGGAATCACACCACCGTCACGGTGGCCGGCAGCCGAGGCAATTTCGAGCTGAACGTGATGATGCCGGTTCTGGCGCACGCGCTCCTCGAGTCGATCACGCTGCTCGCGAACATCGCGCGTGCCTTCACCGACAACTGCGTGGTCGGGATCGAGGCGAACGAGGCACGGGCCCGGGAACTGCTCGAAAAGAACCCCGCTATCGCGACGGCGCTCAACCCCTATATCGGCTACGACGAGGCGGCGGTGGTCGCCAAGGAGTCGGCCCGGCGCGGGGTCAGTGTGCGCGACGTGGTCCGTGAGCGCGGGCTGCTGCCCGAAGACCAGATCGACGGCGCGCTCGACGTCCGGTCGATGACGGAGCCCGGCCTGCCGAAGTGATCCGCGGCCGTACGTTCCGACCGGACACCAGAGGGAGAAAAGCGAGTGACGCCAGCCACCGAAGCGACTGACGCCACTCTTGGCACGCCCCCCCAGGGCGTGATGCCCACCCGAAAGTGGGACTTCGTGCCGGTGGACGACCGAGGTCGAACCGAACCGGCACGAAACCCATCTACGCAGTCTTGCGGTCGACGGCGAAGTCGAACAACGGATCCGGCTCAACGTCGGCCAGAGGCATCCCCCCGTTCGGGATCACGCGCGTCACGTCGCCGTCGGTGTAGATCGGGTAGGCCCACGAGCCGCATCGAACGACCTGGATCAGTTGAGGTCCGGCCGGATCGACGATCGCGTCGACGCGCTCCGTGATGGCCCGCCAGACCCGGTCCATCAGCGTCATGCGCTCCTGGAGCGAACCCGCCCACAGCGCCAATCGGATGCGTTTCCGCTCCTGGAGCGAGAGGGGCCGCACGATTCGGCGATGTCCGCGAAAGGTATGGGACAGCAGAAAGGCGACGGCTTCCTCCTCCGGAACCGGTTCCAGGGCGTGGTCGTGGTAGCCGGGGGTGCGAACCCTGCGGGGGTCGCTGATGTTGATGTATCCATCTGCAGAAACTCGCACACTGGCCTCCAACCTGAGATGCGGGCACTCACATGTGGCACTTCGACCCAAACGCCGAACAAATCGCGTGCCAGAAATTCGAACGATTGCGGTCAGGGCTTTTCGATTCGGTAAAGCTATGCAGAACATGGATATGCAGATCCGGGCAAAATGCGACTCAGGGCTGCTGTCGGGGGCGAGGCCGCCACTCTTATTCCGAATGAGGCAAAATGTATCGACCTGTTCGTGATGTCTGACCACGCTTCCCCTCCGCCCGCCGCGCCGGACGAGCTCGGGGCGCATGTCTCCGCCGGCGGCGGCGTGCATCTCGCTCCGGGACGCGCCCGGGAGATCGACGCCCGCGTCCTCCAGCTCTTCACGAAGCAGCCGAATCGCTGGGCCGAGCCGACCATCGACGCGGCGGCGGCCGCCGCGTTCCTCGCTGAGCGCGAACGTCACGGTACGACCGTGGCGGGGGCTCACGACTCGTACCTCATCAACCTCTCGACGCCGGACCCCCGGCTGTGGCGCATGTCCCAGCGGTCGTTCCAGGCCGAGCTGGAACGTTGCGCGCTCCTCGAGCTCGACTTTCTCGTCACCCATCCGGGCAATGCCACGGACGGCGACGTCGAGGCCGGCATCGAACGGAACGCGCGCGGCGTCACCGAGTCACTCGAGGCGGTGGGTGGCCCGACCCGGGTCCTGCTCGAGCTCACCGCGGGTGGGGGGACGACTGTGGGGGCGACCTTCGAGAACCTTCGTGGCATCCTCGACCTGATACCGGAGGCGGTCCGCCATCGCGTGGGCGTCTGCTTCGACACGTGTCACGCCTTCAGCGCCGGCTACGACCTCGTCGACGACTACGACGGCGTGTGGGAGTCGTTCGATCGCGTGATCGGACTGGATCGACTGGGCCTCCTGCACCTCAACGACTCGAAACACCCCTTCGCTTCACGCAAGGACCGGCACGAAGGCATCGGCCAGGGAACGCTCGGTGTGGAGCCCTTCCGTCGGATCGTCCTCGACCCGAAGCTGCGCACCGTTCCGAAGGTCCTCGAGACACCCAAGGGCGACGACGAGAAGGCGGCGGACGTCGCCAACCTCACGCTCCTGCGGAGTTTCCGCTCAGGGGGTTGACCCGGCCGTGGTTTCGTGGTGGTGACGACACGTCACTATATTCATCGCCGGCGTGTCGGAGGGTCCGTTTATTGAGCCAACGCAAAGAAGCCGGGACTGACTCCCGGGAATGACGCCAGGCCCCGGCAGAGGGGAAGGCGGTAACCCCCGGGGAGGTCACCATTCATTGGTTCCCGGGCTTCAATAATTCCCCTTCGGTGCGCCTCCGGGCCGGTCTCGACCTCGCATGCGTGCGTCGGGGCCGGCCCATTCTTTCTTCCGGGCGATGGACCGACATTGGTAGGGGCGGGTAGCCGTCCATTCCGAGTTCCGCCACACCAACCCCCCGAACCATGCCGACTGTTCGCGTGACCCGTCGGGCCCATTTCTGCTCGGCGCATCGTCTCTTCCATGACGAGTGGTCCGATGAGAAGAACCGCGAGGTCTTCGGTGACTGCTCCAATCCTCACTGGCACGGACACAACTACGTACTCGACGTCACGGTGGAAGGGCCGGTCGATCCCGAAACGGGGTTCGTCATGGACCTGAAGGCCGTCAAGGGGGCCATCGACGAGCGGGTCGTGAGGGACGTCGACCATCGGAACCTCAACCTCGAGGTGGCATGGATGCGTGGGATCAGGCCCTCGACGGAGAACTTCGCCGTCGCGGTCTGGGATCGCATCGCCCCGGTGCTGCCGGAGGGCGTCCGACTTCAGCGAGTCTTCCTGCGCGAGACCCCGAACAACTCGGTGGAGTATCTCGGCCCCGAGGGAGGCGATCGATGAGTGCCGGGGCACCGCGTGCGGATCTTTCGGGCGTCCGCTTCGAGGACCTGGTCGAGGAGATGATCCGTCGGCTGGGTGAAGACCCCAAGCGCGAGGGCATGGCCCGGACGCCCGAGCGTGTGGCCCGGGCGATGGCGTTTCTGACGAAGGGGTACGGCGAAACGCCGGAGGCCGTCCTCGGCGAGGGGCTGTTCGAGGAGAGTCACCGGAGCATGGTCCTCGTCAAGGACGTGGAGCTGTACTCCCTCTGCGAGCACCACATGCTCCCCTTCTTCGGGAAGGCGCACGTCGCCTACATCCCGAACGGCAGGATCATGGGCCTGTCCAAGGTGGCGCGTCTCGTCGAGGTGTACGCGCGTCGGTTCCAGGTGCAGGAGCGACTCACCGACCAGATCGCTCAGGCGGTATGGGACACCACGCAGCCTCAGGGCGTGGCGGTCGTGGTCGAGGCGTACCACCTGTGCATGATGATGCGGGGTGTGGAGAAGCAGAATTCGAAGACGATTACCTCCGCCATGCGTGGGAGCTTCCTCGAGGATCATCGCACGCGCGACGAGTTCATGCGCTTCGTGACGAGCGTCCACCCGCCGCTCTAGGTCGGGCGTGGCCGGAGCCTCCCTCCCTCGCATCCTGGAATTTCGAACGTGACCGATCGATCCTCACTCGTCGGAACGCGAGCGCTCGTAACCGGCGCCAGCCGCGGTATTGGGCGCGCGACGGCGGTGGCGCTCGCGCGCGAGGGTGCCCGTGTCTGGGGCCTGGCCCGCGACGCCCGCGCTCTGGCCCGGCTCGAGTCGGAACACGGGCTGACCCCCGTGGTGGCCGATCTCGGTGACGATGCGGACGTCTGGACCGCACTGGACGAGCTGGTCGAGTCGTCCGGAGGGCCGCCCGACATCGTGGTGAACGCGGCCGGCGTCTTCGGGATCGAGTCGATCGCGAATGAATCCGTCCGCGCCTTCGACGATCATCTTCGGGTCAACACGCGCGGGGCCTTCCTCGTGATTCGGGCCCTCCTTCCGGCCATGCTCGAGCGTGGCTCCGGGCTCGTGGTGAACGTCGGATCGATCTCGGGCTGGAAGGCGTTTCCCGGCAACGCTGCGTATTCGGCGTCCAAGTACGGTCTGAAGGGCCTCCACGAAGTGCTTCTGGAGGAGATCCGTGGCACGGGGGTGCGCGCGACCCTGGTGGAGCCAGCGGCGACCGACACGGGGCTCTGGGATCCCCTGGACCCGGATGCGAATCCCGGCCTCCCGAACCGCGCCGACATGCTCAGGCCCGAGGATGTGGCGGAAGCCGTCGTCTTCGCCGCGACGCGCCCCGACGGGGTCGCGCTCCCGCTCCTTCGCATCGAGCGCAGCTGACGCCCCCGACGCCATGCAGCTGCTGCTGACCGACCGGCTGACCTGTGCGCGCTGCGGGCCGGGCTTCGGCCTCGTCCTTCTGGCCGACCACCTGGTCGACCGTCGCGTGCGCGACGGAGTGCTCGGTTGTCCGAACTGCCGAGACTCGTTCACGGTCGTCGGGGGTTTCGCGGACCTCCGGGAGCCTCCGCGGGGGGCGCTGCCCCCGGGGCTCGCCGGCTCGCCGGACGTGGACGCCGGCGAAGGCGGACGGATCGTCGCTCTTCTCGGGATTGTGCGCGGGCCAGGCACCGTCGCGCTCGTGGGAGGGCCCGCGCGCCACGCCACGCTGCTCGCGGACACGGTGCCCGAGCTCGACGTGGTGGCGGTGGACGCCGATACCCGGGCGTGGACCGACCACCCGGGGGTCAGCCGAATCGTCTCGGCGCCGGGGCTGCCGTTCTTCTCCGGGGTGCTCCGCGGCGTTGTGGTCGACGGACGCCTGGGCGAGGCCATGATCCACGAGGCCGCGCGCGTAACGGCCTCCCGGTGCCGTACGGTGGTCGTCTCCGCGCCGGAATCCGCGCCTCGGGTGCTCGAGAAGGCGGGACTCAACGTGCTCGCCGCAGAAGCCGGAACGGTCGTAGCTGCAAGGGGTTGAGCGTTGCGTGCCCCCCCGGGGGCCGTCTACCTTGCGACGTGCTCCCGGGGATGCCGTCGGAGGCTCGCTCCGGTGGCGTACCATCCCTCAGACCCCCGCGCCTATGGCGTTCTGGAAGAAGATTCTCGGAAACGAGGACGACCGGCCTGTCGACTATTACAGCGAGGGCATGGATTTCCTCGGTTCCGGCAAGTTCCACGAAGCCCTCACCTCCCTCCGCCTGGCGCTGAAGGCCTCGCCGGGCGACCCCGTCGTGCTGCAGCAGATCGCCATCTGCTACACGCGCATCGGGATGGTCGAGGAGGCCGCCAAGACGTACAGGCACGTCCTGCAGAAGCATCCCGACTCGCCGGGCGCCCACTACGGCCTCGCCTTCATCCTGCTTCGAGGAGACCGTCCGGTCGAGTCGATCCCGCATCTCGAAGCCTTCCTGGCCCAGGCACCGGACGACGAGAGCACGGGCGCGCACGTCGAGCACGCGCGCTGGACCCTCGCGCAACTCCGCGAGCAGGGCCGTTCCGACCAAAGGGGGCTGGACGATGTCGGCCCCTAACGTTCGGCAGGTCCGCCTGCGCTGGTCCGGGGAGGGTCTCGCGTTCGAAGGCGGGCCCGAAGGCGGCGTTCAGATCGGAGTCGACAGCGACGGGGCTTCCGGCCAGACGCCGATGCAGCTCCTCCTCATGTCCCTCGCCGGGTGCATGGGAGTCGACGTACTGATGATCCTGCAGAAGTCGAGGGTTCCGGTGGAGACGCTGGAGGTCGAGGTGACCGGGGTTCGGGCAGAGACGCCGCCGAAGCGGTACGTATCCGTGGAGCTTGTCTACAGGATCACGGGACCCTCGCAGGACGATCAGGCGAAGCTCGACCGCGCCATCGAGCTGTCCAGGGACCGATACTGCTCGGTGCTCCACACGCTCGATTCGGCGCTCGACGTCCAGATCCGAGTCCAGCGAGGCTGACCAGATCGACATGACGCCTTCCACTGCCGTCGGCCACGAGGCACCCGAAGCGAAGTCTACGCTCACGTCTCTGTTCTTCGAGGCCGTGGATCGGTGGGGTGAGGCGCCCGCGTTCCAGCGCTTCGAGTCCGCGGAGAGGATCGTCGATATCTCCTACGACGCGGCTCATGATCTGGTGCGGCGCGCTGCGGGGGGGCTCGCCTCGAAGGGGCTCGCCCGCGGTGATCGGGCGGCGATCCTGTCCGAGAACCGGCCTGAATGGGCCATCGCGGACTATGCCTGTCTCTGCTCGGGCGTCATCAGTGTGCCGATCTATCCGACTCTCGCTGCGCCTCAGATTGCGTATATATTGCGCGATTCGGGAGCGAAGTTCGTCTTCGTCTCTACCGGAGATCTTCTGGCCAGGGTACGGGAGGCCGTGCGGGACTGTCCGCAGCCCGTTGCCATCGTGGCATTCGACGTCCAGTCCGGCGAAGATGTGACCTCGTGGAGCGACTTCCTGGCATCCGGGGCCGCAGGACCGGATGCGGAGGCGTTTCGCGCGGCGGCGCTGAGCGCGGCGCCCGACGACGTCGCCACCGTGCTCTACACGTCCGGGACCACGGGGGACCCCAAGGGCGTGATGCTCACGCACAACAATGTGGCGTCGAACGTCCGGACCTCCGTGACGATCCTGCCCATCGGGCATTCGGACAACACGATCAGCTTCCTCCCGTTGTCGCACATCCTGCAGCGGATGGTCGACTATCTCTTCTTCTGGACCGGGTGCAGGATCGGCTACCCCCGCTCCCTCGACACGCTGATCGCCGATCTCAAGAAGCTCGAGCCCACCGTGGTCGTCTCGGTTCCCCGCATCTATGAGAAGATCTACAACGGGGTCATGAATGCCCGCGGCGTGAAGAAGGCGCTCATCGACTGGGCGGCCGGCGTCGCGGACCGTGCCGCGGACCTCCGGCTGGCGGGACGAGAGCCGACTGGCCTGCTCGCTCTCCAGTACCGGATCGCGGACGCGCTGGTCTTCGCCAAGGTCAAGCGGGCGGTCGGCGGTCGGCTGCGCTTCTTCGTGAGCGGGGGTGGTCCCCTCGCGCCGGCCCTGAACCGCTTCTTCTACTCGATCGGTCTGACGATCCTGGAGGGGTACGGCCTCACCGAGACGAGCCCCGTGACGAACGTGAACACGGAGAACGACTTCCGCATCGGAACGGTCGGCAAGGCCATGCCGGGCACCGAGGTCCGCATCGCGTCGGACGGCGAGATCCTGATCCGTGGGCCTCAGGTCATGAAGGGATACTACAACAAGCCTGAGGCGACGGCGGCCGTGATCGACGCGGACGGCTGGTTCGCCACCGGTGACGTGGGTGTGATCGATGAGGACGGTTTCCTCAGCATCACCGACCGGAAGAAGGACATCATCGTCACGGCCGGCGGAAAGAACGTCGCGCCGCAGCCGATCGAAAATCGCCTGAAGACGCATCCGTTCGTCGAGCAGGCGGTCATGATCGGCGACCGCCGCCGCTACTGCTCGCTCCTCGTCGTACCGGCCCTCGGGCCACTCGAAGCGTGGGCTGCGGATCACGGCGTGACGTGGACGTCGACCGACGAGCTCCTGCACGATCCGGTGGTCGTGGCTCACGTGGAGAAGGAGCTGCTCGCCATGCTGACGGACTTCGCCCAGTACGAGCGACCCAAGAAGGTGGCGCTGATCGAGGAGGAGTTCACGATCGAGAACGGGATGCTCACGCCGACCCTCAAGGTGAAGAGGAAGGTCGTGGGCGAGCGTCTTCGTGACGTGATCGACGAGCTCTACGCGGAGGAAGCCGCGGACGCCACGGGGAAGTGAGCGACATGCCCCCCGAGGTGGATGCGACCGTCATGGTCGTGCTGACGACGCTGCCGGACGCTCCGGCGGCCGAGGCCCTGGCCGTTCAGCTCATTCACGAACGCCTCGTGGCGTGCGCGAACGTGCTGCCGGGGGCGAGGTCGCTCTACCGCTGGAAGGGGGAGATCCGGCGCGACGATGAGTCCCTCGTGATTCTGAAGACGACCCGCGCCTCCCTTCCCGATCTAGAGCGGCGTCTTCCGGAACTGCATCCCTACGACGTACCCGAGCTCGTCGCGCTCGACGTCGTGGGGGGGCTCGAGACGTACCTCGAGTGGGTCCGGGCCGAAGCCGGGGGGGGCGCGTGAGCGAGCTGCCACCCCCGACGGGGAAGAAGCCCGCGCGTCTGGGGCGGCGCCGGAAGGCGAAGCACAGGTCGACCGACGGGCAGCAGGTAGAGCTCCTTCCCGGAGCGATCGAGGAGGAGCCGGGCGACGTAGAGCCGCCCGCTGGGGGGGGCGAAGACAGCGCACGCGAGGCCGCTCGGCCGTCCGGTCCCGGGGCTCTCTCGCCGATTTACGACGCCGACAGGGTCGACGATGCGCCCGACCACGTCGACGACGCCCCCGGCGGGCTCGACGGCACGCCCGGTCACTCCGGGACGACATCGCCCGGCGCGGCGTCGGGGGTCTCGGGTCAGCCGGCCCGCGGCGATGCCGGACCGCGCTCGGCGGGACACCAGCTGGCGCGCGCCCGCGACCTCGTACACGGGGGTCGAATCGAGGAGGCGATCGAGACGTACCGGGCGATCCTCGTCGACAATCCGGTGAACCTCAAGGCTCTCAACAACCTCGGGGTCCTCTTCGACGAGCTCGGGCGCCACGAACTGGCCTCGGCGCACTTCAACAGGGCGCTGGAGGTGGAGCCGAACAGCGTCGAGGTGCTGGTGAACCAGGCCGCGGCGCTCGCAGCGCTCACTCGGTACGACGAGGCGGGCGAGCTGCTCCGGCGCGCTCTGCGCCTCGCCCCGGACGATCCGGGTGGCCGCTACGCCTCCGCCGTACTCTGCTTCCGCCGCGGACTCTACGCGCAGGCGGAGGTGGAGCTCCGCTGGGTCTGTGAGCGCGACCCCGCGCACGGGCTTGCCTTCTATTACCGGGGAGAGTCACTGAACCGCCTGAACCGCTACGAAGAGGCCGCGGAACTGCTCGAGTACGCGGTCGAGCTGTTGCCCGACGACCCCCGTCCCGCGTACACACTGGGCCACCTTTTCGACCGGCGTGGCATGCGGGAGGAGGCCTCGGAGATGTACCGTCGCGCGCGCGATCTCCAGCGGGCCGCGGGCAAGGCGACATCATGATCCGGGTCGTGACCGGCTCGCTGGTCGACGTGGACGCGGAGGCCCTCGTGCGTCCTGTTCGCTCGGACCTCGCACCCGTGAGCGGGGCGTCCCGGGACGTGGCCATCGCGGCCGGGGCCGAGCTCGAGGCCAGGCTCGAACGCCTGGGCTCCCTGCCGGTCGGAGGTGCGGTGATGACCCCGGTGGGGTCCCTGCGCGCGGCGTTCGTGATCCATGCCGTGGTGATGTCCGACGAGGAGCCCCAGACCCAGGTCACGGTGCAGAGGGCGGTGCGAAACGCGCTCGCCCGGGCGGCCGACTGGGGCGTGGCCTCTCTCGCGTTGCCGCCGATGGGGATCGGCGTGGGGCTGACCGAGCCAGAAGACGCCGCGGATGCCCTGGTGCAGCTCCTGGCGTCGCACCTCGACGAGGGCAGGCCCCCCCGGGATCTCATCATCGTCACCACTTCGCCGTTCGAAAGAGATCTCTTCGCCGGGGTCGTCGTCGAGGTCGCACGGAACCTGGCCGAACCTCGTTCGTAACCAGAAGCAGCGGCGACGACGGGGCCTGCCTCTTCGCCTGCGTGAGGCGTTCACGACCTTCACCAAGGGGAAGCCGGATGCGGAAGCGGGTTGTCGGAACTGCGATCGTCCTGGTCTGGATCGGGATGGTCGGCTGGAAGGCCCGCGACGAGTACTTTCAGCCGGAGCTCGCCCGGCTGGCCGAGGCCGCGCTGTCGCTGGCTCCGGGCATCAATTTCTACTCGCTCACGATGGGCGACCGGACCATCGGGCAGGCCACGTCGCGGCTCGACACGCTGCCCGACGGATTCGAGCTCGAAGACTTCATGAACCTCGAGCTGCCCGCCCTCGGACAGACGGGCCTGGCCGTCGCCCGCACCCGCGTGAAGCTCAGTCCGTCGCTCGTGATGGAGAGCTTCTCGTTTACCCTCGATTCCGAGGTCGGTCGCTTCGAGGCCAGCGGAATGCTGCGCCCGGACACGACCCTCGAGGTCCGTATCGTGTCGGCGGGCAGCGAGCAGAACCTGAGCTTCCGGCTTTCCCAGCCGCCCATCATGTCCAACGTCGTGCCCATCCGCGTCGCCATGGGCGAGGGACTCGAGGTCGGAAAGACGGTGCGTCTCCCCGTCTTCGATCCCACCAGCCTGAGCACCCGCACCGTCGAGGTGCGGATCCTCGAGCACGACACCCTTTTCGTTACGGACTCGGCCGCGCTCGGCCCGGACGGGCGGTGGTCTCCGGCCCGGACGGACTCGGTGCCGGCCTGGAGGATTACCGAGGAGTTCGGAGGCGTACGCGTCGAGAGCTGGGTCGACGAGGACGGACGGATCCTGCAGGCGTCGAGCGCGATGGGCTTCTCGATGCGGAAGACCGAATACGAACTGGCCCGCCAGGCGCAGGAAGATGCGCGCCTCACGTCGTCGTCGCCGATCGATGACGACGTGATCCTTTCCACGGCGGTGCAGAGCAATGTCGACTTCGCGGACGTGACGCAGTTCGACGAGCTTCGCTTCCGGCTCACGGGTGTCGACCTGGAGGGGTTCCAGCTCGATGGCGGGCGGCAGACGCTCCGGGGCGACACCCTGATCATCCGCCGCGAGGGCTGGGACGGGCTGGATCCCGGCTACCGCCTTCCCTACGCCTTCATGGATCTCCGCGAGGCGCTCGAGCCCGAGCCTCTCATCCAGAGCGACGACCCCCGCATTTTGCGGCGGGCGCGGGAGATCACAGCGCGCCGCGCTCAGTGGTCGCAGGACCCGAAAGAGGTGGCGCGCCAGCTCACGACTGCGGTCTACAACATGGTCGACAAGAGCGTGACGTTCTCGGTTCCCAACGCCGTGCAGGTGCTCGAGACCCTGCGAGGCGACTGCAACGAGCACACCGTTCTGTATGTCGCGATGGCGCGCTCGCTCGGGCTGCCCGCCCGTACGGCGGTCGGGCTCGTCTACGTGAATGGCGCCTTCTTCTATCACGCGTGGCCGGAGGTGTGGCTGGACGAGTGGGTCGCGGTCGACCCCACGTTCGGGCAGTATCCGGCGGACGCATCCCACATCCGCTTCGTCATCGGCGGGCTCGCTCAGCAGGTCGAGATCGTACGGCTGATCGGGAACCTCGACATCGAAGTTCTCGGAGAGGTAGCCGCCCAGGAGCGACAGGAGCAACCGTGACGTCACCCCTGTGCACAGAGGAGTGCGCGTGACCGAAGAGAGATCGATGGTGGAGGAAGTCCTGTCCCCGGTCGACCGTGGGGGCGGCAAGACCGCCCCCATGCTCGAGCTTCGTCGGGCCCGGAAGCAGTACGGGAAGTTCGTGGCCGTGAAGGGCCTCGATCTGACAGTGCACCGCGGCGAGATCTTCGGATTTCTCGGGCCGAACGGCGCCGGCAAGACGACGACCATCCGGATGGTGGCCGGCGTGCTCCGACCCACCTCGGGGGAGGTGCTCGTCGGAGGTGACGACCTCCTGCGGCATCCGGAGAGGGCCAAGGCGCGCATCGGGTATATCCCCGACCGACCCTACCTCTACGAGAAGCTGTCGGGCGGCGAGTTCCTCCGCTTCGTCGCGGGCCTCTGGGGCCGCGAAGGTGACACGGTGGAGGCGAGGGTCGACCGGCTGCTCGAGCTCTTCCAGCTCGCCCCGTGGAAGGACGAGCTCATCGAGAGCTACTCGCACGGCATGCGTCAGAAGATCCTGATCAGCTCGGCGCTCATCCATCAGCCGGAGCTGATTGTGGTGGACGAGCCGATGGTGGGACTCGACCCGCGTTCGGCCCGCCTTCTCAAGGACCTCTTTCGCACGTTCGTGGGTCACGGCGGCACCGTGTTCCTGTCGACGCATACGCTGGAGGTCGCCGAGGCGCTCTGCGATCGCATCGCCATCATCAACCGGGGGCAGATCGAGGCTCTGGGTACGATGGACGAGCTCCGTAGCCAGGCGGAGGCCGGTGGGGCGCACCTAGAGGAGATCTTCCTGAAGGTCACGGGCGGCGAGGCGATGAGCGACGTCATCGAGTCACTGCGCCAGGCACTCGAGAGGTGAACGACGCCTTCGCCCCCGCGCGGGCGGGACTCTTCTGGCTCCTGCGGCCGAAGCTCCGCACCAAACTCAACCGGGCGCGCACCGACGACGGGCGCCTGTTCAAGGCGTTCCTGCTCGGCTTCGTGGGCCTCTTCTTCTGGTCCCTGATCTTCGCCGTGATCTTCCGGATGCTCGTGTACTTTCGCGGCACCCAGGGGATCGGCGACCTGCTGGCGGCCAAGCTTCTGGGCCTGGCCTTCCTCACCTTCCTGATGATCCTGGTCCTCTCGAACGTGATCACGGCGCTGTCCACGTTTTTCTTGTCCGAGGACCTGGAGCTCGTGGTGGCTGCACCCGTGGAGGCGGAGACCGTCTACGCGGCGCGGCTGGTGGAGACGATCGTCGACTCCTCGTGGATGGTGGCCCTTCTGGCCGTGCCGTTGCTCGCGGCCTACGGCGTGGTCTACGCGGCCGGGCCCGTCTACTACCTCCTGGCCATCGGCACGATCGTGCCCTTCCTGGTGATCCCCGCGGTCATCGGCTCCGCGGGAACCCTGCTGCTGGTAAATGTCTTCCCGGCGCGCCGCACCCGAGACCTCCTGGCGCTCGTGGGCCTCTTCGCCGCGGCTGGGGTCGTCGCGCTCTTCCGCTTTCTGCGACCCGAGCGCCTGATGCGACCCGAGGAGTTCAGCAGCCTCGTGGACTTCGTGGCGGTGCTGCGCACGCCCACGTCGACCTGGCTCCCGAGCGAGTGGGCGGGTGACGCGCTCATGTCCTACCTGTCGGGGTACTTCGAGTGGTTCCCCTTCGCGTTTCTATGGTCCACGGCGGCCGCATTCTTCGTGGCCGGAGCGTGGATGCATCGGCGTCATTTCGATGCCGGCTTCACGAGGGCGCAGGAGGGAGCCGAGCGCAAGGAAGGACGCGAGCGTTCACGGACACTCGATCGGCTGCTGGCGTCGAGGCGGCCGAGTACGCGGCAGATGATCACCAAGGAAGTGCGGGTCTTCTTCCGGGACACCACGCAGTGGTCGCAGCTGATCCTGCTCGGCGTGCTCGTGGCGGTCTACGTCTACAACATCACCGTGCTGCCGTTGTACACGGGGGAGCAGGTCTCATTCCTGCTCATCAACGTCGTGTCGTTTCTGAACCTCGGCCTGGCCGGATTCGTCGTCGCGGCGATCGCCGCGCGCTTCGTCTTTCCGGCGATCTCGATCGAGGGGCGGATGATGTGGCTGCTACGATCGTCGCCGGTGGACGTGCGCGCGGTATTCTGGTCCAAGTACTGGGTCGGGACGCTGCCCCTTCTCTTCGTGGCGCTCCCACTCATCGTCGGTACCAACCTCGTGCTCGACGCGACGCCGTTCATCCTTACGCTCACCTCGCTCACGATGGTGGGGGTCACCTTCGCGCTCACCTCGCTGGCTCTCGGCTTCGGCGCGCTCTATCCGAACTACGACACGGAGAACGTAGCGGAGATCCCGACGTCGTTCGGCGGACTGCTCTTCATGATGGCAGCGGTATCGTACCTCGCAGGCGTCGTGATCCTGGAAGCGTGGCCCGTCTACATCTACCTGAACTCCCGTATGCAGGGGGGTGAGGCGCAGGTCGGGCTCGGTCCCCTCTTGGCAGGGGTGAGCGGAGCGGCGATGCTGACCGCGTTCGCAACGTGGTTGCCCCTGCGCGCGGGAATCCGGAAAGTCCAGTCGATCGACTTCTGACGAGAGACGTTGCATGCTCAGTGCCATCAAGAAGTTCTTCTCCTCGTCGATGAGCCCCTCGCCTGACGCGCAGGGTCCGGAGGCCGCCAGCGATATCCGACTCGCCGCCTGCGCGCTCCTTCTCGAACTGGCGAACGCGGACGACGAGTTCACCGATGACGAGCGGCAGCACCTGGAGTCCGCGGTGCGCCGTCAGTTCGGACTCGGCGCGGCGGAGGGGGAAAAGCTTCTCGAACTCGCCCAGCAGGCGCGCGAGGAGGCGGACGATCTCTGGCAGTTCACGAACCTGATCGCCGAGAACTATTCGACCGGTCAGAAGATGGTGCTCGCCGAAATCATGTGGGGGCTGGTGTACTCGGACGGGGATCTGGCCACGAAGGAAGACTACCTCATGCGCAAGATCTGCAACCTGCTCCGGCTCGAGCCCGGGTATCTCGCCGAAGCCCGGCAGCGGTTCGCGGACGGCAGCAGCTGAGCAAGGGGTGACAGGCCGCGGGGCGCCGGACATATTTCGGCGTTCTTTCGAGCATCACTCAACCGAACCTCACCATGCGCGACCTCGTCCCCGGCGGATACCTCTTCACGCACGCGATCTTCTGGACCGTCGTGGCCATGGTCGCCGTGGGCACGAACGCCGTCGCGATCATCCTCTCGATCGGTCTGGGACTCCTGGTCGTGGAGACGGTGACGCAGCAGAAGTGAACGTCCCGGCAGGACGATCGGTACGCGGCGCCTCCCGGGCGGGGTCGCCGTTGTCGGACCCGGACGCGACCACCACTCGAGACCGCGCGCCATGACGCTCGCGCTCCTCGTCACCGCCCTGGGGGGGCTCGCCGTCGGTGTCTGGCTGGGTATGCCCGGCCGGTACACGCAGACGCACGATGAGATCGAGAAGATCATCGAGTCGGGCGGGGCCCGGCGCCGGAAGGCGAGACGCGTCTTCACCCCGCTCGCCTGGATGCAGCGGAAGGCGGGCGCGAAGTCGGGTCCGGCCCGGGGGCGGCGGCAGGCTCGCGGGAGGCGCTCGGGATTCAGCCTCGAGTCACCCGACGAGAAATAGACGCACGCGGTTCCTCGTCGGGTCGTGCGGATGTGCGCGCCGCTCTTCGCGCGGGCGATTTACCGGCCTTCCTGTGCAGGATCGGACGTTCACTACGTCAGTGACGAAGCGGCCGTGGAGCCGATCGAGTGGAGCGGCTACCTGGAGATCATGGAGGCCTCGGCCACCCGCTTCGGGGCGACGTTCGAGTTCGTCCTGTGAGACGGACGCGCAGAGGGTCCGCCGTACCCGTCGGTGACGGTGACAGGCGGCTGTCTCCTGTTCACGTACAAGTAGGCGGCACGCGCTATCGGACCAGAGCGTCGACTACGACCAGGCCGACGCCGATTATCGCGCCGAGCACGTAGCCCAGCCGGACGATCAGCCGGAGCTCCCGATCGGTCACGCGGCGCACGATCTCTTCCATCTTCTGCGTGGGGAAGTGCAGCACTTTTTCCTCGACGCGCCGGGCCACGTCGATGCGTTCGACCACGGCCGGCACCTGCGTCTGCAGCCAGTCCCAGATGGGGTCGCCCAGCGCCGCCTCGATACGCTGCGGACCGGTCTCGGGCAGCCAGCGGGACGGGGTGCCGATAGGGCGTTCCATGATACGCGTGGCGAGCTTGAGCGCGCTGGCGTCCATGACGCCGCGCGCGGTATCGGTTCGCGCGGCGGTGACCAGGACTTCGGCGATGCGCTCGGTAGGTATCCGGGCCAGCACGTCGCCCCACGTACGCGCGCCGGCCTTCTCGAGGCCGCCGCGGAGCTTCTCGACCAGGAACTCCCGGGTCGCCGGGTCGCGGGCCATGGCGACGACCCAGCCCCGAAGCGTTTCACGCATCTCGACCAGGTTGGGGTCGTCCGCCGAGCCGAGCACGTCGGCCACCGGGCGCCGCAGGAAGTCGACGATCGCCTGGTTCACACCCCGCGCCATCGCCTCCTGTACGGCCTGGTCGCGCAGGATCTCGGAAAGTCGCTCCGCCCCTTCGGCTTCGATCGTATCGAGGACCTTGTCCACCGTGTCTTCCGTCATGACGAGGCGCGCCACGACCCGCTGGTGGAACTTGAGGTCACGCAGAAAGCGGTGCAGCAGATCGTGGATCATGGACTCGAAGCGGGCCCTCGCCTTCGGGTCTTCGAGCAGTCCGCCCAGCCGTTCCGCGGCAAGAGGCAGGTAGCTCGCGATCGCTTTCTCGACCGAGCCGATGAGCCCGAGCGGGAGGATCTCCTCGAAGGTGCGCCCGGGCTCCAGGAGCTTCGTCGAGGCGCGGCGGATGTAGTCCTCCACGGCTGCGTTGAAGTCGTCGCTCTCCACCGCGTTCTGGAGCCACTCTTCCACCGCGCCTTCGAGCGCCGCGCCGCGGCCGGGCGTCAGCAGGCCTCCAATCGGCTCGTCGGCGATCGTCGCGACGAGATCTCCAGCCCGCCGCCGCATTGCCTGCTCGAACGACTCCGAGGCCACGTACGCCTCGAGCTGGTTCACGCCGCGCTCGAGAGCCTCCGCGATGAGGGCGTCGACGTCGGCCTTCACCGCGGGTGGAATCAGGTCGCGAAGGGAGCCGCGCTCGGTGTGCAGCATCTCGCCGAGAAACGCGGACAGCCGCTGGTCGAACGCCTCGCGGAATTCCACGTTCGCGAAGGTTCGCGTCAGGTCTTCGGAGGTCAGCAGACGGTTTCCGACGGTCCTTCCGATCGCCGCCGCGAGCCTCGGCTGGTTCTTCGGGATCGCTCCGTGGAGGAAGTTGACGGGCCAGCGGCCCAACAGCTTCGGGGGCCGATACGGGTGGAAGAGCATCCACACGGCAACCGTGTTCGTGAGGCCTCCCGCGAGCGCGCCGAAGCCGATCTTCACCAGGGCCAGGACCACCCCTTCCGAGAGCATCGCCGCTACCGTCGCCGGTGGACCAGGATGCCCCGCACCGGGAAGCGACCGTCGGCGGTGCGGAGTTCGCCCGCGACGTCGTAGAGGGCGCGCACGGGGAGGAGTGGGCCGGGCCCCTCGCCCGCCAGGATCTCCGCGGACGCCGCCGCGAGCGAGCCCTCGACCGAGCCATCGGATGACCAGATGCGCCACTCGACGGGGACGTCCCGCCTCGCAGGAGGGAACGCCTCAGTACGACGCCAATCCAGCCGTACCCCGGGCCACACGACTTCCTGCTCGCCGAGGTCGCCCCAGCCTCGGTAGAGCGGCTCGACTTCACCACCGTGCTCCACGTCGGCGGCCAGGACGAAACGGGCCGAGTCTCCGGAGAGGAGGAAGAGCCAGTCCCCGCCCGTGGGCGTTCCGCCCACGGAGGCCCGGGCCATGTCGAGCACCATCCCGTCGATGCGCTGGTCCGACAGATACGCGGAGCCCTCGAGCACCTCGTACAGCCCACCCCGGGGCCCCGTCCACGACGCTTCCACCCCCTCCATGCTGACCTCCAGCGCGCGGGGGCCTTCTTCGAAGACGATTCCGTCGATGACGCCGCCCTCGCGTGCCAGCAGGGTGAGTCCGCCGTACGGGAGCAGCAGGCTCGGCTCGGTCGTCGGACGCGTCGACCAGCGCGCCGAGTAGAAGCCGTCCCACACCCCGCCGCGAGCGAGCCAGGCGTCGGCCTCACGCAGGATCGAATCGGGGGTCTCGACGTTGTGCAACATCCATGACACCATGAAGAGGCTGTCGCCCTCCAACGAGGCGAATACGAAGTTCCTTTCGTATTCCCGCGCCTCGAAGTTTGCCGCGGCCGAGGCTGTAGCGCCCTGAGAGGCTGCGGGCGGCGGCGCCTCCGCGTCGGTTCCGCACGCCGACAGGCCGACCGCGATGGTGATCGCGCTCAACCGTCTGCCCACCGGCCCGCGGCGCCCCCTCACGCCTCCGCTCCCAAGCCGGGCCCGTACGCGGGCAGCACGCGAGGATCGAGGATCTGTGCCGGACCCGCCTCCAGCTTTCGGTCCAGGCGGTCCGTGAAGTGGGCCACGAGCCGTCGACTGCGTCCCAGGTCATGACGCCCCGATCGCGTTCGCGCCAGGAGATCCACCCTCGTCTGAGCGTTATGGTCGAGGCGGATGGACACACGAACGTCGATCCCGGGGCGAAGGAGCCCGCCGAGAGCGTGCGCCTTCAACACGCCGATCTGGTCGTCCGCGCTCTCGATGGACCACCCTCTGAGTCCGTCGCCTGCGAGACTCACGACCGCCTGCCAGACCGTCTCGAACGGGATGGCATAGGTCCGGCCACGAAGCGCGGGGTCGGGCGCATCGACGTTGGTCGCGGCGTGGCTTCCCCTCAGCCCTGTGAGGATCTCCTTCAACCACCCAGCTCCGGTCCGAGCGCGAAGCGGATCGTGACCCGCGCGGTGACGGTCTGGTCCCCCGCCTCGATGGGCGTATCGGCCGCGC
>JAURER010000066.1 GCA_030827315.1 Gemmatimonadota bacterium | reverse complement strand
CGTTCTGGAGGATTGCCCGCACTTTGCGGACGTCCAGAACAAGGCGGGCCTGTGCCTGGCGATGCTGGGCCGGCTCGACGAGGCGCTGGTCCGCTTCGACGCGGCGCTGAAGTACAACCCGTCGTACGCCGAGGCCCACCTGAACCGCGGGATCATCCTGAACGACCTCGGACGCCACGAGGAGGCGCACGCGGCCCTGACGAAGGCGGGTGAGCTGGACGTCCGGGATTCCGAGGCCTTCCCGTCCGATGTCGGCAACCGCATCGCGGTTTCTCATGCCAAGCTCGGCGATCTCTACCTGGTCGCGAACCACCCGGCCGAGGCCATCGAGCACTATCGCGCCGCGCTCAAGATCCGTCCGCGCTTCATGGACATCCGCTCGAAGTTCGCGGAGACGCTCGTCGAGCTGGGCGAACTGGAGCAGGCGAAGGACGAGCTGCAGATGATCCTCGAGTCACGCCCGTCGTTCGTGGGGGCCCGGGTCCGGCTGGGCGTCGTGCTGCACCGCCTGGGCGAGGACGACGCGGCGGCCGTCGAGTGGAGGCGGTGTCTCGAAGACGACCCCCGCGACATGCGCGCGCGGGCCTACCTGGCTTCGGTTGACTTCAACGCGAAGTCAGACCGTGGATCGTGACCGGCCGGCGGGCACGGTGCGGACGGCCCGATCCTTGCTGCTTGGTTCTGCCATGAATTCCATGCGCCCTCTGTCGACGCCCGCCCGCCTCGTTCCCGTGCTCATCCTGTGGCTGCTCGCGGCGGCCTGCTCGCCTCGTCAGGCGGAGGTGAGCGCGGTGCGCCGGGGCGACCAGGCGTTCGCGCTGGGCAACCTGGACGAGGCGCTCGCCGAATACCGGCTCGCGATCCGGCAGGGTGCCGACGACCCGACGGTGACGGTGCGGGTCGCGCACACGTATGCGCTGATGGGGCGCGTGGACGATGCCGGCGCCTACTACGTGGACGCGTCGGCGCGTGACCCGCTCCTGACCGATCAGGCGGTCTCGGACCTGATGCGTCTGGCCCGGCACGCCTACGAAACCTCGGACCGCTTCGCGATGGCGACGGCGGTCGAGACGGCACTCGACCTCCGGCCGGGGCTGGGCGTGGGCGAGATGGCCATGCCCCTGGCTCGCCACTACTACCAGAACGGGCAGTACGGGCGTGCGCTCCCCTTCTACCAGAAGGCGCTGGCCGAGGGTGCCGATACGGTCCCGGGGATCGTCTTCGAGGTCGGCGTGGCACACGACGAGATCGGCGACTGCCGAAACGCGCTCGTCTTCTTCGAGAGCTTCCGCGAAATGGTCCGCCCGTGGGAGCGCGGGGAAGTCGACTGGTACATCGGCACGTGCGCCTTCAACCTCGCCCGGGAGATCCGGGATCGCTCCGCAGGCGCGGACCCGGACGATCCCCGCGCCGCTCTGGAGGAAGCGCTGCGCCTGATCGACCGGACGGTCGAGGTCGGCGAGCCACGCAACATCCAGGCGCAGGCGTGGTTCGAGAAGGGCGAAGTCCTCGCCGAGCTGGGCGAATGCGAGGCCGCCATGGAGGCCTACGCCCAGGTCCGGTACGCCGACCAGGCCGGGTCGCTCATCGACCGGGCCCAGGACCGCTTCGACGAGATCCGCTTTGGTCGGGGCCTGGAGCACCTGCGCGACGGCCGCTGCCGTTAGATTGTCTCGCTGAACGTTCCGGCGACGGGCGGAGAACGCCCGACCACGGCCGACCCCGGAAACCCGACGCAGCTCTTCGTGTAGTGAACCCGATGCCCAAATCCAGTCCCGATCTTCGTCGAGTCACGGCGCTCCTCGTCGCGTCCGCGCTCGCGGCAGGCCTCGCGGCCTGCGGCGGCGGCAATCGCTATCAGGGCATGGAGGCCGACCAGATCTTCAGGATCGCCTCCACCGAGTACGAGGAGGGGGAATACGCCAACGCGATCGACGCGCTCGACCGGCTTCTCGTCGCGCACGGAGACTGGGAGCGGGTTGCCGAGGCGCGGCTCATGCTCGCCGAGGCCTACTTCGCCAAGGGCGACCATCTGACCGCGCGTTCGGAGTTCGGACGCTTCCTGGACCGGTACGCGGGACACCCCCGCTCGGCCGAGGCCGCGCTCGGCATCTGCCGCTCGCTGGCCGCGATGGCGCCGAAGCCGCAGCGGGATCAGGGGTACACGCAGGAAGCCATGACCTCGTGCCGCAACGTCGTAGTCGACTTCGGGGGGAGGGACGAAGCGGCTCAGGCGGCGTCCATCTCCAACCAGCTTCGCCAGACGCTGGCCGAGAAGGAGTACCTGACCGGGGACTTCTACTTCCGCCGGAACCTCTTCGACTCCGCCATCAAGTACTACGAGTTCGTGATCAACCTGTACCCGGAGTCCGACTTCGCGCCGAGCGCCCTGCTGGGCGTCTACAGGGCGAACCTGTTGATCGGGTACGAGGATCTGGCCGAAGAGGCGCGGCAGCGCCTTCTGCTCGAGTACCCGGACTCCGACGCGGCCGCCGAAGTCCGCCTGGATGCTTCGGGGCGCTGACCGGGGCGGAACCTCCCCCGCACGGCGGATCGGCATCTTCGGGGGGACCTTCGACCCTCCCCACCTCGGGCACGTTCGCGTCGCGGCCGAGGTCGCCGACCGGCTGAAGCTCGACCGGGTTCTCTGGATCCCGGCCCGCCGGTCGCCCCACAAGCCCGACGCGGAGCTCACGAGCGACGAGGTCCGGCTCGAGATGACGCGCGCCGCCACCGGGGGGGATCCCCGCTTCGAGGTCTCCGACGTCGAACTCCGGCGACCGGAGCCTTCGTATTCGGTCGACACGCTGCGGGCGCTCGGGGAGCGGTTCGGCCCCGGCACCGAGCTCGTGCTGATCATCGGGCTCGACCAGTACGAGGCGTTCGACGCCTGGCACGAGCCCGACGCGATCCGCCGGCTGGCCACGCTGGCGGTCATGGACCGCGGCGGGGCCGGCGCCGATGAACCCTCGGCCGGAGGCGGGGTGATCCGGGTCCCGGTGGAGCGGATCGACGTCTCGTCGACGCAGGTGCGTGCGAGCGCGGCGGCCGGCGCGCCGCTGGCGGAGCTGGTGCCCGCGCCCGTCGCCCGCATCATCGAGCGCGAGGGCCTCTACCGGCGCTGAGGCGCCGCCGCCACCCGGACGATCCGGGTCGGCCCGCCCCGGTTATATTTTCCCCTTCTGCACTGGCGGCACCCGTCGCGGACGAAAGTCATGAGGCTGGACGAAATCGAGCTCGGGCAC
Organism: Gemmatimonadota bacterium; assembly: GCA_030827315.1. Taxonomy (GTDB): domain Bacteria; phylum Gemmatimonadota; class Gemmatimonadetes; order Longimicrobiales; family Gaopeijiaceae; genus UBA2589. The sequence goes on along the minus strand of JAURER010000066.1, from coordinate 6,281 downwards.
TGGGGGCGCCGGATCGGCCAGACGGTCGAGACGCCGGTCGTGATCGCGCTGCGTGGCACGCTGGGGGCGGGCAAGTCGGTGCTGGCCCGCGCCATCGGCGCCGGAGCCGGCGTGCGCGACACGATGCCGTCGCCCTCGTACAACCTCCTCCTGCGGTACGACACCGACACCGATGTCGAGGTCGTGCACCTCGACCTCTACCGGCTCGACACGCCCGACGAGCTCTGGGAGCTGGGGTGGTCGCAGCTCGGCGCCGACAACGAGGTGGTGCTCATCGAGTGGCCGGAGCGCGCAGGAGACCTGATGCCGAAGGACCACTGGCTCATCGAGCTCACCGTTCCGGAGGACGAGCCGGATCTGCGCGACGTGGAGGTGCATCGCGTTGGCCACCCGCCCGAGCTGACCGCCTTCCCGCTCTCGGTGTCGACACGTGGCTGAGGACGCGCTCGGGCACCGGTCCGTCCCGCTCGCCGAGCGGGGGATGATCGTCGCCTTCGACACCTCGGGGCCGGTCGGCTCCGTGGTGGTCGCGGCCGGGCCGGAGGTTCTCGCGCGCGAGGTGCTGGCACAGAGGGGCGCGCATGCTGCCGCCCTGCTGCCGGCCATCGACGACGTGCTCGAGGAAGCGGGCGTCGACCGCGATGAGCTCCGGGGCGTCGTCGTGGGGGAGGGGCCGGGCTCCTTCACCGGCGTCCGGGTCGCCGCGGCCACGGCGAAGGGACTCGGCCACGCACTCGGGATCCCCGTCTGGGCGGTGTCGAGTCTGGCCGCCGCCGCGCTCGCTTCGAGCCAGGGTCCCGTGCGCTACGCGCTCTTCGACGCGCGCGGCGAGCGGGTCTACGGTGCCTGCTACGGCGTGGGTAGCGCGTCGTTCGAGGAGATGGTTCCGCCCCACGCGGGTGAGTTGCGCGACGTGCTGGATGGAGACGTCCCGGCCGGCGCGGTCTTCCTCGGTGACGGGGCCGTCAGGCACCGGGGGGTCATCGAGGGCGCGGGCTTCGTGGTGGCCGAGCCCGACGAAGTGCTGACCCTCGCGGACGGGCTGGTGGAGTACGTTGCGCGGGCGGGCGCCGCCCCGGTGGCCGACCTTGCGTCCTGGGAGCCGGAATACGTGCGGGCCTCGAGCGCCGAGCGGCTGTGGAGGCCGTGAGCGGACGTACGCCCGCTACGCCCGGTGACGTGCAGATCCGGCCGCTGCGCCACGAGGACATCGAGACCGTGGTGGCCATCGAGCGCGAGGCATTCACGACCCCGTGGCAGCCCGACACCTTCGCGGGGCTGCTCGACCGTGACGGGGTGGAGCTCCTCGTGCTCGCCGACGCCGGTGACGGGGTCATCGGGTACGCGGTGCTCTGGTGCATTCTCGAACAGGGAGAGCTGGCCAACATCGCGGTGACACCGGGGCGCCGCGGTCAGGGTCTCGGCGCCCGGCTCCTCGGCCACGTCATGGACGTGGCCCGCCGGCGCGGCGTGGAGAAGCTCTTCCTGGAGGTGCGAGCCTCGAATGCGCCGGCGCTGGCGATGTACGCGAGCTTCGGATTCGAGCAGGTCGGCCGGCGTCGTGCATACTACGACCACCCAAAGGAAGACGCGCTCGTCCTGGTGGCGGCGCTGACGTAGGCGGTCCCGGGGCACCATCCCGGCGCCCCGCGTGCAGGGGCAGACTCCCGGGATGCCTGGTTCCTCGACTCCAACCCCTTCCCGCGACCGGCCCCGCGAACGCCTTCGCCGCGTCGGCGCGTCCAACCTGACGGACGTCGAGCTCCTGGCGCTCCTCGTGGGGAGCGGCAGCAGCGGTGTGTCCTCGAGGCAGGTGGCCGAGCGTCTCGCGGCGCGCTTCGAGACCGCCGCCCGGCTCGCCGCGGCCGACGTCGCCGCCTTCGAGGACGTGCCGGGCGTCGGCACGGCGACGGGCGCCCGCCTGTGTGCCGCACTCGAGCTCGGCCGTCGCGCCGCGGCGGGCGACGATCCGTGGGGCGCGCCGGTGCGTGGCCCGGCCGACGTATTCCGGCACATGGGGCCGCGCCTCCGTGACGCCGGCCAGGAGGAATTCCACGCCCTCCTGCTCAACGCGCGGCACCGGGTGGTCCGGGAGGTCTTCGTCACTCGCGGCATCCTCGACGCCTCGCTGATCCACCCCAGGGAGGTCTTCCGGGTGGCGGTGGGGGAGGGCGCCGCGGGGGTGATCCTGGTCCATAACCACCCGTCCGGAGATCCGACCCCGTCCGTCGAGGATCGCGCCGTGACCCGGCAGCTGGCGGCGGCCGGACGGGCGATCGGGATCCCCGTCCTCGACCACGTCGTGATCGGCCGCGGACGCTACGTTTCGCTCGCGGCGGAGCTGGGTCTGTAAACATATGAAGTGAAATTCGATCCTTGCGTTGACCTCCGGAGGCAGAGGTGCCTATCTTCGGAAAGCGTTCACGGGGTGAAACGCCCCGCCCCTGTTAGCCGAAGGAGCCCGAATGGTTCGCTCGGCCGCGGCCCTGGCCGCTGTTCTGATCATTCCGAGTTTGGCCCTGGCGCAGGAGCCGCAGGGCACCCATACGGTCGTCAAGGACGATACGCTCTGGGATCTCGCGCAACGGTACTATTCGAATCCGTTCGAGTGGCGCGTCATCTGGAATGCCAACCGGGACGTCGTCGACGACCCGAACTGGATCTATCCGGCCGAGCTGCTCGTGATCCCGGGCCTGCCGGGCCAGACTTCGCCGGCGGAGCGGCCCTCGACGGGGCCTGCCTCGGAGCCGGTGGAGGAAATCGAGGGGGTGCCGATCGACCTGGTGCCCTTCGGACTCCGCCAGGCGCGGCCGGTCGCCGAGGGCGGCCGCACCGTCTTCTTCAACGACACCTCCGGCGTGCGCCGTTCCCAGGTCCTCGAAACCCGGGACTCGGAGACGCTCGTCGTATCGCAGGACCGGGCGTACTCCGCGCCGAGGCTGATCGGTCCTGAAGCTGACCCCGAGCACAGCGGGAGCATCGCGGGCTTCGCGGAGCGCGGGAAGCGCGCCTCCACGATCCGGTCGTTCGACCGGGTTCGCCTCGAGATGTCTTCCCCTGCCCGGGTCGGCGCCTACCTGCAGCTCTTCCGCGTCGAGGGCACGATCGAGGACGTCGGCCAGGTTGTGATCCCGACGGGTGTCGCTCAGGTTGAGACGATCGGTGACGGCGAGGTCGTCGCGGTCGTGGTCAAGGAGTACGACCGGATCCAGGCCGGCGACTTCGTCGGTCCGCTCCCTGCCTTCGACCTTCGTCCGGGGCAGCAGCCGAGTCAGGTTTCCGGGGGCTCCGAGGCGATGATCATGGGCTTCGCGGGCAGGCAGGTCCTGACCGACATCGGTCACGTAGTGTTTCTCGACCTCGGCAGCGAAGACGGCGTCCGCGTCGGCGACGAGTTCGTCCTCTACGGAGAGGCGATGCCCACGTCGAGCGAAGGCCACGTTCAGGTCATCGGAGTGCAGGGAACCGTCTCCTCCGCCCGGGTGATGTCGATGCGCGGCGACGTGTTCAGGCAGGGCGTGGTGTTGCGCCTGGTGAGGACGATGAACTGATGGGCCCGGCGAGGACGCTCTCTCTCCTCGCCGCCTCGCCTCCTTCGGAGTCCCCGTCGGTTTCGGCCGGCGGGGGCTCTCTGCGTTTCCGGGGCCCGCACGGGCATGCGAGATTCGCCACGAGGCTCTGATCTCCCGGGCATCTCTCGTCCGGCCTTCCCACGGTATCGAGCGATATACAGCGAAAGAACAGCCATGCAGTCGAAACGAAGAGTGCTCGTAACGGGTGGAGCCGGCTTCATCGCCAGCCACGTCGCGGAGGCGTATCTGGCCGCGGGCGACGCCGTCTGGATCGTCGACGATCTCTCGTCGGGCCGTCGGGCGAACCTCCCGGCGGGGGCCGAGTTCGTGGAGATGGACATCCGCGACCCGGAGATCCGGAACCTCTTCCGGGAGGTCCGCTTCGATCTGGTCAACCACCACGCCGCCCAGATCGACGTGCGCGTGTCGGTCTCCCACCCCGCAAAGGACGCCGGCATCAACCTGCTCGGCCTGCTCAACATCACCGAGGCCGCGGTCGAGGTCGGTACGCGCCGCGTCGTCTTCGTGAGCAGCGGCGGGGTGGTCTATGGCGAGCCGGAACAGATTCCGACCCCCGAGACGGCCCCCAAGCTCCCCCTGTCGCCCTACGGCGTGACGAAGCTGGGTGGCGAGTTCTACCTCAACTACTACCGGCAGATTCGCGGCATGGAGTACGTCGCGCTCCGGTATTCCAACGTCTTCGGGCCGCGTCAGGATCCGCACGGTGAAGCCGGTGTAGTAGCCATCTTCTGCAACCGGCTCCTCGCCGGGGATCCCCTCACGGTGTTCGGGGACGGGGAGCAGACCCGCGATTACGTGTACGTGAAGGACGTCGTCGCCGCGAACATGCTCGCGTCGGATGCGGAGATGGGAGACGGGCAGGGGCTCGATGCCCGGGCCTTCAACGTTGGAACGGGGGTGGGCACGAGCGTGCTCGAACTCGCGGATACGCTCGAGCGGATCGCGGGCGTTTCACCGCCGCGCCTGCACGAGCCCGGCCGGCCCGGGGAACTGCGGCACAGTACACTCGACGCGGGTCTGATCCGCTCGCGCGGCTGGAAGCCCGCGTTCACGCTCGAAGCAGGACTGCGGGAAACTTACGAATTCATCGCCAACCAGAAGGCTGAGTCCGGACAATGAGTCTGTCGTACCTCCTGCTTCAGGCCGCGCCGCCGACGAGCGCGTTCCAGATGGTCGTCGGCGGCACGCTGCCGACGAAGATCGTGCTCCTGGTCCTCGCCGCCGGGTCGATGGTCTCGTGGTGGCTGATCTTCGCGAAATCCCGACAGTTCCGTGACGTGCGCCGACAGGGCGACGAATTCCTCAGTCACATGGAACGGGCTCAGCGGCTGGAGGACGCCTACAAGGCGATCCTCTCGCTGCCGGATTCGCCGTACGGCAGGGTCTTCCGCCAGGGGGTGAACTTCTTCTCCGAGCTGCGCCCCGGGGCGCTGCGACAGGGAGCTCCCCCCACGACGGGGCTCTCGCTCACCCAGCTCGAGGCGCTCCGGCTCGTCCTCGAGAAAGAGGAGGCCGAGGAGCGCGACGAGCTCGCGCGCGGCCTCGGGTGGCTGGCGGTCATCGGCTCGGTGTCGCCTCTAATGGGGCTCATGGGCACCGTCATCGGCGTCATGAATGCGTTCCTCGGCATCACCGTGTCGGGGTCGAGCAACATCATGGCGGTCGCGCCGGGCGTGGCCGAGGCACTCATCACGACGGTGGCCGGACTCGCGGTCGCGATCCCGTCCGTGATCGCGTACAACCACTTCGTCGGCAAGCTGAACCTGGTGAGCGGCGAGCTCGAGGGCTTCTCGAGCGAGTTCATCGGCACTCTCGCCCGGGAAGGTCGCGTCTAGATGAGCAGTCCCGGACTGAGCCGGAGTGGACGGGGGCGGGCGCGCGGGGATCTGCCGATCAACGCGGAGATCAACGTCACCAGCCTGGTCGACGTCGCGTTCACCCTGCTGGTGATCTTCATCATCACGGCTCCGATCCTGCAGGGCGGCATCGAGGTGTCGATTCCCCGCGCGGACGTTCAGCCCCTCACCGCGCAGGACGCGCCCTTCTTCATCACCGTCATGCGCGACGGCACCATCTTCATGGAGGAGACTCCCGTCTCCCTCCAGGACCTGGAGAGCGGGCTGCCCCAGCTCCTGTCCACCGGCAGCGTGGAGCGCGTGTTCATCCGGGCCGACTCGCTGGCTCCCTACGGCCCGGTGCTCAAGACAATGGCCATCGCGGTGAACAGCGGGGTGAACTGGTCGGTCGTCGCCGAGCCGTATCGCGAGGGGCGATAGGTGAGCCGGCACCGCGTCGATCCGTTCGATCGCCGCTCCATGGCGCTCTCCGTCGTGATGCACCTCGCGATTCTGGCGCTCGGCTTCGCGAGCACGTTTTACGAGCCACCCGAGATCGCCTTCCTCACCTACGAGATCGAACTCGTCTCACCTCCGCCGGCGCGGCAGTCGGACGAGCCGACACCGGCCCGGGAGGAGATCGTCGTCGAGCGCCCCGACCCCGAGCCGCCACCGCCCGAGCCGGAGACCGAGGAGGTTGTCCCGGTGGAAAGGCCCGAGCCCCAGCGGGTGCGCGAGGAAGCCCCGAAGCCGGTCGAGAAGACCCCGCCGGAGGTCGCGGAGGAGGTCGCGGTCGCGGCCGCGCCGGAGGCTCCGGAGGAGCCGCCGGAGGTCACGGGAGAGGCCCTGAACG
>JAURER010000087.1 GCA_030827315.1 Gemmatimonadota bacterium | reverse complement strand
TGCGCTTCGCGACGCCGACGGTCCCTTCCACGGGGATCAGCACAACGCGCAGACCCCGATCGTCTTCGCGTCGGCGTTCGCCCTCGCGGAACACATGGCCGACGAGCGCATTCCTGGCCGTATCCGCATCTACGGAACACCAGCCGAGGAGGTCGGTCCGCCGGCGAAGGTCATCATGCACGAAGCCGGCGTCTTCGACGGAGCGGACCTCCTCGTCCGCAGTCACGGCGTGACGCAGACTTCGCGGGCGTCGGCGGGGTTCGGCAGCTGCTGCCTCAATATCAACGAGGTCAAGTACACCTTTCTCGGGAGGCCGTCGCACCAGATGGCGTCGTGGTACGGCCGCAACGCGCTCGAGGCCGCCGTGCACTTCTACACGATGGTCGACGGGCTACGCTCCACGCTGCGACCCGAGGCGTCCATCCAAGGGGTGATTCCCGAGGGCGGGGACGCGCCGAACGTCGTCCCCCAGCGCGCCGTGGTCGACTACTACATCCGCTATCCCGACCCGGTCTACCTCGAGCACATCAGCAGGATGATGGACGACGCGGCGCGCGGCGCGGCGCTGGCCACGGGGACCGAGGTGCAGATCGACCGTTACGGAGAGTACCGGGACGGGATCTCGCTGGGGACCCTCCAGGAGCTCTCCTTCGCCTACGCGCGGGAGCTCGACGCACCCCAGATCTCGCCCGAGCCGTCCCGCCCCTCCGGCTACGAGGAGACCGGCGTGGTCACCAAGGACATCCCCGGGATCGGCGTGAGCATCATGAGCTCCCGGGGCGCGAACCACACGCGTGGCATGCTCGAGGACACCTTCAACGAGGTCGGCCACACCGGCTTCAGGGTCAGCGCCGAGGTCATGTCGTCGATCCTGTACGACTATCTGACGCGTCCGGACCTGCGGGAGGCCGTCCTGGAGGAGCAGCGCACCCTCGCCGGACTGCTCGATCAGTATCACGAAGCGCTGCGCGCCGCGTACGCGACGGAGATCGGCACGCCCATTTCCCAGCGTTAGCGTCGCAGGGCGCCCGCCGCGAAGGGGTCAGCGGCCCCGGAAGTCGGGGTTGCGCCGTTCCCGCGCGGCGCGGAGACCTTCGCGCACGTCCTCCGATCCGGCGGCGCGGGCGATAAGCCGTTCGGCCTCTTCGGCGTCGAGACTGCTCTCGGAGGCCTGGAGCATGATCCGCTTCATCCCCTGGACCGCCAGCGGGGCGAGCGCGGCCAGCCGGGCCGCGAGTGCGTCCGCTTCCCGGCAAACCCGGTCCCGATCCGCCAGGTGCGTGAGGAAGCCGATGCGGTAGAGCTCGTCCCCGCCCAGCTCTTCGTTCGCCAGCAGGATCCTGCTGGCCGCGCCGAGCCCGAGCCGTCGCACGTACCGGCCGAGCCCGCCTACGGGGTAGCAGACCCCGAGTCGCGCCGCCGGCACCGAGAGGTGCATATCGGCGGGGCCGACGCGGAAGTCGCAGCACAGCGCGAGCTCCGCTCCCCCGCCATACGCGTCACCGTTCAGCGCGCAGATGGTTGGTATCCGGAGGCGTGCCAGACGGTCGGTGACCGTTTCGAAGATGGCCCCGCTCATCTCGCCGCGCTCCATCTGGTCGAGCGAGGCGCCGGAGCAGAACGTTCGGTCACCCGCGCCGGTGAGCACGAGCACGCGTGTCCCGTCGCGAGTCTCGACGTCGTCGAGGTACCGGCGAAAGGCCGCGACCTCCTCTGCCCGCAGCGCGTTGTGCTGCGCGGGTCGGTCGAGCGTGATGCGCGCGATCGCACCGTCGTGCTCGAGGCGGAGGCCGGCGTCGTCGGGAGTGGTCACAGGGGCATTCTAACCGCGTGGGTCCATTCGACGCGACCGGCTCTCGTGTGTAGACTTCTGCCCCTGCGAACCCCTTTCAGGAGAACCGAGTTGGGCGCGATCCGCGACTTCATGGCGAAGCACTACCTCCACTTCAATGCGCGGGAGGTCGTCGACGCCGCGAAGGGGTACGAGTCCCATGTCGACGCGGGCGGCAAGATGCTCGTGGCAATGGCGGGGGCCATGTCCACCGGCGAGTTCGGCATCATCCTCTCGCGGATGATCCGGGCGGGGAAGGTACACGCGATCTCCTGCACCGGCGCGAACCTGGAGGAGGACGTCTTCAACCTCCTCGCGAGCAAGGAGTACGAGATCATCCAGTCGTGGCGCGACCTCTCTGCCGACGACGAGCAGGCGCTCTACGAGCGGGGGATGAACCGGGTCACGGATACGTGCATTCCCGAGACCGTCATGCGGCACCTCGAGCGCCGTCTCGTGAACTGCTGGTCACGCGCCGCGGACGCCGGGGTGAGCAGGATGCCCTCGGAGTTCCTCTGGGAGGTGCTCGATGACCCGACGCTGGTCGAGCACTACCAGATCGATCCGGCGAACTCGTGGATGCTCGCCGCGAAGGAAGCCGGTATTCCGGTCTTCTCGCCCGGATGGGAGGATTCGACCACCGGCAACATCTTCGCCGCCAACGTCATGATGGGAAACGTGGGCTCGCACCGCTGCGTCCGCTCCGGCACGGAGCAGTTCCAGCGCCTCATCGAGTGGTACATGGAGAACCACGGCGCAGGCGAGCACCCCTCGGTGGGCTTCTTCCAGATCGGCGGCGGGATCGCAGGCGACTTCGCCATCTGCACGGTGCCGTGCATCACGCAGGATCTGCAGAAGGAGGTCCCGTACTGGGGGTACTTCTGCCAGATCACCGACGCCCAGCCGTCGTACGGCGGTTACTCGGGAGCGCCCGCCAACGAGAAGATCACCTGGGGCAAGCTCGAGCCGGCGACGCCGAAGTACGAGATCAACTCGGATGCCGCCATCGTCGCGCCTCTGCTGTGCGCCTGGGTGCTCGACGACTGACCCGGTGTCGGGAACGAACCGAGGCCGGCTCCGAGTGGATCGGGGCCGGCCTCGTGTCGTTTCACCACGCGCTCGTCAGGAGATCGGGCCGGCGAACCCCGCCTCGGCGACCACGAGCAGGAGCGCGCGCTGCACGGCGAGCCAGGCGTCGCGGTTGACCCAGAACTCGTCGGGCGCGTGTCCGTTCGATCCGTCGCCCCCGCGCCCGATGGTCACGGCGGGCACGCCGAGTGCGATGGGCACGTTCGAGTCCGTCGACGAACGCCCGAGCTCCCCTTCCACGCCGAACGCGGCCGTGGTGGCCAGCGCGCGCTGCACCAGCGGGGCGTCCGGGTCCGTTTCTCCGGACGGGCGATCGCCGATCTTTTCCTTGACCACGCGCAGCGGCTCACCCTCGCGACGAAGCTCGTTCTCCTCCGCTACGCCCCGGTCCATCGCCGCGAGCAGCGCGCCCTCGATCCGCACGAGCCTCTCCGGGCTGTCGGAGCGCATGTCGACCTCCATCCACGTCTCGAACGGAACGGAGTTCACCGACGTCCCGCCCCCGACACGCCCCACGTTGTAGCTCGTACGCGGTCCCGAGCGCGTGAGCGTGTCGGCGACGTCCTGGAAGTACCGAACCGCGCGGGCCATCGCGTGCGCCGGATTCGCGGTGCCGAACGCGCCCCAGGAATGACCGCCGGGGCCCTCGAAGCTCATGCGATACCGCACGGATCCGAGCCCCATGGAGACGATCCGGTCGAGGCCCCCGCCGTCCACGTCGATCCACACGTCAGGGCGCAGCCCGCCTTCCCGGTACAGGTACTTCATCCCGCGAAGGTCCCCGAGCCCCTCTTCCCCGACGACCCCCACGAACAGGACGTCGTCGTCCGTCTCCAGGCTCGCCTCCTCCAAGGCGCGCAGCACCGACAGGACGACCACGAGCCCGCGCGTGTCATCACCGACACCCGGGGCGAAGAGCGTATCGCCGACGACACGGACGCTGACGTCCGTCCCCTCGGGGAAGACCGTGTCGAGGTGTCCGCCGAAGCCGATCGTACGGGCGCCGGTTCGCCCGCGGCGAAGCCCGATGACGTTTCCTTCCTCGTCGGTCCAGACCGAGTCGGCGCCCAGCTCCACGAGGAGCTCCGCGAAGCGGCGGCCCCGCACCTCCTCCATGAAGGGTGGTGCGGGGATCTCGGTCAGCTCGATGAGGAGCTCCAGCGCCCAGTCGTCATGCTCCTGCGCGAGTCGGAGCGCCGAGGACACGGTCGAATTCGCGAGCAGCGCACGGGCCTCCTCCGCGTAGCGGGGTGCCGGCGCCTGGGCCTCGAGCGTGGCGACGAGCGCCGACGCCGGCAGGGCAACAAGGAGGAGCGCCGCGGCGCGGCGGGCGAGGGTGTGGGGAGGGCGGGAATGGGTCGGCACGGCCGTCGACTCCGTTTTCGGTTCACGTGTCCTGGACGACAACGTACCGAAGATGGCACCCGGAGGGTCCTGCCGCCTCCCCGGGCGGGCCAACGCGGGTTGCTGGCCCGGGGGCCGTCGACGATACTGCGGTTCGCAGAGACGGTGACGCCGCGCACGCCCCACCCAGCCCCACCCCACAATGACCGACTCGAGCACGCCTCCGACCCCGACGGCCGCGGCGCCCGCCCGCCCGATCGACGACGAGATCTCCCTCTGGGAGGTGCTCGCCGTGCTGCTCCGCAGACGCGGGACGATCGTCGGCACGACGGTGCTCGTCACGCTCGCGGCCATTGCCGTGGCCCAGCTCCGGCCGCTGACGTACACGACGTCGGCCGCCTTCCGCCCGCAGGGTGCCGAGCAGTCGGCGTCGCAGCTCATGTCGCTGGCGAGCCAGTTCGGCGTGAGCGTGCCGGGTGGTGGCGACGAGGCGAGCCCCGAGTTCTACGCGGAGCTGGTGACGTCGCGGGAGATGCTCTACAAGGCGGTGAATACGTCCTTCGTCGTCGAAGGCGGGGGGTCCGCCCTGCTGAAGGACCTGCTCGAGATCGAGAAGCAGACCGAGGCAGAGCGGGACGAGGAGACGTACGAATGGCTCCGGGA
>JAURER010000036.1 GCA_030827315.1 Gemmatimonadota bacterium | reverse complement strand
TCCCGGAGGGTCGTCGTCGACTGCGACGGCGAGCAGGTCGAGATCACGGACGGTACCGTCGTGATCGCCTCCATCACCAGCTGCACCAACACGTCGAACCCTTCCGTGATGGTGGGTGCCGGACTCCTCGCCAGGAAGGCGGTCGAAAAGGGGCTCGCGGTGAAGCCGTGGGTCAAGACGTCGCTGGCGCCCGGCAGCCAGGTGGTCACGGACTACCTCACCGAATCGGGCCTGCTCCCCTACCTCGAGCAGCTTCGCTTCCACGTCGTCGGCTACGGCTGCATGACGTGCATCGGCAACTCCGGCCCCCTGTCCGACAACATCCACAGGGCCGTGGAGGACAACGGCCTCGTGGTCGCCTCGGTCCTGTCGGGTAACCGTAACTTCGAGGCGCGCATCCATCCCCTGGTGCGGGCCAACTACCTCGCCTCCCCTGTTCTGGTGGTCGCGTACGCGCTGGCGGGACGGGCCGACATCGACCTGTCCAACGAGCCGATTGGTCACGGCACCGACGGCCAGCCCGTCTTCCTCGCCGACATCTGGCCGTCGCCGGCCGAGATTCGCGACACGATCGCGAGCTCCCTCCGACCCGACATGTTCAAGAAGCGCTACGCGGTGGTGAGCACCGGGGACGAGAACTGGCAGGCACTGCCGCTCCCCGAGGAAGGAAGTCTCTACGAGTGGGAGGACGCCTCCACCTACGTACGTCGTCCCCCGTTCTTCGAGGGAATGGAGATGGACGCGGGGGAACCGGGCGACATCTCGTCGGCCCGCGTGCTCGCGCTGCTCGGACAGTCCGTCACGACGGATCATATCTCCCCCGCCGGCTCGATCCCGAAGGCCGAGCCGGCAGGGCTCTACCTCCGTGAGCACGGCGTGGAGGTGAAGGACTTCAACACGTTCGGAGCGCGTCGCGGAAACCACGAGGTCATGATGCGCGGCACCTTCGGGAACGTGCGCATCCGGAACCTCCTGCTCGACGGGCGCGAGGGCGCCTATACGGTGCACCTGCCCACGGGCGAGGAAATGCCGATCTACGACGCGGCGATGCAGTACCAGGCGGAAGGGACGCCGCTGGTGATCCTGGCCGGCCAGGAGTACGGAACGGGCAGCTCCCGTGACTGGGCCGCGAAAGGGACGATCCTGCTCGGCGTGAAGGCGGTCATCGCCGAGAGCTTCGAACGAATCCACCGCAGCAACCTCGTCGGCATGGGCGTCCTGCCCCTCGAGTTCATCGATGGTCAGACCCCGTCGTCCCTCGGGCTCGACGGCCGCGAGACGTTCGACCTCACCGGAATCTCGGATGGTCTGCAGCCCGGATGTCTGATCGAGGTGAAGGCGACCGCCGACGACGGTACGGTCGTCCACTTCCGGGCGAAGGCTCGCCTCGACTCCGAGATCGACGTCGAATACTACCGCAACGGTGGCATTCTCCAGACGGTGCTCCGCAAGATGGCCCGGGGCGAGATGTAGTCCGCGCACGCTGTGTCGCGAAGAGAGAGGGGCGGGTCGCCGGTGCGACCCGCCCCTCTGTGCTTCCCGGAGACCTGCTGGCTCAGGAGAGGCGCGGCTCGTCCCTCAGCGCGACCGGAGCTCCGAGCACCTCCCGGAGGATGATCGCCCGACGCAGCTCGGACGCGCTCCGGCTCCGCAGCTGCGACCGGACTGCCTTCGCGTCCTCGCCGAGGTACTCCGCCAGCGGGTCGAGGTTGTCCTCCCGGGAGGGCGCCCGGGAGGAAGGGTCGGTACCGAATCCTCGATGCGCGAGATGGACGGGGTGTTCGCCGTGGGTCCCGAAAGGCAGCGGGCGTGCCTTCGGGACCGTCTTGCGCACCGGGGCCGGCGGCGTGCGCCGCACCACCACGCCTCCCGCGGTCGGCAGAGGACGCTCGACCGGCTTCGGAGGCGGCACCTCGACCCGCTTCGGCGCGGGGCGGGACGCTGACCCCGGTAGAGAGGAGCGGGGCTGCGGGCGCCCGGCAAGCCGCTCGAGCTCCTGCAGCAGGTCGCCGGGGAGGAGCACCTCCGACGACGAGGGGGCCGTCGTGCCACCCCCCGCGCTCCGTGGCGCTTCGAGCGGCCGACGCGCCGCGGGCGCGGGAGGCGCCGTCTCCACGTGGTCGTCGTACGAGGGGTCCCGATCGTACGTGGGCACCTCCGGCAGCGACTCCACCCGAGAGTCCGCCTCGGGGAAGTCCGGGCGCTCCGCGCCCGGACTTCCCTCGCCGCGCTTCGCCTTCCGGCTTCTCGCGATCGACTCGACGATCGAGAAGAAGATGATGACGGCGAAGAAGATCAGCTCGTCCATGAGCCGGGCCCGCTACTCCGCGCCGGTGAGGCCGGTGCTCTCGTCCGGGCCGGCGATGGCGTTCCTCATGGCCGTGTCGGCCTCGATGTTGCGATACTTCTGGTAATCCATGATCCCGAGGTTCCCGCTTCGGAACGCCTCGGCGATGGCCAAGGGCACCTGGGCCTCCGCCTTCACGACCTCGGCCTTCATCTGGCCCACGAGCGCCTTCATCTCCTGCTCCTGTGCCACGGCCATGGCGCGACGCTCTTCCGCACGGGCCTGCGCGACGCGCTTGTCGGCCTCGGCCTGATCGGTCTGGAGCTCCGCGCCGATGTTCTTGCCCACGTCCACGTCCGCGATGTCGATCGAGAGGATCTCGAAGGCCGTTCCCGAATCGAGGCCCTTCCCGAGCACCGTCTTCGAGATCTTGTCCGGGTTCTCGAGCACCGCCTTGTGGGAGTCCGCGGAGCCGATGGTCGACACGATGCCCTCACCCACGCGGGCGAGGATGGTGTCTTCACCCGCGCCACCCACGAGGCGGTTGATATTGGCCCGCACCGTCACGCGAGCGATGGCGATGAGCTGGATGCCGTCCTTCGCCATGGCGGCGACCTTCGGCGTGTTGATGACCTTGGGGTTGACCGACACCTGCACGGCCTCGAAGACGTCCCGGCCGGCCAGGTCGATGGCCGCGGCCTGATTGAACGCCAGCTCGATGCTCGCCTTGTCCGCCGAGATCAGCGCGCCCACCACGCGATCGACCCGCCCACCGGCCAGGAAGTGCGCCTCGAGCGCGTTGATGTCGAGGTCCAGCCCCGCCTTCGTCGCGTTGATCAGGGGCCGCACGACCGCTGCCGGAGGGACCTTCCGGAGACGCATCCCGATGAGGGTGCCGATTCCGACCTTCACGCCCGCGGAAAGTGCCTCGATCCAGAGCCGGACCGGAATCGCCCAGGTGATGATGAAGAAGAGCACCACCAGTCCGACGAGGAAGATCGCGTTGAACGCAGCTACACCATCCATGAATACTGCCCTCGATTGCAGGTTGGGTTCGGGAGGTCCTAGGCCTTGGACAGCCGTGCGGCCGCGTCCGAGATGGCCGCGTCTGCGGACGCCGGACGTACCACGTGCCGGTATCCTTCCGCTCGGATCACGCGCACGGGTGTACCCTCGGTGATCCATTCCGATTCGGATACCACGTCGATGCGCTCGTCCCCGAAGAGCGCTGTCCCCGAGGGACGCAGGTCCGTGATCGCCTTCCCCGTCATGCCGACGAGATCCGCGCGCGTGACGGCCGACTCGTATCCGATTTTTCGGTCGGTGCGCTCGAGCAGAAAGATGCCGCTCTTCGCGAGCCGGGAGCTGCCCGGCAGCGTACGGATGAGCGCCCATGCGGACACGGCGATGAGGACGACCGTCGTGCTCAGGACCAGCCCCGCCCGGGTGAAGTCCTCGGAGAGCGGCATGCCGCCGATCATGCTGAGGTAGAGGCCGGCTGTGATTCCGATGGCGCCGAGGATCCCGAACAGGCCGAAGCCGGGGATGAGGAAGACTTCGACGCCGACGAGGGCCAGCCCTGCCCCGAAGACGATCACGTCCTCCCACCCGGCGAGGCCGATGATCATGTGCGAGCCGAAGAAGAGCGCGAGCGACAGGACGCCCGCGACCCCGGCGAGCCCGAACGTGGGGGTCTTGATCTCCGTGATCAGGCCGAGGAAACCGAGAGTGAGGAGGAAGGGTGACACGACCGGGTGCGAGAAGAAGCGCACCACACGCTCCGCCCAGTTGGCGGTGGCGGTAACCACGCTCGCGCCGGCGTGTCCGAGCTGCGCCACGAGCGCGTCGAGATCCTCGACCTCCTCGGCGTAGCCGATCTCCACGGCCTCCTCCGTCGTCAGCGTGAGCAGCTTGCCGGCCTCGACGACACCTTCGATCTCGATGTCCTCGTCCACCATGGCTGCGGCGACCTCGGGATCGAGGCCCGCCGCCTCGGCGAGCGCGCGCATCTCGCTGCGCATCGCCGAAACGATCTTCTCCGGTGCCTTCTGCCCACCGCCGTCCACCGGCGTGGCGGCGCCGATGACGGACCCCGGCCGCATGTAGATGCGGTCGGTCGAGAGCGCGATGAGCGCGCCGGCCGAGAACGCCCGCCGGTTGACCAGCGTGTAGACCGGAATCGGTGCGTCGGTGAGCGCGTCGGAGATCCGCTCCGCAGCATCGACGCGACCGCCGGGCGTGTCCATGTCGAGGATCACGGCGGAAGCCCCGGCCGCAGCGGCTTCCTGAATGCTGCGCTCGATGAAGGGAGCGAGGCCGAGCTCCACGACGCCCGTCACGGGGACGCGGTACACCTGGCCGCCTGTCTGGGCGGCGGCCGCGGCCGGAAGGGTGGCGAGAATCGGGACGACCACGGTCGCGACGATCGAAATGCGGCGAATCATGACGTACTCCTTCGGAGACGCTTCCTCGTCAACAAGGTATCGACTCCAATACCCCAGACAACGTGGTTATGTGCGCCCGCTGCCGAACGCTCCCAACGGGGAGGGCGCAGACCGCAGGCGCCGGGGCCGGGTAACCCGCCCGGCCCGGTTGACCCCCGCTCCCGACTTCAGGACCTTTCAGGTTCTCTTCGAGCGTCGCTCCAAGGCCGCGGACGCGGTGGGAACGGCGACCGCGACGAGCCGCGACGCAACCATCTCCAGGGGAACGCCCAGATGTCCGATTCGGTCTTGGTCCATTACGAGGTCAGGGGGAAGGTCGCCCTCCTCACCCTCGACGATCCGCCCGCCAATACGTACACCCACGAGATGATGCGCCAGCTCGACGAGTGCATCGTCCGGGCGCGCTTCGACGAGAACGTCGAGGTCATCGTCATGACGGGCGCCGGAGAGAAGTTCTTCTGCGCCGGTGCCAACATCGGCATGCTCTCCGAGGCGGACCCGGACTGGAAGTACTGCTTCTGCCTGCACGCCAACGAGACGCTGAACCGCCTCGAGCACACGCCGAAGCTGGTCATCGCGGCACTCAACGGGCACACCGTGGGTGGCGGCCTCGAAATCGCCATGGCGGCGGACATCCGCATCGCGCGCAAGGACGCCGGTAAGGTGGGCCTGCCGGAGGTCGCGCTCGGCGTGCTGCCCGGCACGGGCGGGACGCAGCGCCTCGTACGGCTGGTCGGCAAGCCCGTGGCGATCCAGATGATGGCGGAGGGCACGACCTTCGGCTTCGACAAGGCCCTCGAGCACGGTCTCGTCAACGAGATCTACGATCACGCGGACCGCGAGTCGTTCCTCGCAGCCGTGCTCGAGTATGCCAACCAGTTCACGACGCCGAACAAGGCGACCAAGGCCGTGGGGCTCATCAAGCGCTCGGTCCAGACCGGCGCCGAGCTCCCGTTCGAGCTCGCCCTCGCGCTCGAGCGCGAGCTGCAGGCCCAGCTCTTCGCGAGCAAGGACGCCAAGGAAGGGCTGTTCGCGTACGTGGAGAAGCGCAAGCCCGAGTTCACGGGCAGCTGACGGGGAGCGAACGCTCCATGCATCGGCACCAGGCGGGGTCCGGAAGCGCTCCGGGCCCCGCCTTCGTGCATCGAGCGCGGCCTGCCGATCGTAGCCGGAGGGCCACGCATCACCGGATCTGAGCATCACGGCGCCCCGAGCGCCCGCACCGACACCGAGGCAACGACATGCTGCAGCACCCCATCCGCAACCGGATCTGGATCGGCAACGAGTGGTCCGACGCCGCGGACGGCGGAACGTTCGCGACCGTGAACCCGGCGACGGGCGAGACGATCACCGAGGTCTCCTCGGCCCAGGCGGCCGACATCGAGCGCGCGGTCGCCGCGGCACGCTCCGCGATGACGAACGACGCCTGGCGGAACATGAATCCGCACAAGCGCTCCAGGCTCCTCTGGAAGCTCGCGGACGCCATCGAGGCCGCGGCCGACGAGCTCGCGGCACTCGAAACCGCGGACAACGGGAAGCCCTACTTCGAGTCGAGGAAGGTGGATCTTCCCAGCGTCGTCGAGAACTTCCGCTACTTCGCGGGGCTCGCAGACCGGATCCAGGGAGCCACGATTCCCGTGGCGGGTCCGTTCCTGAACTACACGCTGCGTGAGCCGGTGGGCGTGGTCGGCTGCATCACTCCCTGGAACTTCCCCCTCTCGCTCGCGGCCTGGAAGGTCGCTCCGGCCCTCGCGTGCGGGAACGCCGTCATCCTCAAGCCGGCCGAGCAGACGCCGCTGACCGCCCTACGCCTCGGTGAACTCGCGGCCGAAGTCGGATTTCCGGCCGGCGTTCTCAACGTCGTGCCGGGCTTCGGGGAAACCGCCGGGGCGGCGCTCGTGCGCCACCCGGGCGTCGACGCGATCGCGTTCACCGGCTCGACCGAGGTCGGCAGGATCGTCATGAGGGAGGCCGCCGAGACGCTCAAGAAGGTCTCCCTCGAGCTGGGCGGGAAGTCGCCGAACATCGTGCTGGCCGACGCCGACGTGAAGGCGGCGGTCCGTGGCGCCGCCACCGGCATCTTCTACGGCAAAGGCGAGGTGTGCGCCGCAGGCTCGCGCGTCCTCGTCGAACGCCCCATCTACGAAGAGTTCGTCGAGGCGTTCGCCGACCGGGCGGCCAGGACGACCGTGGGCGATCCGATGGACGAAAGCACCCGTCTCGGCGCCATCGTGACCGAAGAACAGCTCGAGCGGGTGATGGGCTATGTCGAGGCCGGCAAGGCGGAAGGCGCTCGTCTGGTCGCCGGCGGCGAGCGGACCACAGTGAACGGCAAGGGCAACTTCCTGACGGCCACGGTCTTCGCCGATGTGGAGTCGAAGATGAAGATCGCCCAGGAAGAGATCTTCGGGCCGGTCGCGGCCGTTCTGCCGGTCGACGACCTGGAGCACGCGATCGCGACGGCCAACGACACCGTGTTCGGGCTCGCCGCCGGGGTGTGGACCCGAGACATCGGCAAGGCGCACCGGGTCGCCCGCGAGCTCCAGGCCGGCACGGTCTGGATCAACACCTACAACCAGTACGACTCCGCCTCCCCCTTCGGGGGGTACCGCCAGTCCGGCTTCGGCCGCGACCTCGGCTACGAGGCGGCGCTCGAGAAGTACACCCAGGTGAAGAGCGTCTGGGTCGCGATGGACCGCTGACAGACCCTGAGACGGAGCTGAACGAAGTCATGCGCGAAGCATGGATCATCGACGGGGTTCGCACCCCGATCGGCAGGCACGGGGGAGGACTCGCGTCCGTGCGGCCCGACGACCTGGCCGCCCTCACCATCGAGGCGCTCGTCGAGCGCAACGGCCTCGACCCGTCGGTCGTGGACGACGTCCTCTTCGGGTGCACCAACCAGGCAGGGGAGGACAACCGGAACGTCGCGCGCATGGCGGCGCTCCGCGCCGGACTGCCCGTGACCGTCCCGGGTCAGACGGTGAACCGGCTGTGCGGGTCCGGAATGCAGGCGATCCTGTCCGCGCTGCACGCGATCACCGCGGGAGAGGGTGACATCTTCATCACCGGCGGGGTCGAGAGCATGAGTCGCGCACCCTACGCGATGCTGAAGCCCGAGGTCGGATATCCGCGGGGCAACCCTGAGATCGCGGACACGGTGCTCGGTTGGCGCTTTCCGAATCCGGCGTTCGCACCGGAGTGGACGATCGGCCTGGGCGAGACCGCTGAAGTCGTGGCCGAAGAGTTCGGCGTCACCCGGTCGGCCCAGGACGCCTTCGCCGCGGAAAGCCAGCAGCGCGCCGAGCGGGCGATCGCGGCCGGCCGTTTCGACGACGAGATCATTCCCGTCAGGATCCCCCAGCGGAAGGGCGACCCGGTCGTGATCGCGCGCGACGAACACCCGCGGTCCGACACCACCGCCGGATCGCTCGCCAGCCTGCGCCCGGTGTTCAAGAAGGACGGCACCGTGACCGCCGGGAATTCGTCGGGGATCAACGACGGAGCCGCAGCGCTGCTCGTAGTCTCCGCTGAGCGGGGCCGAGCGCTGGGCCTCGAGCCCATGGCCCGCGTCGTGGGTGGCGCCGTGGCGGGGGTGGAACCGAACCGCATGGGCATCGGCCCCGTGCCGGCCACCCGCAAGGCGTTCGCCCGTTACGGGTGGACGGCCGACGAGATCGACCTCGCCGAACTCAACGAGGCCTTCGCCGCCCAGACGATTCCGTGCATGAACGAGCTCGGGCTCGACCCCGAACGAGTGAACGTCAACGGCGGCGCGATCGCGCTCGGCCACCCCGTGGGGTGTTCCGGAGCGCGCATCGTGGTCACGCTCGTGCACGAGATGAAGAAGCAGGGGGCCCGACGGGGTCTCGCATCGATGTGCATCGGCGTGGGTCAGGGCATCGCCAGCCTCCTGGAGCGGCCATGAGCGGCATCGGAACGGTCGCGGTCCTGGGCGCGGGGACCATGGGCCACGGGATCGCGCAGGTCTCCGCCGCGGTCGGATGCGAAGTCCGGCTCTACGACATCGACGACGCGGCAGTCGGGCGCGGGCTCGCCAGGATTCGTGGCAACCTGGACGCCGGCATCGAACGCGGAAAGGTGACCGAGGCCGAACGTGACGACGTGCTCGCGCGCCTGTCCGGCACAACGTTCATCGCGGACGCGGTCGTGGGGGCGGACCTCGTCATCGAAGCCGCGCCGGAGTCCATGGAGCTGAAGGAACGGATCTTCGCCGAGGTCGACGCGGCGGCTCCGGAACACGCGATCCTCGCGACGAACACGTCGTCGCTCTCCATCGCCCGCATCGCCTCGGCGGTGAAGGATCCGTCACGTTTCGTCGGGATGCACTTCTTCAATCCGGTCCACATCATGAAGCTGGTCGAGGTGGTGTGGGGACCGGAGACCTCCGCGACGACCCGCGACGCCGCCGTTGCCTTCGCGACCCGGCTCGGAAAGGAACCCATCGTGGTCCGGGACGCGCCGGGCTTCGCGTCGTCCCGTCTCGGTATCGTGCTCGGCATGGAGGCCATCCGAATGGTCGAGCAGGAGGTCGCGAGCCCCGAGGACATCGACAAGGCGATGGAGCTCGGCTACCGCCACCCCATGGGGCCGTTGAGGCTCACCGACCTCGTGGGACTCGACGTACGACTCGGCATCGCCGAGTACCTGCACGCGACGCTCGGCTCCGACGCGTTCGAACCCCCTGCGCTCCTGCGTCGCATGGTCGCCGAAGGCAGGCTCGGCAAGAAGAGCGGTCAGGGCTTCTACTCCTGGTAACCCGAACCGGACCGGACAGATGAACGACGCCCCCATTCTCGTCGAAAAGCGCGACGACCACATCGCGGTCGTCACGCTCAACCGCCCCGAGAAGCTCAACGCGCTGAACGCCGAGCTTCGCGGGCTCCTCCAGGACACCTTCGACGACCTCGCCGACGACGACCACGTGAGGGTCGTCGTGGTGCACGGTGCCGGCGAGAAGGCGTTCGTGGCCGGAGCGGACATCACCGAGTTCCACGCGCGCTCACCCGAGGAGCAGCGGGACGTCTACCGCCAGCGTCGCATCTATGAGGCGGTGGCGGACTTTCCGAAGCCGGTCATCGCCGCGCTCCATGGATTCTGCATCGGGGGCGGCTCCGAGCTCGCTCTCGCCTGTGACGTCCGCGTGGCCGACGCGACGACGCGGATCAGTCAGGCGGAAATCCGGATCGGGCTCATTCCCGGGGGCGGCGGTACCCAGCGCCTGGCACGACTCGTCGGACGGGGCTGGGCCTCGATCATAAGCTTCACCGGAGACTTCGTCGACGCGGAGGAAGCCCGGCGCATCGGCTACGTCGACGTACTGGTGCCGGAGGGGCAGCACCTAGAGCGGTCGCTGGAGCTCGCCGGTCGGATGGCACGGTGGAGCCCGGTTTCGCTGCGCCTCGCCAAGGACGCCATCCGCGCGGCGTACGAAATGCCGCTGTCGGAGGGCCTCGTGTACGAAAAGGAGCGTTTTCTGGACGCGTTCGCGTCCGAGGACGGCCGCGAGGGCGTGGCCGCCTTCGTCGAGAAGCGTAAGCCGGACTTCCGGGGCCGTTAGCGCGCCTCCCCCCCGGAGGGGGTCGCCACCCGTGCGGTGCGCGCCCCTCGGAGCTAGGATGGGCCCGTCCCTTTCCCGACGGGAGCCATCCATGAGTCTTTACCTGTTCGAGACCCTCGACGATGGAGCCCCCAGCGGCGCCGCACGGCGGCGACCTGCGCGGCTCATTCGTGTCATGCTCGTCACTCTGGCGGCGTTCGCGGGGGCCGGTGGCACCGCCGACGCTCAGGAAGAGCACCTCGCGATCCTCCGGGCGAGACTCCAGTCGGATCTGGAGACGGTCGTTCACGCCTACGAGGGCGTTGCCGGCGTGCATGTGGTCGATCTCACCACGGGTGACCGCTTCGCAGTGAGAGACGACTTCGTCTTCCCGCAGGCGAGCGCGATCAAGGTGCCCATCCTCCTCGAGCTCTTTCGCCGCGCCGAGGCGGAGCCCGGTATCCTGCGCAAACGGGTCGAGATGACCGACGCGGTCCGTACGGCCGGCAGCGGCGTTCTGCAGGTTCTCACCGACGGTGGCTCCGCCCTTTCGCTCGAGGACTACGCCATCTACATGGTGCTGCACTCGGACAACACCGCGACGAACGTGCTCATCGACGAACTGGGGATGGACGCGATCAACGCGCTTTCGGCTTCGCTCGGCGCCCCGGAGACGCTGCTCCAGCGAAAGATGATCCGCCCGGAGGAGTCCGCACGGGGCAACGAGAACCTCTCGACCCCGCGGGACGCGGCCGTGATCATGGAACGGATCGCCCGCTGCGATCTGCCCATGAGCGAGGCGGCCTGTCTGCGCGTGCGGGAGATCCTCGAGATCCCCAAGGACGGCCCGATCCGCACCCCGGTGCCCTCGTCGATCCCCATCGCGTTCAAGCCGGGCGGGATCACCGGGGTCGCCACGGTCTGGGGCCTCGTCGACGTGCCCGACCGCCCCTACGTGCTGGTGGTGATGTCGAACTACGGGGGCGACGGTGGCGCGGTCATCCAAAGGGTCTCGGCACTCGCTTTCGATTACTTCTCCCGTCTCTCCGGCGTCACCCAGTACGGTACCCGCGTTCCCCTCGACGTGAAGCGTCGCACGGAGGGGTCTCGATGAGCCTTCGGACTGCACGGGCGCTTACCGCCCTCTACTTCACCCTGTCGCTGCTGACCACGACCTGGCCGGGTATGGTCCCCTTCGCCCGCGTCGAGCCGATGATCCTGGGGCTTCCCTTCTCGATGGCGTGGGTGGGGATGTGGCTCGCCGGCAGCGTCATCGTCCTCTGGCTCCTCGACCGCGTCGAGCGCCGCCACCGCGACCCCGATGGAGGTGAAGGCTGATGGAACGCTGGGTCTTCATCACGATCATCATCGCGATCTACCTCGCGGTGACGCTCACCATCGGGCTGCTCGCCGGACGGAAGCAGACCGACAGCGTCGCGGGATACGTGGCCGCGGACCGCAGCTTCGGGCTCCTGGTCATGTACTTCGTCACCGGTGCGTCGGTATTCAGTGCCTTCGCCTTCCTCGGGGGCCCGGGCTGGGCCTACAGCCAGGGGGCGGCATCGTTCTACATCCTGACGTACGGCGCGCTGGGGATGGCCCCGTTCTACTGGGTCGGGCCCCGCATCGCGAAGCTCGGACGGCGCCACGGCTTCGTCACGCAGGCACAGCTCATCACCGGGCGCTTCCCGTCGAAGGGGCTGTCGGCGCTGATCGCCGTGCTCAGCCTCATCGCGTTCGTCCCGTACGTCACGATCCAGATGCGCGGTGCCGGCATCGTCATCGAAGCCGTGACCGACGGGCACGTGCCCCTCTGGCTCGGCGCCCTGGTGGCGTACGGGATCGTGATCGCGTACGTCCTGTCGGCCGGGGCCATGGCCGTGGGGTGGACCAACACCTTCCAGGGGATCTTCATGATCGTGATCGCCTGGTCGCTGGGGCTCTACCTCCCCTACCGCCTGTACGGTGGAATCGGGCCGATGTTCGAAGGCATCCGGGAAGCGAGACCGGAGCTCCTCGTGCCCCCGGGACTCACGGCCGCGGGGGAACCATGGAGCTGGGGCGCCTACTCGACGTTCATCCTGGTCAGCGCCGTCGGACTCATGATGTGGCCGCACCTCTTCATGAAGGCCTTCACGGCGAAGAACGACGACACGCTGCGCAGGACGGTCATCCTGTTCCCCACCTTCCAGCTCTTCCTGATCCCGGTCCTGCTGATCGGATTCTCCGGCGTGCTGTTCGCGGGCACGCCCCCGTCGGCGGACTTTATCCTGCCGTTCATGATCCTCGAGACCGACCTGCCTCCACTCGTGGTCGGCCTTTTCTGTGCCGGCGCGCTCTCCGCGTCGATGTCGACGGGAGACGCGCTGCTCCACGCTTCGGCGTCCGTCGTCGTCGAAGACGGCGTCATGCAGTTCACCAAGCTCGACGAACGGCGGCAGCGATCGCTCATGCAGGCGCTCGTCCTGCTCACGGGCGCTACGGCGTACTGGTTCGCCCTGGATCCGCATTCCTCGCTCGTGCTGCTGCTGGCATCGGCCTACGGCATCATCTCCCAGTTCGCCCCGCCGGTGATCGCGGCACTGTACTGGCGACGCGCCACGACGTCGGGCGCCGTCGCCGGCCTGGTTGCCGGAATCGCCGTTGCGGTCTTCTTCTGGCAGAACCCGGCCCTGAAACCCTTCGACATGCACGAGGGCGTGATCGGTCTGCTGGTGCACATTCCGGTGCTCGTCGGAGTCAGCCTCGCGACGCCCGCCCAGGACGGGCGCCACGTCGCGGCCTACGTCGACTGACGGGCGGGCCCGGACGGATCCGGGCCCGCCCCGGTCGTTCAGTCGGCGGCGGGCCTGGGCGCGGCGACAGCGTCGAGTCTGCGCACGGCGGCCGTGCCGAGTCCCACGGGCACGCGCACCCCGTAGATCTCGGCCGGCGGGGTCACACCCCGGATGAGGTGCGGATTGAGCACACGTAGCGTCGACGGCTGCAGGCCCAGCGCACCCGCGACCGCCTCCAGCGACATGCCGCCGGGAAGGAAGACGGTGTCGTAGCGGTACGGCTCGTACTCCCCCGAGGCGAGCCCGAGGGCGTCTGCCTCGTACGCGAGGCGGGTGACCGCCATCATCTTCGGAACGTACTCACGCGTCTCCAGCGGCAGGTACTCGAGAACCTCCCAGTAGAGATCGTCCCCTCCCACCCACCCCTCGGCGTGACGGTTGAGAATGCCCTCCACGCGACCGGGCCCTGCGTTGAAGGCGGCGGCCGCCAGGGTCCACGACCCGCCGAAGCGGTGATGAAGCCATGCGAGGTAGTCCAGCGCGGCATCCGTTGCCGCCTCCGGGTCCCTGCGCTCGTCGACGTACGCATCGACGCGAAGACCGTACTGCTCGGCCGTCGGCGCCATGAACTGCCACAGCCCCACGGCCGACACGCGCGATACGGCCAACGGCGAGAGGCCGGACTCGATCACCGCGATGTACAGAAGCTCCTCGGGCATCCCGCGCTCGCGGAGCTTCGACAGGATCAGGTCGGCGTAGACCTCCCGACGCGCGAGAAGCTTGTCCAGCTCCTCTCGACGCGTGGTCTGGAACGCATGCAGCCAGCGCTCGACCCGATGCGCCATGTCGGCGGAAATGCCGCTGACCACGGCGTCCGCGACCACGGGCGCCGAGCGCTCGGCGGCCAGCTGTTCGACAAGGGGCTCGGGTCGAACGGCCGCGAGGGTAGCCAGGAGGGGAATCGTCAGGAGCGCCGACAGCCAGCGGGAGCGTGACAGCTCCTCCGGCGGGCGATGTCGGAACTCGGACTGCGAGCCCTCGGCGTGCACACGGGCGCGGACCCCGTGAAGGTCATCGGCAGACATGGTCTACCTCCTTGATGAATCTATGACCCGGGCTACGATATCTAGTATCGCACTCCTAGCACACCCCTATACGTGGTATGCCGGTCGCAGGTTCCCCTGCCCACTCGACCCGGGTGTTTCGACTGTGCCGGTGGCACGGCGAAAAAGAAAAGGTCCGGAGGGGCGGCCCTAGCCACCCGTCCGGACCCTTGAAAGGACGAAAGAACTACTCTGCTGCGTATACCGAAACGACGTCCCGCGCGCGCATGCGCTCGAACTTCACGACGCCGTCGACGAGGGAAAACAGGGTGTCGTCTTTACCCTTGCCGACATTCCGGCCCGGATGGAAGCGCGTGCCGCGCTGGCGAACGAGGATGCCCCCCGCGCGCACCGGCTGCCCGCCGGCCCGCTTCACACCGAGGCAGCTCGGATTGCTGTCGCGGCCGTTGCGGCTGGAACCTACGCCTTTCTTATGAGCCATGGATCACCCCTGTCTGCGATCTGCGAATCGACGAGCGCTCAGCCGAGCGCCACTTCGTCGATCCGGATTTCCGTGAAGTTCTGACGGTGCCCCTGCTTCAGGCGGTAGCCCTTGCGGCGCTTCCGCTTGAAGACGATGACCTTGTCGCCCCGACCGTGGCGCAGCACCTCGGCCTTCACCGAAGCGCCCGCGACAACGGGGGTGCCTACCTGAATCTTGTCGGCGCCGTCTCCGGCCACCAGGACATGGTCGAAGGTGACCGAGCCCCCGGGCTCAACGTCGAGCGACGGGATGCGCAGGCGCGTGCCGGGCTCGGCCCGGAACTGCTTCCCGCCAGTCTGAAATACCGCGTACATAGTCGCTACCGAACAGGTTTCGGATTTCGCTGCAGAGCCAGTAAATGTCTGAAGGACCCGGCCGGGGGTCAAGGCGGGGTCGTCACAATCTCGAGGACCGCGCCCCCGACCGAAGTCCCGGGCGGCTTCGCCCAGTCCGTCAGGCCGCGTACTTCTCCGTGACATCCGTCTCCGCGGGACCGGACAGGAGGCGGAATTCGTCGAGCCTCATGAGCGGATCATCACGGAGACGGAGTTCCAGGCGCGTGCGCTCCCGCAGCCGGCGAAGCAGTTGCGGTTCCTCTTCCATGACGCGCAGGGCCACTTCGGGATGGACCCTCACCACGATGCTCTTCTCTTCCCTGGCAGCCGCGGCACGATTCAGGGTCCTCTCGATCTGACGCACGACCGTGGCGGGCGTGTAGACCCGTCCGATGCCGCCGCACGACTGACAGATCGAAGTCAGGGAGTTGAACACGGAAGGGCGGACGCGCTGCCTCGTCATCTCCACGAGGCCCAGGGTGGAGACTTCGAAGGCCTTGGTTCGGGCACGGTCCACGCCAAGGTGCGACCGCAGTTCGCGGAGCACCTTGTCCCGGTTCTCCTGGGACTCCATGTCGATGAAGTCGACGACGATGATCCCACCCACGTCCCGAAGACGCAGCTGCTTTGCGATCTCCCGGGCCGCCTCGAGGTTCGTTCTCAGGATCGTCTGCTCGGGATCCTTCTTGCCCTTGCCCGTGAAGCGGCCCGTGTTGACGTCGATGGAGACCAGCGCCTCCGTCGGCTCGATCACCAGAGACCCGCCGGACTTCAGCGGCACCGTCCGGCTGAAGGCCTTCTGGATATCCTCCTCGACCCCGAACTCGTCGAACAGCGACGTCGGCCCCCGATGGAGGTGGACTCGGTCGAGAAGTTCGGGATCCACGCTCTTCACGTAGTCGACGATCTCCTCGTACGCCTGCCCGGAGTCGACTCGGAGCGCCTCGAACTTGTCGCTGAACAGGTCCCGGATCACGCCACTGATGAGCGTCGCTTCGCGATGCACCGCGGACGGAGCGCTCTGCGACCCGGCCCGCGCCTGAATGTCCTTCCAGCGCTGGTGCAGACGGGTAAACTCCTGCTCGAGCTTCTCCGCCGTGACCTCCTCGCCCACCGTGCGCACGATGAGTCCGCCGGAGTTCGGAGGCAGGATCTTCTGCGCCATCTTGCGCAGCTTCGTGCGCTGATCGCGTCCCTCGATCTTCCGGCTCACGCCGACCCGGGAGGCGTACGGCATGTACACGAGGAAGCGCCCGGGGAGCGAAATCTGGGCGGTCAGGCGGGGCCCCTTCGTGCTGATGGCCTCCTTGGTGACCTGAACCAGGAGCTCCTGGCCCTTCTGGAGGTGGTCCTGGATGGGTGGCTGTGGGCGCGTGCCCCGCCCCCGGCCTCGACCCCGGCCTCGACCTCCGCCATTCCCGTCGCCGTCGCCATCACCCTCGTCGTCATCCGACTCGCCGAGGTTGAGGTCGGACACGTGCAGGAAGCCGGCCTTTCCGGTCCCGATGTCCACGAAGGCGGCCTGGATCCCGGGAAGAACCGCATCCACGCGGCCGAGAAAGATGTCGCCCAGCACCCGGTTCTGGTCGGGGCGGTCGAACATCACTTCAGCGAGCTTGTTGTCTTCACGTAGCGCGACCCACGACTCTTCAGGCGTCGCGCTCACGAGGATTTCTCTCCTCAACGTATCTCCGGTTGTCTGGTCTTCCCGCTCCACCCTGCCGGCACCGAGCGCGTCCCGGAACTGCTCGTCGCAAGCGCGTCACGAGCAACTTCGGCGACCACCCGGCCTCCGGCGTACCACGGGTGCGGTGCGCGAGCGTCTCGCGTTCCGCGAACGACGCTCATCGACTCCCGCCACGGGCCGACGTTGAATGGGCTACTCAGGTCCCTGCGGGCTCCATCTCGTCCGCCGGGACCGACTGCATCGGCGGTTCCGCCATCATCTCTTCCAGGAGCTTCCTGGCGATGACGAGCCGCTGAATCTCGTTGGTTCCTTCACCGATCTCGCAGATCTTCGCGTCACGCATCATCCGCTCCACCGGGTACTCGTTGGTGTACCCCACCCCGCCCATGACCTGGATCGCTCCCAGCGTCGCACGCATCGAAAGCTCGGAGCAGAAGTACTTGGCCATGGCCGCCTGCTTTGCGAACGGCATGCCCTGGTCCTGCAGCCACGCGGCGTGGTAGGTCAGGTGGCGACCCGCCTCAATGTCGGTGGCGATCTCGGCAAGCTTGAACTGGACTTGCTGGAAGTCCCAGACCCGTTGGCCGAACTGCCGGCGGTCGACCGTGTAGCGGACCGCGGTGTCGAGTGCCCCTTCGGCCAGGCCGAGGGACAGCGCGGCCACGCCGATGCGCCCCGCATCGAGCGTCTTCATGAAGTTGATGAAGCCTCGGCCCTCTTGTCCGAGCCTCTGACCTTGGGGGACGAAGACGTCCTCGAAATGCAGTTCGCGGGTGTCCGAAGCACGCCACCCCATCTTGTCTTCCTTCTCGCCGGCCCGAAACCCCTCGGCGAAGGGGAGATCGTCACGGTGACCGCAGCCGACCTGCCGCGCGCGATCGGGGTCAGTGGTCGGCTTGCAGACGATGAAGCTGCTGATCCCCTTGGCGCCGCATCCCGGCTCCGTGACCGCGGTCGCGACGAAGATCTCGCCGACGCCGGCGTTGGTGATGAAGATCTTCGATCCGTTGATTCGATACCCGTCACCCTCGCGCACGGCACGCGTCCGGGTTCCCGACGCGTCCGAGCCCGCACCCGGTTCGGTCAGCCCGAAGCCACCGAGCACCTCGCCGGAGGCGAGCGGCGGGACGAAGCGACGCTTCTGTTCATCGGAACCGAAGGTGAGGATCGGCGAAAGGCCCAGGGTCGTGTGGGCGGAGACCGTGATCGAGTGGCTGGCGTCGAACTTGGCGAGCTCCTCGATGACGACGATGTAGCTGAGGTAGTCGAGCCCCATCCCGCCGAGCTCCCGCGGCACGGGAACGCCGAACAGACCCATGTCGGCCATGCGTCGGACGTTCTCCCACGGGAAGCGCCCGGACTCGTCCAGTTCTCGCGACACGGGCTCGATGTGCTCACGAGCGAATCGATTCACGCGGTCGCGCAGGGCCACGTGCTCGGCTGTGAGATATCTATCCATCAGGGGCAGGTCATCCCGTGTCCAGTTCCCATCCGCACCGGTCGCAGTGCCCGCACGGACCGCAACCGACCTCTCCAAAATAGCGCAACAGCGCGCGGGTGCGGCATTCACGCGTCTCTGCGTACCGTCGCACGGCCTCGAGGCCGTCCAGTACCCGCTGCCGGCGACGTCGAATCAGCCCGAGATCGAGAGAGGGTCCGACCTCGATCCGACACGATGGAGACCCGTGTACCCCCCCTCGGGTTCCAGCGGCCGGCCGGCGACGCACGGCGCAGGCACGCTCCAGTGCGCCGAGTGGACCTTCGGGCTCCCCAGCCAGCCA
This sequence comes from Gemmatimonadota bacterium, assembly GCA_030827315.1. Classification (GTDB taxonomy): domain Bacteria; phylum Gemmatimonadota; class Gemmatimonadetes; order Longimicrobiales; family Gaopeijiaceae; genus UBA2589. Next base: position 8,627 of record JAURER010000036.1, on the reverse strand, counting down.
CCTGCGAGGCGGCGCGCCGAGAAGCGCCAGGATTCGCGGATCTTCGGCCCAGACCGTTCCGTCCGGACCGGCCGCGGCACGGAGCTCGCGCCAGAGGCGACGGAGCCTTCGGGTGGGCGGATGCGCGGCGTCGACAAACGTCCGCCCCAGTCGCCCATCGCCTCGACCCCGGAACGCGATGCATGCGGCCGGGCGTCCGTCGCGGCCGGCGCGGCCGGCCTCCTGGTAGTACGCCTCCAGAGTGGTCGGGAGCTGGATGTGAATCACGTTGCGCACGTCGGCCTTGTCGATACCCATCCCGAACGCATTCGTCGCGACCACGACCCGGGTCGCCCCCTCCATGAAGCCCTGCTGGACCGCAGATCGCTCCGCACCCCGCAGCCCCGCGTGGTACGCGGTGCACGGCGTCCCGAGCGCCGCGAGCCGGTCCCGAACCAGCTCCACGGAGCGGCGCGTCGGCGCGTAGACGATGGTCGCGCCGCCGCGTCGGCGTATGTACCTCCACGCCCGTGCCGTGCGGTCCGCCAGGTCGCCGCCCCGGTGAACGCACCACCACAGGTTCGGCCGATCGAAGGAGCGGATCACGATGCGCGGCTCCCGCAAGCCGAGGACCTCCTCGATGTCGGTCCGAACCCGGGGGGTCGCGCTCGCCGTCAGCGCGAGAACGGGCGCATCGAGCGACGCGGTCGTGCGCCCGATGCGGCGGTATGCGGGCCGGAAGTCGTGTCCCCACTCGCTGATGCAGTGGGCCTCGTCGATGGCGACCAGCCGCACGCCCGCCGTCTCCACCGCCGTCCGGAAGCTCCCGATCTCCAGCCGCTCGGGAGCTACGAAGAGGATGTCCAGCTCGCGCGCCCGGAAGCGGCGCTCGTTCATCCTTCGGACATCCGCCGCCTGCGCCGAAGTGAGGCACGCGGCGCGGAGTCCGATGGCACTCGCCCGTGCGACCTGGTCTTCCATGAGCGAGATGAGCGGCGTGACGACCAGCGTCGGGCCGCCGAGCAGAAGCGCGGGCACCTGGTAGCACAAGCTCTTCCCACCCCCGGTGGGCAGGACGCCGAGGGCGTCGCGGCCGTCGAGCACGGCGCGCACGAGCTCCTCCTGTCCGGGTCGGAAGCCGGAGTATCCCAGCACGTCGCGAAGCACTCGGACAGGATCGTGGTGCATGCACGCACGCTGCCCACCTCACGCGGGCGGCGCGATGACGCGAACGGACGGCCGACCTACTCGGAACCACGCTCCAGGTCGAGGGCGTCGTCGTCCTGGCCGGGCTCCGCCCGGGCGCCCGGGAGGAAGCGGAGGAGCACCCCGCCGAGCAGCAGCGCGAGGGCGGTACCCGTCATCCAGCGCTGATCGAGCCAGATCCCCACGAGCGCCGTGCCCGCGGCGACCGAAAAGATGCGGACCTTCCACACCAGGAAGGGATCACTTCGCCGCCGCCGATCGAGAAACAAGGCCGCTCAGCCGTCGGACTTGTCGAGGAAGCGCCGCACTCCGGCACGGCATTCGTCCGTCATGCGGGCCTCCGCATTGACGCGCGCCGCCCGCTCGAGGCCGGCCTCGAAGTCCAGCCCGTCGAGTTCGTACAGGAGGCTCTTCGTGAGCGCGACGGCCGAGGCCGGTCGTCGGGCGAGGCCGTGGACCCACGACTCCGCCTGCTCCTGGAAGGTGTCGTCGGGCCAGATGCGGTTGACCAGCCCGATCCGGTGCGCCTCGAGCGCCCCGAAACGATCTCCCCGCGCAGCCAGCTCGAATGCGACGCCCTCCCCCACCTTTCTGCGCAGGATCGTCATGACGAGCGCGGGTACGAAGCCGAGGTGGACCTCCGGGTAGCCGAACTCGGCTTCCGCGTGGGCGAGCACGACGTCACAGGCGGAGGCCAGGCCGCATCCCCCGGCGAGCGCCCGACCATGGACGACCGCGACGACAGGCTTGGACAGGGTGCGCATCACCCGGAACAGCGCGCCGAGCGAACGGGCGTCGGCCAGGTTCTCCTCCAGACCCAGGCCCGAGATGCGCTCGAGTTCCGCGAGGTCGGCGCCCGAGCAGAAATCCGGGCCGGCACCCGTGATGCAGACGACCCGCACGTCGGCGTCTCCGGCGGCACGCTCGAGTCCACCCTTCAGCGCCGCGACGAGCGCCGCGTTGAGCGCGTTGCGTTTGTCCGGGCGGTTGAGCGTCAGCGTGGCGACGCCGTCCGCGACTTCGTACAGGAGGACGTCGTCGGTCATTCGGGCCGCCACCCTTCGGGCACGCGCCCGCGACCGGCAACAGCCTCCGCGACGTCGTCGGGTACCTCAAGCTCCATGCGGAGCAGCGCGGTGCTGAACACCTTGCCCTGCGCGTCGTTCATGAGCGACATCGTCCCGCCTCCGCCGAGGGCCCCGTGGAGAAGGAAGTTCAGAGCGGACAGGTTCGGGAGCTCGAACCGCTCCACGTCGCCCTTCACCATGCCGCCGAAGTGGGCCTTCACGGCCTCGGGCGTCAGCTGGTCGCACAGCACGCCGTAGTGCGCCGCGTCGTAGGCGATGACCCCGACGTTCGCGGTGTCACCCTTGTCGCCGGAGCGCGCATGCGCGAGGTGCACGAGGGGGATCTTCCTCATACGTCGCGCACCTCCACGCGCAGCTCCGACTCCACCTCCTCGCGGCGCAGGAGCGCGGGCCAGTACGCCATGATCTCCTGAACGCGCGGCCGGCCGCCGGCGAAACCGGTCACCGAGGGAGGACCCGTGAGCACCAGGGGGGCGATCTCGCGGGTGAAGCGCTCGACCGCGGCCCGATCGTCGGAGCGGACACCCACGCGGAGCTGGACCTCGGGCAGATCGGCGGGAGGTTCACCTGCGAGCGCGCCGTGCGTGGAATCCCAGCCGACCAGCTCCGTGCGGATCTCGTCGAAACGCAACCCCAGCCGCTCCAGCCGTTCCCGGAGGATCCGGTCCGCGGCTCGTGCCTTCGCGGCGGCGTCGGGCCACGCGTACGTGAGCGTCCCCGTAGCCTTCCACCCCGACGCGTAGGCGATCGACACCTTCAGGAAGTCGGTGCGCGGCGCTCCGGTGATCCCGTGCACGCGGACGCGGTCCTCACCCAGGTCGTCGAGGCGGATGCTCGTGAAGTCGGCGACGACGTCGGGCGTGATGTAGGTCCGGGGATCACCCATCTCGTAGACGATCTGCTCGGCGACGGAGGCCCGCGTAACCCGCCCGCCGCTGCCGGGATGCTTCGTCACGACGAAGGTGCCGTCCGGCGACACCTCGACGATCGGGAAGCCGACGGCCGCCATGTCCGGAATGGTCCACCAGTCGATGAGACAGTTGCCACCGCTGCACTGAGCGCCGCACTCGTTGATGTGCCCGGCGACGACGCCGGCCGCGATGCGGTGATGGTCCTCGGGGGACCATCCGAACTCGTGGATGAGCGGGCCGTAGGTCAGCGCTGTGTCCGTGCTGCGCCCTGTCACGACCACGTCGCCACCCTGCCTGAGCGCCTCGACGATCGGCGCTGCCCCGATGTACGCGTTCGCGCTCTGCACCCGGTTGCGGATGGTCGCGAGCGATTCGCCGGTCTCCATGTTGGCGAGCTCGTGGCCGCGGGACAGGAGGTCGTCGAGACGGTCCATGAGGTCGTCGCCGGTGACGAGCGCCACCCTGGCGCGCCCACCCACGCCAGCGCTGCGTCCCGCCTGCACGAGTGCCTCGGCGCACCCCGCGGGGTTCACCCCTCCGGCGTTCGTCACGACCCTGATACCGGCCTCCACGCAACGCGGGAAGATCCGCTCCATGAGGGGCACGAAATCTCGCGCGTACCCGGCCTCCGGGTCGCGAGCCCGCTGCTTCTGCATGATCGACATCGTGACCTCGGCCAGATAGTCGAGCATCAGATAATCGATCGGGCCACCCTCCACCTGGCGGACCGGGGCCTCGAGGTCGTCCCCCCAAAAGCCCTGCCCGCTGGCTACGCGCACCACGCGTTGCCCGCTCACCGCACCCCCTCCGCGATCTGGAACGCCCCGATGTGGGGCCCGGGATTCTGTCTGGCGGACCGCAGGAGGAGCCCGAGCGCCGGGCGCAGCTCTTCCGCGAGCACCACCTCGTCGACGAAGCCGCGCGCGGCCGCGAAGCGCGCGTCCAGCTGCCGGTCGTACTCGGCTCGGACCTCGTCCATCCGCGTGGTCAGATCCTCGTCGGGGACCTTCCCCTCGTCCTTGAGCCTGTCGAGCTGCGCACTGAAGAGCGCCATGACCGCGCTGCCCCCCTCCATGACGCCCATGCGCCCGGTCGGCAGCGAGAGGATGAAATCAGGATCGAAGCCCTGTCCCGCCATCGCATAGTAGCCCGCGCCCGACGCATGGTTGAGGGTCAGAACCAGCTTGGGCACCGTCGCCGTGGCCATGGCCTCAACGAATTCGGCGCCCGCCCGGATGATGCCCGAATGCTCGGCCTCCGGACCGACCATGAAGCCGGACACGTCCTGCACGAAGAGAATCGGCGTGTGGTGCCGGTTCATCGTCTCGATGAAGTAGGCCACCTTTCGGGCGCTCTCGGTATAGATGATTCCCCCGAAGCGCGGCACCTTTCCCTTCCCCGCCTTGATCATGCCGCGCGCGTTCGCGATCACGCCGACCGGCATCCCGTCGATGAACGCGGTGCCGCAGATCATCTCGGCCGCGTGCTCGGGCTGGAACTCGTCGAGTGTCTCGCCGTCGAGGATGCATTCCAGGACGTCGCGCATCTCGTACGGTGCCCGGTGATCCTGGGGGAGCAGGTCGTAGAGCTCGTACGCCAGCCGCTTCGGAGGCGTCGCCGTGCGGGTGAAGGGTTCGACCTCGACCGGGAGTTCGAGCACGAGCTGGCGGATGCGCCTGAGGCACTGCTCGTCGTCGGGCACCATGTAGTGCGCCACACCGCTGACCTGCGTGTGTACCCGCGCCCCCCCGAGCTCCTCGGAGCCGACGGACTGGCCGGTCGCGCCCTTCACCAGATTCGGCCCTCCGAGCCCCATGAACGACGTCCCCTCGACCATGAGGATGACGTCCGAGAGTGCCGGAAGGTACGCGCCACCCGCGATGCACGGCCCCATGACCGCCGCCAGCTGCGGGATCCGGAGGTACCGGCGCATCACGGAGTTGTAGTAGAAGATCCGCGACGCCCCGTACTGACCGGGGAAGACCCCGCCCTGATAGGGCAGGTTCACGCCGGCGGAGTCGACCAGGTAGATGATCGGAATGCGGCAGCGCATCGCGATTTCCTGGGCACGGAGGATCTTCGTGATCGTCTCGGGCCACCATGAGCCGGCCTTTACGGTCGCGTCGTTGGCCACGACCACGACCTCCCGCCCCTCGACCCGGCCGACGACGGTCACGACACCGGCCCCGGGGGCCTGCCCGTCGTAGAGGTCATGGGCGACGAGCATGCCGATCTCGACGCGCGGCTCCTTCGGGTCGAGAAGGAAGTCGACGCGCTCACGCGCGGTGAGCTTTCCCTGCTCGTGCTGCTTCTCGATCCGCTTCACGCCGCCGCCCAGCCGCAGCTGCGCCCGGAGTCGCTTCAGCTCCTCCGAGAGCTCGCCGAGCCGGCCGGAAACACCCTCCGGCCCGGTGCTCAAGCCGATGGCCGCGCGGCGAACCAATCCCGCACGTATTCGATGGCGGCGGTCGTGGTCGTCCCGGGGCCGAAGAGCCTGCCGATACCCTGCCGTTCGAGGGCAGCCACGTCCTCCTCGGGGATGATCCCGCCGCCGGTGAGCAGCACGTGATCGGCGCCGGCGTCGTCCAGGAGTGCCTTCACGCGGGGGAAGAGCGTCATGTGCGCACCCGACAGGACCGACATCGCCACGATGTCGACGTCCTCCTGGATCGCGGCGCTCACGATCATTTCGGGCGTCTGGTGCAGTCCCGTGTAGATGACCTCGAATCCGGCGTCACGAAACGCGCTCGCAATGACTTTCGCTCCCCGGTCATGTCCATCTAGGCCGGGCTTCGCAACCAGGATTCGGATCTTTCGTTCGTCGGTCATGAGACGGGTCAGAAGAAGACGGGTTCCTTGTAGGCGCCGAACACCACTTCCATCGCGGCGCGGATCTCGTAGAGCGTGCAGTAGGCCCGGGCACAGTCGAGAATGCGCGGCACCAGGTTCTCGCCCGACCGGCATGCCTCGGTGAGGGCGCCGAGGCACGACCGGACGGTGTCGTCGTCGCGTTCGGCGCGCATCGCGGCCATGCGGGCAACCTGCCGCTGCTCGACGACCGGATCGATCTTGAGCGTGTCGATCTCGAGCTTCTGGGATCCTTCCGTGAAGTGGTTCACCCCGACCACCACGCGATCGCCGGACTCCACCTCCCGCTGCTGGCGCATGGCGGACGCGGAGATCTCCTGCTGGAACCACCCCTGCTCGATGCCCGGCACAACGCCACCCAGCGCGTCGATCTCCTCGAAGAGGTCGAGGGCTTCCCGCTCCAGCTCGTCGGTCAGGCTCTCCACGAAGTACGACCCGGCCAGGGGGTCGATGGTGTTCGGAACGCCCGATTCGTAGGCCAGCACCTGCTGCGTCCGGAGCGCGATGCGCACGGCCTTCTCGGTCGGCAGCGAGAGCGTCTCGTCCATCGAGTTGGTGTGCAGCGACTGCGTCCCTCCCAGCGCCGCCGCCATCGCCTGGTAGGCGACCCGGACGATGTTGTTCTCGGGCTGCTGCGCGGTCAGGCTGACGCCCGCCGTCTGGCAGTGCGTGCGCAGGCGCCACGAATCGGGGTTCGTCGCACCGTACTTCTCCTTCATGCCGCGGGCCCAGATCCGGCGCGCGGCGCGCAGCTTCGCGATTTCCTCGAAGAAGTCGTTGTGCACGTCGAAGAAGAACGACAGGCGCGGCGCGAAGGAGTCCACGTCGAGGCCCCGGGCGATACCGCGCTCAACGTACTCGAAACCGTTTCGCAGCGTGAAGGCCAGCTCCTGCGCTGCCGTGGCGCCCGCCTCGCGGATGTGATAGCCCGAAATCGAGATCGGGTTGTACTTCGGCGTGTGGTCACTGCACCACTCGAACATGTCGACGATGCAGCGGAGCGCCGGCTCGGGCGGGAAGACCCACGCGTGCTGCGCCTGGTACTCCTTGAGGATGTCGTTCTGGACGGTGCCCCGCAGGGAGGCGACGTCGACGCCCTGACGTTCGGCCGCGGCCACGTAGAAACAGAAGAGGATGATCGCCGGGCCATTGATGGTCATGGAGACCGAGACCTGGTCGAGGGGGATCCCCTCGAAGAGGCGCTCCATGTCTGCGAGCGACGAAATGGCGACGCCGCACACGCCGACCTCACCCAGCGAACGCGCGTGATCGGAATCGAAGCCCATGAGCGTCGGGAAGTCGAACGCCACGCTCAGCCCCGTCTGCCCGTGCTCGAGGAGGTACTTGTACCGGGCATTCGTCTCCTCCGCCGTCGCGAAGCCCGCGAACTGGCGCATCGTCCAGAGCCGCGTCCGGTACATCGTCGAATACGGGCCCCGGGTGAACGGGTACGAGCCAGGGAACCCGATGGCGTCGTCGCCCTCGGCCTCGACCCGGTCGAAGGCCGTGTAGAGCGGGCGGACCTCGCGCCCGGAGATGGTCGTGAAGAGCGCGTCACGCTTCGGGATTTCGTCGTAGCTCTCCTCCCACTCCGCCAGCCGGGCCCTCAGCTCGGCGATCTCACGCTCGCGCTCGCGCAGCACGCCCTCGAGGTCGGCACGACCCACCAGATCCCTTTCGATCGTCGACATGACTGTCCTCTGTTCGTTCGACGGCCCCTCCAATCCCCTAACATACGCCAAGGCGCGAAGCGCGCGCAGGGGTCTCAGCGAAGAAGAGCCCCGAGAATGTCGTCCGCGGCCGAGTAGGGCGTACCCTCGCCACGCGCGATGCTGTCGACTCCGGCGTCGAGCAGCTCCCGGACGGACGGCGACCTCCACGCCACCCGCCGGAGCTCCCGGTCGACGACGTCGCGAATGCGGACAGCCGCGCGCTCCCGTCGGCGCGCCTGAAGCTGCCCGCTCCCCTCCAGCCAGGCACGGTGGTCCGCTACGGTCCGAAGCAGCTCGGGCACGCCCTCGTTGGTGAGCGCGTTCGTGGTGAGCACGGGCACCTCCCACCCTCCCGGATCCGGCGCGGGTGCGTCGGTCGTGCGCTCCTTCCGGAGCGCGCGCCCGAGATCCACCCCGTGGTGGGCGGGGATGTCCCGAAGAGCGGAGCCCGCGCGCAGATGGAGCGCCTGGCGGAGCTCCTTGACCAGCCGCGCCGCGCCGGGGCGGTCGGCCTTGTTCACCACGAAGACGTCGGCGATCTCCATGAGCCCGGCCTTCATCGCCTGGATCGCATCGCCGGACTCGGGAACGAGGACCACCACGACGGTGTCGGCGGCGGCGGTGATCTCGAGCTCGGTCTGACCCACGCCGACCGTCTCGATCAGAACCCGGTCGAAGCCGAAGCCGTCCATGAGATCGACGACCTCCTTCGTCGTCGTCGCGAGGCCGCCGAGCGACCCGCGCGTGGCCATGGACCGGATGAAGATCTTCGGGTCGGTCGCGATGTCGTTCATCCGGATGCGATCACCGAGCAGGGCGCCTCCGGAATAGGGCGACGTCGGGTCGACCGCGATCACCCCGAC
>JAURER010000056.1 GCA_030827315.1 Gemmatimonadota bacterium | reverse complement strand
CGGAAGATCCACGGACGGTCGGAGGTCTCGCGACGCGCCAGCCATGTCGCGAGCGCGAACATGAGCACCAGCCCTCCTGCCACGAGCCGATGCAGGTGCTCCCAGAAGACACCCCCCGTCATCTCCGGGACCATGGTTCCGAAGCACGTGGGCCAGTCGGGGCATGCCAGGCTCGACTCGGTCGCGTGTACGATGCTGCCGAGAAAAAGAAGGGCCAGCGTCCAGACGACGGTGACCTTGAAAGCGCGGGGGTGCAGCACGTTCACCTCGCCGTTGCGGGCTGCGGGTTGAGCCCTGAGGAGCCCCCGGCCTTCCGGCTCGCTCCCGAATCCGCGCCCGTGCGATACTCGTCGAGCGGCACGACCCCCTCTTCCAGCCACGCGAAGTCACCGGCCAGGAAGCGGTCCGCCGCCTCAGCCGTGACGAGGTCATCGTTGCGGAAGAGCGCACGGAAGTTCACCGAGATCCGCCGGCGGGCCTGTCGGCAGAAGGCGTCCGCGAGCGCTTCAGCTCCGGGCGCTCCCCCACGATCGGAGAGCGTCTTCGCGTGCAACACGGTGGCCGACATGACGAGGAGGTCGGAGCCGATGTCGACGATCCGGCCGAGTACCGCCTGGCGTCGCTCGAGTCTCGGTCCGAAGCGGACCATCGCGTGGAACGTCGCCCGCGCGAGCCGGCGCGACGTCCGCTCGACATAGCGCATGTGCTTCGCGAGGGCGCCGAACTCCGCGTAACGCGGCCAGAAGCTCCAGCCGAGGAAACGGGTTGGATACCACCAGGCGTAGAAGAGCCCCGACTTCACGAGCGCTGCGATCTTGGCGCCCACCGGGGCCTTCGGGTTCACCAGATCTCCGGCGACGGAGAAGTGGCGATCGACCGCTTCGCGGGCGATGAACAGGCGCATGATCTCGGAGGAACCCTCGAAGATCGTGTTGATGCGCATGTCGCGCAGATACCTCTCGATCGGGTACGACGTCTCCCCACGCGCCTTGAGCGAGTCGTGCGTCTCGTAACCCCGTCCGCCTCGGACCTGCACCGCGTCGTTCACGAGCGTCCAACCCGTTTCCGTGCCCCACAGCTTCGCGACCGCGGCCTCCAGGCGGATGTCGAACTTTCCGGAGTCCGCCATCGCGCCGATGAGCTCGACGAGCGATTCGAGCGCGAAGGTGTCGGCCGCCATCTTCCCGAGCATCTGCTGGATGGCGTCGTGCTTGCCGATGGGCAGGCCCCACTGAACGCGCCCGTTCGCCCAGTCCCGCAGCATCTCCAGGCATCCCTTCCCGGCCGCGGCGCAGAACGCGGGCAGCGCCAGGCGGCCCGTATTGAGCGTGATGAGCGCGAGCTTGAGGCCCTTTCCTTCGCCCCAGAGCAGGTTTTCGCGCGGGACCTTCACGTTGTCGAAGCGGATGATGCCGTTCGAGAGCGCCTTGAGTCCCATGAACGAGCACGTATGCGTCACCTCGACGCCTTCCCAATGCGTCTCGACGATGAAGGCCGTGATCGGTTTGCCGCGCTTCCCCTCTATCGCGGGCGTCCGGGCCATCACCACGATGATCTCGGCGCGGGGGCCGTTCGTGGTCCAGAGCTTCTCGCCGTTCAGGATCCAGTGCGAACCGTCCTCGGAAAGCTCCGCGGTGGTGCTCATGTTCGCGGGATCGGAGCCCACGTCGTGCTCGGTGAGGGCGAACGCCGAGAGCGCACCCTTGGCGAGCCTCGGCAGGTAGCGGTCCTTCTGCTCCTGGGTGCCGAACTTGATGAGGGGTCCCGGCACGCCGATGCTCTGATGCGCCGAAAGGAAGGCGCCGGTCGCGGAGCATCGTGAAGCCACGATCGCGAGGGCCCGGTTGTACGACACCTGGGAAAGGCCGAGGCCGCCGTACTCCTGCGGCGTCTTGATGCCGAAGGCGCCGAGTCCGGCGAGTCCGTCGAGAACCTCCTGCGGCACCCACCCTTCGGAATCGTTGCGGTCGCCGTCGATGTTCTCGCGGGCGAAGACCTCCAGCTTCTGGAGGAAATCCGAGGCACGGGCCTGCTCGGCGGGATCCTGCTTCGGCGCCGGGTACACCAGGCTCAGGTCGAGGCGCCCCTCGAAGAGCTCGCGCGCGAAGCTGTGCTTCTCCCAGTCCTTCTCCCGGGCCTGCTCGGCGACCTCACGAGATTCGTGCTCGGTGGCGAGCTTCCTGTCGTCTGCCATGCCGCTTCTTCCTTCCGGAGTACACGTCGAAGCCGGTCCCCTGCGGGGCCGTGAATCTAACCAAGGCGGCCGGTGTCCGGGCCGGCTGCGTCAGCCTACCCCCGAGGGTCGGCGGGGAGCCGCTCAGGACGTCATGAAGGCGGCGATTTCGTCCGCTCGCGCGTGCGCATCCGCCTCGCCGATCTCCATGAGCGCCCGCAGATAGCGGGGCTGGAAGAGGATGAGGCTGAGCACGTCGGGGCTCTTGGTCTCCCGTGTACCGAGTCCTCGGGTCAGGAAGCGGATGCCCCTCGGGAGCTGTGTCTCGAACTGCGACGAGAGCTTGCCCAGGTCACGTGACGGCCGCAGCACGAGTAGCTTCACGGGGCGCAGGCCGTGCCGCTCTACCTCCGGGATCGCTTCGAGGAGCCGGTTCAGGCGCTCCATGCGCAGGGCGTCGTTGTCGAGCTGGTCAAGGAACACCGCGTTGAGCAGGACGCCGGCGACCTGTGCAGGTGGCGGGTAGGCACGGATGCTGGACTCCGCCCACTCCGCCGCGGTGCGGTCGTAGCGTGTCGAGACCGCGAGAATGCGCCGGGCGCCCATGTGCAGGGCCGGCGACAGGGGCGCCGTGAGCCGGATGCCGCCGTCGCCGTACCAGCCGTCCCCGAGCTGCACAGCCGGGAAGAGAAGAGGCAGCGCGGCGGACGCCATGATGTGCTCCACGGTCATGGTGGCATGAAGAGTGATCCGCTGCGGACGGCTCCACGGCTCGATGGCGCGACCCTGCACCCAGGTCACCGTCGACCCGCTGGAATAGCTCGTCGTCGTGATGGCGAGCGCCTTGAGGCGCGCACGCTCGAGGTTGGCCTGCACTCCGGTGAGTTCGCCATCGACGGCGTGAAGCGCCTCGGTCAGGTAGCCGCGCAGGGGTTGCGTGTCGACCAGGCCACGCACGTGACTGGCCCTGTGTCCCATGCCGCCGCCACCGAGCTGGCGGAGCCAGCGGAGGGCGTTGCCGGCCAGTCCGCGTCCGTCGACCCGGAAGACGTCTTCCATCCGAAGATCGCCCCAGAGCGTCGACAGTTCGCTCACAGCCTGCAGGAAGTTGCCGTGGTGCGAAGCAAGAAGCGCGGCGTTGATCGCTCCGGCCGAGACGCCGTGGATGTAAGGGAAGCTCAGCTGCGGAAAGCGGCGTGCCAGGTAGCGCAGAAATCCGACCTGGTACGCCGCGCGCGCTCCTCCTCCGCCCATGACCAGCGCGATGTCCTCCGGTCCGGTCGACGAACTGGAGTTCGGGAGCGCCTCGAGGGGCGCCAGCGAAGGGAGTGCGGACATGGAACGGTTGTGGAAGCCGGACTCGGGCCGAGTGCCGCGGACGCCGTCAGCCCACGATCGGACGCCCGATCGCCATGAGTCCCGCCCAGATCATGCCCAGCGTCACGAGCGCCCCGACGAGGTGCGGTGCCCACGTGCGCTCGTCGTCCGGGCGGCGCTTCATGACGCCGTGTACCACATGCGCGACCGCGGCGGCGAGCACCATCATGACGATGTGGCCGCCGAGCTGGGGGTAGAACATGCCGGTGAAGACGTTCGCAAAACCGATGAGGATCGTGACGTCGATCGTGCCGACGAACATCGCGGAGAGAGCCCGCATGCGCGCGTCGTAGGGGCGGTGCGTGGCCATGCCGTACGCGGCGTAGGCGATCACGGCGAGGCCGAACAGCAGGACGAGGTACCGAAACCCGGAGTGAGCGTGGAGGAGCATGGCGGTGTGGGTTGTCGCGCGCGGGCGCGGCGGTCTTTTTCGAGGTCCGGAAATCTAGCGAAGTCCGGACAGGTCGACCTCCATGCCGGTTCCCATGACCCACAGGGTATCGGTCGGGCCGTACCCCGCGGAGCGGGTCCACGTGCGGATCTCGTACGTGCCCTGCGGGACCCTGCCCATGGAGAAGGAACCGTCGGTGTCGGCAAAGACCGTGTACGGCGCGTCCGTCACGAAGATGAACCCGGACATACCGGGGTGCATGGCGCACAGGACGTCGTACCCGCCCGGCTCGGAAAGCGAAACCCGGACGGCGTCCCCCGAGTTCGCGTCCTCGTCGAAGACGGACTCGTTCCGGTCGATCGAGCGCAGGTGGATGTTGTGCGTGAGGGCGCCTTCACTGTTGGTGAAGGTGATTGGTATTCCTGCGTCGACCACCAGCAGCGTCGGGGAAAAAGCGAGGCCGAACTGGTCGATGGTCGGGGCGCCACCCTCCGCGGGCTCTTCTCCGAGGGTGCCGCCGGCTCCGACTGCGGAGGAGTCCGGGACGATCGGGCGCATGACGACGACGGTGGGGACTCCGCCCACCGCCGCCGCCGCCCGCCCGAACACGTCCCCCCGAGGAAGGGTCGCCTCGTCGGCCCCGGTCGCACGGTCACCCGGGGCCTCCTCACGCCCCCCGCACGCGCCCGTCCAGAGCGCGAGAGCGAGCACCGCCACCTGCGCGCGAGGTGCCCGGTCTATCGGACGGCCTCCTCGTAGAGCGCTCGAGCCTGCGTCAAGCGGTCGCGCTGCGCCGCGGTCGGCGGGTACAGCGTGCCGGGTCGGACCTCGCCCCCGTTCATGTCTCCGTAGACGCCACCCACCAGTCGCTGAGCGGCGCGCAGCATCTCCTCCGGGGTGCGGGGGGCCGCCTGGACGCGACCGAACCCGAAGCCCCCGCCGCCGGTGCTTCCCATGGCGGTGAGTGCGCTGCGGATCTGCTCGGTCAGCGTGATCGCCTCGAGCATGAACGCCTCGCGGCTCTCGTACATCTCCTGGGTGATCGGCATCTCCGGATCACCCCGGACCTGGACCTGCACCGAGCCTCGTTCGAGTCCCGACTCGACGGTGACCGAGTACGTGCCGGGGGACACCCATGGCCCCCACGGGGCGATGGGCCGTGCGAGGGCCGGGTCGTCGTGCCGGACCCACTCGGTCGGTACGTCGGGTGCTCCGTGCCGAAGGTCCCAGTTCACGCGGTGGGTGCCGACCGCGCCGGGAACCGACAACTCGCGGATCACGGCGTTGTCCGACACACGGACGACCCGCATCGTCGCACGTGCTCCGGCGGAGGCGTTGATCCGGTAGGTGATCTCCATGCCGTCGACGGGGTTCGTGCCCGCGAACGGCTCCTGCCCCCGATACGAGGTGTCCTTCCTCCACACCTTGATCGTGCCCATTGGAGCGGAGAAGACCGTCACCGGCGCGCTCGCGGCCGCCCACTCCGCGATGGCCCGCGTGTCGTCGAGAATCCAGACGCCCTGCCCGTGCGAGCCGATGACGAGGTCTTTCTCACGCGGGTGGATCACGAGGTCGTCGTAGTTCGTGGTCGGCAGGTTCGGGATGCGAGCCCAGTTCCTGCCCGCGTCGGTGCTCGCGAAGACGTGGTGCTCCGTGCCGAGGAAGAGCGTGGCCGGGTTGTCGGGGTGCTCGACGATCACGTTGACCGACCCGGTCGCGGGGAGCGTGGCATGCAGTGGCTCCCAGGTGACGCCGAAGTCGCGGGTCCGGTATACGAACGGTCGGAAGTCTCCGTCGCGGTGCGCGTCGAAGGTTGCGTATGCGGTCCCGACGGCGGTCGCGGACGCGGTGACGCGGCTGACGTAGGTTCCTTCGGGGAGGCCCGGAACGTTGCCCGATACCTCGGCCCATGTCGTTCCCCCGTCACGACTCAGCTGAAGGTTCCCGTCGTCGAAGCCGACCCACAGCACGCTGGCGTCGATGGGAGATTCGTCGAGGGTGACGGCCTCGCCAAAGGAGCTCGTGCCGTCGTTCCGCGAGAGCGTGATGTCCGATCCGTACACGCTCATGATCTGCAGCGTGTCGCGGTCGACCTGGCGGCTCATGTCCTCCGTCGAGGTCCACGACGCCCCGCGATCGCGCGACACGAACAGCTGGTTGCCCGCGACGTACAGGACGTCCGGGTCGTGCTGCGACAGCATCATCGGCGACGTCCAGTCGAACCGGTAGCTCTGACCCAGCGGAGCGACGGGCGAGATGTCGAGCATGTCCCCGGTCTGCGTGTCGTAGCGGAAGTAGCTGCCACCGTTGGAGCTGCCGTAGCTGTAGCGCGCGTCCTCGGGGTCGGCCTGCCAGAACATTCCGTCGCCGAAACCACTCTGCATCCAGTCGTCGTTGAGAATGCCGGCCCAGCGGCGCGTCTCCGAGGGTCCGATGAACGAGTGGTTGTCCTGCAGGCCGCCATAGACCCAGTACGGGTCCCTCATGTCGACGGCCACGGCGTAGAACTGGGAGATGGGGAAGTTGTTCATGCGGCGGAACGAGAGCCCGCGGTCGTAGCTCTCGTGCAGACCCGCGTCGCCCGCGAGATAGATGTGCTCCGGGTCGGCGGGGTTGATCCACAGCGAATGGTGGTCCGCGTGGATACCCACGTCATAGGTGGGGGTAAGCGCGATGGGCTCGAACGTGCGACCGCCGTCGTCGCTCACGAAGGAGCGGGTCGCCAGCGTGTAGACTACCTGGTCGTTGGTGGGGTCGATGAAGACGTGGGAGTAGTACATGGGCCGGATGTTCTGTCGGTTCACGCGAGTCCAGCTCGCGCCTCCGTCCTCCGACCGGTAGACGCCCTGCGTGTCCTGGTTGGCGGTCTCGACCAGCGCCACGAGAACGCGCGGGTTCGACTCCGCGAGGGCGATGCCGATCCGGCCATTGTCGCCCGCGGGGAGGCCACCGGAGAGCCGGGTCCAGTTTCGACCGGCGTCCGTGCTTTTCCAGATCCCGCTCCCTGGGCCGCCACCGTTGAAGCCCCAGGCTCGACGCAGGCGCTGGTACGTGGCGGCGTACACGATGTCCGGGTCGGACGGGTCGATGGCCATGTCCGTGACCCCCGTGAACTCGTCGACGAAGAGCACCTTCTCCCACGTGCGGCCGCCGTCGACGGTTTTGTATACGCCCCGTTCGTCGGAGCCTGCCCAGAGGTTGCCCAGGGCCCCCACGTAGACGGTGTTCGGGTCCGTGGGATGAATGACGATGCGGCCGGTGTGGCGGGTTTGGTCCAGTCCGAGGTGGCGCCACGTGTCACCGCCGTCGTCGGAGCGGTAGACCCCGTTGCCGTAGGAACTCGACTGCCTGTTCTGCTGCTCGCCGGTGCCGGCGTAGACGACATTCGGGCTGGAGCGCGAGATGGCGATGTCACCGAAGGTGCTCACCGGCATGTCGGCGAAGGTGTTCACCCAGGTGTGTCCCCGGTTGGTGCTCTTCCACAGACCACCTGACGCGGTACCGACGAGAATCGTCGAGGGGTCGTTCGGCAGCGCCTCGACGTCGTGGATCCGTCCACCGGTGACGGCGGGCCCGATCGCGCGCGGGTGAATCGCCTCCATGTCGCGCGTGCCGATGGCCGCCTGTCCGATGAGCGGAGCGGGCGCGAAGAAGCACGCGATCGCGGTGAGGGCGACCGCCGCGGCGAGGGCCGAAGGCGTATGTCCGAGTCGAGTGGCGTGCGTCATGACTGCGTTCCTTCGGGTTTCGGGTTTCGGTTGTCGAGAGCCGCGCGCACGATCTCGAGCACGGCGGCGTCCATGTCGTCCAGGCCGAGCATCCACTGCAGGTAGTCGGGTGCATCTCGAGCGACGTCGAAGAGGCTCGCGCCGCGATGCTTCCCTCGCCTGAAGACACGGCCGTCATCCTCGGGGCTGAACCAGCGGTCGACCTCGGTCCGCGTCGGCGCGTACTCCTCGCAGTAGGCGTGCAGGCCGTCGAGGTCACGGGGCACGTTCGCGTAGCGCGCGAGCTGCGCTCCCAGCACGGCGGCGGAGGTTCTGATGTCGCCGAGCGCGGTGTGGGCCTCTTCGTGTTCCCGGCCCAGGTAGAAGCGGGCGGCCGCCGAGAGGTCGCGGGGCTCTTGGCGGTGGAAGATGTTCTGCATGTCCACCACCCGCCGACCTTCGAGGTGAAAGTCGACGTCGCAGCGCTCGAACTCGGCCACCAGCATGGGGATGTCGAAGCGGCGGACGTTGAAGCCCGCGAGGTCGCACCCCTCGAGCATGTCGGCGAGCGACCGGGCCGTGCGGCAGAAGGGATTTTCGTTCGCCACGTCCGCGTCGGTGATCCCGTGCACCGCGGTGGCCTCGGGCGGGATCGGAATGCCCGGATTGAAGCGGCGCTCGCGCTCCAGCACGTCGCCCTGTGGCGTCCACTTGATAAACGCCAGCTCGACGATGCGGTCCTTCTTCAGGTCGAGACCCGTGGTCTCGATATCGAAGAAGACGAGGGGCCGATCGAGTTCGAAAGGGAGGTGCATGGGCCCGGGAAGGTAGTCGGAACGCTGGGGACGTACTACCGGCCTCGCCGGCCCGGTGCAAGGGAGGAGGAGGTCGGACCATGGCCCGCCTGGCACTCTTCCTCCTCCTCCTCGGGGGCGCCCGCCCCCTTCGTCAACGACGAGGCGGTACTGGTGGAACGCGCCCTCGAGGACGGGGGATGGAGATCGCCCAGCCGAGCGCAGTGCGGCACGCGGGGATGTTCCCGAACGTCATCAACGTGCTCCGCAGACTCGAGCGCGCGGACGTCGCCACGCGGTCGGAAGGAGGCGCGTCAGGGGCCCGGGTGCCGATCGTCTGGGTGGCGCCCGACGGACACCGCGGTACGATCGCGATCGGGCGCGCCGCCGCGGGCGGTCCACCGTCCCGAGAATCCCGCCTGCGTCAGTCTTCTGACCCCTCCGCGAAGCCGAGTGCCTGCGCCACCAGATCTTCCTGCTGACGGGCGTGGTTCGCCGCCTTCCCTTCGGCGGGGCTGGCCCGCTCCGGACGGGCCGCGTACGAGAGTGGGATCTTCCTCGGGACGACGGCGCGGAGCCGGGGCCCGACGAAGGTCAGGGCACCCATGTTGCGCGGCTCTTCCTGGGCCCAGACGACCTCGGTCAGGTTCGGATACAGGCCCAGTAGCTCCGCGAGCGCCACCGTGGGGAAGGGATAGAGCAGCTCGATGCGGCCGATGGCCACGTGCGCCGCTTCCGTGCGCCGCTCGTGCGCCTGGATGTCGTAGTAGAATTTTCCGGTGCAGAGCACGAGGCGGGTAACCTTCGAAGGGTCCTCGACCGTCGGGTCGGCGAGCACGTGCCTGAAGCCGCCCTCGGTGAGCTCGCCCACTGCCGACGTCGCCTGGGGCAGACGCAGCAGGCTCTTCGGCGTCATGACGATCATCGGCCGCTCGGGCCGGCGGAGCGCCTGACGACGCAGCATGTGAAAATACTGGGCCGGCGTCGTCGGGCACGTGACCCGCATGTTTTCCTCGGCGCACAGCTGGAGGAAGCGCTCGAGGCGGGCGCTGGAGTGCTCCGGTCCCTGTCCCTCGTAGCCATGGGGCAGCAGCAGGATGAGACGCGAGTTCTGACCCCACTTCTGGTGTCCCGACGAGAGGAACTGGTCGATCATGACCTGCGCCACATTCACGAAGTCCCCGAACTGCGCCTCCCAAAGGACGACGTCGTCGTCCGACGCCACCGTGTACCCGTACTCGAAACCGATCACGGCGGTCTCGGTGAGCGGCGAGTTGTAGACCTCGAACCGCGCCTCAGACAGCGTGTCGAGCGGGGCGAAGAGGGCGCCGTTCTCCGAGTCGTGCAGGACGGCGTGACGATGGCTGAAGGTGCCCCGCTGAGCGTCCTGTCCGGTCAGTCGGACGGGGATGCCCTGCGCCACGAGCGTCCCGAAGGCCAGCGTCTCCGCGTG
Organism: Gemmatimonadota bacterium; assembly: GCA_030827315.1. GTDB lineage: Bacteria > Gemmatimonadota > Gemmatimonadetes > Longimicrobiales > Gaopeijiaceae > UBA2589. The sequence goes on along the minus strand of JAURER010000056.1, from coordinate 3,030 downwards.
CCCCCAGTCGATGGCGCGGTTCGGTCCGAACTCGCTCGCGCGACGACCGAGTTGCCTCCAGAGCTTCGGGTGCGGCGAGAAGCCCTCCGGAAGGTTCACGGTTGCGGCGTTGATGTGTTCGAGCAGCTCGAGGGGAACGCCAGTGGACTCGGGAACCACGGGGATCTCTCGGTGGGCATCCGGCGTGTCGTCCTCGACGGGTCGGTGGTCCCGCACCTCGTCCTGCACCTTGCGCAGGCTGTCGGTGATCTCCGTTCGCAGAGACGCGACGTCCTCGTCCGTGACGACACCGTCCTCGACCAGGCGGGCCGCGTAGATCTCCTGCACCGTCGGGTGCGCGGCGATCGTCCGGTACTTCACCGGCTGCGTGTAGGCCGGCTCGTCGCCCTCGTTGTGCCCGTGGCGCCGGTAGCCGACGAGGTCGATCACGAAGTCGTCGTGGAACTTCGCCCGGTAGGCCATGGCGAGGCGGATGGCGCCCAGACAGGCTTCCGGGTCGTCGGCGTTCACGTGGACGACTGGTATGCCATACCCCTTGGCCAGGTCCGAGGAGTACAGCGTGGAGCGGGCGTCGTCGGGGTCGGTCGTGAATCCGACCTGGTTGTTGACGATGATGTGCAGCGTGCCGCCGACCCTGTAGCCCGGGAGCCGCGCCATGTTGAGTGTCTCCGCCACCACGCCCTCCGCGGCGAAGGCCGCGTCGCCGTGGATGAGCACGGGCACCACGGAGTCGTAATTCTGCACGGAGCCCTTCGGCAGTTGCTCGAACTGCTTGGCGCGTGCCATGCCGATGACGACGGGGTTCACGAACTCGAGGTGGCTGGGGTTCGGCGCGAGCGCAATCCGGACGTCGCCGGCCCCTCCGATGTTGCGAACGCCCCGTGCGCCGTGGTGGTACTTCACGTCTCCGGTCCCCGCGATGTCGAGCTGCCCGCCCTTGTAGGAGGGGCCCTCGAACTCGGCGAGGAGTTCGCCGTACGAGACACCGACCGTGTGCGTGAGCACGTTCAGGCGCCCGCGGTGCGCCATGCCGAGCACGATGTCCCGGCCGCCGTTCTTCGCCGTCTGCTCGATCACGAGATCGAGCATGGGCACGAGCATGTCGTTGCCCTCGATCGAGAAGCGCTTCTGCCCCAGGTAGGTGCGGTGGAGGAACTGTTCGAGACCTTCGGTCTCGCTGATGCGCCGGAGAAGCGCCCGCCGCTGGTCGGCGGAAAGCTCGGGCAGGTGCGTGCCGTCCTCCACCTGGTCCCAGAGCCAGTCGACCGTCTCGTGGTCGTCCAGGTGCTCGAACTCGTAGCCCATCGACCCGGCGTAGATCCGGCCGAAATCGGTGAGGGCATCGGCCAGCGAGCGGCCCTCTTCCTCCTCGGCGCCCAGGACGAGCGACGAAGGCAGCTGACTCAGCTCCTCCATGGAGGTGCCGTAGAACGCGGGCGAGAGCTTCGGGTGCCCCGGCGGCTCGCTTCCGAGTGGATCGATGCGCGACAGCTTGTGTCCGTGCTCGCGGAAGGACTGGACGAGCGCGGTGCCACGGGAGACCGCCGGGAGGAGCGCCGTGAGGCGGGCGGCCACCTGCGGGTGCCCGGTGCCGGTGTCGGACGTCGCGGCGGGGGCCGCGGTCGGCGCGGGGCGGACGGCGGACGCCGGTGCGGGGGTGGCGGGGGCCACGGCCACGGGAGCTTCCGGGGCCCCGCCGTTCGCCGCGGGACCCGGCGACTCGGGACGTCGCCCGACCGTCAGCTGGTCGGGTACGAGAAGCCCCTCGGCGATGGCGATGGCGGCGCCGTTGTCGAACAGGCGGCGCCACTCCACCGAGATCGCCTCGGGGTTGCGTGCGTATTCCTCGAACATCGCCTGTGCGTAGGCGGCGTTCTGGCTGTCGAAGAGAGTATCGTTCGTCACGGTCCGATGCGCAGGCTCGGGAAGAACCGCTGCCGTTCTTCCGGGAGCGATAACCTACCGCATTTTCCTCCGTGGATGGAGGGTTTTCCGCTGCGTCGCGCCGAGGTGCAGCACCTCGGCGCGCTTCCCGGGTAGACGGGGTCGCCATGGATACGACGCCCCTGCTTCCGGCTTCCGTGCGCCGCGTGCGCGAGGAGCCCCTTCGAGGACTGCCCGTGCTCGTGCATGGCGAGTGGCGGCACGCGTTCCCGTGGCTCCTCCAGGGCACGACGACGCGGGGCGCCGCTCGGCGTCCGTTCGACCTGGGGCTGTTCTCGGCCGGCTCCGCCCGCCACGAGGTGCTCCGGAACTGGGAGATGCTCCGCGAGGCCACCGGCGCGCGTCGTGTCGTGCACGCCCGACAGGTCCACGGCGCTCAGGTTCACGTGCACACGGGCGCTTCCGTGGCCGTGCTGGGTGACGTCGGGGAGGAGGCGCTCTCGCTTTCGTCGGACGCCGACGGGCACGTGACCCTGGAGCCTGGCCTACTGCTCGGAGTCACCACGGCCGACTGCGTGCCGGTGTTCGTGGTGGATCCCGTGCGTCGCGCCGTCGCGGTCCTGCATGCCGGGTGGCGCGGCGTGGCCGCCGGGGTCCTCGAGCGAGGGCTCGCCCTTCTGGAGCGCGATCTCGGCTCGCGCCGGAGCGATCTCCTGGTCCATCTCGGCCCGGCCATCTGCGGCCGCTGTTACGAAGTGGGCGCCGAGGTCTTCGACGCGCTCGGCGAGGCGGCACCACCGCGCCCCACGCCGATCGACGTCCGCGCGGTCCTGGCCCGCAGGGCGGTAGCGGACGGCATCACCCCCAGGCACGTGACGGTCTCCGAGCACTGCACGCGCTGCACGGGCAGTGCGCTGTTCTCGCACCGCGGGGGCGACGCGCAGCGGCAGGTCGGGTACGTCGGCATGCGCGTCGACGAGTTGGCCCCGTGACCGGCGCGCCCCGACCCCCCTCGTACCCGGCGGGGCTGTGCAGCCTGTGCAGGCACCACCGGGTGACCGGAAATCGCCGAGGCTCGCGGTTCTGGCTGTGCGGCCGCTCGGCCGACGACGCTCGATTCCGCCGCTACCCTGCGCTTCCCGTGTT